>CABYHL010000006.1 GCA_902518895.1 uncultured Alphaproteobacteria bacterium | reverse complement strand
ATTTTAATAAATTCATTTGTTGCTTTAATTATTGCTTTACACGATACATCATGAATGCCATCATTTTTAGACAGAAAAGGAACTGATTGATGCAAAATATCTCCAGCATCTACTTTCGAAATGATTTTATGAATTGTAATTCCAGCTAAATTAGGCTCCATATTATAGAAAGGCCAAAACATAGTTGCAGCCCCCCTATACCAAGGAGACAATCCCAAGTGGAAATTAAACTTTAAATCTGGCATTTTATTTAAAATATTTTTAGACAAAATTGGAATACCAAAAGAAATAACCACATCTGGCTGAGTTTCTTTCAAAATATTTATTAAATTTTTATCTTCTTTAAATTTATTATCATTAAATACAAAATGATTTTTTAGTTGATAAAATTTAGTATTAGTTATTCTTTTAAAATACTTTTTTTCAGCTATATCTCTTTCTTTAAAATGTTTATAAAATAAAAACTTATCTGATACAGATGTACCTTTTGGAGGTTCTGGTAAGGCCTCTTCCCTTTCATAGATTAAAATTCCACAGGTATCAAAATTTGAAATTATTTTTTCATGAAAATACAAATGTCGTAAATGATTTCCAGATAAATTTAAAATTTTCATATATTGTAAGGCTTTAAATAAAGTATATTTAATATAAAATAAATATAATATCCTAATAGAGATGAATTTTTCAATAATAATTCCAATTTATAATGAAAGCAAAAATATAGTTTCTTTAATTAATGAAATAATTTTTAATTTAGATAATTTAAATTTTCCCTATGAGATTATTTTAATTGATGATTGTAGTACAGATGATCTACGAGAAAACTTGCTAAGAAATAATCTTTTAAATAAAATAATTTTACATAGAAATAACACAAATAAAGGTCAGAGTTTTTCATTGTATTACGGCATAACAAAATCAAAGTATGAAAACATAATTTCTATTGATGGTGATGGTCAAAATGATCCTGCAGATATTCCAAAATTAATTGAAATTTATACGAATTCTAATAACTATTATTTAGTGGGTGGAATAAGAGAAAAAAGGAAAGATAGTATAATTAAAATTTTTTCATCTAAGATAGCCAATTATATAAGATCTAAAATTCTAAATGATAATTGTTTAGATACGGGGTGTTCATTAAAAGTTTTCAAAAAAAAAGTATTTTTAAATTTTGATTTTTTTGATGGCATGCATAGATTTCTTCCTGCACTTTACAGTGGATCAGGTTATGATACTTTTTTTGTTAATGTTAATCACAGGCGAAGGTTACATGGTCTTTCAAAATATGGTACTTTAAAAAGATTAATACATGGGATTAGAGATATGATAAAAGTAAAAATTATGATTAATAAAATTAAAAATCAATGAATTATATATTAGGTTCAATAGGTTTGTATAACCTTTCATTAAGTGAATTACTATGGGTATCTTTTGGAACCTTAGGTCAATTAATTTTTTTCAGTAGATGGGTTATACAATGGTTTTATACAGAAAAATTAAAAACAAGTATAATTCCAATAGGATTTTGGTGGTGTAGTCTTTTAGGCGGTTTAATTACACTAGTATATGCACACCATATTGGAAGTTTCCCTTTTATGCTTGCACAAGCTATTGGTATAATTATTTATTCAAGAAATCTGTTTTTAATATATAAGAATACCAATGAAAACAGTAAAAAATTATATTGACGGATCATCAATATGCTATTCAAAAAATTTTCTTGATATAAATGATCCTTCAAAAGGAGAAAAAATTGGTAATGTTGTTTTATCATCAACAGAAGATTTTGAACGTACTTTAAACAGTTCTAAAAAAGCTTTTTTAGCATGGTCTGAATTTACACCCCTAAAAAGATCTAGAATAATATCAAAATACAAAGAAATTTTGGAAAAAAATATTGAAACTCTTGCTACTATTGTTTCGGAAGAACATGGAAAAACACTTGAAGATGCTAAAGGTTCTGTAATTAGAGGTATGGAAGTAGTTGAATTTGCTACAGGCATACCGCATTTACTTAAAGGTGAATTTTCTCAAAATGTTGGAACTAATATTGATTCATGGTCAATAAGGCAGCCTTTAGGCATAACTGCTGGAATTACCCCTTTTAATTTTCCAGCAATGGTTCCAATGTGGATGTATCCTATATCTATTGCTTGTGGTAACTCGTTTATTTTAAAACCTTCTGAAAAAGATCCATCCTGCAGTATTAAATTAGCAGAATTATTTTCGGAGGCTGGTTTACCTGATGGAGTATTCAATGTAATTAATGGTGATAAAGATATTGTAAATATGATTTTAGACGAAAGTTCCATCAGTTCAGTTAGTTTTGTTGGCTCAACACCTATTGCTAAATATGTATATGAAAAATCAGCTTTAAATGGAAAAAGAGTACAAGCCCTAGGAGGTGCAAAAAATCATCTTGTCGTAATGCCTGATGCAAATTTAGATCAGGCTGTTGATGGAATCATAGGTGCAGCCTATGGATCAGCAGGTGAAAGATGTATGGCAGTATCTGTGGCTGTAGCTGTTGGTGAAATTGCAGATAGTCTTGTTGACAAAATATCTAATAAAGCTCAAACTCTTAAAGTTGCGCCTTGGACTGACTCTTCCTCTGAAATGGGTCCAGTAATATCTAAAGAGCATAAAGAAAAAATTCTAAACTATATTGATACAGGAGAAAAAGAAGGTGCTCATTTGTTGCTAGATGGTAGAAATATTAAAATTCAAGGTTATGAAAATGGTTATTTTATTGGCCCTACCTTATTCGATAATGTTAATAATCAAATGAAAATCTATAAAGAGGAAATTTTTGGTCCAGTATTGTCCGTAGTAAGGGCCAAATCATATGATGAAGCTTTAAAGCTTGTTAATGATCACGAGTTTGGAAATGGAACAAGTATTTATACTTCTGACGGTGAAATTTCTAGACACTTCACAACTAATAGTAAAATCGGAATGGTTGGGGTAAATGTTCCTATTCCAGTTCCAATGGCATTTCATAGTTTTGGAGGATGGAAAAATTCATTATTTGGTGATCATGCAATGCACGGAATGGAAGGTGTGCATTTTTATACAAAACTTAAAACTATAACATCTAGGTGGCCTAAAAGTATAAATTCTGGACCTGAATTTAAAATGCCTACAAACTAAATGAAATTACTTATCACTGGAGGTGCTGGTTTTATTGGAATTAATTTAGTAAAAGATTTAATTAAGTCTAATCATAAAATAATAGTTTTAGATAAACTGACATATGCCAGTAATAAAAAAGAAATAAAAGAGCTAGCAAAAAGAAAAAAAATTATTTTTAATAAAACTGATATTAATAATAAAAATTCAATATTAAAATTAATTAATTATCATAAGCCTAATAAAATTTTAAATCTAGCTGCTGAAACACATGTAGATAATTCCATAACAAGTTCAAAACAATTTATAGAAACTAATATACTTGGAACTTTTAATCTATTAGAATGTTCACTTAAATATTATAATAATCTAAGTAACAAATTAAAAAAAACATTCGTTTTTTATCATATTTCTACAGATGAGGTTTATGGAGATTTAAAAAAAAATGATCAATCTTTTTCTGAAAATTCTCCTTACCTTCCAAGTTCTCCATATTCAGCAACTAAAGCCAGCTCCGATCATCTTGTTAGAGCATGGGGCAGAACTTATAAATTACCATACTTAATTTCTAATTGCGGTAATAATTACGGACCATATCAAAATAAAGAAAAATTAATTCCAAATATCATAAATAAAATTATTACAAATAAAAAAATATCTATTTATGGTAAAGGAGATCAAATTCGTAATTGGATATATGTTGATGATCACATTAGTGCAATAAAAAAAATTTTATCAAGCAAATACAGAAATGAAACATTTAATATTGGTGGTAAAAATGAATTACAAAATATTGTAATTACAAAAAAAATTTGTAATTATCTTGATAAAAAAATTATAAAAAAAAATAATGATATCAAAAAATTTTCTGAATTAATTCAGTTTGTAAAGGATAGACCAGGGCACGACTATAGATATTCTCTTAATTCAAAAAAAATTATGAATAAGCTCAATTGGAAACCTAAAGTAAACTTTGATACTGGAATAAAAAAAACTATTAACTGGTATCTAAATTGTAAGATTAATTTATGAAAAAAAAAATAAAAGGCATAATATTGGCTGGTGGTAAAGGGACTAGGTTATTTCCATTAACATTAGGTACATCTAAACAACTTATTACTATTTATGATAAACCACTTATTTATTATCCATTATCAATATTATTATTAGCAAAAATTAAGGATATATTAATTATTCATGACCCAAGGGATGAAAAAGCATTTAAAAATTTATTAGGTGATGGGAGCAAATTAGGAGTAAAAATTAGCTATAAAGCTCAATTAAAGCCAAATGGTATAGCCGAAGCATTTTTAATTGCAGAAGATTTTATTCATAACTCTTCTACTATGTTGATACTGGGCGATAATATATTTTATGGTCAAGGTCTTAAAGAAAAAATTCTTTCTTCAATAAGAGAAAATATTGGAGCAACAATTTTTACTTATAAAGTTCAAAATCCAAGTCAGTTTGGAGTGATTGAATTTGGTAAAAATAATATAATTAAATCAATTAAGGAGAAACCAAAAAATCCAAACTCTGATAATATTATTACTGGCCTATATATTTTTGATAGTAATGTTATAAAGTATGCAAAAAAACTTAAACCTTCTAAACGTAATGAACTTGAAATATCTGAGATTAATAGAAAATATTTAAAGTTAAATAAACTTAAAGCAGCAAATTTAGGTAGAGGTTATGCTTGGATAGATGCAGGAAATCCAGATAATGTACTAGAGGCTAGTAATTTTATAAAAATTATTGAAAATAGGCAAAAAGAAAAAATAGGTTGTATAGAAGAAGTAGTTTTTAGAAATGGTTTTATAAATAAAAAAAGTTTGACTAAATTAATAAGCAAATATCCGCAAAATAATTATACATATTATATCAAAGATTTGTTAAAAAAAATATGAGTGATGAAAATTTTTCTAAATTAAGTAATAAAAAATATATAAAAAAAATTTATGATTTAACTAATATTAAGTTTACTAAATATATAACAATTTTATCATTAACATTAATTTCATCCTTTTTAGATTTAGCGGGACTAGGACTAATTGGTTTTTATACAACCTTGATAATTTCTGACAAATTAATATTTAATAATAATATTATTTATTTAATTAATTTTTTAAAATTGAATTTAACAAAGGAAAATATACTTATTGTTATAGGCGTTATTATTTTTTTAGTATTTCTTTTTAAATCTATAATCATAATTTTCATAAATTACAAGATTACAAACTTTTCTTATCAAAGAGAAATATATCTAAGAGAAAAACTTTTAAAAGGTTACCAAAATATGGAATATGAAGATTATATAAAGAACGACTCTTCACTATATTTAACTTCTATTGGAGCTTACCTAAATGTATATGGCGCAGTACTTAAATCTATATTAAAAATTCTTAGTGATGCAATTATTGGAATTATTATAATTATTTATCTTGCATTACATAACTTTTTAATTTTGTCGATATTAGCAATTTTATTTTATTTATTAATATTAATATACAGAGTCACATTTCTTGAAAAAATAAAATTATATGGAAGAAATGCAAACGAAGGTGATAGAGAAATGATGCAGGGAGTTAGAGAATTTTTCAGTACTTTTAAAGAAAACAAACTTTTTGGATACCAAAATTACTTTTATAACTTAATAATTAATGGTGCAAAAAAAATTGCTAATAATAATACAAAATTTTTAGTTATTTCTACTTCACCCAGATATATTTTAGAGCTAATAATAGTTTTTTTTTTAATATCCACTGTTGTTATAATGATAATGTTAGAATATGATTTAGAAAATATAGTTCCTATTATTACTATATTTTCTCTAGCTGCATTGAGATTGCTACCAATAGTTAATCAATTTATTTTATCATTAAGTCAGTTAAGTTATGGCAAAAATGCAATTTCAATCCTACACAAAGATTTTTCTAATTATAATTTTAATGAATTTAAAAGTGAAGAAGATAATAACCAAAAAGAGAAAATTAATTTTGAAAATTTAAAACTTAAAAATATTTACTATAAATATGAGGAAAATAATAATTATATCCTTAAAAATATAAATCTGTCTATAAATAAAAATGAAACTATTGGAATCATTGGATCTTCAGGCTCAGGTAAAACAACTTTAATTGATATTATACTTGGTTTATTAAAACCAACTAAAGGAAAAATTTTAATAAATAATAAAAGTGTTAACGAATTATTTTATAAAGAATTATTTGCATATCTTCCTCAAAATTCTAATCTACTTAATACTTCAATTAAAAAAAATATAGCTATTGGCATAAATGATAATAATATTGAAGATAATAAAATAAGCACTTCCATGAAACAATCTAATATTTTTAATTATGTAAAGGGTTTACCTGACAATGAAGATACAATTATTGGAGAAAACGGTGTGAAGTTATCTGGAGGCCAGAAGCAAAGAATATCATTAGCCCGATCTTTTTATTTTGATAGAGATATATTAGTTTTAGATGAATCAACTAGTGCTCTTGACAATGAAACTGAAAAAGAAATTATAAATGAATTAAATAAATTTAGAAAACAAAAAACAATTATTATTATTTCTCATAAATTTAGTATTTTAAAAAATTGTGATAAAATTTTTAAAATTGAAAATAATCAAATATCAAATGAATTGAAATATAAAGATCTAATAAATCTATAATTTTTTTTAAATTAAACTCCAAGAAAAAGGAGTTCCTTTTTTCACAGATTTTTTTACTCTCTTTCCGAGTATAATGTCAAAGTACTTTGGGTCTAAACCATGGCCTGGTCTTATAATTCTTAAATTTTTTTTTGTTAATAATTCATTTTTATTTATATCTTCAGTTATAAATATGGATCTTTTAAATTGAAGAGAATTTGCTTCGTTATTAGTTATAGAATAATTTATTTTTCCTAGTGATTTCCATGCAATGTTCGATTGCGTAACTAAATCTTTTAATTCATTTGGCTCTAAAGAAAAAGAAGCGTCTGGCCCACCTAATTTTCTAGATTTAATAAAATGTTTCTCTATTATACTTGCTCCTAATGCGACAGATGCAATAGGCACTCCAATCCCAAGAGTGTGATCAGAAAGTCCAATTTCACAAGAAAATAATTTTCTCATATTTGGGATTGTTAATATGTTGCTATCTTTTGGATCAGATGGATAATTACTAGTGCATTTTAATAATGCAAAATTATCACGTAAATTAATTTTTAAAAACTCATAAACTTCAGATAATTTTGATAAACTTAATAAACCAGTAGACAAAATTATAGGTTTATTTTTATTACAAATTTTCTTTATTAAATTAAAATCATTATTTTCAAATGAAGCAATCTTAAAAGCTGGCACTCCAAGATCTTCTAAAAAATCAACTGACGTTTCATCAAAAGGAGTGCTTATGGTTATTAAACCTAATTTTTTGGCTTGAAATATTATTTCTTTATGCCATTCCCATGGAGTATTTGCTTCTTGATATAATTCGAATAAATATCTCCCATACCAAGGGCTTTTTTTATCTTTAATTTGGAAATATTTATTTTTACAATTTATGGTCATTGTTTCTGGTTTGTAAGTTTGAAGTTTTAATATATTTGCCCCACTTTTAGCCGCAATTTCAACTAACTCTAATGCTTTTTCTAATGAATTATTATGATTACCAGACATTTCTGCAATTATTACAGGCGGGTGATCTAAACCTATATTTATATCTTCTATTTTCATTTTTTTTTTATTTTTACTGAAGCTATTAATTCTTTTTTATACAATTTTGCATTAGTTAATTCAAATTTAAAATGTTTAGTTTCCAAATAAGATTTAGGATACTCTTCAGCATCTAACATTCTAATCATGTTATACATGATTTTTAAATCTTTAATATTTTTTAAATTACTTTGATTAGGCTCTCTTCTTTTAAATTTAAAAACTTTACCTTTTTGAGGTTTAGGTAGTATATTTTTTTTTAAAATTTCACAGATCATTTCAAATATAATTTTAGATGAATTTCTAAAAATTTTTTCTGCAGATCCTTTAAGATTTAAATTTTTTTTTAAATATATATCTCCTCCATCTAATATGTCATTACATTTAAATGCTGAAATTTTTGTTTTTGAAAAATTCTTAATTATCAAATTTTGTAAAGGACTACCACCTCTTCCAAAAGGCAAATCACTAATATGAAAATTAATACAAGTATAATTTGAATAAATACTTCTACTTATAATTGAAGACCAAAAAGGAATAAAAATATATTTTGGTTTGAGTTTCTGTATTTTTTTTAGAGTAAATTTATTTTTATTTTTTATGAGTACAAATTTATAAGGCAAATTAGATTTTATAAGATCTTCAAATATGCTTTCCCCATATATTTTGTTGGTTAGTAAAATAATATTATCCAAATAGATCTCTACATCATTTAATTAATAAATCTTTCAATAAAAAATGCCTCAGCTAATTTCAAACCTGATATTGATCCTCTGTATTTTGCTAATATTTCTAAAAACTTAGTTGATCTAGAATGAGGCCATTGTCTAATTTCTGATTTATATTTTTTTAGCGCTTTTACCTTTAATGGTAAAAAATTTTCAATATCTTGAAAATAATTTGGTTTAAAATAACTGTTAAAACTTAAAGATTGAAATTCGGTACTAGATGGATTTTCAAATGTTATTATTTTTTTTACAAAATCTGCAGAGTGAGGTCTTGCAGCTGTCATAACAGCTTGGTGTACTATTCTATGATCAATATTTAGATCACCATAATGATGAGTAAAAATCTCTTGAGGTTTAAATTTAAAAACTATTTTTTCAATTTTTTTTACAATTTCAATTAAATCTAAGCTATCTAGTCTGTTATCTGGTAAACTTAGAAATTCAATTGAATTAGCGCCTAAAATTTGAGAAGCTTCTTTAGATTGTTTTTTTAAAGAATTTAATTGTAATAATCTTTTATTTAAATTTCTTTCATTATCTCTAGAAGTTAAACCTTCAGAGACAATAACTATATTTACTTTATGTCCATTTTTTGAATATTTTGCTATTGTTCCTCCACAACCAAGAACTTCATCATCAGGGTGAGCTACTACAACTAAAACTTTCATAAAACTTAAACTTGTATTATTTATAAGCTAATAATTATTAACATTAAAGTTTAATATCTGATAATACAAAAGATATTTTTAATTCTATAAATTTAAATATATTTCATAATTTTTTTATGTAAATTATCCATTGATTCCTTTGGAAATAAATATTGTTTTTTTAATAATATATTAATTTTATTATCATAATTATAAATTAATTCTTTAATTTTATTTTCAAATACAGATTTGTTAATAGATTTTTCATTACCTAAATATTCTATTAATTTTTTATTAGATAAAAATTTACATACCCAATTTTGGTTTGCTGCATTACTGATTACAATTGACGGAACACATAATCTAATTCTTTCAAAAGAATTAAATCCACCAGATCCAACTGCTAAGTGACTATTCAATAAAACTTTTTTAATATTTTTTGTTTGCACAAATATTTTGTAATTTTTGCTTTTACCAAAAAGTTTTTTTATTAATTTTAATTTTCTTGATTCTTCACCAATTGCAATATTGTAAAAAAAATTAAAATTTTTAATATTTATTAAATACCTTAAAACTTTAATAGTTAAATTATTATTGTCAGAGTGCCCAAAAAAAATAAAAATTTTTATTTTATTGAGATCAATTCTATTATAATTTGAATAGTAATCTTTAGGTAGTAATAAATATTTTGGACCGAGAAGAAGTCTAGTATTTTTATTATTTAATTTTGAATAGATTTTTTTTGCGTTACTAAAGTTATTATAATTTAAAAGGAAATCACAGTAATGCTTTCTATTATACAGGTCTTCTATTACTAATATTTTATTAACATAATTTTTTATTAATTTTTGCCAACTATAATTTATCCAATAGTGATCAATTATCAGTAAATCTACTTTATCAAACCTTTTGATAACTGATATTGTATCCTCGAGATCATTTTTTAAGGTATCTCCTAAAAATTTATTATAATTTCTTTTTTTTTTTAATTTATTATTTTGTCTTAAATTTAGAATGTGGACTTTAATTTTATTTAACTTTATTTTATGTATAATATTTCCATTTAACTCTCTACATACAAAACTTACATTATTACCAAGTTTCTTAAGATACAAAGCATAATTTATACACCTGCTAACATGACCTGATCCTATATTAATAGAGGAATCTACTCTAAAAACAAAGTTAGTTGTCATAATTTCTTTTCATAGTGCAAAATATTTTCTTTGGATTTAACAAATATAAATCCAATTTTTTCAAAAGTTTTTATACTCACAATATTATTAGATTTGATTTCAGCTATAATACTTTTTATATTTGGATAAAAATTTTTAAGGTATTCTAAAGATAAATTCAAACAATTTACTGCATGACCTTTTCCACGCATAGATGGATTCAAATTTACTGAAATTTTTGCTTTATATTTTAATAAATCGAATCTTATAATTGCAACTTTAAAATTATTTTTCCTACTACAAATTAATAGGCATTTTTTATTATTATTTAAATTGCTTTCAAACCAAATACAGTGTTCTTTCCATTTAATTTTCTTTGTATTAAAAAACATTTTTCTGGAAGTTTCATCATTTCTCCAATTAAATATATCTAAATTATCTTTGAAATTAGCTTTTCTTAAAATATACATTTATTTTATTATTAACTTTTACTAAATACCTCTTATTTATTATAGATTTTTTTATAAATAAATTTAAGATTTATAATATAAATAATTATCATTTTTAATAACATTGGAATAATGAATAAAGAGACCATTGCTATAATCGATTATAAAATTGGAAATATTATATCTATAAAAAATGGCTTTAATCTGATTAACATTGATACCTATGTTTCTGATAATCCTGATGAAATAGAAAAATTTAATAAAATTGTTTTAATTGGAGTGGGCTCCTTTCCTTCTGCTATGAGTAATTTAAATTCTTTTGGTTTTACTAAGCTAATTAAGAATCATATTAAAAAAGGAGGATATTTATTGGGTATTTGTGTTGGAATGCAATTACTTATGTCTCAAGGATATGAATTTCAAGCTACAAAAGGTTTAGATCTTATTACAGGAACTGTTGATAAAATGGATAAAAATAGGAAAATAAAACTTCCTCACGTAGGTTGGAATAATTTTGAAAAAAAAATTAACATAAATTTATTTAATTCTATTGATATAGAGTCAAATTATTATTTTGTTCATAGTTATTCAATAAATGTAAATGATCGACAGGCTAAAACAATGAATTTTAATTATTCAGGTGAAAATTATATTGGCGCAATACAGAAAAACAAAATTTACGGTTTTCAATTTCATCCAGAAAAAAGTCAAGAACCTGGGTTAAAGTTATTAAAAAATTTTTATAATTTATAAAATGTTAAAAAAAAGAATAATCCCAGCATTACTTATTAAGGGAAGTTCAATAGTAAAATCAATTCAATTTGATGAACATAGAATTGTAGGAGATTTTGTATCTACAACAAAAGTTTTTTCAAAAAGATTTGCAGATGAAATGTTTATTTTAGATATTGATGCTTATGATAATAATAAAATAAACTATTCTAATATTTATGAAATAAGTAAATTTTGCAATATGCCTCTAACTGTTGGAGGTGGAATTAGAAATTTAGATAATGCAAAAAGACTATTTGAAAGTGGGGCGGATAAAATAGTAATTAAAACGTCTTATTTTGAAAATAGAAAAGTTATTGAACAAATTGCAAAATATTTTGGCAATCAATCAGTTGTTGTTTGTATGGATATTATTAGAAAAAATAATATACCGTTTATGATTAAAAATTTGGAAAATAAAAATCCACTAGACCCATTAATTGAAATAAAAGAAATTGAAAAATTAGGCGCAGGTGAAGTTTTAATTAATTTTGTCGATTTGGACGGTACGATGAAAGGATTTGATATTAACTTTATTGAAATTATTACTAAAATTAGTAATGTGCCAGTAATTACTATGGGTGGCTGTGGATCAAAAGAAGATTTTTTAAAAGCATTTAATGCAGGTGCAGAAGCTGTAGCTGCAGGCAGTATTTTTTTTTGGATTGGTGAAACAATTATTTCAATAAAAGAATATTTAAAAAATAATAAAATATCTATAAGAATGAAATGATTAAATATTGTAAAAATTGTTTATTCCCGAATACTAAACCTGATATTTATTTTGATAAAGATGATATTTGTGATGCTTGTAACTCTGCTAAAAGAAAACATTTAAATAGCCAAAGTGATTTAAATTGGGATGAAAGATCAAAAGAATTTAATCAAATTATTCAAGAAACACTTCAATCCACTAAATTCAGAGAATATGATTGTATTGTTCCCGTAAGTGGTGGCAAGGATAGTACGTGGCAAACTCATGCTATGAAGGTAATTCATGGATTAAGAGTTTTAGCAGTTACCTTTGATCAATTTGATCAATCAGATATAGGTACTCATAACTTGGAGGTTTTAAAATCAATTGGCGTAGACCATATACATTTTACTTTGAATCCAAATATAGTAAAAAAATTTGTTTATAAAGGTTTTGAAACTGTAGGCGATCCTTACTGGGTTAATCATGTAGGCATATTTACGATACCAATTCATATAGCTGTAAAGTTTAAAATTCCACTGATTATATATGGTGAAAATCCAATTTTTGAATATGGGGGTCCTAAATATTCTAGAGATAATATGGTTATGAACAAAAGATGGCGCCAAGAATTTGGAGGTATGAGAGGGTACAGAGAAGAAGATATGATTGATGAAGATACAAAAAAAGATGATATTAAAATTCTATTTTATCCAGATGATGAATTAATAGAAAAAAATAATATTAAAGCAATTTTTTATGGACACTTTTTTAAATGGACACCAGTAGAGCATACTAAATTTGTTAAAAAAAAATATGGTTGGAAGAGTCTTGAGAAGCCACAATACGGGTCTTTTATGACAGAAGAAAATTGTGATATGGAGTTTATTGATATAAGAGAGTCTATAAAGTATTTAAAATATGGCTATGGTAGAGCTACAGATCAACTTAATATTATGATTAGAGAAAAATTAATTTCAAGACAAGAAGCATTAAAAATAGTAAGAAAAATTGATGGGAAAGTTAATCCAAAAAATATTACAAAGTTCTGTAATTACTTAAATATATCTCTAGAAGAATACAATAGTATAATAGATAATTTTGTTAACAAAGAAATTTTTTATTTAAATAATAAAAAAGAGTGGATACTCAAATTAAAAAGATCATAAAATGAATGAGCAAGAAAAGTTTTGGAAGGGTAATTTTGGAAATAATTATATATCCAGAAATAATGATGAAAACATATTAAATTCCAATATAGCTTTCTTTAAAAAACTAAAAAAATATTTTTTAAAAATTGATAGTGTCTTTGAAGTAGGTTGTAATATTGGTTTGAATTTGCAAGCTATTAACAAAATTGCGCCTAAAATTAAACTATATGGTATTGATATTAACAAAAAATCTATTGAAATTCTTAATAAAAAGAAAATATCAAAAAATTATTTAGGAACATTCAAAAATTTTAAGAGTAGCAAAAGATATGATTTAGTTTTTACTAAAGGGGTTTTAATTCATATAGATCCGCATGAATTAAAAAAATATTATAAACAAATTTATGAACTTTCTAATAAATATATATTACTTGTAGAATATTTTAACCCAACTCCTATAAAAATTAATTATAGAAAATTCAAAAATAAACTTTTCAAAAGAGATTTTGCAGGCGAAATGCTTAACGATTACAATTTAAATTTAGTTGATTATGGTTTTTTATATAAGAATGATTACAAATATCCTCAAGATAACCTTACTTGGTTTTTGTTAAAAAAATTATGAATTTAGCAATTATTCCTGCAAGAATTGGAAGTAAAAGAATAAAAAACAAGAATATAATTAAAGTTAATAATAAGCCAATAATTTATTATGTTATAAAAAAACTAATTAAATGTAAGATATTTGATAAAATTATTGTTTCAACAGATTCATCAAAAATTATTGATATCTCAAACCGATATGGAGCTCAAACTCCTTTTCTTAGACCTAAAAATTTATCCGATGATAATACTAGAGCAAGTAAAGTAGTTAAACATGCTATATATTGGTATAAGAAAAAAAATATTCATTTTAAATATGTATGCTGTGTTTATCCCACATCATTATTATTAAATGTAAATTATGTTAGAAGAGCATTTCAACTATTAAATAAAAATAAAAAAAAATCATATGTAATAACAATCACAGAGTATAATCATCCTATTCAGAGAGCTTTTACATTTAAAAATAATATCATTAAGACCACGTGGCCAGATAATATAAAAAAAAGAACTCAAGATTTTCAAAAATATTATCATGATGCGGGCCAATTTTATTTTGGAAGATCTACAGCTTTTGAAAACGAGATAGAACCAATTTCAAACAATTCAATTCCAATAATACTCGAAAAAGATGAGGTATTTGATTTAGATAATCACAGTGATCTGAAATATATAAAAAAAATTAATTTAAATAATTTTATTTAATATATTAATGACTCTATTTTGATTATTACTTGATAAATCATAGTATATTGGAAATGAAAAAACACTATCATAGAATTTTTTTGATATTGGAAAAGAATTTTCACTAAAATTATATTTTTTTTTATAATATTCATAAAAATGAATTGGTTTATAGTGAACTTGTAAGTTTATTTTGTTTTTTTTAAATAAATTATACATTTCTAATTTATTAATTTTAGTTTTTTTAAAATTTATTTTTATAGGATATAGGTTAAAAGAATTATAAACCTTTTTTTTAGAAAAAGGGGTCTTGATTAATTCATTATTAATTTTCTTATTATAAATTTTTGCTATTTCATTTCTCTTTTTTGTAAATTTATTAATTTTTTTTAATTGACTTATACCTAATGCACATTGGATATCTGTAATCCTATAATTGTATCCAATTTCACTTATAGAATAGTCCCAATTATATTTTCTTTTTTTTAAATAATCTATACCGTGAGTTCTAAAAGATCTAATTTTATCATTTATTTTTTTAATATTTGTCAAAACCGCACCACCTTCTCCAGTGGTAATATTTTTTGCAGGATGAAAACTTTGAACAACTATATGTGCATAATTAAGCGCATAACTTTTATTATTATTATATCTAGACCCAAGAGCATGACAATTATCATTAATTAAAATAATATTGTATTTATTAGAAATAAATTTTAGCGCACTCCAATCGCATAACATTCCTCCATAATCTACTGCAATAATTGCACGAATTTTTCTATTTTTTTTAATATTTTTTTTAATTAGATCCTCTAATTTATTTGGGTCTATTGTGTTATATTTATCTTCAATATCGCATAGCAAAGTATTTGCATTTGAGTATTCAATTGAATTTGCTGACGCTATAAAGGTAATTGGTGTTGTGACAATGTAATCTTTATTATCCCAACCAAGAGCTTTGCTTACTAAATGTAATCCTGCTGTACCACTAGATACTGCAGTACAAAATTTTGAATTGAAATATTTTTTTAGGTTATTTTCAAACCTATTAACATATTTACCTTGAGTTAAGTTACTTGAGTTTAAAACTTCTAAAATAATTTTTTTATCTTCTTTATCTAAATATTGTTTTGTGTAATTGATTATGTTCACTTATCTATCTCTTTAATAAGTTTTTTTAATATTTCCACTGATAAAAATTGTTTGTTATCTAGGCTATTATATTCAAATCCATATTTTTTAAATTTACCTATATCTTTAATATCTTTTTTTAAAAATTTATTTACATTCCATAATTTAGATGGCGGTAAAATAACAAAATACTTTTTAAACTCAACAGTATTTATTGAATCATCTTTGGTTATCATATATTCATGAAGTTTTTCCCCTGGTCTTATTCCTATATTTTTTATTTTTGCTTTACTATTTATAGCTCTTAATATGTCAGTAATTTTATATGAAGGTATTTTAGGGACAAATATTTCACCACCCCACATTTTATATAAACTAGAAATAACAAAATCAACTCCCTGATCTAAAGTTATGTTAAACCTAGTCATTCTTTTATCTGTAACTGGAAAATAATCTTTATTTTTTAAACTAAGAAAGAAAGGTATAACTGACCCTCTACTTCCAAGCACATTACCATATCTTACAACTGAAAATTTTATCTTTTTATTACCTCTATAATTATTTGCCGCTATAAAGAGTTTATCAGATGCTAGCTTAGTTGCGCCATAAAGATTGATTGGAGCTGCAGCTTTATCTGTACTTAAAGCAATTATCTTTTTTACGTTGTTATGTAATGCAGCATCTATTACATTCTGTGCACCAATAATATTTGTTTTTATAGCCTCGAAAGGGTTGTATTCTGCTAAAGGTACATGCTTAAGTGCTGCAGCATGTATTACATAATCAACATTTTCCATTGCAATTTTTAATCTTTCAATATCTCTAATATCACCTATGAAGTATCTAAAAGGATTTTTATCAGTTACTGGCCATTCTTTTTGGAGATCATACTGTTTCATTTCATCTCTGCTATAAATTATTATTTTTTTTGGTTTAAATTTAATAATTTTTGAAATAAATCTTTTTCCAAAAGAACCTGTTCCACCAGTTACTAATATTGATTTATTTTTGAGCATAAAATTTGTTAGGTTACATTTATATATAGTTATTTTTAATTTATAAAATACCAAAAAACAAATTGTATAAACTTTAATATTTATCTATTTTGAATGTTTAAATTAATATACGTTTGTTTTACTTGTAAATTTGATATAATATATTAAAAATATTTACTCAAATCAAAAATGCTTAAAAAAAATAAACAAATCAAAGAAGATATTAATGATACTTTAGCTATTAAAAAAGGTTTCGCGAAACCATCATCAGAGCAAAGTATGAAATCATATGATAGTTTTCTAGCAAACTCTGAGGTTGATAGATTACAAAAAATTTTAACAAAGTATGAATTATTCAAAATGATAATGGAAATTCCAGGAGATATTGTCGAATGTGGAGTTCATAGTGGAAGTGGAGTATACTTATACTCTAAACTTCTACAAATTTTTAAACCTCACTCTATACAAAGGGTGATTGGATTTGATTTTTTTGGTCAAAAAAAGAAACATTCATCAAAATATAAAATTGATAATGATACAATTGATGAACACCTTGATTCTTCAGTTTTTGGATCTGATCCAAAAACTATTTTACAAAATTTAAAAAAGGTAGGACTTGAAAATGTAGATTTAATTGCTGGGGATGTAAAAATATCTACAAAAAATTATGTAAAAAATAACTTAGGTTTTAGAATATCTATGTTGATTTTAGATGTTGATAATTATGAAGGCACTTTACATGCGCTTAAAAATTTATATCCATTAGTTACCAAAGGCGGGATAATCGTACTTGATGAATATGCATTAAGAACTTATGGAGAATCTAATGCTGTTGATGAATATTTTAGTAACCAAAATATTAAAATAAAAACTATTTCGTGGGCAATTACACCTTCAGCTTATATTATTAAGGAATAGGAAAAACTGACTTTATGACATTAGATCTCACAGGCACAGCTAAGAAATATAAAAAAAAAATCATTTTAAAAAACGTAATCAAAAAAAAAATAAATTCATATAAAAATTCATCTTTAATTTTTGAATTAGCAAAAAGAGGTGATTATAAAAATTTAAATTATACCCCAACTTTTAAGGCTTCAGCTATATTTTATGTAGAGTATAATAAAAATATTAACTCTAAGATTAGTTTTTTAAATTATTGGAAACTTAAGAATAAAAATAATGATATTGGACTACTTTATACAATAAGAGATGAGTTAGGTATAACTATATTCAGAGATCATATTCAAATTATAGACTTTTCTTACATATTTGATCTAAAAAAAATATTAACAAGATTAAAAATTTTTAATTATAAAGGAACTTTTGAATTTGAATTTTTTTCAACTAAAGATCTAAAATATTCTTTTCCAGCTTTACAAGTTTTTTATGAAACTAAAAATGGCTATTCCTCAGTGCATTCTAATCAAAGAACTTTTAATAATATTACTGACTCTTTAACCAATAATAGTTTAAATGATCTTCAAACAGGATTTGATATCTATTATGATAAATCACATTTTAGCTTTTTGACTTTTATAAATGGTCCACTAGATCTAAAAAAAAATAAAATTGAAATTTTAATAATAAATAACAAAGGTAATAAAATTAAAAAATCAGTTACCTTAAATTATTTAAATAAATATCAAGTTATTTATTTAGATATAAGAAAATATATATCCATAAATTTTTTGTTGGGTAAAAAAGGTTTTTGCAAAGTTATTTCACCTACTAAAAATGTTTTTAATAGAATCATGGTTGGAACTTATTCAACTGATTTAAAATTTTCCTCTGTTACACATTCATATTATGATTGTTCTAAAACAAAAGACTATCTAAATTATGATTTAAAAAATAAAAAAACATACAAATGTTACTTGCCATTTAATATTGTTAAAAATACTAACTTGGATTTAGTATTTTATCCAATTTATAGTAAAACTAAGCTTAGTGCTGATTTAGAAATTACTGATAATAAAACAAAAAAAAGAAAAACAATTAAAAATATATTTGAATTAAAGAGAGAAGAGAAAACATCTAAAACTATAAATATAAATAGCTATCTCAAAGAAAATGAAAGACTTAATAAAAGTTATTGCTTAAACTTTAAATCTATAAACAAAAAATACCCTTCTCGTTTTACTTTTGGAATGAATTATAGAAATAATCGATTGGGTAGCAACATCAGCTCTTCAATGTTATTAAATTTTGAAAAGAATATAAATAAAACAACATTTTGGGGGCCATTGATTATTGGTGATGGATTTGAGTCTTATATCATGTTAACTCATTATAATAGACAGATTGATGATAATGAGAAAGGTAATTTTAACTTAAAAATTTATAGCAATGATAAACTTTTGATTAATAAAAATTTCAATAGTATCTCACCTAATTCTATAAACTTAAATATAAACAATTTATTGAAAACACATAATTCATTAATTAAACAAAAAAATAGTGAAATTATTTGGTACATAATAAAAGTAAAAAATTCTAATTTTATTTGTAATCATCTTCATATTTCTAAATTTGGAGCAGTTTCTGCTGATCATTCTTTCTAGAATTAATGGAAAAATTTGTATTTTCCTCAACTTCTTTAGAAGAAAGCTGGAGTTATAACAAAGATCATACAAATTTATTTGCTGGTAATTGGTGCATAAATTATAAAGATAATCGTCTTAAAAATATTAATTATAAAATAATTGATTATCATTGGGATAATAAAAACAAATTTTTCAAAGACTCTATCTATATAGATAAAATTTATGAGGAAATTTTAGTAAAAATTTCATCTAAACTCAATTTAATACATGATAAGAATTATCCAATTCAATATTGGAGAATATTATTGAATCCATGGCTTCATAGCTTTATTTCTTTATTATTTGACAGATGGGAAATAGTTAACTTAGCTTACAAAAAATATCATATAGTTAATTCTTATTGTTTAAATATTGATCATAATGAAATGATACCATTTAATAGCCAGCACTTTAAGCAAGGGTGTTCAACTAATGATATTTGGAATCATTATATTTTTTCAGAAATTTTAAAATTTAAAGATTTAAAATTTGAAAGAAAAAAATATAATAAAAACTATACAATTAGAAGAAAATTTGCAGTTATTTCAAATCTATCTAATAAAAAAAGAACAGGAATAATTAAAAATTTAAAAAAAATTTTTAAAAAAATTATTATAAATTTCTTTTCAACACCAAAAATTATTTTTATAAATTCTAGTTTTGATTTAATAACTGAATTAAAAATTGGATTAAGTTTTTGGCAGATTTATATAAACAGACAATTTCCTATTGAAACTCATTCAGGAAGTAAAAATAATAATATTATAAGAGATAAATTAATTTTTAATTTAAAAGATAAAGACGATTTTTTAAATTTTTGTTCAAAAATAGTACCAAAATTAATACCAAATAGTTTTATAGAAGATTATCATTTTTTTGATAATTATTTAAAAAAAAATAACTTAACTACGTATCCAAAAATCATATTTACTTCTACAGCACATGTAATATCTGAAAATTTTAAACATTGGGCAGCAAAATGTCAGATGAATGGCACAAAACTAGTTATATGCCAACATGGGGCATCATATGGAACAATGAAAGTAAATTCATTTGAAAACCATGAACTTAAAATATCAGATTATTATTTTTCTTGGGGATGGACAAATAAAAGATTTAAAAATAAGATAATTAAATTTGGTAATATTAAGAATTATAATAAAAAATTAATTAGAAATAAAAAAGAAAAATTACTATTAGTTACATTCACTACTGGAAAATATTTTAAATATTTATTTTCCAATATATCATCTTCTCAATGGCTGACATATCATGAAAATTCAAAAAAAATTTACCAAAAATTTACACCTGAAATAAAAAAAAACTTTCTGCTTAGACCTAGCCCAGGATATTATGATTGGGCTTGTGAAAAGGAAAGGTGGAAAGATGCATTTCCTAAGATTAACTTTGCACTAAATCCAAATATAAATTACCATTATAAACAATCAAAATTAGTAATAGTAGATCATGATGGAACCCCATTTCTTGAATGTTTAAATTTTAATATACCTGTGATCATGATTCATAACTTCTCTCTTGAACCAGTAAGATATTTTTCAATGAAATATTACGATAAACTATTAGAAGCCAATATTTGTTTTTCAAATATTGAAGAAGCAACAGATTTTATAAATAATAATTGGAATAATATTGATAAATGGTGGTATTCAAAAATAGTCCAAAAAAATAGAATATTCTTTATGAATAGATTCAGTAAAAAATTGCATAATCCTGAGAAATATTTAAAGAAAATTTTACATAATGAATAACCACACATCTTTTTTGTATAATTTAGCTAAAAATAGACTTTTTAGAATTAATAGAAGTTTGACAGGCAATGGAAACAAAGAAACTTTAAAAATCTTTAAAAAAATTGAAACAAATTTAAAAATTAAATCATTTAAATCTACACAAAAAGTATACAATTGGGAAATACCAAAAGAATGGAATGTAAAAAAAGCATATGTTATCGATAAATTTAAGAAAAAAATTATAGATTTTAATAACAATAACTTACATTTAGTTGGTTACTCTATTCCAATTAGGAAAAAAATTAGAAGAGATAAACTAGTTGCTCACTTACACACTCTTAAAAATCAACCTGATGTAATTCCTTATGTTACATCCTACTATAAAAATTATTGGGGATTCTGTATTTCAGATTATGAAAAGGATAATATAATTAAAAAATATAATAAAAACGATTTTTTTGAAGTTTGTATTGATAGTAATTTCAATAAAAATGGAAGAATGCACTATGCAGAATATTATATAAAAGGAAAATCCAAAAAAGAAATTTTAATATCAACATATATCTGCCATCCACAAATGGCTAATAATGAATTGTCAGGTCCTATAATTTCTATGTCATTAATAAACTTTTTTAAAAAAAAGAATAATAATTATTCTATGAGATTTTTATTTATTCCTGAAACTATTGGTTCAATAGCTTATATCCATAAAAATATTAAAAAATTAAAAAAAAATGTAATTGCTGGATATAATTTAACATGTTTAGGAGATACCAAAAATTATTCATGTATATTTTCAAAATATAATAACACTATTTCAGACAAAGTTTTAAAAGAGACTTATAAAGAATTAAATATTAAATATAATGAATATTCGTTTAATGAAATACGTAGTGATGAAAGACAATATAATTCATTTGGAATTGATCTACCAATAGCGACGGTTACAAGATCGCTTTATGGAAAATATAAAGAATATCACACCAGTGATGATAATTTTGAATATATTTCTTTGAAGGGAATAAATGAAAGTATGTATTTACTTAAAAAAGTTTTACTAAACATAGATAAATCAATTATTCCTATTACTAAAACTTTTTGTGAACCAAAATTAGGAAAAAAAAATCTTTACCCAAAAATTAGTGACAAATCAATTAATGTTTTTTCTAAAAGAATTTTAAATTTTTTACAATATAGTGATGGTAAAAACAATTTATTTCATATTAGTAAAAAAATAAAAGTTAATATTGATGAAATTAATAAAATATACAAAATTCTATTAAAGAATAATTTAATTTATTAATGTCTCTAAAAAAAATTAATCTTGTCACTACTTTCGATCAAATTAACTTATACAAAAAAAATAATTATTATCTTGGTAAATGGTGTGTTAACTATGTTAAAAAAAACAAAGTAAACAATTATCTTGCATATCACTGGGATGATATATCTAAATTTGAGAGAGACACTAAATATTTAGATAAAGTATATAAATTAAAAATTAGAGATCTATCTAAAATTCTAAATACTTACAATAATACTGATTATTCCCAAAATTTCTGGGAAATTATTTTAGGTCCTTGGCTGGGATGGTTTATAAGTATTATTTTTGATAGATATGAAAATATAAAAATATTTGAAAAAAAATTTAATAATTCTCAAACTAAAATAATAAATTATAAATTAGAATCAATCATACCAAAAAATTTATTAGATTTTCATAAATTAATGACTACTGATAAATTTAATCATTATATTTTTTCAATTATTATTAAGCATTACTCAAATATTGAATATGAAATAATAGAAGATCCACATTCTGATAATAACAAAAGAAATTATATTCAAAGTATTAAAACAAAATTAATAAATATTTTAGATTTAATCTATTTATTTAAATTTAAAAAAAATTATAAAAGGATGGTTTATAAATCATCAATTGATAAAACTATTGAAAAAAAATTAATTAATGAAGATTCTAATTTTAAATTATTATACAATTTTGATAAGATTAATTTGGATATAAATTTTGATCCAAAAATCAGAAACAAAATAAAATTTCAATCTTATAAAAATGAATTTGAAGAATGTTTAAATAAACTGATTATAAATTTAATCCCCACAATTTATTTGGAAGGTTTTAAAATTATGAAAAAGAGATTAAAAATATTGAATACTTTTAAAGTTGAAAAAATTTTTACATCTGCATTAGGTATAAGATCTGATGATTCATTCATGTTTTGGACAGCTTTTCAGAAAGAAAATAATAGATCAAATTTAATTATTTATCAGCATGGAGGTGGATATGGTATTTCTAAAATATTTTTTAATCAACAGCATGAGTTAAGTGTATGTGATAAATTTATAAATTGGGGATGGGAAAGTGATAATAAAAAAATTGTAAATTTAGGTTTTTTGAAAATTTATAATAAAAAATATAAATATAACAAAAATGGACATATTTTTATTCCCACTCTTGGGTTGCCAAGATACTCTTACACATTACATAGCATACCACAAGGTCCACAAGTTGAAAATAGTATCAATGATTTACTCAAATTTCTATCAAATATAAATAAAAATATATTTAATAATCTCATTATTAAAACAAAAGGCGATAATAGAGGATGGTTTTGGAAAGAAAGAATACAAGATAAATTTCCTGAAATTAAAATTGATATCGAAAGTAATTATTTTGATCAATTATTTAATTCTTCATTGTGTATTTGCACATATAATCAAACAACTATGCTAGAATCCATGTATCATAATATACCTACAATAATTTTTTATAAAAAAGAATATTGGAAAAATAATTATGAAAATGAAGATGATTTTAAAATGTTAATAGATGCAGAAATATTATTTTATAATCCCATTGAGGCAGCAAAAAAAATTAATAAGATTCATAAAAATATTGATATTTGGTGGTTTTCTGAAAAAACTCAAAATATCAAAAATATCTTTTGTCAAAAATATGCTAAAAAAATTAATAAACCTTTTATGGAATTAACAAATATTATAGATAATTAATATGACTATTAAAAATAATAACATCACTTTTTTAGTTACTGGTGGCTCAGGGTTTCTTGGTAATAAATTATCCAATCACCTTTCTTCAAAAGGTTATAAAGTAATTATTTATGATAAGTTAAAACCAAAAAAAATAAATTTAAACCAAGAATATATAAAAGGTGATTTAATTAAAACTAATAATTTAAAAACAATCATTAACAAAATAGATTATGTATACCACTTTGCGGGGATGGCAGATATTGAAGAAAGTAATTCTAATCCACTTGAATGTATAAAAAATAATATCCTAGGTACATCAAATATACTTGATTTACTTTCTAATTCAAAAAAACTTAAAAGGTTTATTTTTGCAAGTTCAATTTACATTTATAGTCAAAAAGGTGGTTTTTATAAAATTAGTAAGCTATGTTGTGAAAAAATTATAGAAGAATATTCTAAAACTAAAAAAATTAACTTTTCAATATTAAGATTTGGTTCAATTTATGGACCAGGCGCTAATAAATTTAATTGGATAAATAATATCTTAAAAGATGCAATTAAAAACAAAAAAATAATAAGATATGGAGATGGCAATGAAATAAGAAATTATATCCATATAAATGACGCCGTAAATTTATGTTTTAAAGTAATTAATGAAGAAAAATATAAAAATGATTTTATAATAATAAAAGGAATTGATCAGATAAAAATAAAAGATTTATTAACTATGATTAGTGAAATTTTTAATAATGAAATTAAAATAATTTATAAGAAAAAGAAAAATTCTGATCATTATGAAATAACTCCTTATTCATATAATGAAAAAGTTGCTAAACAAATAATTCCTGAAGATTTTGTTGATTTAGGAGAAGGTCTTCTTGATTGTATAAAGTATATAAAAAATAATTAATGAAAAAGATTATTATTTTTGATTTTGACGGTGTCTTTGTCCAATCAAACCAAATTAAAACATTAGCATTCATAAAAGTTTATAAAAAATTAGGTTTAAATAATGACCAATTAAAATATATTGAAAATTTCCATAAAAAAAATTTAGGTATGTCAAGATTTGAAAAATTTAAAATATTACATAAATTTTTTTTTGATATAAATCTTAATAAAAATAAATTAAAAAAATTATCTGAAACTTTTGGAGAAATTGTTTTGAATAAAATAGTTTCAATGCCTTTATCTAGATGTCTTAAAAACTTTTTAAAAAGAAATCATAAAAAATATTATTTTTATATATCCACTGGTACACCAACAAAAGAAATTAAAAAAATTATTAAAATTTTTTGTTTAGAAAAATATTTTATCAAAATTTATGGATCTCCTTTGAATAAAAATAATCATATTAAAAAAATAATTAAAAATAAAAATTTTAATAAAAAAAATATCTTTTTTATCGGAGATTCTGAAATAGATTATAAAACTTCAAATAATAACAATATAAAATTTATACTTTTCAAAAATAAATATAATAAGGTATCAAATTTTAAAAATAAAATATTTTATATTAAAAATTTTTGTGATTTTAATAAAAAATTAAATAATTATATATAAATATTTTATCTTATAAAAATATAATTATAACTTTGATTAAATTTACTACCTTTAAAATATACTTCTTTGGTTTCTGAGTTATGTTTTTTATGAAGTTTTCTAAAACCACATTCGTGCATTATGTCCATTACTTTACTAAATTGTTCTTTAAAATTTTCGTTAATTTCTATAGACAAGCTTATAATTTTCTTATTTTTTAAAATCTTTTTTCCCCCATCTAAAATTAAATGCTCTATACCGTCAACATCAATCTTTATATGGTCAGGAATTTCAAGTATATTTTTTTCAATTAGATAGTCTATTGTTGTACCTATTAAACTATATTTCATATTACCTGTGAAACTTTTACCTTCGAAATCAAAATCTTCTCCAAAAGAATTTAACGCCCCACCTTCTACAAAATCTCTTTCTTTCATTATTAAAAATTTATTTTTCTTATTTGTAAGTGGTAATGGAAAAACTTTAATTTTATTTTCTAGATTATTTATTGATATATTTCTTGTCAGGACTCTTAAGTTCGAGCTAGAGGGTTCAAACGAGATTGTTGTTGAATTAGTATTTTTGAGCGCATTATATATTGAATAAAGTCCTACATTTGCTCCAATATCCCAAAAAATAAGATTTTTTTTATTTTTGAAACCATCTATCCATTCAATTGTTTCAGGTTCTTTAGTAAAAAAAGTTTTAACTCTCCATTCTGTAATTTCATTAGGTGTAAAAAAATTAATTTTTTTATCTAATATATTTATATTTTTATACGAATCTTTCAAAAAAAATTCTTTAAAATAAATTAAAATACTTCTTTTAGTTAAAAAATGAAAACCTTTATCTAGCAAAGTTAATATTTTATATAAAAAATACGAAAATCTTTTAATCATTTTATTTCAGAGTACATAGACTAATTTTCTTTAAATTGCATATTAAAATTAGTAATACTTAATTGTAATATATTATCTTAAATGATAAAAAAATAAACATCTTTAAAATTAGTCTATGAAATCTAAAAATAAAAATACATTAAATATATTAATCACTGGATGTGCTGGTTTTATAGGCTATCATTTATGCTATCATTTATTGAAAAATAAAAGAATTTATATCTATGGATTAGATAATCTAAATAATTACTATGATGTTCAATTAAAAAAAAATAGATTAAAAAATTTAAAAAAATTTAATAATTTTCTTTTTAATAAAATAGATATTAGTAAATTGAATGATCTTAAAAAAATATTTGATAAAAACAAAATTGAATTTGTAATACATCTTGCTGCACAAGCTGGAGTAAGATATTCAATCTCCAATCCAGACATATACTTTCAAAGTAATATGCTAGGTTTTTTTAATATGATTGAATTATCTAGATTAAATAAAATTAAACATTTTATCTATGCATCTTCTAGCTCGGTATATGGCTCATCAAATAAATATCCTCTTGATGAAAATCTTAGTACTAGTAAACCAATAAATTTTTATGGAGCAACTAAAAAAAGTAATGAAATAATTTCATACAGTTATGCAAGTGTTTATAACTTACCTGTTACAGGTTTGAGGTTTTTTACAGTCTATGGCCCATTTGGTAGACCCGATATGTCGTTATTTAAATTTACTGAAAAAATTCTTAATAATAAAAAGATTGATATATATAATAATGGTAATCATATTAGAGATTTTACATATATTGATGATGTTGTAGTAGCAATTTCTAAATTGATAACAAAGCCTAGTAAAAAGAAGATACCTTACAATATATTTAATATTGGCAGCAATAATCCAAAAAAATTATCCCATTTTATTAAACTTATTGAAAAAACTTTAGATAAAAAATCTAAAAAAAATTATTTAGCTCTTCAAAAAGGTGATATTTTTAAAACCCATGCAAAAATAACAAAAATAAATAAGAAAATTATGTTTAAACCAAAAATTCAAATTGAAGATGGAATAAAAAATTTTATCAAATGGTTTAAAAATTATTATAATTATTAAATATATATTAAATTTTATGAAAAAAGATCTTAATTGTAGGATTACAAAAAAAAATCAACTAGTAAAAATTCTTGATCTTGGTTTGCATCCACCACCTAACTTGTTTAAAAAAAAAATATCAAATAAAATAACAAAATATCCATTAACTTTATTTTATTGTAAATGTTGTTCTAATATTCAAATAAGTGAGACTGTTAATAAAGATTTATTATTTAAAAATTATTTTTGGGTGACTGGAACTTCTGAATTAGTCCAAAAATACGCCAATATATTTTTAAAGAAAATAATTAATATTTCAAAATCTAATTATAAAGATTTAATTATAGAGGTTGGATCTAATGATGGTACTTTTTTAAATAGTTTAATTAAGAAAAAGTATTTGAACGTATTAGGTGTAGATCCTGCAAAAAATTTAACAAATGAAGCTAATAAAAATAATATTAATACAATTAATAGTTTTTGGGATCTAAAAACTTCTATTAGAATAAAAAAAAAATATGGAAAAGCTAAAGTAATCTTTGCAAGAAATGTTATCCCACATGTTTCTGATTTGCATTCAGTTATGGAAGGAATTAAAAATATACTAGATAACTATGGATATGGCTTTATTGAATTTCATTCAGCACATACAATATTAAATAAATTACAATATGATTCAATATATCATGAACATCTAAATTATTTCTCTCTTCTATCTATAAATAAATTACTATCTATTTATAATTTATATATCTTTGATGTTTTTACATCTCCTATGAATGGGGGATCTTTATGTGTATGTTTTTCTAAAAATAAAAATAAATTAAAATCTACTAATTATTATAAACAAATAAATTTAGAAAAAAAAATTGGTGTAAATAAAATTACAAAATGGAAAAAATTTGAAAAGGATGTCATTGATCATAAGATAAATTTTTTAAAAATTTTAAACAATTATAAATCAAAAAAAATTATTGGTTACGGTGCTTCAGCTAGAGCTCAAACATTTATAAATTTTTGTGATATTTCAGTTAGTAATATTAAATTAATTATTGATAATAACCCATTAAAACATAAAAAATTTACTCCAAAAAATTCTATTCCAATTGTAAGTTTGAAGGATGGTTTAAAAACAAAACCAGATATAATTGTTCTTCTTGCATGGAATTTTGAAAAAGAAATTATTAATTCATTAAAAAAAAATGGTTTTAAAGGTAAAATAATAAGACCTTTTCCAAACAAAATTAAAACTTATTTAATTTAAATTCTTATTATATTCTTTTCTCTAAATTGTTTGATACTTTGTGCATTTAAATCTTTATTCGATAAAATATATTTTTTATTTTTTAAGCCATGATTAATATCATTGTCAAAAATATTTATAGTATGTTCATTTAAGGGGTTGTATTCTGCATCACATAAATATTCAATAATAGTATTATTTGATAATGATAAAAAACCTCTAGCATAATAATAAGGAGCCCAGATATGTACAAGATCATTTTCATTCACTAGTTTAGAGTGTATTTTATTTTTTTTATTATTTTTAGAAACATCAAAAGCAAAAAATATTGCTTTACCTTTAATCAATCTCATAATTTTAGACATTTTTGGTTTAACTTGTAAATGAAGACCTCTAACTACATTTTTTTTAGACAATGAACTATTTATTTGTTTTATTTTGAAATTAATATTTAAAAAATTAATTTCACTATTTTTATATATTTCATAAAAATTACCTCTATAATCACTAAATTTCTTGTATGAAAATATGATTATTTCATCAAATTGATCTATAATTTTATATCTATTACTATTTTTAATTCTCATTATATATTGTATATTTTAACATAATAATAAATAATAAAAATAGATATACTAAATTATAAATAATGAATTTAAGTAAAGAAGATATTATAAAATTGATACCTCATAGGTCACCTTTTTTGTTTGTAGATAAATGTAAAATAATTGTTCCTGGAGAACATGGTAAATCTAAAAAATTTTTCTCTGAAAACGAATACTTCTTTAAAGGACATTTCCCAGATAACCCTATAGTTCCAGGAGTTATTATTATTGAAGCAATGGCTCAAACAGCTGGTATTGTTGTTTCATATAAACTAAGAGATTTTAAAGAAAAATCTGTTTTATTTATGAGTGTAAATAAAGCTAAATTTAGAAAACCAGTTTTGCCAAATGAGGAAGTTATTTTTGAAGTAAAATTTTTGAATAGTGTTAGAGATGTCTATAAATTTGAAGGAATTTGTTTTAAGGATAATGTGAAAGTTAGTGAAGCTGAATTTTCTGCAATGATTACCTATAAGTAATAATTAGTAATATTTTATTTCTTTTATGCTTTATATTGTTGATTTATAAAAATAAAAACATGATACATTCCTCCGCTGTTATTTCAAATAATGCAACAATTCATGAAACGTCTAATATTGGACCATTTTGTGTAATTGGTGATGGAGTTAACATTGGAAAAAATAATAATTTAATTTCACATGTTTCAATTACAGGTAACACTAATATTGAAGATAATAATATTTTTTATCCATTTTGTTCCATTGGATCAGATCCTCAAGACTTAAAATATAATAATGAAAAATCTTTTATTAAAATTGGAAGTAATAATAGATTTAGAGAAAATGTTACCGTTAATCCAGGAACATCTGGAGGAGGTTTAAATACATTAATCTCAGATAATTGTTTGTTTATGGTTGGCTCTCATATTGCACATGATTGTATTATTAAATCAAATGTTATTTTAGCAAATAATGCAACTCTTGCTGGGCATGTAGAGATTGATCATAATGTAATTTTAGGAGGTAATTCGGCAATTCATCAATTTGTTAGAATAGGAAAATACGCAATGATTGGTGGTATGAGTGGTGTTGAAAAAGATATCATACCATATGGTTTGTATACAGGAATAAGAGAAAATCTGAAAAGCTTAAACCTCATTGGTTTAAAAAGAAAAGGCTTAACCTCTAATGAAATTAATGAAATTAAAAATCTAATAAATATAATTTTTGATAAAAATGATACAATTGAGAATAATATTAAAAATAATTTTGTTGAAAGTTCAGAAATTTTAGAAATTAAGGAAGTAATTGAATTTCTGAACTCAAATTCAAAAAGAGGCATTACCACTTTTGAAAATGACTAAAATAGGAATAATTGCTGGGGATGGTAATTTACCTCTTTATATTGGAAAAGCATTATTAAGTAAAAATTATGATGTTACATTCTTATCTTTAAATAATAAAAATAATAAATTTTATAACAACCATCATGTTGTGGATTTAGATATTTTATCAGTAAAAAAAATTTTTAAAGTTTTAAATTCAAATAAAATAAAACATATAATATTTGCAGGAAGTATAAAAAGACCTGGTATTAAAGATTTAGGTTTTGATTTACCGACATTGTTACTTGCTAAAAGTCTTCTATTAGAAAAAAAAGGTGACAATAATCTTTTAATGAGTTTGAAAAAATACTTTGAATCTAAAGGATATATTTTTTTTAATTGGACAAAATATTGCAAGGAATTATTTTCAACTGAAATAAATTTAACAAAATTCAAGCCTTCTAAAAATGCAATTCTAAATTTAAAAAAAGCAGAATCAATATATCAAATTTATAAGAAATTAGATGTTGGTCAGGCTATGATAATTCAAAATCAATTAGTTTTAGGATTAGAAGCTATAGAAGGAACAGATGAATTGTTAAAAAGATGTAAAGAATATAAAAGAAAAAATGATAACGGTGTATTATTTAAATTTTCAAAACAAAACCAGAGTAATTTAATTGACATTCCTTTAATTGGTTTAGATACAATGAAAAATTTAAAAAAATATAATTATGAAGGTATATTTTTGCAAAAAAATAAGTGTTTAATTTTAGATAAGAAAAAAATTATTGATTATGCTAATCAAAATAATTTATTTATCTCATCAGTCGATCTAAATTGAAAAAAATAAAAATTTTTGTTTGTTGTACGGAACAATCTGGTGAAAATATTTGCTCAAATATTTTATCAAGAATGAATATAGATAAATACCAATTTGATGGAGTTTGTGGCAAACAATCTGAAAGATATATTTCTAATAAAATTTATGATTTATCAGAATTTAAATCTATAGGACTATTTGAAATAATACTTTCAATTTCAAAATATATAAAAATGATAAAAAGATTAAAAAACTATATTATTAAAAATGATTATGATTTAGTTTTAACTATAGATTCACCAGATTTTAATTATAATCTTGCAAACCAATTAAGAAAATCAAATTATAAGAATAAAATAATACATGTAGTTGCTCCAACAGTTTGGGCTTGGAGATCATATAGAGCAAGGAAATTTGCAAATATATTTGATGAAATTTTTCTATTGTTTAATTTTGAAAAAAAATATTTCAATTTTAACAATCTTAATAAAACTTTTATTGGACATCCAATTTTTCATATAAAAAAAAGAGAGAATAAAGGAAAATATAAGTACCTTTCTTTTTTACCAGGTAGTAGACAAAATGAAATATTAAAACTTATAAAATATTTCAGTTATATTGAAAAATATATATCTAAGAATAATCTAAATTATAAAATATTTATTCCAACCCTGCCTCATCTTACTGCTTTAATTAAAGAAAATACTAAGCAATGGAAAACTGAGACTATAATCTCAACTGATATAAGTAAATTTGATGAATATTATAAAGATGTTTACATAAGTATAACTTGCTCTGGTACTGCCTCTTTAGAAATTGCAAAAAGGAATATTCCTCAAATAGTAATCTATAAACTTAATTATTTCACAGAAATTTTAATCAAGCCTTTTGTAAGAGTTAAATATGCAAATCTTATAAATATTATAAGCAATCAAATGATTATTCCAGAAGTTGTAAACTCAAATTTAAATGAAAAAAAGTTATTAAATATTTTTCTAAATTTGTTTAATGATAAAAAAAAACAAGAAACTCAAATTAATTCAATTAATATGTATCTTAAAGAAATTGTTAATGATTTTAGCCCTTATGATGTGTGTGTTAATCGTATAAATAAGTTAATTAATCCTTCTTCCAAAGCCAATTAAAAATTGATTTTTTTTCTCTTGAAGATTCAACTTGATAAGGCCTAGCTTTATAACCAGTGTATAATTGACGAGGTCTGCCAATTTTATTAATAGGATCTTCTATCATTTCTTTCCATTGTGATATCCATCCTACAGTTCTTCCTATTGCAAATAGCACTGTAAACATGCTTGTTGGGAAACCTAATGCTTTTAGAATTATACCTGAATAGAAGTCTACATTTGGGAATAATTTTTTACTAATAAAATATTCATCTTTCAGAGCTATTTTTTCTAATTCAATTGCAATTTTAAGTAATGGATCATCTTGCATATTTAACTCTTCTAAAACCTCATGCGCGCTTTCTTTCATCACAGTGGCTCTGGGATCATAGTTTTTATAAACTCTATGCCCAAAACCCATTAATCTAAAAGAGTCATTTTTATCTTTAGCTTTATCTATAAATTTTTGTATATTTGATACATCCCCGATCTCTTCTAACATTTTAATTACCGCTTCATTAGCTCCACCATGAGCTGGTCCCCATAAAGATGCAATACCAGCAGCAATACAGGCAAAAGGATTTGCACCAGATGAACCTGCCAATCTTACTGTTGAAGTGGATGCATTTTGTTCATGATCAGCATGTAACGTAAAAAATCTATCCATTGCTCTAACAATTTTTGGACTCACCTTGTAATCTTCTGACGGCACAGAAAATGTCATGTATAAAAAATTTTCAGCATAAGAAAGATCATTTCTTGGATAAACAAATGGTTGACCAATAGAATATTTATAAGCCATTGCACCTATTGTGGGAATTTTTGCTATTAATCTGTGACAGGCAATCATTCTTTGATTAATGTCTGAAAAATCAGTACTGTCATGATAAAAGGCCGAAAGTGCACCAACAACACCTACCATAATTGCCATGGGGTGTGCGTCTCTACGAAAACCTCTGTATAAATTTACTAGTTGCTCATGCAACATTGTATGATTGGTTATTACATCTTTAAATTTCTGCTTGTCTTCAGGAGAGGGTAATTCACCGTGTAGTAAAAGATAACAAACTTCAAGAAATTCACTTTTTGAGGCTAAATCATGAATATCATATCCCCTATGACGTAAAATTCCCTTTTCACCGTCTATGTAAGTTATTCCTGACTCACATGATGCAGTTGAAGTAAAACCTGGATCAAAAGTAAATAAACCTGTTTCTTGATAAAGTTTACGAATATCCAAAACATTTGGACCATCTTTACTTTCAATAAGTGGAATTTGATACGATTTACCACTCTCATTGTTGAATAGAGTAAACTGTTTATCATTAACTTTTTTATCTTCGTAATCAGCCATATTTAATCATCTCTATATTGATTTAATCTATCAATAGTATCTTTTTTACCTAATATTACAAAAATATCAGAAATTGAAGGCCCTTGATAGGAATTTATTAATAAAAATCTAACTGGTTTACCTAAAACTGGGAATTTAATTTTATTATTTTTTAAAAAATTATTAATGACATTTTGAATACTATCTCTATTCCAATCATTTATTTCTCTAATTAAATTTAAAAATTCTTTAAAAATAATACCAAATTCTGAGGTCAGTTTTTCTGTCTTATTTATTTTATAATTTTCATCAAAATAAACTTTAATTGTATCATTCAAATCACTTAGTTTTTTCATATCTTTTTTATAAACATTAAAAATATTTTTCATTTTTGTCTCATCTTTTTGGAGATATTTATTTAATTCAACATCACTTTTACAAAAATTCACGAACTCTTCTATTCCGTTTTCTTTTCTTAAATAAAAATTATTAAAAAAATCTAATTTATCAAAACTAAATATACTAGATGATTTAGATAAATTTGATATTTCAAAATTTTCAATTATTTCATCTAATTCTATAATTTCTGACTTCTCTTTGTTATTTGACCAACCTAAAAGTATAAGATTATTAATAATAGCTTCTTTTAAATATCCATTATTTTTCAAATCTAAAATATTAACTGCCCCATGTCTTTTTGATAATTTTGTTCCATCTTCTCCATGAATAAGAGGAATATGAGCATACTGAGGTAAATCCCAATTCATAAATTTATATATGTAGTATTGTCTAAAAGTATTAATAAAATGATCATCACCTCTAATAATGTAATTGACTCCTAAATCATGATCATCAACTACTACGGATAACATATAAGTGGGGGATTGATCTTTTCTTAGTAAAATAAAATCATCTAGCTCTAAATTTGTTACTGTAACACCTCCTTGAATTGTGTCTTTAATCTTTAAATTACCTTCATCTGGTACATCTAATCTAACTACAAAACCTTCATCTCTACTTTGAATATCATTATCATTTTTACATTTAGTACATATTTTTTTAGAATAGTTTTTATTTTCTCTAATTAATTTTCTTTGGTGAGCAATTTTTTCTTCAGAACATACACATTTAAATGCTCGCTTTTTTTGAAGTAACTCTTTAGCAACATCTTGATGTCTTGATAATCTTTTAGACTGAACTTGAATGTCTTCATCCCAATAAAGTCCAAGCCATTTTAAAGAATTTGTTATGTTATCTGTGTATTCTTGTTTTGATCTTTGATGATCTGTATCTTCAATTCTCAAGTAAAATTTAGATGACGCTGATTTTTTACTTACAATATAATTAATTAAAGCAGTTCTAGCACCTCCAAGATGTAGATTACCAGTAGGAGAGGGTGCAAATCGTGTTTTTAACATAGTCATCTTAAAATTAAGATAAACTATTAATTATATTTTCTTATAATACCAGATAAAGTCCCTTGGACTTGAATTTCACCTGCTTCATACTCCTTTGTCTGAAAATTTTGATTAGCAGGAATTAATAAGACCTTGTCTCGATCAAATTTAATAGTTTTTAGAGTAACCTCGTTATCTTGTGTAATAACAGCTGCAATTTTTCCATTTTCAACATTATTTGTCTTTTTTATTACAGCAATATCACCGTCAAATATTCCTTTATCTATCATAGATAGACCTTTTACTTTTAATCCAAAATATTTAGCATTTGGTGATGTCATCGAAGAGGGTACAGAAACAAATTCATCAGTATTTTCAATAGCTTCTATTGCTTCACCTGCAGCTATTGCACCAATTAATGGGATATTAATGCTATTCGAAAAAGAATTTTCATCAGCAATATTATCTTTATTTATTATTTCCATTGCTCTTGCTTTGTGCTTTAATCTTTTAATAAAACCTCTTTCTTCTAGACTAGTAATTAATCTATGAATACCTGACTTTGATTTTAGATTAACCGCACTTTTCATTTCCTCAAAAGAAGGGGAGATTTCATTACTTGAAATGTAATTTTTTAAATAATCGTATAGCTCTTTTTGTTTTTTAGTAAGCATTATCGTTCTATATATGTTCTTTAAGATCAAAACAAGAACAAATATAAAAATCTATATTTTTCAGTTATTTAAATATTAGATTTACCACCTGTTTTTGACAATAGATGTATATTTTGTATTTTAATTTTTTTATTTAAGTACTTACACATGTCATAAATTGTTAGACAGCTAATTGTAACGGCGGTTAATGCCTCCATTTCCACACCAGTATTTGCATTTGTTTTAACTGTACTTTCGACAATAAGACTAAATTTTTTGTCATTTTTTTTAACCTCAATATTTATATGATTGATTGGAATATTATGACAAAGTGGTATCAATCTAGAAGTTTCTTTTGCTCCCATTATACCAGCAATTATAGCAGTTTTTTCAAGGGACCCTTTTTTTGTCTCAAATGATTTTATTTTTCTATATGTGTCTTTATCAAATTTAATTTCACCTGAAGCAACTGCTAATCTTTCTGTGACATCTTTATTTGATACGTCAATTACATAAGGATTTCCTTTTTTATTAATATGACTCATTTAAAAGTAATTCTCCAATTTTCTTTTCTTTGTCTTTAGATTTTAACAAACTTTCTCCAATTAAAAAATTATATATCCCTGTTGCATTAAATTTTTTTATATCATCAGAATTTTTAATTCCACTCTCTGCAATTAAAATATAATCATTTGTTAAATTTTTATTCAAATTTATTGAGTTATTTAAATTAATTTCAAGATTTTTAAGGTTTCTATTATTAATTCCAATAACAGGGTAGTCTAATTTGATTGCTCTTTTAAGTTCCTCTTCATCATGAACCTCTATAATACAATCTAATTTTAATTCATTTGCATAATTGATAAATTCTATTGCCTGATCATCTGATAATATTGATAAAATTAATAATATACAATCTGCTTGATAAATCTTACTTTCTAAAATTTGATATTTATCAATTATAAAATCTTTTCTTAAGATTGGTAAATTTGTTCTTTTTTTAACAAGAGATAAATGATCAATATTTCCTAAAAAATATTTACTTTCTGTTAAAATCGATAATGCTCTAACACCTGATCTTTCATATAAAATAGCAATGTCTTCTGGTTTGTAATCTGAAATTATTTCACCTGCGCTTGGACTTTGTTTTTTTACTTCACCGATTATGAAGTTTGTTTTATTTTTTTGAGCTGAAATTAATTCATTTTTAAATTCACGTTTCTCTAATTTTGAGGAAATTAATTTTTCTAATGTTTTAAAAGAACATCTTTTTTTTGTTTCTTCTAATTCTTTAGATTTATCTTCGCAAATTTTTCGAAGTATATTACTCATTAATTAGTGAGTTTACAAAATTTTTTGTAATTCCTTCTTCAATTGTTTTTTTTGCTAATTCAAAACTATCTTTTAGATTATTTCTTAAATTAGATAAATATATTGCCGCTCCTGCATTTATTTCTACAATCATTTGAAATTCTCTGAAATCACCGTTAATCATTTTATTAAAGCAATTTGCATTATATTCTGGATCTCCACCTTTTATATCTTCTAATTTAATTAAATCATAACCATAGTCTCTTGGATCAAAACTATATTCCAGAACTTTATCATCTTTCAATTCATTTATTAGAGTATTATCGGATAAACTTATTTCATCTAAACCATCCAATCCGTGAACAACCATAGCTTTTTCAGAACCTAGTTCTTTTAAGCAATTGCAATGCATAGAAACTAAATCTCTTGAATAGACACCTAGAAGCTGTTTACTTGCTTTAGCAGGATTTGTAAGAGGACCTAATAAGTTAAAAATTGTACGTGTAGCTAAGTTCTTACGAACGTTAATAACATTCTTCATGGCAGAATGATGATTTTGAGCAAATAAAAAGCAAAAATTTTTATTTGATAATGAGTTTTGTAAATCTTCTACATTATCTGTAATCTTATAACCTATTTTTTCTAGCATATCTGCAGAGCCTGATTTTGAACTAACCGAGCGATTGCCATGCTTAGCTATTGTAACACCAGCGCTTGCAGCAACTATGGCGGCACTTGTTGATATGTTTAATGTGTCTTTCATATCTCCACCGGTACCACAAGTATCAATTGTATTTTGCGGAGAGTTTATTTTTAGAGATTTCTCTCTCATTACTTTAGCTGCACCGATAATTTCTTCTTTTGTTTCACCCTTTAGCTTTAAGCCAATTAGTATTGAGGTAATTTTAATATCATCTAATTCCCCACTCATAATTTTATTAAATATGTACATACTCTCTTGAATATTCAGACTTTTTTGCTCGAGAATTTTATTTAATATTAAAGTTTGATCCATTATTTTGCTAAGTTTAAAAAGTTTTTTAAAATAATTTTACCCATATCAGTACCTATACTTTCTGGATGAAATTGGAGACCAAATATTGGTAATTTTTTATGTGCAATACCCATTATAATCTTATTATTTGTTTCAGCAGTAATTAAAAAATCTTTTGGCATAGTTTTTTTATCAATTATTAGAGAATGATATCTAGTAGCTTTAAATTTTCTTTCTACATTTTTAAATATAGAGTGTCCAAAGTGATTAATTGTATCAACTTTTCCGTGCATGATTTCTTTGCATTTAATGATTTTACCTCCAAAAGCTTGGCCAATAGTCTGATGTCCTAAACAAATACCAAGTATAGGAAATTGTTTTGATAATTCTGCAACAATATTAAGACTTATACCAGCTTCATTTGGTGTGCAAGGACCTGGTGAAATAACTATTGATTTAGGTTTTAATTTATGAATTTTATTTATTGAAATTTTGTCATTTCTAAAAACAACAACCTTCTGATTTAAATCCAACAAGTAGTGTTTTACATTGTAAGTAAAACTATCATAATTATCTATAAGTAATATCATATATCGAATTTGTATGAATCCTCTGCAGCTGCCATTAAAGCACCAGCTTTATTCAAAATTTCTTGATGTTCATTTTTTGGGACCGAGTCATAAACTATTCCAGCACCAGCCTGAATGTATAATTTATTATCTTTTACAAGCCCAGTCCTCAAACTAATACAAGTATCCATGTCTCCATTAGAATCAAAATAACCCATACAACCTGCATAAAAACTTCTATTTAAATTTTCAAGTTCCTCTATGATTTCCATCGCTCTTATTTTTGGCGCACCAGAAACTGTACCTGCTGGAAATCCAGCCATTAAAGCATCTAGAGCATCTAAATTATTTTCTATTTTTCCCTCAACGTTTGAAACAATATGCATTACATGAGAGTAGTATTCTATAATCATCTTTTCAGTAACATTCACTGTTCCTTTTTTTGCAACGCGACCAACATCGTTCCTTCCTAAATCTAAAAGCATTAAGTGTTCTGCGAGTTCTTTCTTATCATTCAGTAAGTCATTAGATAAAAAAAGGTCTTCAGAGGTATTTTTTCCTCTTTTTCTTGTTCCAGCAATTGGTCTTATCGTAACTTTTTTGTTTCTTAATTGAACCATTAATTCTGGGCTAGATGCAACAAGGCCAATTTTATCGAAATTAAGATTTACAAGATAAGGAGATGGATTTAGTCGTCTTAACGATCTATAAAGATTGACTGCCTTTAAATTATATTTTGTTTCAAATCTCTGTGAAGGCACAACTTGGAAGATATCTCCATTTTTAATATATTCTTTTGCTTTATTTACTATTTTATAAAATTGTTCTTTTTTGAAATTTGATTTAAATTTTAATTTAGAATTTTTATTTTTCTTTTGCGCAGTTTTTAAAATACTTTTTTCTAACTTTTTAATTGTTTTATCAATAAGTAATTTATTTTTTCTATAGGCTTTTTCTGCTGAGATTTTTTTACTTGGATACGTAACTGTCATAAGTGAAATAATATCTTTAATATTATCAAAAACTGCAACAATTTTTGGTCTGATTAAAATTGCATCAGGTATATTTATATTGTCCTTATTCCTTAGTTTAATTTTTTCTATATATTGAATCATCGGATATCCTAGATATCCAACTAGTGTTGGGAAAGGAACGTCAATTTCATTATTTTTAAATTTTGAAATTTTTACAAGTTCTTTAAGACTATGAATTGGCTTTTGATCTAGGTTGTAATCAAAATTATGATCTAAATATTTAATTTTTGCACTACCTTTTTCAACTGTCCAAATTAAATCTGGATCACAACCAAGTAATGAGTAACGCCCTCTTTTGCTCCCACCCTCTACTGACTCTAATAGAAAGGAATATTTTTCCGATTTACTAATTTTTAATAATGATGAAAATGGTGTTTCAATATCAGCAATAAGATTTTTTTTTAATATCTGAGGTAAGCCTTTGTTATATTGACTTATAAAATTTTTTTTTTCTAGACTCATTTATATTGAGATAAAAGACCATTTATAAGTTCATCATTGAACGAAATTTCTTTTGTCTTAATAATCTCACTACCAAATGCTGTTTTCAAATCACCTATTAAATTAATATTTGAAGTATTTTCACCTTCTTCAGGCATCTTTATACTTTTAATATTAGCAAAATAAACAGCATTTTCATCTGATCCAAAAGCAACTTTATCAATATCAGTTTCAAAAATCTTTTGTTTAAAAGCTATTGGTAATTCATCATTAGTCTTTAAAGATAAAGTTAAATATTGAGTATTTGATGCATAAAATTTACTTATATTTGTGAAGATCTCTCTATTATTTTCAAAAATATTTTCTGCCTGTTCAGTTTTTTTGGTAAATATAAAATCATTTAAAACACTGTCAAAGATATTATCAATACTCTCTATTTTTGATGGATATATGTCATCTATGTTTACAATAAAAGAAGTATCATTATCAATGTCTACTAAATCACTAACAAAATCTTTATTTTGTGTAAAAGAAAATGAAATTACGTTACTTAAAGTAGGGTCATCTTCGTTATTATTGTTTAAAATTTTTTTCTTATTGATTAATTTAAGATTATTTTGATCTGCTATTTCATTAATTGAAAATCCATCAAGTATTTGTTGGTCTAGGCTTGATTTTAATTCATTGAAGTAATTATCTACTTCAAAATTGATTAATGTATTATTTATTTCATTCTTAACTTCATCAAATTTTAATTCTTTTTCTGGAAAAATTTCATCCAAAATAATTATATGATATGCCAAGGTAGTTTGGACTACATCTGATACACTTCCTTTGTCTAATTCAAATATTGCATTTGCAAGTTGTTCTAAAACTTTATTTCTATCAACATTTTTAAATTCATTGAAAATTATATTATTTTCTTCTGCAAATGTAATAATCTCTTCATTAGTTTTTCCAGATATACTTAATTTAAATTCATCTGCTTCTTCTTTTGATTTAAAATTAAATTGTTTAAAACTTCTTTCTTCTAAATTAATAAATAAGTTTTTATTGTTGTTGTAATATTCATTAAGACTATTTTCTGAGGGTAAAAAATTATCTCTATAATCACTTTTACTTATTAATATATATGAAATATCTCTTTCTTCTTTTGTCATATATTGATCAGAGTTATTATTAAAATAATCTAATAGCTCATTATTATCTTTGGAAATTTGATCTTTATTATAGTTTTCAAGTTTAATTTCATCGTAAGGTATTTTAAGCAACTCTATGTCTCTATTCTGGTTATCATACTTATTAAAATTTATTTGTAATTCTAATGGGTAATTTTTTTGAAAGAAAAGTTGATCAAACACAATCGATCTAGTTTCAAAATTAATTAATTGTACTAAATCTTCAATTTTTAAACCTTGATTTCTTAAGAATGTATTTAGTATATCATCATCTAATTTATTATTAATATATAGGTCTGGAAAATTTCTTTTTGTTTCTTTCGCAATTGTGGTGTCATCTAAAATAAAATTTATTTTATCAAACTCATTTTCAAAGATAGCACTATTGACTAAATTTTGAAGTGCAATTTGATGAACTTGAAAGTTTCTAATTTGATCACCAGTTAATTTACTTCCAATCATTTGAGAAAATTGGTTAATAGTCATATCCATTGATCTAAGAAATTTTGTTGTTGAAATAGGTGTGCCAGAAATATCAGCCACAAAATTATCAGAATTAAACAAATTTGAATATCTTTCTTGTCCTCTAAAGAAAAACAAGCTTGCTCCAAAAAGAATAGCTAATCCTATACCAATCCATGATTTTCTAAAGTTTCTCATAAAATTTCTATTGCTTCTATAATATTAGTTTCTATAAATAAAAGTAATTATGGTAATTCTTGATAAATATTCCTCAATTTTTATAGCAAATTGGAAATTAAATGGAAATTCTTCATTTTTAAAAGATTATTATGAAAAATTAAAACTTAATTCTAATAATTGTACCATTATCTGTTCACCTTCAATTTATTTAAAATCATTAAAAGGAAATAATGAATACTTATTTTGTGGAGCACAAGATGTTTCCTCTTATAAAGAAGGTGCCTACACCGGAGAATTATCTGCTTCAATGCTAAAGGATAATAATATAGATTTTTGTTTGGTAGGACATTCTGAACGAAGACAATACTTTGCTGAAACGAATGATAATGTTAATCTCAAAAGCTCAAACCTTATTGAAGAAAATATTATACCAGTGATATGTATTGGTGAAACTTTAGAGCAAAAAGAAAATAACTTAACTGAAGAAATTTTATCTACACAAATAAAAAATAGTATTCCAAATGAAGCAACTTATCAAAATACCTTAATTGCCTATGAGCCAGTTTGGGCAATAGGAACTGGATTAACACCAACCTTAGATGAGATTAGCCAAGTACATGAATTGATTAAAAATTTTGATACTAAATTTAAAAGTTTTAAGGTTCTTTATGGAGGCTCTGTTAAGTCTTCAAATTCAAAAGAAATTAATGAATTAAGTCATGTAGATGGCTGCTTAATTGGCGGAGCATCATTAAAAGTTGATGAATTCAATACAATTATTTCTTGATAAATAAAATCAATTTAATATAAAGCCGATTATGACTACACTAGTAATAATCCAACTAATACTCGCGATTGCTTTGGTTATATTAGTATTACTTCAAGGATCTGATAACGATAGCTTGGGTCTAGGTGGGGGAACTTCAACTGGATTAATGTCAGCGCGAGGTACTGCAAACCTGCTTTCTAGATTAACCGCAATAACTGCTGGTTTGTTCATGATAATGAGTATTATTCTTACAATTACTGCTTCCATAGGTTCAGATCGTAATGTTTTAGAGTCACTTCCTTCAATTAATACTGAAGAAACTTCTGAAGAACCATCTATACCAGAAAATAATTAATAATATCTTGCTATAACAAGTTCTATTATGTATCACGGTATTCCGTAATGCATTTTGTTTTTATTACGGGTGGAGTAGCATCATCTCTTGGAAAAGGTATAGCCTCGGCTTCCCTAGCAACACTTCTTAAAAGTAGAAAATTTAAAGTTAGAATACGTAAGTTGGATCCTTATTTAAATGTTGATCCAGGAACAATGAGTCCATATCAGCATGGAGAAGTATATGTAACAGATGATGGCGCTGAAACAGATTTAGATCTTGGACATTACGAAAGATTTACAAATCAATCAGCCAAGCAATCAGATAGTGTATCGTCAGGTAAAATTTATTCTAACGTTCTTTTAAAAGAAAGAAAGGGAGATTACCTTGGTTCGACAATTCAAGTAATTCCTCATGTTACCAATGAAATAAAATCTTTTATAAACAGCGATTTAAAAAATGAAGATATCGCAATTTATGAAATAGGAGGAACAGTTGGAGATATTGAATCTCTACCATTCTTAGAAGCAATACGACAAATTAGAAATGATAAAAATATTTCATCAGCATTAATTCATATGACTTATATTCCATATTTAAGTTCAGCTGGTGAATTAAAAACGAAACCTACGCAACATTCAGTTAAGGAACTACTAAATGCTGGTATTCAACCAGATATCATTATGTGTAGATCTGAACAACCAATAGACAAGGATTCAATTTCTAAAATATCTTTATTTTGTAATGTTAAAAAAGAATCCGTAATTCCTGCATTGAATGCTAAATCTATTTACGAAGTTCCTTCATTGTATTCCAAATATGGTTTGGATGAAGCTCTTCTAAAACAATTGGGTTATAAACCAAATAATCACAAATTAAATTTAAAGCCTTGGATCGATCTTCAAAAAAAAATCAAAAAAAGAAAACATAAAGTAAAAATTGCAGTAGTTGGAAAATACACAAATCTTAAAGATAGTTATAAATCACTCAATGAAGCATTGGTACATGGAGGAATAGAAAATTCTGCCGATGTAGATATTCAATGGATTAATTCTGAAAAAGAAAAGAGCATTAGTTTAATAAAAAAATTAAAAGGTTGTGATGGAATTTTAATTCCAGGAGGTTTTGGTATTCGTGGTATTAATGGTAAAATTAATGCCATCAAATATGCGAGAGAAAACAATATTCCTTTTTTTGGAATATGTCTTGGAATGCAGTTAGCTGTTATTGAAATAGCACAAAATGTATTAAAAATGAAAAATGCTCATTCTTCAGAATTCAAGGAAACAACTAAATCAGTCGTAGGATTAATGACAGAATGGGTAAATAAAAATAAGATTGAAAAAAGAGATAAAAATAGTGACAAAGGTGGGACGATGCGTCTTGGAGCATACAGAGCTATTTTGAAAAAAAATTCAAAAATTTTTTCAATTTATAAAAATAAAGTAATCAGTGAGAGACACAGGCATAGATACGAAGTAAATCAGAAATTTCTATCTAAATTTGAAAACAAAGGTTATTATTTTAGTGGTATGTCTCCAGATGGATTATTACCTGAAGTACTTGAAAGTAAAAAACATAAATGGTTTATAGGAGTTCAATTTCATCCAGAGTTAAAATCAAGACCATTAGATCCTCATCCACTTTTTGTATCATTTATAAAGGCTGCTATTAATGATTAATATCAATCTAAAAAATTTTTCTATCTCAAATAATTCTCCATTTGTTTTAATTGCAGGTCCATGCGTAATAGAAAATGAAAGTCACTCATTGATGATTGCAGAGGAATTACATAAAATATGTGATGATGTTGGTGTTAGTTTAATTTTTAAATCTAGTTTTGATAAGGCCAATAGATCAAGTATTAATAGTGACAGAGGTATTAAACTTGATGACGCATTAAAAATATTTGAAAAAATTAAAACTAATTTTAATTTACCAATACTAACCGATGTCCATAATGAAGATCAATGTCATCAATTAAATCAAGATAGTATTATTGATATTCTCCAAATACCTGCTTTTTTATGCCGTCAAACTGATTTATTATTATCCGCAGGTAATACAAATAAAATTATTAATGTTAAAAAAGGTCAATTTTTATCACCAACTGACGTTAAAAATATTTTTACCAAGATAGAAAGTACAAATAATAAAAACATTATGATAACTGAAAGAGGAACATCTTTTGGTTACAACACCCTAGTAAATGATTTTAAAGGTTTAGATATTATGAAAAGATATGAATACCCTGTAATTTTTGATGCAACTCATTCCGTTCAACAGCCAGGAGGATTAGGTGATAAAAGTGGTGGTCAAAGAGAACATATCCCCTCTTTATGCAAAGCTGCTATATCTATTGGTGTAGCTGGTTTATTTTTAGAAACACATAATGATCCAGATAATGCTCCTAGCGATGGACCAAACATGATTAATATAAAGGATTTAAAAAATTTATTAGTTCAACTTAAAAAATTTGATGATATAGCGAAAAACAATGCCTAAAATAACGAATATAAAAGCAAGACAAATAATAGATAGCAGAGGAAATCCTACTGTTGAATGTGATATAGAGTTTGAAAATTCTATCTTTGGAAGAGCTGCGGTTCCAAGTGGAGCATCTACTGGAGTGCATGAGGCTCTAGAATTGCGAGATAATGATAAATCCAAATACAAAGGTAAAGGAGTTCTTAAAGCAGTAGGAAATATCAATGAAACAATTTCTAACGAACTAGTAGGAAAATCATTTGAAGATATTTCTTCTTTTGATGATTTTTTATTAGAACTAGATGGTACGGAAAATAAATCAAATTTAGGTGCTAATGCAACGCTTGCTGCAAGCTTAGCTTTTGCAAAATGTTTAGCTGCTTCTGAAGGTCATGAATTATATTCTTTTCTTGGTAAAGAACATACAATGAGTCTTCCAGTTCCAATGATGAACATTATTAATGGAGGATCACATGCAGATAACGACGTTGATATTCAAGAATTTATGGTAGCTCCTATAGGTGCAAATAATTTTTCAGATGCACTTCAATATGGTTGCGAAATATTTCATTCATTAAAGTCACTTTTAAAATCAAAAGGCTTAAACACAAATGTTGGTGATGAAGGTGGATTTGCTCCTAACATAAATAGTTCTAGTGAAGTCATAGAAACAGTTTTGAAATCAGTGGAGGATGCAGGTTTTAAACCTGGAAAAGATATTTATCTTTCACTTGATGTAGCATCAACTGAATTTTATAAAAATAATAAATATGATTTACGAGGAGAAAAAATTATTTTGTCTTCTGATGAGATGATAAAATATTTAGAGAAATTGGTAAATGCTTATCCAATTTATTCTATTGAAGATGGAATGTCAGAGGATGATTGGGATGGTTGGTCTAACTTAACATCAACAATAGGAAAAAAAGTTCAGTTAGTTGGTGATGATTTATTTGTTACAAATAAAAAAAGATTACAAAAAGGAATTGCAGAGGGTGCGGGAAATTCTATTTTAGTTAAAGTAAATCAAATAGGTACCCTAAAAGAAACTTTGGAGTCGATTAAATTAGCAAAAGAAAATAATTTTAGTACTATAATTTCACATCGTTCTGGTGAGACTGAGGATACGACGATTGCTGATTTATCAGTTGGTGTTTCAGCAGGTCAAATTAAAACAGGTTCTTTATCTAGAACAGATAGAACGGCAAAATATAATCAATTATTAAGAATTGAAGAAGCATTACAAGGTAAAGCAAAGTATGCTGGATCTTCTATCTTAAATAATAATTGACAGTCTCCATCTTAAATATGCTATTTATATAGAAGATGAACAAATCATTAGTTTTAAAAAATAAATTTTATTTTTATTTGTCTTTTTTGTTTACTTTTTTTCTATTTGTTTATCTTCTTTATTTTCTTGTAAATGGTGAGAGGGGATTACTGAAATATTTCAGTCTTAAAAATCTTAATGCTCAATACAATGAACAATATATGTCCTTAAAAAAGGAAAATGAATTTTATCTAGATAGAATTAAAAGATTACAACCAAATACTATAGATTTGGACTATTTAGATGAGACATTTAGGAAAGTTACAGGATTTACTTCAGAAAACGAAACAGTTATAATTATAGAATAGATTGATTTATTTGACAAAAAATCACCCTAATTATAATTAAAGATTATCATATGAAGAAACTTCAAAAAGCCGATTACATTAAAATGTACTCTTTTATGCTCAAGATTAGAAGATTTGAGGAAAGAGCAGCTCAGCTTTACGGAATGGGTAAAATCGGTGGTTTTTGTCATCTGTATATTGGTCAAGAAGCTGTTGTTGTTGGTATATTAATGACAATAGATAAGAATGACTCAGTTGTAACAACTTATAGAGATCATGGCCATATGATTGCAAGGGGATTAGATCCAAAACGTATTATGGCAGAATTGACAGGTAGAGAAGATGGTTATTCTGCTGGTAAGGGTGGTTCAATGCATATGTTCTCTAAGGAAAATAATTTTTATGGCGGTCATGGTATTGTAGGAGCTCAAGTACCAATAGGAACCGGTATAGCATTCACGCATAAATATAATGGAGAAAAAAATATATGTAGAACATATATTGGTGATGGAGCAATGAACAATGGACAGGTTTTTGAAGCTTTTAATCTAGCTGCTTTATGGAAGCTTCCTGTTTTATACATTATTGAAAATAATAAATATGGAATGGGTACATCTGTAGATAGAGCGGCGGCCGGATTAGATTTATATAAAAGAGGTGAGGCATTTGGCATTCCTGGTGAGAAGGTGGATGGAATGAATGTATTTTCAGTTATAGAAGCAGCAGATAAAGCAGGTAAGTATGTCAGAGAAGGGAATGGGCCTTATATTATTGAAGTACAAACATATCGATATAGAGGACATTCAATGTCAGATCCTGCAAAATATAGAACAAAAGAAGAATTAGATAATTATAAGCAAACCGATCCTATTGAAATAGTTAAAGCTGAAATTTTAAAGAAAAAAATTGCAACTAATGATGAAATTGAAAAAATTAATAAAGATACTTTAGAAGAAATTAAAAATGCAGCTGAATTTGCAACCAATAGTCCTTTTCCGAAGGATAGCGAACTTTATACTGATGTTTATCTATAAATTATGAGCACAGAAATTTTAATGCCCGCATTATCTCCAACAATGACAGAAGGAAATCTGTCTAAGTGGTTAATTAAAAAAGGGGATACTGTTAAGGCTGGTGATCTGATAGCAGAAATTGAAACTGATAAAGCAACAATGGAAGTAGAGGCGGTAGATGAAGGTGTTGTTCTTGATCTTTTATTTAAAGAAGGAGAAGTCAATATTCCAGTAAATAAAGCTATAGCGATTATTGGCGATCCAAATGAAAAAGTTGAAGTAAAAAAAGAAGTTCCCATTGAAAAAGTGATTGAAGAAAAGAAAATTGAAAAAAATATTGAGACAAAAATTGAGAATAAGAAAGCTGATATAATCGATACACCATCACCTAAAATAGAAGAAGATAGAAATTTAAGTTCAGAAGAAATTACTATGCGCCAAGCACTAAGAGACACAATGGCCGAAGAAATGAGAAAGGATAATAAAGTTTTCATACTTGGAGAGGAAGTTGCCGAGTATCAAGGTGCATATAAAGTAACGCAAGGTCTTCTACAAGAATTTGGCAAAGAAAGAGTATTAGATACTCCTATTTCTGAACATGGATTTACCGGATTAGCAGTTGGAGCAGCATTTAAGGGATTGAGACCAATCTTAGAATTCATGACTTTTAATTTTTCTATGCAAGCAATTGATCAAATTATAAATTCAGCTGCAAAAACACTTTACATGTCTGGAGGACAAATTAATTGCCCTATTGTTTTCAGAGGACCTAATGGTGCCGCGGCCCAAGTTGCTGCACAACATAGTCAGGATTTTTCTTCCTGGTATTCTCAAGTGCCAGGTTTAAAAGTTATTGCGCCATCTACTCCTTATAACGCAAAAGGTTTGTTAAGATCTGCAATATCAGATCCAAATCCCGTAATTTTTCTAGAAAATGAAATTCTTTATGGATTAAAAGGTCCTGTTAATAATGACATTAACTTCTCAATACCAATTGGAAAAGCAAATATAGAAAAAGAAGGAAAAGATTTAACGATTGTAACGTATTCAATAATGTTGCAGAAATCAAAAGAAGCGGCATTAAGATTAAAAGAGGAATACAATTTAGATGCAGAAATTATTGATTTACAAACTTTACGACCTTTGGATACGGAAACAATTTTAAATTCAGTTAAAAAAACTAATAGACTAATTACTGTCGAAGAGTCCTGGCCATTTGGTAGTGTTGGTTCTGAAATTGCAAATATTGTTCAAAGGGATGCATTTGATTATTTAGATTCACCAGTGATAAAAGTTAATAGTGCGGATGTTCCAATGCCATACGCATTGAGTTTAGAAAAATTATATCTTCCTCAAGTTGATGATATTATAAATGCTGCAAAAAAAGTAAGTTATATAAAATAAATGGCCATTAAAGTTTTAATGCCTGCATTATCACCCACAATGTCAGAGGGTGTAATTAATAAATGGCTAGTTAATATTGGTGATACTGTTTCAGCTGGAGATATATTAGCTGAAATTGAAACAGATAAAGCAACAATGGAAGTTGAGGCAGTTGATGAGGGAGAAATTACACATTTAATTGATACAACACCAGATAAACAAATTGCTGTTAATTCTGTCATTGCTCTAATCAATGGTAGCAAAGATGAAAGATTAGAGGATTATAATGATAAAGATCAAACTGTAAGCAGTGAAGAAAAAAATGAAGTTTCAGAAAGGCCTAAAGTAAATACTCAAATAGATAAAAGTCAAATAATAGAAAGAAGTAAAGATTTAAACACTAAACAAAATACTAATTTTGCTTCACCGTTTGTTAAAAAATTTTCGAAAGATAACAATATTGATCTAACTCTTATAAAAGGATCTGGACCTGATGGTAGGATAATAAAAAAAGATATTCAAAATTTTGAACTTCATATCAATGATGAAAATATTTCTGTAATTGAGCCATCTAGTATTAGAAAAATAATTGCTGAAAGAACAACACAAACAAAAAATGAGGTTCCACATTTTTATCTTACTATTGAAACACGAATGGATAAGCTAATAAATTTAAGAAAAAAAATAAATTCAAATAGTGATATCAAAATCTCGTTTAATGATCTCATTGTAAAAGCATGCGCAATGGCAATAGCGAAAAATCCAGAAACAAATATTTCTTGGATGAATGGTAAAATTCATCAATATAAAAATATCGATATTGCTATAGCGGTAGCGTTAAAAGAAGGATTGATTACACCTATTGTTAAAGAAGCCGATACAAAAGGATTAGCTGAAATTTCAACAGAAATTAAATCATTAGTAAAAAAAGCTAATCAAAATAAATTATTACCAGAAGAATATAGTGGAGGATCTATAACTATCTCAAACCTAGGCATGTTTGGAATCACAGAATTTCAAGCAATTATTAATCCGCCACAATCAAGTATTATTGCAATTGGATCTATAATTGAAAAACCTGTTGTTAACTCTGGCAGTATTGAAATAGGGCATACAATGAAATCTACTATTTCAGCAGATCATAGATCATTAGATGGTGCTGTTGCGGCAAAATTACTCAAAGATTTTAGCGATATTTTGGAAGATCCTTTCCAAATATGGTTGAATAGCATGGATATGGAAGTTATTTAACGTTCATGAGTGGACCACGTCATCCTGAAAAAGTAAAAAATAAATCTAATCCAATTCCTAAAAAACCAAGTTGGATTAGAGTAAAAGCACCAACTTCCAAATTTTTCAAAGAAACAAATAAACTCCTAAAAGATAAAAAAATTGTAACTGTATGTGAAGAAGCTGCATGTCCAAATATAGCTGAATGTTGGCAAAAAAAACATGCAACATTTATGATACTCGGAGATATATGTACTAGAGCTTGCGCATTTTGTAATATTAAAACTGGCAAACCTCATTATATTGACCACGGTGAAGCTATAAGAATTGCTGAGTCAGTTAAGCAATTGAATTTAGAACATGTTGTAATAACGAGTGTTGACAGAGACGACCTAATAGATGGTGGAGCACTACATTTTATCAACGTAATAGATTCAATTAAATCTTTAAATCCAAATTGCACAATTGAAATTTTAACTCCTGACTTTAAAAATAAACCTGAAGCTATAGATATTTTATCAAAAAATTTACCTGACGTTTTCAATCATAACTTAGAAACAGTGCCAAGATTATATCCATCAATTCGTCCTGGTTCACGTTACTTTGTAAGTTTAAATTTACTTAGTCAAATTAAAGAAAAAAATCCAAGTATATTTACAAAATCAGGTCTAATGGTTGGTTTAGGTGAAACTAAAGAAGAAGTATATCAGGTAATGGATGATTTAAGAGCAGCTAATGTTGATTTTATTACAATAGGGCAATACTTACCTCCAACACCGAAACACGCTAAGCTAGAAAAATTTATTACTCCTCAAGAATTTGATGAATATAAAAAAATGGCATACGCAAAAGGATTTCTTATGGTGGCATCATCACCGCTAACTCGTTCAAGTTATCATGCTTCTGATGATTTTAAAATCATGCAAGAAAATAGGAAAAATAAACTTTATTCAATTCAATGAAATCATCAAATAGGGAGGAGATAGTCGATCATGACGCAAAGGGTCTTTTTAATATCGTTTTAGATATTGAGAGTTATCCTTATTTTATACCTTGGTGTTCAGCAATGAAAGTACATTCAAAGAGTGAAAAAGAAATCTATGCAGATATGGTTGTTTGGTACAAATATTTCATGCCTCAAACTTTTGGTTCACACGTCACTTTTGATAAAAAAAAACTTTCAATAAGTACAACTTATATTGAAGGGCCTTTAAAAGATCTTAAAACTAACTGGATTTTTGAATCAATAAAAAAAAATCAAACAAGAATTCATTTTAATGTTGAATTTGAATTTAAACGATTTTTTCATCAAAAAATCGCTGAAGCTTTTTTTCCTTTAATTGAAAACAAAATGATTGAATCATTTAAAGTTCGCGCTGATGAAATTTTAGATTAATTGATTAATTTTGCTAAATATAAAATTTCTAGTTTTTCTCTGTATGTCCAGTCGTTTTCCTTTGTATATTTTCTTGAAAATATAATTACTTTTATTAACTTTAATTCCAATATACACTAATCCTACTGGCTTTAACTTTGTCCCACCATTAGGACCTGCTATACCAGTTGTAGAAATGCAGATTTGTGTTTTTTCATTTTTGTACAGACCATTTATCATATCCTCAGCTACTTCTTTACTTACAGCTCCAAATTTAGAAAGATTACTTTTTGAAACAGATAAATATTTAGATTTAGCTTTATTAGAATAACTAATAATCCCGTAAGAGAAAATTTTTGAAACTCCACTATATTTGGTGATAGTGTTTGTTATTAGCCCACCTGTGCATGACTCAGCAACTGAAATTGAGATATTTTTTTTTATTAATTTATCTATAACTTTTTTAATAATAACCATTTACAATATAAAGAATTATTATTGTATATATTCCTGCTATTAAATCATCAAGAATTACACCAAAAGCTGATTTAAGTCTCGTGTCTACTATGTTGGCTGGAAAAATTTTTAATATATCAAAAAAACGAAATAAAATAAAAATTAATATTATTGTGACATAAGGATTTATTATTTTAATTTGATCATAAAATATTAAAATTAAGTATACTCCTAAGAATTCATCAATAACTATTATTTTTGAGTCATGTGATTGGGTGTGTGAAGAGAATTTATTAATAAAAAATAAAGATAGTAAAAAGATTACAAAAAAAATAACTACAAATATTTCTAAAGAAATAATTTTGTATTCAACAATAGGAAATAAAATAATTATTGATAAAAAAGATGCGAAGGTTCCTGATGGTATTAATTTAATATATCCAGCAAAAGATAAAGACACAAAAAAATTAGCTAACTTTATCATCTGTTATATGAACTATTGACTCGGCTGCAATTCCTTCACCACTACCAATAAAACCAATTTTTTCATTTGTAGTTGCTTTAATGGATACAGAGGTATTTTTAATTTGAAGTAATGTTGAAATATTTTTAATCATTTTTGAAACATATTTATTTATTCTAGGTTTTTCAGCTATTATATTTATATCTAGATTGATTACAGAATAACCTTTTTCTTTGAGTTTATTTCTACAATAAATAATGAACTTAGATGAATCTGCATTTTTCCACTTTTTATCTGTGTTTGGAAAGTGATAACCTATATCTCTCATAGAAAGTGCTCCAAAAATGCTATCACAAATTGCATGCAGTACAACGTCTGCATCAGAATGACCAATCAATTTAGAGAAAGGAATTTTAATACCTCCTAATTTTAATCCATTTTTGGTATTTTTATCAATTTGATGAATATCGTAGCCAATACCGTATTTTGTTATCGGTTTTTTGTATAAATTAAATAATTGAATATCTTCTGGGTAAGTAATTTTAATATTATTTTTCTCACCTTTGATCAAATTTATTTTCATTTTTGATTTTTGTAATAATCCTGCATCATCATTAAATTCAAAATTTTTATATTTGATATGTTCTTTTAATATTAAATTATAATTAAACCCTTGGGGTGTTTGCACGTTAATTGCTTTTGTTTCCAATTTACTTTTCTTTATTAATTGTCTGTCATTATATTCAACATATGGAATGGCATTAGTATTTTTGCCTAATTTGGATATAATTTTTTTAATTAATTTATTACTACATAAAGGACGTGCAGCATCATGTATTAATACATTTTTAATTTTATATTTTTTTAAATTTTTTAAAGCATTAAAAGATGAAATTTGTCTTGTAAGCCCAGGTTTTGAATAGGTAATTTTTATTTTTTCAGAAACAGCCTTATGATTAAAGTAAGTCTTTTGATATTTTTTATCTATTGAAATATTAATAATATCGAAGTTAGATAAATCTAAATTTGAAATAAAATAATTTAAAAAATTTGTATTCCCAATTTTTAAGAATTGTTTTGGAATTTTTTGACCAAATCTCTTTCCTTTTCCACCAGCTAGAATTACAAGTGCATTTTTCATCATTTTAATTTATATACTATATTGTTTTACTATCATTATTTAAAAACTAACTAAAGTATACAGTGTTTAACCTATCAAAATTACTTAAATCTATTCATCTTTCAAGATTATCTTTTTATTTTTTAATCTTTTTAATCATATTGAGTTTTTCGATTACATTCTACTTAATGCTTCCAAATAACGATCTAGTAAAAGATCCAAGAAGACTACAATTTTTTTTATTGGCGGATGTAATTTTTGTCATTTTATTGATATCCATAATTATTAGACAAATTGTTCTGATTTTAGTGAGAAGAAGAAAAAGTTATGATGAATCTCGATTATATATAAAA
>CABYHL010000005.1 GCA_902518895.1 uncultured Alphaproteobacteria bacterium | reverse complement strand
GGCAAAAGACATATCTGAATTTTTGCATTTCACATCAAGTAATTTAAAAAAATTTGTTAAATCTGGATAATTATTTTCATTGAATACAATAAACCCTGTATCGACTGGGATTGTCTTTGTTGATTCTTCAACATAGATAGTTCTTGTATGTCCACCCAATCTATTATTTTTTTCAAATAAATAAACATCATATTTAGAAGACAAAAGGTAAGCTGCACTTATTCCTGAAATACCAGAACCAATAATTGCTATTTTTTCTCTCACATCAACTAATAGTTTTAAACGCTGATAGTGCTCTATTTCTTGTTTCTTTTAAATCTACAATTGGTGCTGGATATGAAGTACCAATCTCAAAATTATATTTCTTTTGATCCTCCATAGACATCTCCCAAGGATTATGAATATATTTTTTTGGAATATTATTCAACTCAGGAACAAATTCTTTTACATAATCACCATCTGGATCAAATTTTTGACCCTGCAATATTGGATTAAAAATTCTAAAATATGGACTTGCATCAGCACCACAACCAGATATCCATTGCCAACCTGCAGAATTAGACCCAACGTCAGCATCAACTAAAGTATCAAAAAACCACTCTTCTCCATTTTTCCAGTGTAACAATAAATTTTTTGTTAGAAACGAGCCTACAATCATTCTTACTCTATTATGCATCCAGCCTGTTTTATATAGTTGTCTCATTCCAGCATCAACAATTGGAATACCAGTTTTACCATTATGCCATAATGATAAATTTTTAGCATTTTTAATCCATGGAAATTTATTAAATTTACTTTGTATAGGTTTATGAGTCATAGCTGGATAATGAAATAAAAGATTATAAGAAAAATCTCTCCAACCAAGTTCAGCAAGAAATTTTTTTTTATTTTCAGGATCAATTTTTTTTTCAATATTTACGGTATCATAAACTTCCAAAGCGGATATTTCTCCAAAATGAAGATAGGGTGATAATTTTGAAGTTAAATCTTTATCGGGTCTATCTCTTCCAACTGAATAGTTATTTGCTTTTTGCGAAATATATTTTTTTAATTGTAATTTTGCATTACTTTCACCAGGTATCCAATATTTTTCAATTTTTTTGATCCATTTTTCTTTTTTGTTTGTTAGATTTAAATCTTGTATAGTTATTTCATTTTTAAATTTTGAATTGGCGTAGCTTATTTTTGTATTTTTAAATTTAAGATCTTTTATTTTTAGTAGTTCATCACAATGTCGCCAGTAAGGGGTAAATACTTTAAAAAAGGTTCCACTTTTATTTTTAATATTCCAAGGTTCATTTAAAAGATATCCATTGTGCGAGTCGCATTCTATTTTAGATGAGGTAACTATAGATTTAATTGTAGTATCCCTTTTAATTGAATATGGATCATATAGTCTATTCCAGGATACATATTTAACATTTGAATTCTTTAGTATTGAAGATATAATTTTCTCTGGATCACCAGCAAATATATTTAGTTTGCCATTATGTTTTTGTATTGAGTCATATAAACTAATTAAGGATTTTTCTAACCACCATTTGGATGTGGATCCAATTCTTTGATTTAGATCTAAAATATAAATTGGAATTATCTGATCAACTTTTTTTGAAAGTGACAATAAAGATGGATTTTTTTGTAATCGCAAATCTTGTCTAAACCAATGAATTCCATAAGTTGCTACCATGAGTTTAAATTATGTTAATTTAGAATAAATTAAAGAGGTAAATCTATTATTTACTATGAGGTGGCATTTTTTTTTCTACGAACCAAACGTGTTTTTTTAACACAGGATCATATTTTTTCATTCGAAGCTTTTCAGCAACTTTCAATCCTTTTGTCGGTTTTCTTACAATATACTTAGTTCCTGTTTTTGGATTTTCTTCAGGAACTAGTTGTTTAAGAGCGAATGAAGTTTTTTTTGCCATTAGGTGTCTATACAGAATAATTATATGAAATAAAGTATTATTTATTCATAATCAGAAATTGACTGCTTAATAAAACGGTTAAAATTTCCTCTTTTTTTATCAAGTTTAATTTGTTTATTTCTTTCAAGTAAGTTTTTTTTCTTTTCTTCAGATGTTTTATCAAAACAATTATGACAAGATACACCTGGTTTATAATATTTATTATAAGTATCTTTATTACTAATGGGTAACCGACAAGCATGACAAAGTTTGTAAGTTCCATCTTTTAATTCATTTTTCAAAGATACTCTTCCATCAAATACGAAACATTCACCATTCCACATTGAATCTTTTTTTGGAGTTTTTTCTAGATACTTTAGTATACCTCCATCTAACTGAGCAACATTTTTAAAACCCTTCATCATCATGTATGATGAAGCCTTTTCACACCTGATACCTCCAGTGCAAAACATAGCAATTTTTTTGTCTTTTGATTTATTTAGTTTTTTTTGAACAAAAGATTTAAAGTCAGTGAAACTTTTAGTTTTTGGATTAATTGCCCCTTCAAAAGATCCTATTTTAACCTCAAATTCATTTCTTACATCAATCACAATAGTGTCTTTGTCTTTAATTAGCTGATTCCATTCATTGTATTTAACTTTTTTTCCAGATATTTTTGTGGGATCAGCAAATTTGGTTCTGAGTGTGACTATTTCATTTTTATTTCTAATTTTAAGTTTTTGAAAAGGCATATATTTATATTTTGATCGTTTAAGATTAAGTTTCTCAAAACTAAAATTTTCAAGATATAGAATAAAAGAATTTATGTTTTTTTCTAAGCCAGCTATTGTTCCATTAATGCCTTCATCAGCAATCAATATTGTACCTTTTATTTTATTAAATTTGCAAAAATCTTTAAGTTTAGTAATGATATCATTTTTATCTTTAATTATTTTGAATTGATAAAAAGTAATTATAGAAAAGTACTTGTTGTTCATTTATCTAATTAATATAAAAAACTTTAAAAATTTATGTCTAAAGAAACCATTAATATTGTTAAAAAGTTTCTCAATAGTTATTCTATAGAAACAACTCCTAATGTTTACGAAAAATATGGAAGCTTTTCTGAATTTCTTAATAAAAATCACGACATTTATATAACTTATTTACCAGATGAAAATTCAAAAAATGTTATTAAAACGGCAAAAAAATTAAAATTAGAAGGTTATGAGGTTATACCTCATTTACCTGCAAGAACTATTGTAAATAAAAATGACTTAGAAAAATATATAGGTGAACTTGCAAATGAATCTGGGTGTTCAAAAATGTTAATTATTGGTGGTGGAGGAAATCAAGCTGGCGAAATCTCTTCCTCAATTGATGTTTTAAAAACAGATTTTCTTTCAAAATATAATTATCAATTTGTAGGTGTGGCTGGACATCCCGAAGGAAGCCCAGATATTTCAAATGAAAATTTAGATTTAGCAATTAAACAGAAGAATGATTTTGCAAAAAATGTTGATTTTAAAATGTATTTAGCAACACAATTTTTTTTTGAAGCTAAGTCTTTAATCGACTGGGAAAAACACTTAATAAAAATTGGAAATAAATTACCAATCCATGCTGGGATACCAGGTCCTGCGTCTATTAAAACATTAGTAAATTATGCAAGGTCTTGCGGTATTGGAAATTCTTTAAGATTTATTACAAAACAGGCTTTTAACTTAACTAAACTTGCAACATTGAGCACTCCTGACAAATTAATTTATGATCTTGCTGAACATAGTGAAATAAACAAAGACTCTAAACTTGAAAAAATACACTTCTATGCGTTTGGTGGTATGAAAAAAACGTCAGAGTGGTTAAATCAATTTAATAACTCAGATTTTTCTTATAATAATAAACAGAAATTCGAGTTAAATTAGCTTCTTCACAATTTTTTTATCTTTTAATGAAACAAAAGTTGTTTGATATTTAAGTTAATTTATAGATTAAGAATCTAATAATTAAGGAGTCTCATGTCAGATATTGAAATAGCAAGAAAAGCTAAAATGAAGCCTATTAGTGAAATTCTAAAAGGGCTTGATGTACCAGACACACCTGAAGCCTTCAGTCCTATGGGTCGTCATATAGCAAAAATAAACTTGGAGTACATAGAGTCACTTAATAAAAATAAAGATGGTAGACTTGTTCTAGTCTCAGCAATAACTCCAACACCAGCAGGAGAAGGTAAAACAACAACTTCTGTTGGATTAAGTGATGGTCTTAATAAACTAGGAAAGAAATCAATTGTTTGTTTAAGAGAGCCAAGTCTTGGTCCGTCATTCGGTATGAAAGGTGGTGCAGCTGGCGGAGGCTATGCTCAGGTAGTTCCAATGGAGCAAATTAATTTACATTTTACTGGAGATTTTCATGCAATTACATCCGCTCATAATTTACTTTCTGCATTGATTGATAATCATATCTACTGGGGAAATAAATTGAATATTGATGTTAGAAGAGTTGTTTGGAAGAGAGTAATGGATATGAATGATAGATCGCTTAGATCTATAGTTGTTGATTTAGGAGGAGTTGCAAATGGATATCCTAGACAAGATGGTTTTGATATTACTGTTGCATCGGAGATAATGGCAATTTTCTGCTTGGCAAAAGATTTAAAAGATCTTGAAGAGAAAATTGGAAATATAACTATTGCTTATACACGAGACAAAAAAGCTATTTATGCAAAAGATTTAAAGGCAGAAGGTCCAATGACAGTATTATTAAAAGATGCCATTAGACCCAACATAACACAAACGTTAGAAAATAACCCTGCTATAATTCATGGTGGGCCATTTGCAAATATTGCTCATGGTTGCAATTCTGTAATTGCAACTAAAGCTAGTTTAAAATTAAGTGATTACGTTGTAACTGAAGCAGGCTTTGGAGCTGATCTAGGAGCAGAAAAATTCCTTGATATAAAATGTAGAAAATCAAATTTAAAACCTGATTGTGTGGTTTTGGTAGCTACAATTAGAGCACTAAAAATGCATGGCGATGTTTCAAAAGAAGATTTAAAAAATGAAAATGTAAATGCTCTTAAAAAAGGTTTAGTAAATCTAGAAAGACATATTAATAATGTTAGAAAATTTGGATTACCAGTAACTGTTGCTATTAATCATTTTGTCACTGATTCTAAAGCTGAAGTTGATGCTGTTCTAAGTTTTTGTACAACTCAAGGAGTCAAGGCTTCTATGTGTACTCACTGGTCCGATGGTGGTGATGGTGCAACTGAATTAGCTCAAAATGTAATTGATATTTGTGAAGAAAATAAGAATACATTTAAATTTTTATATGAAGATGATTTAACTCTATTCAAAAAAATAGAAAAAATTGCACAAGAGATTTATCACGCAAGTGAAGTTGTAGCTGACACGAAAGTACGTCAACAATTGAAGGATTTTGAAACTAAAGGATTTGGCAAATTACCTGTTTGCATTGCAAAGACTCAATATAGTTTTTCAACTGACCCTAATTTAAAAGGTGCCCCTACTGGCCACGTTTTACCTATTAGAGAGGTAAGATTGTCATCAGGAGCAGAATTTATAGTAGTTGTTTGCGGTGATATTATGACCATGCCGGGTCTACCAAGTGTTCCTGCGGCAAATTCGATAAAGCTAAATGACCATGGAGAAATTGAAGGTCTTTTTTAAAACTGCTATAAAGAGTCATAATGTTTAATAAAAATAAATACTCATTTCTATCTATTGCTAGAAATGCTTTAAATCATCATGAGAATTGGCAAAAGACGTGGAATAGTCCTGAGCCAAAAAAAAATTATGATGCAATAATTGTTGGTGGTGGTGGACACGGTTTAACTACTGCTTACTATTTAGCAAAAAATCATGGAATTAATAATATTGCAGTAATTGAAAAAGGTTGGATAGGCGGGGGGAATACAGGACGAAATACCACTATAATTAGATCAAACTATTTATGGGATCAAAGTGCAGCTTTATACGAGCATGCATTAAAACTTTGGGAAGGTATGTCTCAAGAATTAAATTACAATGTAATGTTTTCTCAAAGAGGGGTTTTGAATGTTGCTCATAATCTTCATGATGTAAGAGAATTAAAAAGACGGTGGCATGCAAACAGATTAAATGATATCGATTGTGAATGGCTTGATGCAAAGAAAGTTAAAGAATTTTGTCCAATAATAAATACTTCACCAAACATTAGATATCCTGTTTTAGGAGCAACACTACAAAGAAGAGCAGGAACTGCAAGACATGATGCTGTTGCATGGGGTTATGCAAGAGGAGCTGATGAGATGGGAGTTGATATAATTCAAAATTGTGAAGTAACTGGTATTAATGTAAAAAATGGAAATGTAACTGGTATTGAGACAACAAAAGGTACTATTAATTCAAATAAAATTGGAATAGCTGCTGCAGGCCATACCAGTGTCATTGCCAATATGGCAGGAATCAAATTGCCTTTAGAGAGTAAACCATTACAAGCTCTAGTTTCAGAACCAGTAAAACCAGTTATTGATACTGTAGTAATGTCCAATACAATTCATGCGTATGTATCTCAATCAGATAAAGGAGAATTAGTTATTGGTGCTGGAACAGATGGATATACATCATATACTCAAAGAGGTGGCTTTAACATTGTCGAAGATACTTTAATGGCGATCGTTGAATTATTTCCAATATTTTCTAGAATGAAAATGCTTCGTCATTGGGGAGGCATTGTAGATATATGTCCTGATGCAAGCCCCATTATCAGTAAGACGCACATAAACGGATTATATTTTAATTGTGGTTGGGGAACTGGTGGTTTTAAAGCAACACCAGGTTCAGGTTGGGTATTTGCTCACACTATAGCAAATGATCAAGCACATGAATTAAATGCTCCTTTTACAATAAATAGATTTTCTAGTGGTGAATTAGTTGATGAACATGGTGCAGCTGCCGTAGCACATTAAATCATGTTTTTAATAAATTGCCCATACTGTGGAGAAAGAGATCAAGCTGAATTTTCTTGTGGAGGTGAGGCGCATATTGCAAGACCAAAAAATCCTCCTGAACTCTCTGATGATCAATGGGCAGAATATTTATTCTTGCGAAAGAACGAAAAAGGTATTCATTATGAAAGATGGAACCATGAATATGGATGCAGACAATGGTTTAATTTAGCAAGAAATACAGCAACCGATGAAATTCTTGCAGTATATAAGATGGGAGAAGCTCCTCCTAAATTAAAAGCAAATATTCCAGCTACTCCTTCAGGTGAGCCAAGTATTGGATCAGGGAATTTATCAACATCGAAAAAAGATAGATTTTAAAAATAAAGATGCGATACAAAAATAATAAAAATCTAGAAAATAATAAGTCTGTTAGGTTCTATTTTGATAATAAAGAATATTTTGGATTTGAAGGTGACACCCTAGCTTCAGCACTTCTTGCAAATGATGTTCACTTAGTTGGAAGAAGTTTTAAATATCATCGACCGAGGGGTATTTATACCGCAGGTAGTGAAGAACCTAATGGAATAGTTCAGCTTGAGACCAAAGAATTTACTGAACCTAATAGAAGAGTAACTGAAGTCCAGATATATGATGGGTTAAAAGCTTTTAGTCAAAATAATTGGCCGTCAGTGAAATTTGATGCTGGCGCTATAAATGATTTACTATCCCCATTTTTTCCTGCAGGGTTTTATTACAAGACCTTCATGTGGCCGCCAAAGTTTTGGAAAGCATATGAGTTTTTTATAAGACACGCTGCAGGACTTGGTAAATCTCCAAAAAAAGATGATCCCCACAAATACGAACATTTTCATTATCATTGTGATGTTCTAGTTGTTGGAGCAGGAGTGAGTGGATTAATTTCAGCAGAAATTGCAGCAAATAATAATTATAAAGTATTACTTATTGAGCAAGAAGATGATCTCGGAGGTGAAATTTTATCTACAAGAAATCAAGATATTAAAATAGATAACTTGCCTATTAATGAATGGAAAAATAAAATCGTTGATAAACTTTCTAAAAATTCAAATGTAAAAATAGTTAAAAATACAACTTGTTTTGCTTATTTAAATTATAATTTATTATTAGCTGTCCAAGAAATTGATCCAGAAAAAGGATTATATAAAAAAAATGATATTAAAGAAAGAATTTGGAAAATTAGATCAAAAAAAGTTATTTTAGCAACAGGCACAATAGAAAGACCAATAATTTTTAACAATAATGATAGGCCTGGTATTATGCTTTCTAACAGTGCGAAAAAATACCTAAATAAGTATGGAGTTGCACCTGGAAAAAATTTAGTTTTTTTTACAAACAATGATAGTGCCTATGAAACTGCAATAGATTATTTTGAACAAGGTATAAAAGTAGAGGCTATTGTCGATACAAGAGATGGTAGTGATGGATATTACCCTAAAAAAGCAAATAAATTAGGTATTACTATACTAAAAGGTTATGAAATTAGTGATACTGTTGGAAGATTAAAAATTAGAGAAGTTAAATTAAGAAAAATAAAAACTGAAAACAGTAATGAAAAATCTTCTATTAATATTAAATGTGATCTTTTAGCAATTGCTGGTGGTTGGACTCCTACTGTTCATTTATTTACTCAATCAAAAGGAAAACTAAAATTTAGAGATGTAGATGGAAGTTTTATTCCTAATGAAGTTTATCAAGATACATTGTGTGTTGGCAGTTGCAATGGTGACTATAATTTAAATGAAATATTAATAAAAACTGAAGAAGAAACATATAAATATTTAAATGTAAATCAGCAAAATGAACTTGGTGAAGTAAATTACAAATCAGGTAATGTACAGCATGGCAAACACGAAAATGTTTGGATTACATCAAAGAACAGTATCTCAAGAACAAAAATGTTTGTAGATTTTCAAAACGATGTAACAGCAAAAGATATTAAACTAGCATTAAAAGAGGGTTTTCAATCAATTGAACATGTCAAACGATATACAACTACAGGAATGGCAACTGATCAAGGTAAGACCAGTAATGTTAATGCACTTGGAATAATATCAGAATTAACAAATACTGAAATCTCTGAATTAGGTACAACAACATTTCGTTTACCCTATAAACCAGTAACATTTGGAGCAATTGCTGGGCGTCATGTTAAAGAATTTTTTGATTTAGAGAGAACAAGCCCAATGCATCAATGGCATATTGATAATAAAGCTTTATTTGAGGACGTAGGCCAATGGAAAAGAGCCTGGTATTATCCTCAAAAGAATGAAAGTTTTCAATCTGCTTTAAATAGAGAGGTAAAAGCAACTAGAGATAGTCTAGGAATATTAGATGCATCAACGCTTGGTAAAATAGATATTAAGGGTAGAGATGTTAGCGAATTTTTAAATAGAATTTACACAAATTCTTGGTCAAAATTAGAAATTGGAAAATGTCGATATGGTGTAATGTTAGGCGACGATGGGATGGTTATTGATGATGGTGTAACAACTAGATTAGGCGAGTATCATTATCTCATGTCAACAACTACAGGAAATGCGGCATCAGTAATCTCAAAATTAGAAGATTGGTTACAAACAGAATGGCCAGAATTAGAAGTATATTTAACATCAGTAACAGAAAATTATGGAACGATTAGCTTAAATGGCCCAAATTCAAAAAAATTAATGCAAAAACTAGTTCCAGATTTTGATTTTTCAAAAGAAAATTTTCCTCATATGAGTTTTAAGAATATTAAAATTAACGGAATAAAATGTAGAGTCATGCGTATAAGTTTTACAGGGGAAATGTGTTATGAAATCAATGTGCCATCTGGCTATGCTAAAAATCTTTGGGAACTTTGTATAGCTAAAGGTAAAGAATTTAATATTACGCCGTATGGTACTGAAGCGATGCATGTACTTCGTGCTGAAAAAGGTTTTATCATTGTTGGTCAAGAAACAGATGGATCAGTGACACCAATAGATCTGGATATGGACTGGATCGTTAGTAAGAAGAAATACGATTTTGTTGGTAAAAGGGCTTTATATAGAAGTGATACTATTAAAAAAGATAGGAAACAATTGGTTGGATTAAAAACTAAAGATCCAAATAAAGTTCTTGAAGAGGGATCTCAATTAGTTGAAGAAATAACTGCCCTACCTATGAAAATGGTTGGTCACGTGACCTCTAGTTACTATTCACCTAATTTAAAAAGGTCTTTTGCTTTAGCTCTAATTAAAGGTGGTCTTGAAAAAAAAGGAAGTGTTTTAATTGCTCCAATGGAAAATGAAAATATTGAGGTAGAAATTACTAGTCCAATATTTATTGATCCTGAGAATCAAAGGGTTAATCAATGAGTTTAACTTACAGTAATGTTTTGAATGTAAATAAAAAAAATTACAATGGAGTAACAATAGAAGAAAGAGCTCTATCAGGTAAAATAAATATACGAGGTAAAAGTTCAGATAAAGAATTTATGAAAAGTATAGGCTCAGTATTAAACCTGGTTTTACCAATTGAGCCAAATGTAAGAATTTTTAATAATAATATCAGTATTATGTGGCTTGGTCCTAATGAATGGTTAGTCGAAACACCAGAAAATGAGAAAGATGAAATTATTTCTCTATTAGAATCTAAACTTAATCCAGAAAAAACAGCAATAACTGATGTTTCATTTAATAAAACTGTTTTACGACTTGAAGGAGAAAAGGTATTTATATTACTTTCTAAATTTCTTGTTGCCAACTTAGAAAAAATTTTGGAAACTAATTTTTCTGTAGCTCAAACTATATTTATAAAAATTCCAATACTTTTTATTAGAAATAATACTGATAAAGAAGAGACTTCACTAGATTTACATTTAAACAGATCACACACAAAATATGTTTATAATTTATTAGTTGATGGTAGTAAAAATCTTAATATTTAATTTATTTTTTATCTTAATTTCTTTAAGCACAGTATCATCTGGCAAAACTATATTTGGAAAAGCAAAAGTAATTGATGGTGACACTATACATATTAATAAAAATAAAATAAGACTACATGCTATTGATGCCCCTGAGACAAATCAAACATGTAATAAAAATAGTAAAGTCTGGAATTGTGGCGTGGAATCAACAAAGTTCTTAAAGGAATTAATTGGTAATAATAAAATTGAATGCATCACAAAAGGTAAGGATCGATATAATAGATTTATTGGAATCTGCTATAAAGATAATTTAGATTTAAATAGTGCAATGGTTCTGAATGGATGGGCGATAGCTTATCGCTATTATTCAAAAGATTATATTGAAGAAGAAGAAGAAGCAAAACGAGATAAAAAGGGTATATGGATTGGGGATTTTGAAGAACCCTATTTATTCAGAAAGAAAAATAAATAATCAACCATGATGTTGGGAATCTTTTAAATAAATTAAATCTTCTATTTCCTTATCTTTATTTTTAATTATTTTTTTTAGCTCATTTAATTCATTTTCGATACTTCGATTTTTTTGTTCAATTTGTATAAGTTCTGATTTTAGTATTGAATTTTCAATATTTACTTCTTCCATATCTTCAGTTGATGCAGAACTTTCTAATTCTATTTCTAATTTTTGAACAAGATCTTCGTATTTTGACAATTGTTTATTTAATTCAGTTATTTTATTTTCAAGTGTGTTAAGTTTATCAATACTTTCTGAATTGTTTTCTAAAGAGTTATTTTCTAAATCTGATATATTGTTTAGAGATTGTTCATAATCACTCTTAATTGTATCGAATGATTCATTTAAATTGCTTATTTCTTCACGTAAGTTTTTTATTTGATCATCTCTAAATTTTAATCGCTGATCTTTTTGGAATATCTCAAGTTTAAGTTCTTGTATTTCAGATCGTAAACTTGATTCATCAACGACACTACTAGGAATAATTTCAATAGGTGGCTCAGTTTGATCAGTTGAAAAATCTAAAGAAGGCAAATAGAAAAAAATACCAAAGATAGCTATAATTGAAATGACTAGTAAGATTCTGTTTCTTCTTCTTCTTCTTGCTTGTAAACCAACAAAACCTACCATACAAACTCTATAAAACGGTAAGTGTAAAAAATAAATATTTAATTATTAAATTGTGGGTCTAAAGAATATGTGGTTGACCTTAAGTACTGAGTAATTTTTTTGATATCTCCAATTTTTACAAGGTTTTCGTAAGGTATAAGTGAACCAAAGTACATATGGATATCATCACCTATCTTTCTTTTCAGCTCATACATACATAAAGAGTATCTAAATGTTTGTCCTATTTTATTAGCAATGTGGTAAAGTTGACTATTTTGACCATCAAAAAAAATTGGTAACACAGGGCTTTTAGTTTTAAGAACTAGTTTCGATACCCATTGTTTCCACTCACCATCGTCAGCTTTTGTGTTTTTTTTTAAGTTTTGTTTAGTTGCTATTGTTCCAGAAGGAAAAAGAACTAGAACACCTTCATTATGCAAAACTTTTTCAGCTTCTTTACGTGTATTAATGTTAGTTATTAGAGCTTCTCTATTTTCATTAAAATCAATTGGTAATATTTTGTCTTTTACTGCCTCTGCTTGCCTTAAGACTTTATGTGTAACCATTTTATAATCTTGTCTTACTTTTGAAATTGCTGAACATATGGATACGCCATCTGCAACTCCAAAAGCATGATTTGCTATAACAATTAATTTTCCTTTTTTTGGAATATAACTACCGTCCTGAAAATTAGTTATTAAAGTAAAATTTAATTTATCTATTGCATCATCCCAAAAAAGCTCAGGAGGTCTATTTTCAGATAAATATTCATCATATAATTTTTTTAATTTTAATTTTCCTGTTAATAATTCAGTAATCTTAATAAATATTTGACCAATAAAATTTACTTCCGCTGTTGCAAAAGTAAATACAATTTTATTTTTATTCATAATGAAAATGAATTAATTTAAATAAAACAAGTATTTTTCAAATATATTACATATTTGCATAGTTTGGTCCCCCACTACCTTCAGGAACAACCCAATTTATGTTTTGTGATGGCTCTTTAATATCACATGTTTTACAATGAATGCAATTTTGTGCATTAATTACAAATTTAGGATTTTGAGAGTCTGTCTTATCAATCTCATATACACCAGCAGGACAATACCTTTGAGATGGCTCATCATAAGCATTTAAAGTAAATTTTATCGGTAATTCCTTATCCTTTAATTGTAAATGCACTGGCTGATCAGCTTCATGGTTAGTTCCAGTCAAATAAACAGAACTGGTTTTGTCAAACGTAAATATTCCATCATATTTTGGATAATCTATTTTTTTTGAATCTTTTGCTAATTGTAAAGCTTCATGATCAGCGTGTTTATGTTTTAATGTAAAAGGAAGCTTGCCTCTAAATATTATTTGATCAATTCCTGTAAATATTATTGCAGGTATTAACCCCCAATTAAAACTAGGCTTTACATTCCTTGCTGCAAACAATTCTTTGTAAAGCCATGATCGTTTAAATTTATCCTCATATGCTGCAAGTGGTACAGATTTACTTAAATAATCATTAATTGTTTCAGCAGCTATAATTCCACTTTTCATTGCAGTATGTGAACCTTTAATCTTTGGCATATTTAAAGTGCCTGCATCACATCCAACTAGTAATCCACCTGGCATATACATTTTAGGTAAACTTTGAATACCACCTTCAATAAGTGCCCTTGCTCCATAAGCGATACGTTTTCCATTGGTAAGAATTTTCTTAATTGCTGGGTGAGTTTTAAATTTTTGAAATTCATCATAAGGTGATAGATACGGATTTTTATAATCAAGACCTATTACGTATCCTAAAAATATTTGTTTATTTTCAGCATGGTAGCAAAAACTGCCACCATAAGTTGCATTATCTAATGGCCATCCAGCAGTATGCATGACAAGACCTTCTTCATGTTGACTTTCATCTAATTCCCAAATTTCTTTAAATCCAATTCCATACTGTTGAGGTGATTTATCTTTCGATAAATTATATTTTTTAATTAGTTCTTTGCCTAAATGACCTCTACAACCCTCAGCAAATACTGTTACTTTAGCGTTAATATTAATACCTGGTTCAAAACTATCTTTTTTGTTACCATCTTTATCAATGCCCATATCGCCAGTTTGAACACCAATTACATGATCATTGTCTGAATATAATATTTTAGATGCTGCAAATCCTGGAAAAATTTCTACTCCTAAACTCTCAGCCTCACTAGCAAGCCATCTACATAAATTTGCAAGACTAATGATATAATTCTTATGATTTTTTTGAACACTAGGAAGGAGCCATGTAGGCCAATTTAAAGAGCCTTTCTTAGATAAGAATAAAAATTTTTCTTTTGTTACTTTAGTTTTAATTGGCGAGTCTTTACTTCTCCAATCAGGAATTAATTCATCAAGTGCTCTTGTTTCAAAAACATTACCACTTAAAATATGAGCTCCTACTTCTGATCCCTTTTCTAATACACAAACATTAATTTCTGGATTCAGTTGTTTTAGTTTAATTGCAGTTGATAGGCCTGATGGACCAGCACCTACCACCACAACATCATAGTCCATTGACTCGCGTTCTACTTCCATTTTATTTATTGTAATAAATTAATTTATTGTTGAATAGTATTTAATTTATCTAGTTCAGAAGATAATTGAGGCAATGCCTCAAATAAATCAGCGTTTAATCCGTAATCGGCAACATTAAATATTGGCGCTTCTTCATCTTTATTGATTGCAACAATTACCTTACTTTCTTTCATACCTGCTAAGTGCTGTATTGCACCAGAAATTCCGACGGCAATATACAAATCTGGGACAACAACTTTGCCAGTTTGCCCAACTTGATAATCATTAGAAACATAACCAGCATCTACAGCAGCACGAGAAGCACCAACTGCCGCATTAAGCTTATCTGCTATTTCATTTAAAAGTTTAAAATTATCGGCACTTTGTAATCCTCTGCCACCAGATATCACAACTCGAGCAGTACTTAACTCTGGTCTTTCAGATTGAGATTCTTCTCTATCTATAAATTCAACACTGCCACTATCATTATCAAAAGCAATATTTTCTACCTGTTCTTTTCCACCGCTAGTTTCAACAGGATCAAACGATGTTGGTCTCACAGTAACTACTTTAATCTTGTCATTTGATTTAACTGTTGCAATAGCGTTACCAGCGTAAATGGGCCTCATAAAAGTATCAGAACTTATTATTTTTATAACATCACTTACTTGTGCAATATCTAGTTTAACAGCAATTCTAGGAAAAATATTTTTTCCAAATGTTGTAGCAGGTGCCATGATGTGGGAATAATTGTTAGCCAAAGATACAACGATAGGCTCAATATTTTCAGCAATTGGGTTTTTAAGTTTTTCATTATTTGCTAAATATACTTTTGAGACTTTTTCACATTTAGAGATGTTTTTAGCTAGCTCTTCACATTCATAGCCTGTTACCAAAACATGGATATCTTGGTCTATTTGAGATGCTGCAGATATAGTATTTAAGGTTGATGATTTTATATCTATATTATTATGTTCTGCTAATACTAAAATTGTCATATAACTTTTGCCTCATGTTTTAGTTTTTGAACCAATTCAGCAACATCACTTACCATAATTCCTTTTTGTCTAACAGGTGGTTCTTCTACTTTTATTTGTTCAATTCTAGGTTCTATATTTATACCAAGTGAAGATGCTTCTTTTGTATCAATTGGTTTTTTCTTTGCTTTCATTATATTTGGTAAAGAAGCATACCTAGGTTCATTCAGTCGAAGATCACATGATGCTACAAATGGTATGGACACTTTTATTCTTTCTAAACCTTCATCTATTTCTCTAGTAACGATTGCATTTTGACCATTAATTTCAATTTTAGATGCAAATGTAGCCTGAGGCCAACTGAGTAATGCAGATGTCATTTGACCAGTTTGATTAGAGTCATCATCGATTGCTTGTTTTCCCATTAAAATAATTGATGGTTTTTCTTCTTTAGCAACTTTAGAAATTATTTTAGAAATAGCTAGAGGTTCTAAATCATTGTCTGTTTTAATATGAATGCCCCTATCAGCTCCCATTGCTAATGCAGTTCGAATAGTTTCTTGTGCCTTATCATTACCTATAGAAAGAATTATAATCTCATCTGCTTTACCAGCTTCTTTTATTCGTAGAGCTTCTTCTACTGCGTTTTCATCAGGAGGATTCATGGACATTTTTACATTATCTTTTTCAACTCCAGAACCATCAGCTTTAACCCTGATTTGAACATTATAATCTATGACTCTTTTTACAGTAACAAGTAACTTCATACTATTGTTTTAGTTTTTCATTTTTAGGATCATAAGGACTATCCTCTATAACAGTTACATTGTATTTTTTATCTAATATATCCATTTCTAATTTTTGACCAATGTCAGCATATTTAGGATCCACCATACCAATAGCTAATGATTTTTTCACTCTAAAACCATAGTTACCTCCTGTCGCACGACCTATAACTCTTCCATTATTATAAATTGGATTATTACCCAATGCATCTGCATCTTCAACATCATGAACTTCTAAAGTTACCATTTTGTTTTTAAAACCATTTTGCTGCCATTTAACGAGAGAATCTCTTCCAATAAAATTCCCTTTGTTTAAATGTACAAATCTATCTAACCCAGACTCAAAAGCTGCGTATTCTATAGACATTTCTGTACCAACCAATTTATATGTTTTTTCAACACGTAAGCTTTCCATCGCTCTTATACCAAATGGTTTAAGTCCATGATCTTTTCCTGCTTCCATCAATTTATCAAAAATATGGTTTTGATATTCAATTGGATGATGTAATTCCCATCCGAGTTCGCCAACAAAATTCATACGCATAGCAATACTAGGAGCTAAACCAACATTAATTTTTTTTGATGATAGCCAAGGGAAATTTTCATTAGATAAATCAGTCTTGGTAATTTTAGAAAGAATATCTCTTGATTTAGGTCCGGCTAAAACAAGAACACCCATACTATTAGTTAAATTTTCATAAATCACTGATCCATCTTTTGGCATCCATTTATGAATCCAATCATGATCTAATCGTTGAAATGCTCCTGCTGAGACTAAATAAAAGGAATTTTCTTTTTCTTTTGCAATTGTGAATTCTGAGTGAACTCCTCCAGCAGTGTTTAACGCATGACAAAGATTAACTCTTCCAATTTTTTTTGGAATTTTATTTGCAACCAAGTAGTCTAGAAACTCTTCTGCACCAGGTCCTGAAATCCGGCATTTTGCAAACGCAGTCATATCTAGAAGGCCAGCATTTTCTTGAACATTTAAGCACTCATTTCCAACATACTCAAACCATTTTGATCTTCTAAATGACCAATCATCTTTTTGTGATTCTTTTGAAGGAGCAAACCAGTTAGCGCGCTCCCAGCCAAACTTTTGACCAAAAACTGCACCAAGATTTTTTAATCTATCATAACAAGGAGCTTGTCTTAATGGACGTCCCTCTTCTCTTTCTTCATCAGGATAGTGTACTGTAAAGACATTCGCGTAAGCTTCTTCATTCTTTTTAATTAAATATGCCTCTGTAGCATAATCACCAAATCTTCTAGGATCGACACCTAACATATCAATTGTAGGTTCACCATCTACTATCCACTCAGCAATTTGCCATCCAGCTCCGCCAGCTGCGGTAATTCCAAAACTATGACCTTCATTTAACCAGAAATTTTTAAGCCCCCATGCTGGTCCAACAATTGGACTTCCATCTGGTGTATAACAAATAGCACCATTGTAAACTTTCTTAACTCCAACTTCTCCAAAAATAGGAACACGGTGCATTGCTGATTCAATGTGAGGCTCTAAACGCTCCAGATCTTCTTGAAATAATTCAAATTCAGATTCTTTGTCAGGTCCATCTACATAACAAACGGGAGCTCCTTTTTCATAAGGCCCTAATATCAATCCTCCTCTTTCTTCACGCATATACCAAGAACTATCAGAATCTCGTAAGACTCCCATTTCAGGAAGTCCTTGTTCTTTTCTTTTTAATATTTCAGGATGATCGTCAGTCACTATGTATTGGTGTTCAACAGGTATAACTGGAATATCAAGTCCGACCATCTTTCCAGTTTGTCTTGCAAAATTACCGCTACATGACACTACATGCTCACATTCAATAGAACCTTTATCAGTTTCTACAATCCATAAATCATCTTTATTTTTTTTAATACCAGTTACAGAAGTGTTTCTATAAATTTCTGCACCTTTATCTCTTGCTCCTTTTGCTAGAGCTTGAGTTAGATCGGCTGGTTGAATGTATCCATCTTCAGGATGTTGAATTGCACCTATCAATCCATCTGTATTACAAAGGGGCCAAATTTCTTTTACTTGTTCAGGTGTTAAAAATTTAACATCTACACCTATTGTTTTTGCAACTCCTGAATATTGATAATACTCATCCATTCTATCTTGAGTAGTTGCTAAACGGATATTTGAAACCACACTAAAACCAACTTTTTGTCCTGTTTCTTCTTCAAGAGTTTTGTAAAGTTTGACTGCGTATTTATGCAATTGACCTACTGAATAACTCATATTGAATAATGGAAGTAAACCTGCCGCATGCCATGTTGATCCTGAAGTTAATTCTTTTCTTTCAACCAGGACTACATCTGACCAACCCTTTTTGGCTAAATGATAGAGAGTGCTAACGCCCACTGCACCTCCACCGATGACAACTACTTTTGACTTTGATTTCATTATTACTATTTAATACTGTACTTCATTAATCATATTAAATAAGGTGGGTCAATCATGAGATACTTCAAAAAAATAATTTTGGTGGTTATAATGAGTGCGTTTATTTGTCTTCCTATAAAGGCTGAAATGACTCTTAAAGAATTTTTTTTTGATAAGTCTAAGCCTTTTCATTTAAAAATATTAGATGTTATTCCTGAAGAGGGAATTGTTCAAATTGGTGATGAAAATGCGAACAATACCATTATTGAATTTATGGATTATTTTTGCGGATACTGTAAAAAAGTCCATCCTGAATTGCTTCAAATTGCAAACGAAAGAGAGGATACAAGGATAGTTTTCCTACAACATCCAATTTTAAGTGAGTCTTCTAAATTACTAGCGAATATGGTTATAGCTGCAAACATGCAGAACAAAGGTATCGATTTTCATAATGCATTGTTTGAAGTTGAAGGAAATTTAAATAATGCAAAACTAAAACAAATAATTGAAAATCTTGAGTTAAATGATGCTAAATTAAATATCGATATGACAAAAGAAAGTGTTAATAATATTGTAAAACTGAGTTCTTTTTTAGCTAATGGGTCAGGTGCGCGTGGCACTCCTACTTTTTTTGTAAATGAAGAACTTGTTGTTGGTTATATCTCCATTGATAGAATTAAAGCTTTATTAAAATAAAGAAGCTCTATTAAAAATAGAGCTTCTTAAAATATTTTATTTATCTACTACTTCTCTAGTATTAGCGTTGTGTGATTCAGTAAATGGAATTGGAACAACCTCTGCATCTACTGGTACACCAGGTGAGTCTGCATATTGATTAGGTAGATGAACCTTAAATTTACTACCATAATTTCCAATAGGAAAACCATTTTTATTCAGAGTTCCATCAAATGGTACATATCCCATAGCAATGTTTCTTCCTTGCTCCGGATGATACCAAGGAGATGTTATAAATCCACATGGTTCATTGCCATCTTCTGAAACAAGCCAAAAATCAGGGGCATATTCTTCGATAGGTTTTCCACCTAAACTTAATCCCACTAACTGTAGCTTATATGGTTTTTTTCCATCTTTTAAATCTGCCTTCATCTTTTCAAGAACAGTCTTACCAACATAATCAGAAGTTTTATTCCACTCGCCTTTACCAGATAAAGATACTTGATAACCAAGATTACATTGAAAAGGATTATGCTGGTTATCCATATCTTGACCCCAAGATAGAATGCCTGCTTGTATTCTACGGTGATGGGCTGGAGCTATGACCATAAGATTATGTTTTTTTCCTGCTTCTAAAACAGCATTCCACATATCATCAGCATATTTCGTTGAGTCATATAAATATATTTCAAAACCTGCTTCTCCAGAAAAACCTGTTTGTGAAATTATACAATCTCTTCCACCAACTTTAGCGGCAGCAAGTCCGTAGAATGGCATTTCATCAACTTTAACTTGATCGCCTATTAAATCGTTCATCAAAGCATGAGCTTTTGGACCTTGAATTTGAACTGGGCTTACGTCAATTTCATCAATATGGACATTAAATCTATTATCATGATTTACACCTTGCAAATACAAACCAATATCTGAGTCAGATAAAGAAAACCAAAACTCATCTTTAGAAATTCTTAGAAGAATAGGATCGTTTAAAACACCACCATATTGATTACAAAGAATTACATATCTTCCTCTCATTGGAGAGATTTTTGTTGCATCTCTTGTTATAACATAATCAACAAAAGCCTCAGCATCAGGTCCTTTAACTTGAATTTGTCTTTCAACTGCAACATTCCACATAGTAACATGGTTTTTAATTGCCTCATACTCAACCATTGCTCCACCATCTTCTGGTTTTACATAACCTCTTGGATGATAAATCCTATTATAAACTGTTGCTCTCCAACATCCCGCCTCCATTGATAAATGCCAATAAGGTGATTTTCTCACTCTGGTTGAAATAAGCATCTGAACTGGTGTAGGACCACTTTGTCTTAAATTGTAGGGAACCTTTCTGTCCGATTGATCCACCGACGTAGAATGTTTTATCATTATAAACTCCTTAAATAAATATGCTATTTCTGTATTTAATCTTTAAATACTCTGCAATGATAAAATGTCTATGATACGAAAAAAATGGTGGACCTTAATTTGGTCAAAATTTAGTCTTAGTTTTGACAGCAAAAATTAATAATAGAACTGTATGAAATTTAAATATTTAATATCATTCATCTCTGTTCTAATTTTTCTAGCAGGTTGCTCTGCTAGTTATAAAGAGCTATCTACTATTCAAATTAATAAGCCAAAAAACTTTCAGGAACACTTATTGTCTGAATACAAAAAGAGAGCTACTTTCGAAGCAGAAGATATGCATGATTGGAATTCAGCAAAATTATATTCTGAAAAAGCTCTAAAGAGCTTAGAAACTGATGAAATATATCCAGAAGAAATTTCATACTGGAAACTGCCTGAAGAAAATATTTCTGAAATAAGAATTGCTTATGACAACCTTATGACAATTTATAAAGATGCAAAAAAAATTGATCCTTTTAATTTAGCTAAAGCTATCTCATCTTTAGATTGCTGGTCAGAGCAACAGGAAGAAAATTGGCAAACATGGGATATTAATAGTTGTAAGAATGATTTCTTAAATGCCATGCATAGTATTTATGAAAAAATATCTGCTGAGGAAGATAAGAAGGAAACTGTAAATAACAAAAATAATAATTTAGAAAATGAAACGAAAGATGAAGTAACAATTGTAACTAAAAATGAAAATAAAGAATTAATACAGATAATATATTTTGATTTTGATCAATTTAATTTATCTGAAGTAAGTAAAGATAAAATAAAAAAATTTTTAAATAATTATGGAAGCGTTATTAATGAGTATCTTGTCGTTGGACATACTGACACTAAAGGGACAAATAAGTATAACTTATCATTATCAATTAAAAGAGCTGAGGTTGTAAAAGAAATTTTAATTAATAATGGAGTACAACAAAGTAGTATAAAAATATTAGGTAAAGGGGAAGAATCTTTAGCTGTTGAAACTCCAGATGATACCAAACAACCAGCAAATAGAAGAGTAGAAATAAAAAAAACAAATTAACTTTTGTTTATAATTATTTTGGTATATTGAGCTTTTTTCAATGTATTCTAAAACAACAAAAAAAATAAACATTACTGTAAAACCGTATTATCTTGAAGATCAATCTGAGCCAGAAGATCAGCATTATGTATGGGCATATAAAGTAACAATTGATAATCAAGGTAACGAAAAAGTTCAACTTGTAAACAGACACTGGAAAATCATTGATGCTAATGGCACATTACAAGAAGTGCGTGGAAAAGGTGTTGTAGGTGAACAGCCTGTGCTAAATCCAGGTGAAAAATTTGAATATACAAGTGGAACACCCTTAACTACATCATCCGGTTTTATGGAAGGAACTTACGAGATGCAAAGTGATAATGGTAATACTTTTGATGTTCAAATTCCTCAGTTCTCATTAGATACACCATTTGAAAATAACAAATTAAATTAATTTATAAACAAGAATGAGAGACTTCAGGTCGATATTAAATATAATCGGTTTACTAATATGTATTGAAGCATTGGCAATGCTAATACCAATGTGTTTTGATCTTTATTACGGAAATATTGAATGGTTACAATTTTTTTATTCTAGTCTAATCACATTTTTTATAGGTTTAATTCTATATTTTTCATTTAGAAAAAAAAATATTAAGCTTGGAATTAGGCAGGCATTTTTATTAACAATTTCATCTTGGTTAGTAATATCACTTTTTGGTGCAATTCCATTTGTATACTCATCATCCTCACTTTCATATACAGATGCTTTTTTTGAGTCTGTAAGTGGAATCACTACAACTGGCGCAACTGTTATTAATAATTTAGAAAACTTATCAGAAGGTATTTTAATTTGGAGATCTCTACTCCAATGGTTTGGGGGAATAGGAATTATTGTTCTCGCAATGGCTATATTGCCAACGTTACAAATTGGTGGAATGCAGCTGCTACACATGGAACATGATGATCCTTATGAAAAAACTATTCCTAAAGTTAATCAATTTGTAATTGAATTATTTCTACTTTACATATTTTTATCAGTTATTTGTGCCTTTTTATATTTTGTAAATGGAATGAAAGGTTTTGATTCAATTATTCATGCGATGACTACGATTTCAACTGGTGGATTTTCAAATTACAATGAATCTTTTTTATATTTTAATTCATTTCAAATTGAGATTATAAGCGTTATTTTTATGTTGATTGGCAGTTTGCCATTTGTCCTATATTTGCAATTTCTGCACAATCAAAAAAAATTAATATTTAAAGACGATCAAATAAAATTATTCTTTCTAATTTTGTTTATAATTACTTTGTTAACGACAATTTGGTTAATTACTAATCAATCTATAGACACAATTTCTGCTTTTAGAATTGCTTTATTCAATATTACATCAATTTTAACTGGTACTGGCTATACTAGTAGTAATTTTTCTAATTGGGGAAGTTTTGGAATTGTAATAATGATGATTATTATGTTTGTTGGTGGATGTGCTGGATCTACAACTGGTGGAATAAAAATATTTAGACTACAAATTTTGTTTAGAGGAGCAATTACACAAATCAGAAAATTAACTCAACCTCATGCAATCTTAGTTATGAGATTTAATGGCAAAACAGTTAATGAAAATACTTATAACTCAATCATGGGTTTTTTCTTTATGTATATATTTTTATTTATTTTATCAGCTGTAAGTTTGAGCTTATTCAATTTAGATTTTCTAACTTCTTTTTCAGCAGCAGCTTCTGCAATATCAAATGTTGGGCCTGGTTTAGGAGAAATTATTGGGCCTAGCGGAAATTATTTTTTTCTAGATAATGGAGCCAAATGGATATTAGCAATTACTATGATTATTGGAAGATTAGAAATTTTTACAGTATTAGTTTTATTATCTATGAATTTCTGGAGAAGTTAAAAACTTAAATAATCACCCATATAAATAGATAATTGCTTTTTCGTTTCATTTATATAATCTCCCATTGCTAAAATTAATAATTCGTTAATAATTATTTCAATTTCATTTAAAGAAATATATTTTTGAGAAGTTGTTGATCTTGCAGTCTCTACTGTTGCATTAGCTATTAAAAAACCGCTATTATCGTAAAGTTCATATTCAACTAAATAAAATAGTTCGTAATTAAATATTCTTTTTTCCTCATATTTTTTAGCACCAACATTTATTATTTCAGTTTTTTTAATAGATGCATCAAAAATATTAATAACTAACTTGTTTTCATTTCCAAGTTTAAGAATGTTTTGACTATTCCATTCAATCATTAAATTAATTGGAGATTTTTGTATTTGATTTTCAATATTAGATTTAGAAAATACTGAATTGTATTTCTTATTAACCTCAATTTGTGTTGCATTTATTGATATTTTTTCAAATCTAGATGTATCAATTTCAATTGGTTTTAATATTTCAACTGGTTGGCAAGATAGAATAAAAAGCAAAATTAAAATAAAACTATTTTTTAAGTACATAAATTAATATCGCTTGTTGAATATACATTCTATTTTTAGCTTGCTTTAATACAACAGAATTTTTACCATCAAGAACATCTGAAGTTACCTCTTTTCCTCTTTTTGCTGGCAAGCAATGCATAAAAATTGCATTATTTGATGCATTACTCATAATTTTTTTATTCACAGTAAAGTTTTTAAAATATTTTGTTTTAGTATTTTTTTCACCCATGGAAACCCAAACATCAGTCATTATGCAATTTGATTTTTTTACACCTTCAATAGGATCTGCAAAATATTTTAAATTTTTATTCTTTAATTTTAAAAATTCATTTTTATAATGCTTAAAAATTTGATTCGGCACAACAACATTAAGTCTAAAATTATAAATATTTTGTAAATGAATAAGTGAACGCAAAACATTATTATAATCACCTATCCAAACAATACTTAAATTCTCATAGTTTTTAAAATTCTCTTGCAAGGTTAAAAAGTCGCCAAGTATTTGACAAGGATGACTATATTCGGTTAAGCCATTTATAATTGGAAGAATATTTTCTTTACTTAAATTTACTATTTGTTTGTGATTATTATTTCTTATCATAACACAATCAATATATTGACTTAAAACATTAAGAACATCTTCGGCTTTTTCTCTTTTATTATCAAAACCAATTTCTTTACTTTGCAATTCTAAAACGGAACCACCTAATTTTTGCATTCCTACATAAAAGCTTAGTCTAGTTCTTAATGATTGCTTTTCAAAAATTAAACCAAGAGTTTTATTTTTACAGAAAGATGAATATTTTTTTGGATTTTTTTTAATTTTTTTAGCAAGTGTAATTATTTCATCAATTTCTTCTTTTTTAAAATTATTAATGTCAATAAAATGTTTCATCTTGATAATTCCTTCAAGCTTCTTTTTATTATAGCAATTGATTTATCAATCTCTTTATAAGATACAATAAGTGGTGGTGCTAATCTTACTGTATTATCAGCAGCAGGTACATTTAGTAGTTTATTTTTTTTAAGTTGTTCAGAAAAATCTATATTGCTAATATTTGTTTTGATACCTAGTAAAAGACCTGCGCCTCTAACTTCTGAAATAATATTAGATGTATTCTCTAATTTTTTTAAATTTTTCCAGAAATATCTTGCAGTTTTATCAACTTTTGAAAGAAATGTTTTATTAGAGATAATTTTTAAAACTTCTAAACCTACACTCATAGCTAATGGATTACCTCCATAAGTCGATCCATGACTACCTTTGGTCATTGCAACACATGCTTGGTTTGTTGACATACAAGCACCAAGTGGAAAACCCGATCCAATACCTTTTGCTACAGACATAATATCAGGTTTTATTTTTGCCCATTCATGTGAAAATAATTTTCCTGATCTTCCAAATCCACACTGAACCTCATCGAAAAAAAGTAAGATTTTCTTTTCGTTACAGATTTTTCTTAGTAATTTTAAAAAACTTAGATTGGCAGGACGAATACCTCCTTCTCCTTGAATTGGCTCAATAATAATACCAGCTGTTTTTTTATTTATTGCCGATATTAATTTTTTTTCATTATTAAATTCGATTTGTTTAAACCCTTTAAGCATAGGGCCAAAACCATTAGAGTATTTTTTGTTTTTTTGTGCAGAAAGTGCTCCATAAGTTCTTCCATGAAAAGCGCCATCAAAACTAATAATATCTGTTTTGTTAGTCTTGTAATATGAATGATATCCTCTTATTATTTTAATTCCACATTCAATAGATTCAGCTCCTGAATTAGTAAAAAAAACTTTGTCTGCAAAAGAATTTTTACAAAGTAATTTTGCAAATTGTTCCTGTTTTTTAATTTTATATAAGTTTGAAACATGCCAAAGTTGTTTTGATTGTTTATTAAGCGCCTCTATAAGCTTAGGATGACAATGACCAAGAGAGTTTACAGCTATTCCACTTGCAAAATCTAAATATTTTTTATTTTGACTAGAGTATAAATAGCATCCTTTGCCTTTTACAAATTCAAGAGATTTGTTCCCATAAGTTGGCATCACGTTTGATAAAAGTTTACTAACCATATTTAAAATTTAATTTTATATCCTTTGCGAAACATAAAATAGCATAATAAAATTAATATAATATTAATAATTATTAAGAATATTGATCCTTGGATTAATGAGCTATCAGAAATTCCCGTAAAAGCATATCTGAAACCATCAATATTATAGAAGAATGGATTGAATGAGGAAACTGTCTGCCAAAACTCTGGAAGTCTCGAAATTGAATAAAATGTTCCAGACAAAAAAGTAAGAGGCAAAACTATAAAATTAGTTATACCTTGTTGTTGATCCCATTTGTCTGCCCATATACCAACAATTGTTCCCAAAGTTCCCATCATTGTACACCCCATTAATGTAAAAAATAGTAAAGCAGTGTAAGAGTGAACAGTTAAAGGAACAAATATTATAACCCCCAAGGTAGTAGCAATACCACAAACAATGCCTCTACAAATAGAGCCAATAATAAAACCAAATGCTAGTTCAACATTATTTAATGGAGCCATTAGTATGTCTACAATATTTCCTTGAAATTTTGATTGACCAATACTTGATGCAGAATTAGCGAAAGCGTTTTGCAACATAGTCATCATTATTAGACCGGGTGCAATGAAATAAGGAAGATCAATACCATTTATAGAATTTACAGATCTACCTAGAGCTAAACTAAAAACAGCTAAAAATAATAAAGAACTAATGGCTGGCCCAATCACAGTTTGTATTCCAACTTTTAAGAACCTAAAGACTTCTTTTTTTACTAATGTAAGAAAACAAAGATAATTATAGTCAATCATATTAGGAGTTTTCTTTTAATATATTTAAATTATTTGTATATTAATTTAGTGGACGAAAAAAAACTCTTAAAATATGCCGTTGATTACTTAAGCAAGTACGATTCCTCAAAGAATAATTTAGTTAGTGTGCTTAAAAGAAAAATTTTAAGATTAAATGTAACAAATTTTGAGAAAAAAAAACTCATTGATTTTATTGAAAGTATAATTTTAAAATTAGAAAAAAATAAATTTATTGATGATGATAGATATAGCTCAACAAAAATTCATTCTTTATCAAATTCTGGAAAATCTAAAAATTTTATTTTCAATTACTTGATGAAAAAAGGAGTGAGTAAATCTCAAATTCAAAATAATTTAAACTTAATGAAGCAAGATAACGATAATTGGGAATTAGAGTCAGCAAAAATATTTGCTAAAAAAAAGAAATTGTTGGAAAAAAATGAAAGTTATGAAAAAAAATTAGCAAAAATGGCAAGAGCTGGTTTTAGCTATGACATATGTAAGAAAATATTAGGTTAGCTTTCTTTTATATGAATCTTACCTTCTAATAATCTTGCAATTTGTTTGGTTGTTTGAAATCTTTCAAATGAAATTCTGATGATTGCAGTTAAAGGTGCTGCGAGAAGAACTCCAATAAAGCCCCAAATCATACCCCAGAATATTAACGATAAAATAATTGTAATTGGATGTAATCCAAAACTCTCACCAAATATTTTAGGTTCCACAAAATTTCCTACTATTTGATGAATAATCGTAGGCAAAATTATAATTAATACAACAAGTGTTGGATCGTTGTATTGAAGGAAAGCAATTGGTAATGGAAGTAAAACAGCAATAACAGAACCAATAACTGGAATAAAATTTAAAATAAATGTTAAGCTTCCGAAAATGAAGGCTAATTCTAGACCTAAAAACCAATAAATTAATCCTGCTGCAATGCCTGTAAAAGCTGATGTTAAAAATTTAGTAAATATATATTTTTTTACTAATCTAATAATATCATTCCATTCATCTGAAGTATTTTTAGGAGGAGTTCCTAATAATAAAAATAATGTTATAATTACAACTAAAAGAAACTTTGAAATAAAATTTGCACTATTACTTAATATAATTGCAGCCCAATTAGTAATGGGTAACTCTGCAATTGTATTTCTAATTGTTTCTCTATCAATATCAATTTCAAATTGTTGAAGCTGTATTATGACTGCCTCAATTAAAATGATTACTTTTTGATTATAGTCATCTGCAGACTCCAAGAATGTTGCTACAGAAGAAACAATAAAAGGAACTATAATTGAGAATAAAAGAACAATTAAACAAATACTAATAAAAACTGCTATAAATCTATGTACTCGAAGATTTATAGTCTGAAAATCAATTATTGGATCAATTAATATTCTTAAAAGAAGTGCTAAAACAAATGGAACCATTATAGGTTGAGAAAAATTTAAAATGAATGCAACAGCGATACTGGCCAATATAAAAAGAGAGCCAGAAATTACGCGATTATTTTCATTCATTATTTCTTAGTAGATTGAGGGTTAAAAATTTCTGTTTTTTCATCTGATAATTTTTCAACATAAAGTGATTGACTCGGAAAAGCAAAACCAGCTTCATTATTTTCAACTATTTCTATTATTTTGACAGCAAGTTTTTCTTTTATTTTTAAAAATTCTGCCCATTCATTCGTAACAGTAAATGTTTGCACTAGCATATCAATAGAACTATCAGAAAAACTATCTATTCGAACGTAGAAACTTGCATTTTGATTTTTTGCAAAGTTATCATCTTTTTCAATTAAATTATTTATCTCGTCTCTGATATTTTTTAATTGATCAATACTAGTTCTATATTCTAATCCAATTAGCCATCTTATACGTCTATGATGTCTTCTTGTGTAATTAGTTACAGACTGCTCTGCAAATTTATAATTTGGAACCATTACTGGAGTTGAATCAAATCTTCTAACAAGGGTTGATCTAAATCCAATTTGTTCAACAACTCCCTCTACTTCACCTGAAACTAATATAACATCACCAACAGTAAACCTCTTTTCCATTAGTATCATGATACCACTAATTAAATTTTTAAATAAATCTTGAGCACCCAGTGCAACGGCTACACCAAATAAACCTAATCCTGCAATTACTGGTCCCACTCTTATGCCCCACAATTCTAAAATTGCTACTGCTCCAAGAACAATAACAAGAATTTTTAAACCTTTAAGCGTCCAATCAACTAAAGGTTTTGAAATTTTTGACTCAAAGTTTTTTATTACAAATGAAAACGGTATAATCAATTGATGCAGTAGCCAGAATATAAAAATTGTAATTAATGATCTGTTTAGTAAATCTAAAAAATCTTGGTTGTTATTAGAAACATCTAAATATGAAGAAGCTATAAAAAAACCTAAAACGACAGGAAGAAATTTTAATGGTCCATCAAGTACTTCAATAACAGCGTCATCAATTTGATTGGAAGTTTTTGAAACAATTCTTGATAATCGATTAAGAATAAATCTAGCTATAAGCCTTCTGAGTAAATAAAAAAGAAGGAAAATTACAAGGCTTACTATGATATCTGTAGCATTTATGCCAAAAACACCATTATTCCAAACATCAAAAAAAAGGTCTGTAAAGCTATTGAATGTTTCCATAAGCGATATATTTATTACTCACTATCATGAAATTTAAATTTTTACTTGTTTTTTTGATTATGCTTAACTTAAAGAATACATTATTAGCTATTGAGACAGTGAATTTATACGATTTTTCATTTGAAGATATAGACGGCAATCAAGTGAATTTAGAGAAGTTTGATGGTAAGCCTATTTTAATAGTGAACACCGCGTCTAGGTGTGGTTTCACTCCTCAGTATGCTGACCTCCAAAATTTATTTTTGAACTATAAAAATAGCGATTTAACAATAATAGCTACAACAAGCAATTCCTTCAATCAAGAGTACTTAGACACTGAGGATATTAAACAAATTTGCTTAGTTAATTATGGTGTAGGTTTTGTTACCTCTTCACCAATGGATGTGAAAGGAAGCAATGCTCATCCAATTTATGCATGGATTGAGGAGGAGTATAACGAAAAACCAAAGTGGAATTTTTACAAATATTTATTTGACAGAAATGGACAGCTTATTAAATCTTGGTCTTCTATGACAAAGCCAGACAGTTCGAAAATTACTTCTCAGATTGATCGTTTAATCTAAAAAAAAAGGGCAAATAAATTTGCCCCTTTCTATAAAATTAATTTTATAATTACATCATGCCGCCCATGCCGCCCATGCCGCCCATGCCGCCCATGCCGCCGCCCATATCAGGCATAGCAGGTGCTGCAGATTTATCTTCAGGTGCATCAGCTACCATAGCTTCAGTTGTAATTAGTAAACCAGCTACAGATGCTGCATCTTGTAGTGCAGTTCTAACAACTTTAGTTGGATCAATTATACCAGCATTTACCATGTTGGTGTATTTGTCCATTTGAGCATCATAGCCAATATTATGATCTTTACTTTCACGAATTTTACCCGCTACTACTGCTCCATCAACACCAGCATTTTCTGCAATTTGTCTCATTGGATTAAAGAGCGCTCTTCTTACTATATCAACGCCAATCTTTTGATCATCATTAGCAGTTTTAACTGATTTCAATGAATTAGTAGCATATGCAAGAGCTGAACCACCACCAGGTACTATACCCTCTTCAACGGCTGCTCTTGTTGCGTGCATTGCATCTTCTACTCTGTCTTTTTTCTCTTTAACTTCAACTTCTGTAGCTCCACCAACTCTAATAACAGCTACACCACCTGCTAATTTTGCAAGCCTTTCTTGAAGTTTTTCTCTATCATAATCAGAGGTTGTTTCTTCAATTTGTGCTCTGATTTGATTACATCTACCTTCAATGTCTTTCTTTTTACCAGCTCCTTGAACGATAGTGGTATTTTCTTTATCAACAACTACTCTTTTAGCAGTACCTAGCATTTCTAGATTAACATTTTCTAACTTTATACCAAGATCTTCACTTATCACTTGGCCGCCAGTTAAAATTGCAATGTCCTCTAACATAGCTTTTCTTCTATCTCCAAAACCTGGAGCTTTAACTGCAGCTATTTTTAAACCACCTCTTAGTTTATTTACAACTAAAGTAGCTAAAGCTTCACCTTCAATATCTTCAGCTATAATTAATAGTGGCTTAGTAGATTGAACAATAGATTCAAGTAAAGGTAACATTGGTTGTAAACTTGATAATTTTTTCTCATGAAGTAATACATAGCAGTCACCAAGTTCGGTGATCATTTTTTCTGCATTAGTAACAAAATATGGTGAAAGATAACCTCTATCAAACATCATGCCTTCAACAACATCAAGTTCAGTATCCAAGCTCTTTGCTTCCTCTACGGTAATGACACCTTCTTTACCAACTTTTTGCATTGCACTTGAAATCATTTTACCTACTTCAGCATCACCATTTGAAGCGATAGTGCCTACTTGTGCAACTTCCTTATCAGTTTTAATTACTTTAGATTTTTTTCTAATTTCATTAACTACAGCATCTACAGCTAAATCAACTCCTCTTTTTAAATCCATAGGATTCATTCCAGCTGCGACAGCTTTCATCCCTTCCGTTGCAATTGCTTGTGTTAATACAGTAGCAGTAGTTGTTCCATCACCAGCAATATCATTAGTTTTACTAGCAACGTCTCTAACCATTTGAGCGCCCATATTTTCAAATTTATCTTTTAATTCTATTTCTTTAGCAACACTAACACCGTCCTTGGTAATTCTTGGTGCTCCAAAAGATTTATCCATAACTACATTTCTACCTTTAGGTCCTAATGTAACCTTTACTGCATCAGCTAGCTTGTTAACACCAGTTAACATTTTTGATCTAGCATCTGATCCAAAAAATATATTTTTTGCAGACATTTTTTTATCCTCTCTTAATTACTATTTCTTTTTCTTACTTGAAGTTATAATTCCCATGATGTCAGACTCTTTCATTATCAGAAAGTCGTCACCATTCATTTTTACTTCAGTACCAGACCATTTTCCAAAAAGTATTTTATCTCCTTTTTTGACATCCAAAGGTACTAGTTTTCCTGTTTCATCTCTTGCTCCAGAACCAATTTCTAATACTTCACCTTCCATTGGTTTTTCTTGGGCAGTATCAGGGATAATTATTCCCCCTGCTGTTTTTTGATCAGAGTCTACTCTTTTTACTAAGACTCTATCATGTAAAGGTCTAAATTTCATATTTCCTCTTTTGTTAACTAATTGAAATTAAATAATTTTTTATTAGCACTCTCTTTATGAGAGTGCTAGTTATTTAAGCATTATTAAAGTCTATTCAAGAAGAAAACAAAAAAAAATTCGAATTAGCCAAAGTTATGATATTTTGAAAAAAAATGATATTTTTCAGTGTTTTTTTTAGAACTCTTGGTTTTTTGAGTGCACTATTAATTTTTATAATAATTATTAATTTAGTACTTCATTTTTCTAATAAACTGGAAAAAAAACAGTTTGTAATAACTGAAGGTATGCCTAGTTCAAATAATATTATAGCTAATATTAATTTAAATGGGCCAATATTTAATAATAACAGCAATGTTTTAGGAAATAATCTTTACGATTACATCAATCCTTCGAAAGTAAAATCATATTTAGAAGAATTAAAAGAACTACAAATCAAGGCTCTAATTATAAACATTAATTCTCCAGGTGGGACAGTGAGTGCTACTGCTGAATTAGAACAAATTATTTATGAATTTAAAAAACACACAAATACGAAAGTATATTTTTTTACAAAAGAAATTTTAGCATCTGGAGGATATTGGGTTGCAACCACAGCTGATAAAATATTTGCTTCATATGGATCTATTATAGGTAGTATAGGAGTCAGTGGACCAAGTTGGTTTTATTATAATTCTCCAACAAGTCTATCTTCAGGAGTCTTTGGTCAGACCATTGAGACTAAAGAAGGAATAGAAGTTTTTAATCAAAATGCTGGAGAGGGTAAGGATTTGTTTAATCCATTTAGAAGACCAAAAAGTGATGAAATCGAACACTTACAAGATATAGTTGATGATGTTTATAATGATTTTATAACAAAAGTTTCAAGAAGTCGTAAAATTGAAATTTCAAATATAAAAAATAATATTAGAGCTTTAATCTATAGTAGTAATCAAGCAAAAAATAATTTTTTGATTGATGATATCTTGAATTACGAAACACTTATAAAATTAATAATTAAAGAAAATGAATTTGAAGATTACAAAATTTATGAAAATAAAGTAAATAATTCTATATTTGAAAATCTGCTGGTAAAATACAAAGGTCAAAATAAAGATAAATATTTATTCGAAAATATTTGTAAAAATTTAGAAACTAATATTAGTGTTGTAATTCCAGTTTATTTAAAAGATTGTTAAGTTAAATTATTTTACTTAGTTCTTGAATTTTAACAATTAGATTTTTATAGTAATTGCTTTGAGATAAAATACTGTTGTGAATATATTTTTTAGCTAAGGTAGAATGATTTTCAACATCAACTGTGTCAGAAATAATTTTATTATGCTTAAGATTATTTATTAGAGATAAATTTAAATATCTGTTTTCTAGTATTTTTTCATTATCTCTAAAAGTTGGTGTGATTTCAAAAATTTCAGTTCCAGGTTGGCAAAAAATAATATTTGCTAAATTAGATCCATGTGGAGCAATAATTTTTTCTGCATTTGAAAAGATTTCAATTTGTTCATCAATTTCATATAATTGAGGGTTAATAACTTTATACCCCTTTTCTCTTAATAGAGTTACCACATCGCCTTCATTTATAATTTTTCTATAATTAGAATCTTCTCTGGTTACATATATTTTTTTACTTATTTCTTTATTAATTTTTGGATTTATAAATTTTTTTAATATTTTAATAGAATCATTCATATTTAAAAACTGAGGAAAATCAGAATTAACAAAATGATAAAAATCATCATCTAAGAATACGAATGTAAATTCAATATTTAAGGATTTTAAAATGCTTCCAATAAAATTTCTATATTTGTTTGATGAGTTTCTGTGAATTGCTAGTTTTAGATTTGTTTTTTTATTAAAAAAAATCCTTGGAAGAAATTGGAGTAAATTTGAAAAATAATTATTACCCGCATTAGATCCAAGAATAAAAAGTTGATTAAAAGTTTTTAATGAATTTTTATTGGTTTTAAAGTTATCATAAAATTTTTGCGAATAAAAGTGAGAAGTATTGTTTAACTCTCTAGTAAATAATGATGAAAATGTTTCATTATTTTCTGTAATTGGAAAATAATAAAATGAATCTGAAAAAAAATTACCTTTAAGTATATTACAATTAATCGATAAATTACTAAAATTTGCGTTAACAAATAAATTTGATAAGTGTTTACCATTTTTTATTTTTGTAGAATTAATATCAATTATCATTTTAATATTTCAACTAATACAGATATATACAAATTTATATAATAATATTTTTTATTTTTGGCGCGCCTGAGAAGAGTCGAACTCCTAACCTTATGATCCGTAGTCATACGCTCTATCCAATTGAGCTACAGGCGCTAATAATATTATACACTTTATATAAATCGTATGCTACTTTATAAAAATATTAGTATGCAAATTGTAATCGTATTCATTTCAATTATAATTTTTTCCCAACTAAGTAATGCAGATACTGGTAAAGAAACTGGTCTAGAAATTCCTAGGTACGTATCTTTAAAATCAAATGATGCAAATGTACGTGTGGGGCCGAGTATTAATTATCCTATAAAAATTAAATACGTATTAAAAAATTACCCTTTAAAAGTATTAGAAGAGTATGAAGAATGGAGAAAAGTAGAAGATTTTAAAAAAAATATTGGATGGATTCACAAAAGTTTAATATCTGGTACTAGAACAGGAATTGTTTTGTCAAATGATAATAAAAATATAAAATTATTAAACACTTTAAATGGGAATGTTATTGGAGAAATAGGAAAAGGCAATATTATTAATTTAGAAAAATGTAAAATTAATTGGTGTTTAGTTTCAGCAAAAAATTCCAAAGGTTGGATTGACAAAAAATATATTTGGGGTGTCAAAAAAAAAGAAAGAATTAAAATAAATTTTCTTCAAAGATTTGAAGACTTATATTTGAAGAGTATTAATTATCTAAACAAAATACAAAAAAAATTTTAATATTGGCTGGGGCGGTAGGATTCGAACCTACGAATGCCCACTCCAAAAGGACGTGAGATAGTAATTAGATTTATAAATTTCCCAGATTTCTTAGATTAATTTTTCTAAAATTTTTAAAAATGATCTTGTAAATGCAGCCAAAGTGCAGCCAAAATTTAATATTTTATTATTTTGAATTTTTAATATTCTTAAAAATGGAGATTATAAAATGTCATTAATGGTTTGGATTAAAGTTCATATTAAAGAAGGTAAAATGGATGAATATATAAATTTACATAACTCTCCAAATGGAAGAGCTTACACTTTATCTCAAGAAGGATGCAATAGTATCATTAGATCCATAGATACAGAAAATAAAAATGTTTTACTTTTAACCGAGGAATGGAACAACATGGATGATTGGGATAAATATATAGCTAAAAGAGAAAGTGGTGAAGAAGACGATAATTTTTTAAAGAAGATAGAAAATCTTCTTACCGATAAAGGTCATGAAATCACATTTTCAGAAATAACTAACTAGATAGATTAGTTTTAGTGTAGCCAAAGTGTAGCCTATGTGTCGCGAAAACTTATAATTCAGAAATGTTCACGGAAATATTGGCTGGGGCGGTAGGATTCGAACCTACGAATGCCGACTCCAAAAACCGGTGCCTTACCGCTTGGCGACGCCCCAAATTATGATTACTCTCTAGTATTTAGCGCAAAATAAGTCAAATTCTTCGAGTGCGACATTACCATAAAAAGGAATAAAAAACAGAAAAAGTGATCAGTATAAATTCAAGGCAAGGGATTTACATTTTTAAAGCTAAACCTATTTAATTTTTTATGAGAAAATCAATAACTACAATTTTATTCTTATTAATTTTTTTACCAATTTATCAAGTCAATGCGAACACAGAAAAGTTGTACGAAAGACTTGTTAATGATTGGTCAGCTATTTTCCCAGATGGGAATAGAAATGCGGCAGGACCAAGATTTTTTAAATATATTTTAGATCAAAACTTAGAATATGAAGAGTTTATGCAATTTAACAAGTTATACTGTGCTGTTTCAGGTTCTATAATTCCTCCAGATGCTCAACCAGATGAAATTTTTCTTACTAATGTAGAAAATGAAGAAAGAATTTGTGGTGAATATTATAAATGTTGTTGGCCTTGTTTATGTGATGTTATGAAATATTCAGAAACCAAAAAAATAAATATTAATTTTAAAGATCAATCAAAAGATATTTATGCAATTGTTATTAATAATCCTTGTAATAAAAATGATTTCCCTGAACTTGTTAATAGAGATTATTTTTGTGAAGGTAATGAGTTAAATAAACAATATACCTACTCAGTAGATAACAAACTTGTTATTGGTCTATTACATAATGCAAAAAAATGTGATGCTTACGATATAGACTATATAAAAAATGATCAAATAACTGGACCCATGTGCGAAGCTAGAAATAGTATGCCTCTTGAAGAACTTAATTTTGGAATGGGCGATATTTTTATTAGATTGGCAAATTGAAAATACTTGAAATGCAAAAGTTAATTTTTATTTTTATTATATTGATATCTAATATGGCTAAAGCAGAATTTTTCTCTAATATTTCTGATATAATTGAAAATAATAATGATCGATTAAGCTATGGAGTTTCAGTAACTGACTTTAATAAAGATGGAGCTTTTGAATTTGTTGTTGCAGGTTTTGGTTACTCTAATTTAGCTCTTAGCTATAAAAATGGAAAACTAATTAATATAATTCAAGATCCTTTATTTGTTGATGAAGATAGGAATACTATTGGTGTATCGGCTTGTGATATTGATCAGGATGGTTTTGAAGAAATTTATTTCTTAAATACTGATACGTATAGTGGAGAAAAAAAATACTCTGACAGATTACTGGATAACAATAACAAAATATTCGATTATTTTGAGTTAGAAAAAAATTTAGAAAATTTAAATTTAACCGCAGGCAGATCTGTTGTTTGCGTAGACAGAAATGGATCGGGAAAGTACGGCATATATGTTGCTAATTATGGAGGTCCTACTAGATTTTATGAAATTGAAGAAAATCAAGTTGAAGATTTAGCGCCAATGCTTGGAATAGATCAAATAACTGGAGGAAGAGCGGTAATTTCAGGACATATAGTTTCTGATAATATGGATATATTTGCAGCTAATGAGAGAGGTCCAAATTTTTTATATGAAAATATTAACGGTAATTTTAATGATATTGCGATTGAAAAAAATGTGCAAGATACTTTTCAAAATGGTCGCGGAACTGCTTTAACTGATTTTTTGTATAGAGGTGAACTTGATATTGTAACAAGTAACTGGGAAGGTTATCATCGTATTTTTGTAAAACAAAAAGAATCTTTTCTCGATATGTCTTCATCAGATTTTAGATCACCTAGTAGAATACGAACAGTTATATCGGCTGATTTTGATAATGATGGTTATGATGAAATTTTTTTAAATAATATCGGTCAACCAAATAAACTCTTTCGTATCCTTGATGAAGGAAGTCTAGAAGAAATTAAATTAGATGCAGCACTTGAAGCACAAGGTCTAGGAACCGGTGCTGCTGTTGCTGATATTGATGGAGATGGAATTTTAGAATTACTTATTTCTCATGGTGAATCTGGCGCACAACCACTAAGTTTATTTAAAGCAAATGTATTAAATACCAATTATGTTAGAATCAAACCTCTCAACACCTTTGGTGCTCCAGCTAGAGGTGCAACAGTCACATTACATACAAATTTAAGAAATCATGCAAAGACTATTGATGCAGGCTCAGGATATTTATGTCAAATGGAACCAGTAGCACATTACGGTTTACGTGAAGGTGAAATCATTAAAAATATAACAATCAAATGGACGAATAGTACAATTGATAGTTATGAAATTAATGATATAAATAATACATTCGAATTTAAACAAGGAATATAATTTAATGTCTGTTGCTGAAACATTAAAAAAACCAGCTCCACGTTTTCATTGGAAATGTAAACATACATGGAGAAGAAGTGCTAAAAATACTGCTTGGTGTTTGCTAGGATGTAGTATTGGTGATTTTGGAACCATACTTTATTTTCAATTAACTGGCATTCCTTGGCCTACTCTTTATATTATGATCCTAGCAATCATTAATGGTATTATTACTAGCATCATTTTAGAGACGGTCGTTTTATCAAGACAAATGATTATCAGCAAAGCTTTTAAAACAGCCATAGGAATGAGCTTAATTTCAATGGTGTCCATGGAAATAGCTATGAATGCAGTTGACTGGATCATTATGGGTGGTGCCAAACTTGTATGGTGGGTAATACCTATAATGCTTCTTGCAGGATTTCTAACGCCGTGGCCATATAATTATTACAGATTAAAAAAATATAATATTGCCTGCCATTAATTAAATTAATTCACAAACAAATATTGAAATTGGTTTAAACACACATATCTGATTTTGATGATTAGAATATTACTTACATTATTATTTATTAGTTCTGGCGTATTTGCTGCTGCAAGTTCAGACGACAGTAGCTCAAGTATGTCTGCAGGTGAACAAGTTACTAAGCTTTACGATAAAGCGTACGAATTAGTCTATTACAAGAAATTTGATAAATCGATCAAATTGCTTGAAAAAATCGCTAAGCGTAAAGATCTTGGTGATAAAAAAGCTGATGTGTATAATTTGCTTGGATTTAGTTACAGAAAACATAGTGAGCCAAATTTAGACAAAGCTTTCGATGCATATCAAATTGCATTAGAAGCAAACCCTGAACATTTAGGAGCACACGAATATCTAGGTGAACTTTACATCACACTTGGAAAGATGAATAAAGCAAATGAAATGTTGTTAAAGTTAGAAACTTTGGCTGGAACTAATTCTATGGAATATAGAAAATTAAAATCAGCAATTGATAATTCATAACTATTACAATTGCTCTTTATGAAGAGCAATTTGACCTATGATAATTTATACTCTTAATTTTTTATTAGCAGTCTTAATAGGATCTATGATTTTCTTTATGGCTGTTGTCTCACCCTCAGTCTTTGCCACCTTAAGTACTAATGCTAGCAGTAAATTGTTAAGAACAATTTTTCCTCGAATGTTTTTATTTGGATTTATAATAGCCATTTTATCTTTAGTCCTTTGTTATATTTCAAGTAATATTTTAAATTCTATTTTATTAATTATAGTGGCAATGAGTTTTATTATTAATCGAAATTATTTAACACCTAAAATTAATGATTTTAGAGATAAAGAATTAGAAGGTGATAAAAAAGCATCTTCAAGTTTTAAATATATGCATTTGCTTTCAGTCTTATTGTTTGTATTAAATTTTATTATTTTAATTGGGATCGTGATTAATAACTATTTTAATTATAATTTATAAACCTTATCATGCCCTACTGGATAAATACTCAAATTTTTCTTACCTAATACATCACTTATTTGTTTAGAATGGATATCCAATCCACCCGTTAAAATTCCAAAACTTGGTAAAATGAATATTTTTTCATTATGTACAAAACATGTTTTAAAAATAGTTTTCCCTCTGTGTGAAATTTTTACCTTTGGATGATAGTGACCACAAATTTGAAATAAGGATGTTTCGAAAGGTATGTGTGTAAATAAAAATTTTTCAATTTTGTAATTTGTAAAATTTTTAAAACCTTCAATTTGTATATTTTTATCATGATTACCCTTGATCCATATGAAATCAGTATTTTTCATATATTGACTAAGATTTTTATAATCTTGATCTTTTATACTCAAAGTTGAAAAAACATCGTGTAATAAATCACCAACTACAATTAAATTACTTGGTTTAATATTATCTAAACTAACAAAAATTTTGTTTAATATTTCTTTTGTATCATACGGAGGTAAGAATTGTTTATTCTTTGCATAACTAATAGATTTTCCTATATGTAAATCTGATACGATCAGGGTATTTAGTCTTTTCCAATAAAGAGATTTATTTGGGTAAGCATGAAATTCTTCATTGCCAAAATTAATTAATTGATAGTACATTAGCCTCTTTTAATATTTCATTTTCTAAATCCTCTAAAATATATTCATCAGTTTCTTTTTTTGATAAATTTTCTCTATTTATTTCAAGAATAATTGGAACAGCCAATGGTGAGATACTTGTGAGTTTTTTTAATATAATTTTTTTGTCAATTTTTTTTAAGATTTCTCTAAGTCTATCATAGTCAATCATATTTTTTTTTGCGTCTTCATAAGATGATTTTAGAAGAATGTGATCTGGTTCATTTTTTTTTAATACTGTATAAATTAAATCAGAACTAAATAAAACTTGCTTCCCAGTTTTTTCCATCCCTGGCAACCTTCTTTCTATTAAACAAGATATAATTGCATTGTCTCTAAACAATCTTTTAACTATTGAAGTTTCTTCAAGATAATTATCCAAATGTTTATCTAATAATCCTAAATTTAGAATTGTTTTAATTTCTTTAACTTCTTTTAACGACCATAAAACAATAGCATAATCATTAGCGACAAAACCTAGAGGTTTATAGTTAAATTCTTTAAAACCTCTCAGCAATAAAAATCCTAGTGTTTGATTGGCATGCCATCCTGCAAAAGTATAGATAACAGTATAAAAAATTTTTTTTCGAGGGAATTGTTCGACTAGATATTCATCTTTTTTAGGAATTTTAGATATATATTTTTGTCTTTTTAACCATTCAGTAATTTGCTCTGGATATAAATCCCACATATTACTTTTTGCCAACAAACCCCTAACTGAGTTAGCCAAATTTGTTGATAATGGCATTCTGCCTCCAGAGTATGATGGAATTTTTGAAATTAAAGATTTACTTCTTTTAACTTGTACTAAATTATTTTTCATTGATTGAAATTCTAGTACTTGACCAGCAAATATAAATGAATCACCTTGAGAAAGATTTTGAATAAAAACTTCTTCTATATTCCCTAACGTTTTTGTTCCAAGTTTTATTTTTAACATCGGATTTTCAATTATTGTTCCAACATTCATGCGGTATTTTCGTGTTTCTCTTTTATTTACTAACTTATAAATATTTTTATTTTCTCTCAGTTGGAAGATTCTCTTAAATTGATCATAATTTTTTAAAACATATCCACCATCTTGTATGAGATTAATCAATTGTTTAAAATCATTAAGTTTTAATTTTTTGTATGGATATGCTTTGATAATTTCTTTGTAGAGATCATGGATATTAAATTGCCCCGCACAAGCCGTTGCAAAAATATGTTGAGCTACAACATCAAAACTTCCTTCTTTTAAATCTATTTTATCTAAGTTATTTTTTTTTATTTCTTCAATAGCAGCTTTTGCTTCGATAAATTCAAAACGATTAGTGGGTACTAAAATTGCTTTTGAAGGTGTATTTAAATTATGATTTGATCTTCCTACACGCTGTAATAATCTATTAATTCCTTTAGGTGCTCCAACTTGAATAATTTTTTCGACATCTCCATAATCTAATCCAAGCTCTAAAGAAGAGGTAGCAACAACACAGTCAACTAATCCTTTGCTAAGATTATTTTCTACTTTTAACCGTAGGTTTTTTTCTAATGAACCGTGGTGAACAGCAATTTTTAATTTTTTCTTATTAATTAGCCATAAGTTTTTAAACATATATTCGGCTTGCGCCCTCGTATTAACAAAAATAATAGTTAATTTTGATTTCATTATTTCTTTATAGATTTCATTAATAGAATACGTAGCCATATGACCAGACCAAGGAATACGTTCTTTTGATTCTAGAATTTTAATCTTAGGTAAAACTGAATTTTCATAAGAAACTATTTTTGGTTTTTTGCGACAAAGCCATTTTTTGGCGTCTTGTTTATTCTTGAGAGTTGCAGACAAACCTATTCGTTGTAAATTTGGAGAGAAAGTTTGTAGTCTTTCAATATTTAAACTTAGAAGATCAGCTCTCTTGTTATCCAAAAAAGTATGTATCTCATCAATAATTATATATTTTAGATTGTGAAAAAATTCTTTTGCATTCTCATACGAATTTAACAATGCAAGTGACTCTGGAGTTGTAATAAGGATATTAGGAGGTTTTTGTTTTTGTTTTTGTTTTTTATATGGTGTTGTGTCTCCTGTTCTTACTTGAAATGAAATATTTAAATCAAGATCTTTAATAGGTTTCTCTAAATTTCTCACAATATCGTTGGCAAGAGATTTTAATGGAGAAATATAGAGAGTATGAAGACCTTTAAATTTTTTTAATTTTATTAAATCATCTATTGGATTAATAAAACCTGTTAACGTTTTGCCAGCACCAGTAGGAGCAAATACAACAACATCAGACCCAGTTCGAACATAATGAAAGGTTTCAATTTGATGAGGAAACCAGGACCATTTTTTTTTCTTCATCCACTTGTTTAAGGGGTGTAATAATAAGGGATTCGATTTATTTATATTCATATGGATTTCATTAACCATCAGCTATTTATCAAAGATATAAATGTACATATAGATCCAATATTGCCAAAAAAAACAGCAATTATTACACATGGTCACGCAGATCACGCCCGATTTGGACATGATCATGTTATTGCTACTAGGCAAACAATAGACATAATGAAAATTCGCTACGGAGATAAATGTGCGAAGAAATTTACTCCTCTTAGATACGGACAAAAATACTCAATTAAAAACTATGATTTTACACTTCACCCTGCTGGACATATTTTAGGGAGTGCTCAAGTTTTAGTTGAAAAAAATAATCATCGTTTAGTCATCACAGGTGATTATAAAGTAGGAAAAGATGAAACATGTAAAAATTTCAAACTGGTTAAATGTGATACTTTAATTACCGAAGCAACATTTGGATTACCCATATTTCAACATCCAGATCCCAAAGATGAAATTCAAAAACTCATACGATCTGTAAAGATAAATAAAAATAATTGTCATATTGTTGGTGCGTATGCTCTTGGCAAAGCACAAAGAGTAATGAATCTTTTACGCCAGCAGAAATATAGTGAGACAATTTATATTCATGGCTCTCTAGAAAAGTTATGTCAATATTATTCAAAAGAAAAAATTGATATTGGAAAGTTTGAAAAAGTTTCTTCAAAAGATAAAAACTTTTATGAGGGTAAAATAATTATTGCCCCTCCTTCAGCTTTAAAGGATCGTTGGTCAAGACGATTTCCTAATCCTATTATTTGCATGGCAAGTGGATGGATGACTGTTAAGCAAAGAGCGAAACAACAAGGTATTGAATTACCGTTAGTTATTAGTGATCATAGCGATTGGAATGAATTATTAGATACAATTAAAAAATCAAAAGCGAAAAATATTCTTATTACACACGGTCAGGAAGATGCTTTAGTTTATTATTGTAAGAAACAAAATCTTGTTTCAAAGCCCCTTTCCATCCAAGGAAGAAGTGATGAGGAAATAGAATGAAAAAATTTTCTTCCTTACTTCAAAATTTGATTTTAACACCAAGTCGAAATACCAAAATTAAATTACTTCAAGATTATTTTAATAAACTTGATATCAACCGTGCATATGCACTTGCGATTTTATCTGATCAACTTTCATTTCAATTTATTAAAGCATCTAAACTTAGAGAACTTGTCTATGAACAAGTAGATCAACATTTATTTGATTACTCATATGACTATGTTGGGGATTTAGCAGAAACAATATCATTAATTTGGCCAACAAAAAAAGAGGGTAAATCACAAAATTTATCTACCTTAATAGAAAATATAAAAAAAATTAAAAAGTCTGAAATTAATACTGAGTTTAGTAAAATTTTGAGTGAACTATCTAATAATGAAAGGTGGACTTTAATTAAAATTTGCACGGGTGGATTACGCATTGGAGTTTCAGAAAGATTAGTCAAAACGGCCTTAGCTGATCTGTATAACAAATCTGTAAATGAGATTGAAGAAATTTGGCATGGTCTAGAATTTCCATATGAAAATTTATTTCAATGGTTAAAAAATGAAACATCAAAACCAAAAATTGATTTTAAAAAATTATTTCATCCTATGATGCTTGCTAATCCTATTGATGAGGAAAAAGATTTTAAAAGATTAAACGCGAATGAATTTCAAGCAGAATATAAATGGGATGGGATTAGAGTTCAGCTTATGGTTTCATCAAACAGTGTTTCACTATACTCAAGAACAGGTGATAATATATCATCTGCATTCCCAGAAATAATTGAAACTTCTAAAGGTGATGCAGTTATTGACGGAGAATTACTTGTGGGTGGAAATTTTAAGCCTTCTGGTTTTAATGATCTACAACAAAGATTAAATAGAAAAAAAGCATCAAAAGATCTTCAAAAAAAGTTTCCTGTTTTCATACGAGCTTATGATATCCTTTTTTATAAAGAAAAAGATTTAAGAAAATTACCTCTCGTTGAAAGAAGAAAATATTTAGAAAAATTTCAAAAAGAAAATACAACTAATCAAATTGATTTATCTACCATCATTAATTTTTCAACATGGGAAGAATTAACTAAATATAAAAATAATTTTTATGATGATTTAAATGAGGGTGTAATGATTAAACTTAAAAATAGTGAATATTTACCAGGAAGAAAAAAAGGATATTGGTACAAATGGAAAAAAAATCCAAAACTAGTTGATGCTATTTTAATGTATGCTCAAAGAGGACATGGCAAAAGATCATCATATTATTCAGATTTTACGTTTGGTGTTTGGAAAGAAAATGAATTAGTTCCTATAGGAAAAGCATATTCCGGTTATACAGATAAAGAGCTATTAGTTTTAGATAAATTTATTAGAAATAATACGACCAATAAATTTGGTCCTGTAAGAGAAGTAAAAAAAGAAATTATTTTAGAAGTAGCCTTTGACGATGTATTCCCCAGCACTAGACATAAATCAGGCGTCGCTATGCGTTTTCCTCGAATTCATAGAATTAGGTGGGACAAGCCAATAAATGAAGTGCTTTCAATTAAAGAATTTAAGAAAGAATTTAAAATAGATTAACCAAATTATTTTCACTTAGATGTGTCCATAGATTTGAAAAACTTTGTTGAAATTTTTTTTGTGCGTATACAGCATGCTCTTTTTTTTCAAATACACTGTAAATACAAGAACCACTCCCAGTTAATCTTGAGAATATAACATCGTCAAAATCCTCTAAGAAATTTATGATTGATAAAAATTCAGGTTCATTTTTTTTAAGAATTTTTTCAAAATCATTTCCAGAATCTTGATCATTTATTTCTTCTAAATCAAATTCAGCATTATAATCAAAATCTGAAGGTTGAAATGAATCATACATTTTTTTTGTCGAACATTTGAATGACGGTCTAATTAGTAAGAAATAATATTTTGGAAAATGAACATTAGCAATTAAATCGCCCCTACCCCTGACTAGAGCATCTTTTTGATTCAAGAAAATAGGGATATCTGAACCGAGATCAACATAATCAAATATATTTTTCTTTTTTATTATCTCAAGATTTTCTAAAATTTTTATAACACTTGCAACATTAGAGGATGCTGAACCTAAACCTGCCTCATAAGGAAAATTTTTTGATATAGTAAAAAGAAGTTTGGGTTTATCTTCATTTATATAGGTAAATAATTTATCAATGATGCAATCCTCAAATAGATTATTTTTTGGAGCGAAATTACCTGTATAGATTACTTGAAATTTGCTGTGAGGTTGAACAGTTATCTCATCAAAAAGATCAATGAATGTTATTCCAGTACGAATATTATGAAAACCATCATCTCTTCTATTTATAATTTTTAAAAATAAATTAATTTTGGCAGGTGATTTTTCAATTATTTTATCCGGCATTAATATTATCTAATTTGCTTTGAACATCTTCAGTTATTTCATCTTCTGGCTCAGCCAACTCTAACGCTTGTTGCCAAAAATGAATTGCTTCTCTTTTTCTATTCATAGCATAATAAATATCACCAAGATGGTCTAGAGATATTGCTTCACCAGGGGCAATATCTATTACCTTTTCCATTAACCTTGCTGCTTCTGAAAGATTATTTTTTTTAAAATGAGCCCACGCTAAACTATCTATAATATAAAAATTATCAGGGTTAGCTTTGTAAGCCTCCTCTAACATTTTCAAAGAACGGTCTAATTTAATATTTCTTTCAACCCAACCGTATGCAAGATAATTTAAAACATTTGGTGTTCCGGGTTTAATCTCTAAGGATCGTAGAAAATCTTTTTCAGCTAAGTCCCATTCATCTTTTTGTTCGTAGCAAATACCTCTCATATAAAAAATATTCCAGAGATCATCCTGGTTTTCTTTAATCATTTCATCATAAACATCTAAAGCTAAATCATACTTTTTATTGTAACGATAAAAATCACCTAAAGTTTTTTTAAGAGAATAATTATTGTTATTATTTTCAACTAATGTTTTAATTTTAGTTTCAGCTTCCTCATAGGTATTATTGAATAAGTAATGTCTAGCAAGACTATTCTGAGCATCTAAATAATAAATACTTTCTTTATCTATCTTCGCATATATATCTGATGCAACTTTATCTTGTCCAACTTGCGAAAATAACTCTGCTTTAATAATCATTGCTCTGTCGTTTTTTGGGTCAAGTATTTTTGCGAGTGAGGTGTAAAATAATAAAAAATTATAATTTAAACGACTTTGTTCATTATTTGAATATGAGGATGATACCAATTCAACTAGAGCATTACTTATAGTACTATTATTTTTAAGTCTGTTATCAGCAAAAAAAATAAAGTCTAATAATTCACTTGGTTGCAGCATATTATCTCTTAGTTCAATGATGTCTTTAAATTTTTTATCTTTGTAAAGAGATGTGGTTTTTATAATTAAGGCTTCTGGGTTATTTTTGTTTTCACTTAAGATTTTATCAGCAATTTTTAAAGCTAAAACTAGATCCTCTGTAATTATTGCAGCAATAGCTTTATCTAAAAGACTGTCTTGAGATAGGGTGACTTTATCCATATTAAATTTAAATAAAGTGGAACTATAATCATAATTATTAAAGGCAGATTGTGAGATTAAAAAAGATGAGCTAGTTAAAGCTAAAGCTCCAGAATTAATAACCAGAAAAATTAAGATAAATTGTAGTGTTTTAATTAAATTAACCATTTCAAATATAGTATAGTTACACTATGAATAGATAATTGTAATTTTACATGAATCAATCAAATAAAAAAAATTTAGAATTTATTATTAATTCAGGGGTAAATTATTTTCTTCAAGATTCTCCTAGAAACTGGTTTGAAAATGAGAAAAAATTAGAGCAGCCTAGTTTCGACAAGGATACTGGGGATAAAAAATCTAAAATTGATAGTGTTATTAAAGATCTTAAAAATCATAAATCTGCTCTCCAAAAAATAGCAAAAAATTTAGTAGTTTATGATGGTAACTTAAATGCAAAAGTAATGTTAATTGGTGAAGCGCCAGGTAGGGATGAGGATGAACAAGGAATTCCATTCGTTGGAAGAGCTGGACAGCTATTAAATAAAATGCTTTTGGCCATTAATTTACAAAGAGAAGACGTTTATATTACTAATGTAGTTAATTGGCGTCCAGCCGAAAATAGGACGCCTAATGACGATGAAATTTTAGAATTTTTACCGTTTTTGCAAAGACAAATTGATATCATTAAACCTAGATATATCTTCCTATTAGGTGGTGTCGCAGCAAAAGCCATTTTATCAACCCCTCTCGCACTTGGAAAACTAAGAGGTAAATGGCATGAATACAAATCACTCAATTTAGAAGAAGGCATTCCTACAATAGCCTCTTATCATCCAGCTTTTTTACTTCGATCTCCTCAATATAAAAAACAATCTTGGGAAGATTTACAAATGTTACAAGAAAAATTGAAAAATGAATCATAAAAAATTTTCTATTATTTGTTTTTTTATATTCTTCATATTTTTTTCGAAACAAATCTATGCATATCAACAAGATATAGTCATCAAATATGATAATATTTTCTCAACAAAAGTTCTTAGTGAAGAAGATGTATATAATTATCAACAAGCTTATAAATTTCAGGAAAAATGCAAATGGAAAAGCGCAAATAATTTTATTTTAAAAATAAAAAATAAATCTTTGCTTGGTCATATTTATGCGCAGAAATTTTTACATCCTAATTGTTATCGATCAAAGTATTTAGAATTATATTATTGGCTTAAAAAATATAATGATCACCCTCAAGCAAAACAAATTTATAAATTGGCTATTCGAAGAATGCCAGCCGGTTATAAAAGTCCAACTAAACCTAGCGCTCCAATTGGTATAGAATCAGAACAGGTAACCAGTAAAAAAACTAGTAAATATAAAAGTTCAAAGAAACTATCCATCAATCAGAGAGCTGAAAAAAGAAAATTAATTAATGGTATCAAATCAAGAGTGAATAAGGGTTGGCCAACAGGAGCAGTACAACTATTAAATCAAAGAGATGTAGATCTATTATTAGATCAAGTTGAGATAGATCAACAAAAAGAATTAATAGCGAAAGGATATTTCTTAGCAAATAAAAATGACTTAGCAATTCAATATGCTTCTGAAGCTCTTGTTAATTCTGCTAAATATGTTCCTTATGCAGCTTGGACAGCCGGTCTATGTTCTTGGAGATTAGAAAAATATGAAGATGCTGCAAAATATTTTTCTCTCTTTTCGATTAGTTTAAAAGATGATGCATGGCATCAAACGTCAGGAAGTTTTTGGACAGCTAGATCATATGCAAAACTTGGTCGTTATGATGATATTAATTTTTGGTTAAAGCGAGCATCAAATAATCCAAATAGTTTTTACGGAATGCTTGCATTAGAAATATTAGGTGTAGATGAAAAAATAGAATGGGTAGAGCATACTGATCTTAATAAAAATAATAGTACTATTTTAAATATACCAGCAGGAAAAAGAATACAGACACTGATACAGGTTGGTTTTGCGGATGAATTAGAAAAGGAAATTGTTCATATCAATTCCATATTAAATAAGGAAATAGCAAAGGAGTCTATTCAAATTGCTGAAAATTTTGATCTTGCCTATACTCAATTAAAAATTGTCAATAAGCTAGAAAATTTTGGTATGGATATTCCAACCTACCTCTACTACCCAACTAGTGTTTGGAAACCACGAGATGGTTTCAAATTAGAAAAAGAATTACTCCACGCCTTTATGCATCAAGAATCGATGTTTAATATAAAAGCTAAAAGTAAAGACGGTGCCATAGGGTTAATGCAAGTTTTACCTTCAACAGCTAAATTTATTACAACAAGTAAAGACGTAAAACAAAGCAATAGTAACATTCTTAAAAATCCAGAGATAAATTTAGAGGTTGGACAAGAATACTTAACATATCTTCTAGATCTAGAGCAGGTTTCAAGAAATCTTATATTTCTTGCAGCAGCATATAATGGTGGTCCAGGAAATTTACAAAAATGGAAAAATGAAACAAATTATATGGAAGACTCACTTTTCTTTATGGAAAGTATTCCATCAAGAGAAACAAGGTGGTTCATAGAAAAGATCTTAACAAAATATTGGATTTACCAAAATAAAAACAATAAAGAAATGCGCTCCCTAAAAATGCTAGCAAATGGAAATGATCCACTTTATTAATACATTATGCCAATTGATACTTCTCTAGAATTTGTTCCAATTAATATTGCTGTTATTACAATTTCAGATTCAAGAACTAAAGAAAATGATACATCTGGTGATACATTAGAACAGCGTATTACTGATGCTGGTCACACAATGATTAAACGTATAATTATCCCAGATGACGTTTCTCAAATAAAAGATACCTTAGATACAATGTCAAAAGAAGAAGACATTGATTGCATTATTACAACTGGTGGGACTGGACTCACAGGAAGAGATACTACACCGGAAGCTGTAAACGCTATTGCTAGTAAACATATCGATGGATTTGGTGAATTATTTCGCCAAGTTAGTTTTGAAAAAATTGGTACATCGGCAATTCAATCACGAGCAGTTGCAGCCTTAATAAATAGTACGTATGTTTTTTGTTTACCTGGATCAACAGGTGCATGCAAAGATGGCTGGGATGAAATTTTACAATATCAATTAGACATTAGACATAAGCCCTGTAATTTTGTTGAAATCATGCCAAGATTAAATGAAAAATAGTGACTGATTTTTCTATAGAGAAATCAATTAATGGACCTGTAATTGGTTTAGATGAAGTAGGTAGAGGTCCATTAGCAGGCCCAGTGGTGAGTTGTGGATGTTATTTTTCTGATTATGATGATTTAGAATCAGAAATACCCATTACTGACTCAAAGAAACATACAGCAAAACAAAGAGAAAAATTATTCTTATTTTTTAAAAAATTACAAAAAGAAAAAAAGCTTCAATATTACTTAGGGTATGCAAGTGTAGAAGAAATAGATACAATTAATATTTTGGAAGCAACAAAATTATCGATGAAAAGAGTAATAGATAAATTTAATTTTAAAAATCCACATCTTATAATTGATGGAAACTTTTCATTAAATTATCAAAATGAAAAATCTATAATAGGCGGAGATAAAAAATCTTTATCGATCGCAAGTGCATCTATTATTGCAAAAGTTCACCGTGATCGACTAATGAGCATACTTGATAGTAAGTTTACATTTTATGATTGGAAAAAAAATGCAGGTTATGGAACTAAAAAACATATTGATGCAATACATAAACACGGTGTAACTCAGTTTCACCGAAAATCATTTGAACCAATTAAATCTTTATTAAAAAAATAAATTACCCAAAATTATTCATGCAAATAATGCATACCAAATATCATTTTATTATGCTTCAAAAAGATGCGACAAAGACTAAATATAAATCAGCTTTCATCATTCCTCCCATTTGATGAACTATTCCAGGGGTCTACGGACCCCTTTTTTTATGTTTTTAGCCAAATTTTAAGGTTATCCCTACTTAAAGATTCTCCTTGTTGATAACTCAATTGACCTGATTCCATATCTGCTTAAAGATTCTTTTTATCAATTATGAAGAAAAATCAAATTATCCTAGGTGATTCCATTAAGGAAATGAAAAAATTAAAAGATCATTCGGTTGATCTTATTTTTGCTGATCCACCCTATAATCTTCAATTAAAGGATACATTATATAGACCTGATCAAACAACGGTCGAAGCTGTTACACAAGATTGGGATAAATTTAGCACATATAAAGAATATGATCAATTTACCAATGCATGGCTTAGTGAATGTAAACGTGTTCTAAAAAAAGGTGGAGCGCTTTGGGTCATAGGGAGTTATCATAATATTTTACGTGTAGGTTCTGCAATCCAAGATGAAGGCTTATGGATCTTAAATGATATTATTTGGCATAAAACAAACCCTATGCCAAACTTTCGTGGTACACGTTTCACAAATGCCCATGAAACACTTTTATGGTGCACAACATCAAGAGAAGCGAAATACACATTCAACTATCAAAATCTCAAAGAACTAAATGAAGGAAAACAAATGCGTAGTGACTGGTATATTCCTATTTGTTCAGGGAAAGAAAGATTACGCAAAGATAACAATCAACGATCACACCCAACACAAAAACCAGAAGCTCTACTCTACCGAATTCTATTAGCCTCAACAAACAAAGGTGATATTGTTCTTGATCCTTTTTCAGGAAGTGGGACAACAGCTGTTGTTGCAAAGAAATTACAACGTAACTTTATTGGCATAGAAAAAGATAAAGATTATGTTAAACTTTCAAAAGAACGATTAAAGAATACAAAAGTATTGAAAAAAGAAGTTGTCACTATTGCAAAGAGCAGAAAAGAATTACCAAAAGTACCTTTTGGTGAATTAGTCGAGCAAGGAATTATTCCACCAGGTGCAGTATTAACAGATAAAAAAGAACGCTTTAAAGCAACGGTCAGTATTGACGGTACGCTTAAAATAAAAGATTTAACAGGTTCTATTCATCAAATGGGAGCAAAGATACAAGGACTCCCAAGTTGTAATGGATGGGATTTTTGGCATGTAAAAGATAAATCTAAATCAATCCTTCTAGATGAAATACGATCTAATTACCGTAAAGATAAACTAAATTAATAATCTTTTATTCTTCCAACGACATTAAGATTTCGATCAGCTATTAATATTTCACCGGAAGTTACTGCCTGACCAAAGATAGCAGCGATTACTACGTAGTGTGTAACGAATACTATATTACCTTCATTTTCTAAATTATTTATAAAATTGATTAATTTCTCAAGTTGTGGCTCTTTATTTTTGTAAAATTTAGGATCATAAAACGAATTAAGAGCATTAAAAGTTTCAAATTTTTGGAATGCTAGATTTGCTGTTTCTTTACAACGACACCATTCACTAGATAAAACTAAATCTATAGAGATATTGTTTGTATCAAAAAAATTACCTAATTCGATAGATTGCTCTTTACCAACACTATTAAGATTCCGCTGAGTAGAACAGTCAAAAATATCAAAATTATCAGGATCTCCATTACCAGGAGCTAATGCATGTCGAATAAATATTAATTTATTGTTTTTTTTTAATAGCTCTACATAATCTAAATTAGCATTACCTGGTAAAGAATAAAAAAAAATCAGTACAATTATAATTAATTTCTTAATCAATTATAATTCTAGGCTCAAAAGGGTGAAGTTTCTCTAAACGCTCAACTGACCAAAGATTATCTTCCGTGACTTGATTTAAAGAATACATACCCTCCACATCGCCGTTAATGTCAAAATCTAGCGATCCAGAAACACCCTCATAATTAATTTCAACGCCTCGAACAAGTAAAGCACGAGCTGCTTCCCAACTTCCAGGTCCCATTTTAATTCCTGGTGGATTTGCAACACTAACTAAACTTTTTGATAAATCTTCCTTTGCAATATTATTATGTGCTTGATGCTGTAGAGCCAAAGCTGCTAGCATCATTGTATCAAAACTTATAGCTGAGTACGGGGAATTAGGATCAACGCCTGCGTTCAACATAATATTTGCGTATGTTTGAAATTCTTCTGAGCTTTGTGAAGTCGCTTGGGCAACTATAGTTGTATTTTCGTTTAATTGGATTGGAATATACGAATAAATTAAATCTTTAACTTCATTCGTTAACATACTATCAGAACCATAATGATGTTTAAAAATTCCTGAGGTTTCTAATTCTTGTAATCTGCTTAAAACAGTATTGGTAAACTGTTCAAGTAAATTGACTGTTCTTTCATTTCCATGAAGAAACATAACTAAACCTGGTTGATCATTCTCAATTGCAATATCAACAAATGTATTGATGAAGTTCTGATTAATAACTGTTTTGTCTGTCAGTAAAGTATTAAATAACACTATACCTTCTTGCTCAGTGTAAACTTTTAAAAAATTTTGAGCCAGTGTAGAATTATAATTATCATCACCGTAAAGAAGAATTATTTCTCTGATATTCTTGGATAGAAGATAATTGGCAATAGAGGTTGATTGCTGAATATCAGAAGGAATGGTTCTAAAAAATAGATCATTATCTTCAATTGTTGAGAGTAAAGGGTAACTTGCAGAAGAGGAGATCGTTAAGATATTTTCTGGAATAGTTACTTTTTCTATTACTCTAACGGCACTTGTTGAGCACGTCGGTCCTAAAAGAATTTCAGGGTCATTTTTTTTTAAATAGTCATTTAAACTATCTTCTGTTTTTCTAGGATCACATCCTGAATCAATGCTATCAATAGAGATGAGGCCTCTTCCTACAATACCAATACCATCCGCATTGATTGTTTCTACAGCAACTCTTTTTGCTTCTGCAATTGACTCAGCAATTTCACTCACTGGGCCACTTTCTGCATAAAGGGCAGCAATTTTAACTTCTGCACTCACAAAAGTTGAGTAAAATAATATGATCTTGAGGATAATTATCGTAAAAATTTTCATTATGTGAGATGTTTTTATCATAAATTTTTAGAATGAAAATGTGGTATTAAGTAAATACACAGGTCTAGAAGTAGTTCCCTCAACACTTTTATCTGCTTCTGCTACTTCAAAGCTAATATCAAGACTGTTAGAATTGAGAGGAATTTTAATTTTAACACCATACCCTCCACTTGCTACTTCTGTTCGACTGAACTCACCTGAGGCTGGTCTTTTATAGTAGGTAGCACCAACACCAAGATGGATATACGGTTCAATACGTATAGACTCTTCCCTTTTATCTTCGTCATCTTCTGAAAAGGGATACAAGGGCCTACTCAATTCTGTTCGCAAAAAGAAGCCTTGATCACCAGACATATTACCTGATTCAAAACCAGACATTTGACCTGGTCCTGTTATATTTATTTGTTCTGAATTAATTAAACCTCTATCACTTACAAGTTTTTGAAAAACAAAACGTGTGTTCAATAAATACTCTCTAAATATTTGCCTATTCAAATTAATATCACTATTCCATTTAATAAAATTTAAAGTGGAGCCCACACGGGATAATGTTTTAGTATCTGATGTTTTATTAGTATATATCGGAGTGCCAAACTTTAAAGCTGAACTACCTTTGAGGGAAAACGTATCTAAGAAAGATAAGTTAGTCGTCGTATATTTTAACTCAAGAGCATTGTATTCATCATAAAAGGTATCATTTGTGAGGAAAGATAATGTTCGATGTTCTCTTTCCTTAATCCATTGCCAATCTAATGAAAGATTATTTTTTATAAGCCGCGTATTTTTTATTTGATATTCAAGACCAAGGTTAATTTTTTTAAATTCCCCTTTTTTATTTAAACCATTAGGTTCTGAATAAGATTCATTAACAGCACCAAAAATAGAAAAGTCTGAGGCAAGAAGTGGTACTTTACCACCAACAAGATATGCTTCTCGAAAATCTGTTCGTTTAATAATTTCTGTTTCATCAAATGGAAAATTAACACCATTTTCAGGATCTAAGACGTAGGCTGCATAAAGATTTTCACCATAACCAAAAGGACTATTAAAACTTAGGTAAGAAGTGAACTGATCTTTTCCTGCTGTTTCTGATAATCCATTTGAATAGGTAAAATAACCACTTACTAATTCGTGTTCAGCATTTAGTTGTAGTGAAGATGTTCCAGGTTCTTCTCCTGCCTTAATTGTTGTTTCTAAATCAACACCTGGTAATTCTCGTGATTTAATGATCGATTTTTCAATAGCAGGATATTCTAACCCTTTAATACCAACGAGTTTATCGAAATATTTCTTTATTGGTTTTGAAATACGTTTATCTAATTGTGAGTAATCAATTGATTCAATTTTACCAGGAAAAACAATAGCTTTTATTTTAGTATTTTGTTCAATTGTTTGAGGTGGAACAATAAAACGCGTTAAAAAATATCCATTTAAAACATACAATTGCTCTAATGCAATCAGTAAATTATAAAAATCTTTTAATGTTATTGTTTTAAAAATTTTTGATTTAAATAAATTTTTACGAAGCTCAATCATTTCTTCGATTTCATTTTCAATTTCAATTCCAACAAAATTAAATGAAATATTTTCTGCTCCAGGTGGTACGACCAAGCCTGTTTCATAAACAATATAATTACCAGTATTTGTCAAACCAGGATATGACATGAATGAAATAGAAATAAAAAAGATAAAAGATAAAAAATATCGCATTTATAGTCTTTGAATACTAAGCGCGTCTACCTGAGGAAAAGATGTAATAAATTCATTTTGTATTAGTGCTGCATTAGATGCACCATCAACAGATATAAAAGACACAATTCGAGATACGTCATCGAAAACATCTTTATTTATTTTTTCTTGAACAACAATTTTTTCTTTTTCTTCATCAGGCGCTACTCCTGGAAGTGGCGGAGTTTGAGAACCACTGAGAATACTAGCAAGTGGAACCGTTTCTAAAGGTCCATTCGAATCTTCAATTGTAATGCTACCCGAAGTATACCCTGAGAGTTGATAATTGATTGGAACCTCTTTATTATTTTCAACATCTGCTGTTAAAAAACTACCAGAGGAACTTAAAGAAAGATCAGTACCTGTTAAATTTAAACCTGATATTGTTCCTCCACTAACTGTTGCTGATGTAGTTCCATCATATGTCTTATCGTCAGCGCTAGCCCCTGATATTGAAAAATTATCTGAAATTAGAGTACCTGTGGTAGCAGTGACAGTAGATAGATTTATATTTCCCATACTAGCATTGGTTAATGTACCACCATCTAAAAGTTTTATAGTTAAATCATCTGCTGTTAAGCTTGCAGAACTAGCAACAACATCTCCTACTCCAGCATCTCTATCACTATCAGAAACATTGTTAGTATTTGTGTCACTTGCAATAATTTCTAGATCTGCTGCTGTATTGATATTGCTGTTAATATTAACATCCCTTCCGGCATGAAGATTTAAATTTCCAGTTCCTGTAACGGTAATAGCAGAGCTAATGGTAATATCTGTGTTTGCTTGAAGGGTAACTTCAACGCCGTTATTTAAAAATTCCTCTAATTCTGTTATGTTGATAACCACATCATCACTTGCAAAATCTGTGTAAGATGTTGCCCCTTGCATGATTGTATCAGACCATAAATATACTGCCCCCGTATCTGATGCATCATTACTAAGTCCATCATCCCTAGTTGCTCCTACAGCCATTAATGTTCCTGTATCATCCATAGCTATACTGTTTGGAAATTCATCAGCATCTTCTAGTCCGTGACTCGTAGCATTAAGCGTATTACTACCAGTTTGACCAAGTCCAATAGTAAATTGTAAACTTGCTCCATTTAAAGATGTATCCTGAAAACCAAATACATGTACATCATCCGTATCATGGGAACCAATTGCTAGGCGGTTTCCATCACCATCAATAGCTACCTGACCTGCCATAAAACCAGAAATTCCTGATGTATCGTAATCTTTTCCACCATTACCCTCATATTTATTTCCTATAGATGCAACATAATCTGGAGTGCTAAAGTTATCACCAAAGGTGAAAAGGTGCACTGCACCTGTATCAGTATAATTGCCATCAAAACCATCATCTTTATGCGTTCCAACAGCTAAAATTTTACCATCCTTTGTTAATGCAATATGACTAGCAAAATTGTCATTATTATCTAAAATTGAACTTATATTTTCATTATTATTTCCTGTATAACCAGATCCTATTGTGCCGACATGATTAGGATTATCAAAATCGGTATTACTAAATCTAATTAAATAAACTGCACCTGCATTTGTTGCGGTATCATCATATCCATCATCTCTTTGAGCGCCAACAACAAGACCTGATCCATCATCAGTTAAAGCCACTGAGGTAAATAAATCACGGTCATCTAAAGTACTTATTGATAGATTGTGTTCGTTATCTGAGGAATAACTTCTTCCAATTGTACCGACATGTTCAGGAGTACTAAAATTATCACCAAATGTTACTAAATAGACAGATCCTGTTTCTATTGCTCCTGTAGTAGTTCTATATCCTGAAAAAGCTAATCTGTCACCGTCTCCATCTAAAGCTACTCGCCATGCTCTTTCATTATCTGCTAGAGAATTTATATCTAAATTGTTGGACCCTGTATAACCTTTTCCAATTTTTCCTTTAAATTCTGGGGTAGAAAAATTTGTATCAGAAAATGTAAATAAATATACTGCTCCAGTATTTGTTTGGAGGTCGTCACTTCCATCATCATAAGTTGATGTTACAGCCATTCTATCTCCATCACGATCGAGAGATATACCTCTACCAAATTGGTCATTATCATCTAGTTGATCATCAATATCTAAATTACTAGCACCATATCCACTACCAACGATTCCATAAATTTCACCACTGCTGAAAGCATCATCATCAAATTTAATAAGCATCACTTCACCACTTTTAGATTGTGTATTACTATTTCCGCTTGCAAGCATACCTGAAATTACAAGACGACTGCCCGTTTCATTCAAATCTACACCATCTCCAAAAAGATCTTTAGCATCCATATACGCACTTAAATCAACATTTTTTCCATCACTATATCCATCACCTATTGTTGCTACATAAGTTGCTGATGCTAAATTATCAGTTAAATTATATAAATGTACACCACCAGGCTTGGTAGTACCACCTTTAGATGACTTGTCGTTAAAGCTAACAGCTAAACGATTAGCATCTTTATCAAACGCCACTGATTTACCTAAAACATCTTGTGATCCAAGTGTTTCTGTGTGTTCACTATTATCACTCGTATCTAGATAATCGTAACCATATCCAATTGTTCCAACATAAGTAGCTGTTCCCGTTTCAGCAGAAACAACACTACCGTCTTTCATAAATTTAAATAAATTAACTGCTCCAGCATTTGTTGCATTATTACCTTTACCATCATCAAATATCCTTGATGCTGCAAGTAAAGATCCTTCATGATTTAACGTTACACTCCAACCAAGACGATCTTTTTTGTTTAACACTAAATCGGTTTCACTTTCTGTATCAAAATCCTGTGAAAAAGATGCACATGTGCTATTTGCATAACAATCAGAACCTGTATTATATGTATAGCCATGACCAATTCGAGATTTAACTTCACCACCTTTAAAATCTGAATTTAAGGAAATCATAAAAACTGAACCAGAGTCATCTCTTTCTGACCCTCCCTCCGAATAACCATGGTCACCATAACTACCGACTGCCAAAACATCAGCATCACCATCTAGAGCTACACTTACTCCAAATAAATCAGATACCTCAATAACAGGAGCATTATTATCTCCCTGACTCAATAAATTTATATTGTTAGAACCAGTATAACCAGCACCTATTGTGCCTACGTGTTTACCACCTGCGTATGATGTATCACTAAAAGTAATTAAATAAACTGCACCTGCATTTTTATAATCACCATCATAACCATCATCACCCGTTGCTCCAATTGCTAGTCGTTTTCCTGTGCTATCAAAAGATACAGATCGTCCAAATTTATCATCTTTACCTATAGTGCTGATATTTATATTAAGACCTCCGGTATATCCTTTTCCTATACGACCCATGAGTGTAGCATTTGTAAAATCGCCATCATCAAATTTATACAAATATACTTCTCCAGATGATGATGATTGATTTGAAGATCCTTTACCGTGCCTTGCTCCAACTACCATTAAAGTAGCATCATCACTAATGCTAACATCTGATCCAAAATTATCATCTATTTCTAGATTTCCTTCATTTAGATTTCCATCTAGTAATGTATCTACGTAATCGTGTCCAATCAATCCTCGATAGATCCAATTTTGTGATGTTACACCTGTTCCAACAGTTATATTTTTTGGATCAAGTAATAAATGACCACCTTCTGATATATTAACATTTGATAATCCCACATGGCGTAAGGTATCTTTCGAAGAAATTTCAACTGCGCCACCTGTTGTTCCTGTTGCATCAATATTACCAAGCATGGTGGTTTCCTGATCACTCCAAATAATTGCTGTACCGGCTTTCCCATTAGAGGATGATATATCAATACTAGAACCGTCCGAGACTAAAACTGTTTTTGCATTTGTGAGCGATCGTCTTTCACCCCATCTATCAACAAAAACATTTTGTTGTTCTTCCGTTCTTGTTAAATTATTATTGCCTTGAAACTCTCCACCAATACGAACTAAACCACCTTGGGTATTGCCTGCAACATCAATCTTAGAAGATAATAAACGAATATATCCAGCTGACTCTATGTCAATATATCCACCTTGTTGGTTTCCTTTTGCGGAAACTGAACCAGAAGACATAATATTTGGTGCGGATAAAAGAATATCACCACCATTGGTATTTCCTGATGAATTAATTTCACTGCCGTAACTTTGAACAATTTTATACTCAGATTTAATATTTATATCACCGCCATCATTACTAGTAGAAGAAGCATTTAAATTGCCACCTAATGAAATTTCTCCAGTACTATTTAAATTTATTGCGCCTGCATTTGTTCCAGATACGTTAACTTCTCCACCAAAAGATAAAAAGTCTCCCTCTACATTAATGTTACCACCCTCTTTTGCTGTTAAGTTTCCTGCAACAACAATGTCGCTTCCACTTCCAAGAGTAATGACACCGTTTTGTTGTGAAGCCGTAGTTGCAACAAGATTACCGGGAATGTTAACAGCACGCTGAACAACATTTTTGGCAGCACCAACATCAATGTCAATTCTATTTCCCGTTGATGTTCCTGCATGATTGATAATGGTATTTAATTCTTCAGCATTTTGATCGAGTAACGTTATCGCTTCACTCAATGGAACGCTTACTTGTAAAAATTTATCACCACTCAAGTCTAACGTAATTTCTTTTCCAGCCCCTATTCCAATTTTACCAAGATTAGCATTAATAGTACCTTCACTATCAATGGCACCACCTAAGAGAGCAGTAAAGCCTCCATCCAAAGTAGTAATAGAACCTTTATGAACGATTGAAGAAAAAATATTATCTACATCGTCTAGTTTAAATAATAATTTATTACTAAGAAAATCATCATTAGATAAAGCAAGCGTGGACGCAGCAAATGAATGAGCGTTGATTGTTGACGTAGGTGTAAAATAGACGCCGTTTTCATTCACAACAAAAACTTTACCATTGGCATTTAGTACACCAGCTAATGTTGTTGGATTGCCAGAAATGACTCTATTAAGTGCACTAGCAGCTGCAGAAGGTTGATTAAAAGTAACTGTATTATTTTCTCCAATGTTAAAACTATTCCATTCTATGATAGCTTGGTCTGATTGCTGTTGAATTGTCAGCGTCTGATCATCAGTAGTAAGTGAAACATCACCTGATATCGTTGTACTTCCACTCGGTAATTCAGCAAATAAATGAAGTGAATAAAAAAAGAATAAAATAATTACAAATACTCTCATAATAATGTTTATCGCCTTTTAAAAATTTAGACCAAATTTTTGATATTATTTATATATGTTTTAAAAAAAATATAGGTATTTTCTCAGTTTTTTAGGTGATGCGTTGATAAATTTTACCTAAATAAGAAAATAAAGTCAAAGCTCTGGCAATAAAGAAGATGCAGAGTGATAACCATAAGCCTGTATTACCAAAACTTGCTATTAAGAAAAAAGAAGCGACAATATAAATCACCACAGATACTATCATTGCGTTTCGCAGTTCTGTTGTTTGGGATGCACCTACAAAAATACCATCAAATTGAAAACAGAAAGAGGAAATAAAAGGAATAATAACAATCCAATATGCATAGGAAAAACAGATATCTCTAATCTCGGACAAATCAGTCATGGCAATAATAAAGTAATGATTACCAAAGAAAAAAATAACACATATTAATAAAGCTGTAGAAGCACTTAAAATAAAAGAATTTTTAATAACGTCTTTTAATAAACGTAAATTTTTAGAGCCAATAGAATATCCAACAATACCCTCTGTTGAAAATGCATAGGCATCAAGAATAAACGCAGATAGCATCGTTAGATTAAGCAATATTGTGTTTGCAGCAACCGTCTCCTCACTAATAGAATTGCCAAGATAGGTAAAATATAAGAAAGCAAATGTAAGAAGAATAGATCGGATAAATATATTAAAATTAATATTAAAAATATTTTTAATTTTTTTAAAGTTAAAAATCTTTTGTGTATTATATT
>CABYHL010000004.1 GCA_902518895.1 uncultured Alphaproteobacteria bacterium | reverse complement strand
CAGATGAAAGATTAGATGCAATGATGGCAAGAGCTGAAAGATTTGAAGCTGAAACAGGAATAAAAGTTAATGTTGTTCACAAAGGGCATTATGGAAAAGTTCAATCTGCTATGATGTCAGCTGCAGGAACAAAAGATATAGCAGACGTTGCAAGAGGTTATGGTAATGCTGCTGCAGATATGTACTTAATTGGTGCTTCAATTGATCAAAATATTTTAGCAAATAGTAAAAAATGGGGTGTTTCTCAAGATGATATAGCAGATTGGGGTGCAAACTGGACTGTTGGCTTTTCACCATATTTTGATGGAAATCCAAAACTTTTACATGAAGTTGGAAAATCAATAGAGATTCTTTACTACAATGCAGATTGGTTAAAGGAACTAGGTTTGGATGCTCCTAAAACTCCTGCTGATTTTGCGGAAGCAGCATGTGCTGCGACCAATCAAGATTACAGTGGTAAGATGGGTGAAGATGTTCCAAGTTATGGATATGAAATAGATACTGATGCAAGTAACTTTGCAGCATGGGTATTTGCGCATGGAGGTGATGTATTTGACTATGATAATGGTCAGTATATTTACAATGACCCTAAAGCCATAGAAGCTATGGAATTCATTCAAGGAATGGCTAATAAAGGATGTGCAATAGTTGCAAGAGGTAAATACACCGATCAGCAATATTTAGGACAAGGCTCTGTTTTATTTGCTGCTGGCTCTACTTCCGGTATTACATATTTTCAAAAAGCCATTGAAGAGGGTTACAATGGTAATTGGGATGTAGCTCCAATATCGTACACTACTAATGAACCAGTGCTTAACTTATATGGTGGTGGTTTAATTATGGGAAATTCAGGTGATGCTAATAGAATGGTAGCAGCATATCAGTGGATGAAATATATTTCCAATACTGAAAACTCAGCAGTATGGTCGACTGAAAGTGGATATGGTTTTGTTAGAACCTCTTCTGCAGATCATCCATTAATTGCTGAAAAAAGAGCTGAATTACCTCAATATGATAAATCATTAACAATGGTTCAATACGGAAAAGGTGAACCATCAGTTCCTGGTTATTATTCAGTTAGAGGTGAGGTTGAAAAAGCTTATGCAGCAATCATTAATGGTGATGATATCATTTCAACATTAAATCAATTAAATGAAGATGCTAATGCAATATTAGCTGATGCAACTGCAGAGTAGTTTAATTAATTTACTTTTATCAAGGGTGGTTTATACCACCCTTTTTTTATGATTATTGTTTGTTCTCTTAGTGATTTATCTAATGTGTGTGAAAGCATACAGCCTAAATATCTTATATCAGTTATTGATCCAGGATATGCTCCAGAAACACCAAAGAGTGTAAAAAATCATTTAAAGTTAGGATTTGACGATATTATTGAAATTAGTAGCAATAATAAAATATTTCGATTGAATACAGATGAAATACCACAAATTCTTCCTGCGGAAGAACATGTAAATTCAATAGCTAATTTTACTTCTACATATACTTATGATGAAGATATTGTTATTCATTGTTGGTGTGGTGTCTCAAGATCAATGGCAACAGCTACTTATTTACTATGTAGAGAAAACAAAACAAATATTGAAAATACAATTAAATATATTCGTAATCTTGCACCCCATGCAAACCCAAATAAGTTATTGATAAATCATTTTGAAGAGAAATTAGATGTTAGCAATCAAATCTCAAACTCATTTTTAAAATTCCCTTATACTAAAACATACGATTGTTCTTCAAATTTTGCACCTGTTACTTTATTTGATATAAAAGACATCGAGAAAAACTAATGAAAGAATACATTCGAACAATTGCTGATTATCCTGTCGAAGGAATTCAATTTAGAGATATTACAACATTGTTGCAAAATGCAGGACACTTTAAACAAGTTATTGATGACATGGTAAAACCATGGCAAAATAAAAAAATAGATGCTGTTTTAAGTATAGAATCTCGTGGATTCATTATGGCAGGGGCAATAGCTTATTTTCTAAACGCAGCATTTGTTCCTTTGAGAAAACCTCATAAACTTCCATTTGATACTTTTAAAGTCTCGTACGACTTAGAATATGGATCAACTGAAATGCATATCCATACCGATGCTTTAGATGCGCATAAAGATTTGCTAATTATTGATGATCTTTTAGCTACTGGCGGAACCGCACTTGCGGCAGTAGAATTAATAAATAAATTCAAGGATAAAAATATTGTTGGAGCAGGCTTTATAATAAATTTACCAGAATTAAATGGTGATAAAAAATTAATTGAAAAAGGAATTGAGATACATTCTTTAATGGAGTTTTAAATGAGAAATGCTGTTATTGTGGGTTACAAAAGATCACCATTCACTTTTGCTCGCAAAGGAGAAATGGCAAATATAAGACCAGAAGACATTCTATCACAAACAATAAATCAATTACTAAATGAAATACAAATAAATAAAAATGACATAGAGGATATCATTACTGGTTGTGCGTATCCTGAAGGAGCACAAGGAAATAATATTGCTAAAATTGTTTCATTCATGACAGATATGCCTGAGCATGTAGCAGGTATGACAGTTAACAGATGGTGTGGTTCTTCAATGCAAGCAATTCATGATGCAACTGGCGCAATTGCAATTAACTCTGGAGATGTTTTTTTATGTTGCGGTGTAGAAAGTATGACATTTATACCTATGAATGGATTAACATACGATCCTCATCCTCAATTAAATAAAGATAATCCAAATGTATATATGTCTATGGGTATTACAGCTGAAAATGTTGCAAAAAAATTTAATATTTCTCGAAAAGAACAACAAGATTTTGCTATTAGCAGCCATTCTAAAGCTAATTTAGCTAGAGAATCAAATTTGTTCGACAATGAAATAGTTTCTATTACAAATAATGATGAGAAAATTGATAAAGATGGTGGAATTCGACCTAACACCTCGCATGAAATTTTGGATGGATTAAAACTTGCTTTTCATGAAAATGGAACAGTAACAGCTGGTACAGCGTCACCATTAACAGATGGTGCATCAGCAGTAATTGTCTGTGAGGAAGAATATGCAAAAAAAAATAATTTAAATATTTTAGCTCGTATCAAATCTACAGCTGTAGTCGGTTGTCCACCAGAATTAATGGGTCTTGGCCCAATTAATGCATCCAAAAAAGCTCTAAAGAGAGCTAATTTATCTATGTCCGATATTGATATTGTGGAACTAAATGAGGCATTTGCTTCTCAATCTTTAGCATGTATTAAAGAATTAAAGATGGACATGAGTAAAGTAAATATACATGGTGGAGCAATAGCATTAGGCCACCCCTTAGGTGCTACAGGAGCAAGGATTACAGGTAAAGTTGCTACTTTATTGCAAAATAATAATAAAAAGTATGGATTAGCGACACAATGTATAGGTTTAGGTCAAGGTATTGCAACTGTGTTAGAAAATATTAATTAAATATTATGCAAATTTATAAAACACCGTTACGTGAGTTTAAATTTCTAATTGAAGATTTTTTAAATCTTAAGGAAAGTGAAACATTAAAAAAACTAGATTTAGAAACAAGTGATCTAATGCTTATTATTGAAGAAGCAGCAAAACTATGTGAAGAAACCTTACTGCCACTTAATCAAAGTGGAGATAGTGAAGGATGTTCATTTAATAATGGAGTTGTGACTGCACCAAAAGGATTTAAAGAAGCTTATAAAACTTTTTCTGAAAATGGCTGGCAGGGACTCAAAGTAAAAGAAGAATTTGGTGGACAAAACCTACCTTATATTATGAATATGATTTTAGATGAAATGATAAGCTCTACTAATATGTCATTTGGTCTTTATCCAGGTCTTACAGCAAATGCAATCGATGCAATTGAAAAGAGTGCAAATGAAGATTTGAAAAATACTTATTTGCCAAATTTAACTAGTGGTAAGTGGACAGGTACAATGAATTTAACTGAACCTCAATGTGGAACAGATCTTGGATTAAGTAAAACAATGGCAACACCATTAGATGATGGAAGTTATAGTATTACTGGTACCAAAATTTTTATTACCTGTGGAGAGCATGATCTAAGTGATAACATTATTCATTTAGTGCTAGCAAGAACACCTAATGCGCCTCCTGGTATTAAAGGTATAAGTTTATTCTTGGTTCCTAAATTTTTACCAAATGAAAGTGGTGATTTTGTTGATAGAAATAAAGTTGAATGTGGATCAATAGAAAAGAAAATGGGTATTCATGCTAGTCCAACCTGTGTAATGCATTACAATGAAGCTAAGGGCTGGCTAGTAGGCGATATTAATAAAGGAATGAGAGCGATGTTTATAATGATGAATGGAGCTCGTCTGTTTGTAGGTATACAAGGCTTAGGTTTATCAGAAACTGCTTATCAATCAGCACTTTATTATTCGAAAGAGCGTTTACAAGGAAAATTATCTTCCAGCAATCAAGTAGCTGATCCTATAATTGTTCATCCTGAAATAAGAAAAAACTTATTGTATATAAAATCGATTAATGAAGCAGTTAGAGGTTTAACTTTATTGGCTGGAAATCACTTTGATAATATTGAAAATTCTTCAGATGATAAAGAAAAGAAATTATCTGAAAATTTTATAGCACTCATGACACCAATTATTAAATCATATGCTTCAGACAAATCTGTAGAAAATACAAATCGAGCTATGCAAATCTATGGTGGTCATGGTTTTATTACTGACCATGGAATGGAACAATTAGTTAGAGATGCTAGAATCACAACAATCTATGAAGGAACGAACGGAATTCAAGCTCTAGATTTGATAGGAAGAAAATTACAAACTGATAATGGTGCATTATTTAATGAATTTTTTACTATGATTGATAATTATCAAGTTAAAATTTCTAATAATCAAGATATGAAAAAATATGTTGATTTATTTATGCCTTCATATGATTCTTACAAAAGTATTTTTGAATATATTAAATCGTTAAATGATGAAAATGAGATTAATTCTCATGCAGTAGAATTTTTAAACTTATCATCTTTGATTTCTCTAGGTTATATTTGGTTGCACTATATAGAAATTTCATTAGCAAAACTAGAAAACCATGATGAAAGTTTTTATAAATCTAAAATTGAAACTGGAAATTTCTTTTTAACTAAATTATTAGGTGAAACACAAATTCTTTGTCAAAATATAAGATCTGGTGGAAAATACTATAATGATTATAATGATAAATATTTTGAAACAGCAATCTAATGACTATAAAAATTTATAAACCTTCAAAAACTTCTATGCAATCGGGTTTTAAAAAAACTAAATTATGGTTAGCTGAATATATTTCTGAAGTAGAAAAAGTAAAAGATTCTTTAATGGGGTGGAATAGTTCATTAGACACCAAATCTCAGATTAAACTTTTTTTTGATACGAAAGAACAAGCTATTGAATGGGCAAAAAAAAATAATTATCAATATTTTGTCGAAGAACCAAAGCTAAGAAAAATTAAACCAAAAAGTTATGCTTCAAATTTTGATACAAATAGAAAAGAGCCTTGGACACATTAAGTATAATTTCTTTCTTTATTTTTTAGACTATGATAAATGCAAATTTAGCGCCCGTAGCTCAGTGGATAGAGCAACCGCCTTCTAAGCGGTAGGTCAAATGTTCGAATCATTTCGGGCGCGCCAAATATTAAAATTTTGCTGCTTCACCATCAATAAATGCATTGAAAGAAACTGATCTCCTTTCCTCATCAGAAAAGAACGGATAAACTGTATGCATCATATAACTAGGAAATATAAATAAATCTCCAACTTCAGGTTTAACATCATACACGGAGGAAACTAAAAGCTGTGTTGATCCATGTATAAATGCAATTTTTCCATTCTTATTTTGATCTTTGTACGATGAGCCTAAGTCCTTTGGCATTTTTGTGTACATTACTCCTGATAGATGACCATCATGCCAATGAATTGGATTATAATCACTCTCAAATTGACAAACAGCCCAACTAGATTTTAAATCAAATTTCTTAATTTCTTTTTGTAATGTTGATTTAACAAAATTAAATACAAATTTATAAAGAACATCTTTTAAATTTTGATCAAGAAATTCTTTTGTTAATCTAATTTCATATTTAATTTCACCTGCTAATTGTTTGCCATGGTATAATTCATCAATTTTATTTTCATCTTTCAATATTTCATCAATATGATTGTTAAGTGTAGTTATTGTATCATTTGATAATTTATATTTGCCTATAGCTGGTGAAAATGGTCGTATAATTTGACCTTGAATAATCCTTTCGTTCATATTTTATTAACTTTAATTATATTAAATATTATAATATAGTTAAAATAAATGAAATATAATTTAAACTGTCATTGTGGTGCGGTTCAATTAGAAATTCACTAAAGTATAAATTATTTAAAAATAATATTTTTTTTCAATATTCTTTAAATTAACATATTTCTAAGACTAATTATTCATGTGTTGGTAAATCAAGAATGATACAATAATAAAGCAATAATTAAGCTTTTTAACCTTACAACTAATACAACAATAAAATATATAAATTATATATTTATTATTATTTTGACATTAACTTCAATTTTGATTATTAAAATCATTCATTTCTTAACTACTCCAACAACATTATGAATTTACAGGAATTAAAAGGAAAAGAGCCCCAAGAACTTTTAAAACAAGCAGACAAGCTTGGTATAGAAAACCCTTCATCTCTTAGAAAGCAAGATCTGATGTTTGCAATTTTAAAAACAATTGCTGAAGAAGGTGAAATAATTACTGGTTTAGGGGTTATTGAAATTATGCAAGATGGTTTTGGTTTTTTAAGATCTTCAGAGTCAAATTATCTTCCTGGTCCAGATGATATCTATATTTCCCCATCACAAATTAAAAAATTTAGCTTAAGAACGGGTGATAGTGTTGAAGGTGAAATTAGATCTCCAAAGCAAGGAGAAAGATATTTTGCAATAACTAAAATTAACAAAATAAACGGTCAAGAAACTGATTTAGTTAAGAACAGGGTTAACTTTGAGGATTTAACACCACTGTATCCTGAAGCAAGGTTCAAACTTGAACAAGAAAAACCTATGCCGGATAATACAGAAAGAATAATTGATATTATTGCTCCTCTTGGAAAAGGACAAAGACAATTAATTGTTGCACAACCCTTCACTGGTAAAACAATTATTATGCAAAAAATTGCTAATGCTATAACTGCAAATAGTCCTGACGCTAAACTGATTGTACTGCTAATTGATGAAAGACCAGAAGAAGTTACAGACATGCAAAGATCAGTTAAAGGTGAGGTAATTAGCTCAACCTTTGATGAACCCGCTTCACGTCATGTTCAGGTCGCTGAAATGGTAATTGAAAAAGCTAAAAGACTTGTTGAATATAAACATGATGTTGTAATCCTTCTTGATTCAATCACCAGGCTTGGAAGAGCATATAATACTGTTGTGCCTTCTAGCGGAAAGGTATTAACAGGTGGTGTTGATGCCAATGCTTTACAAAGACCAAAAAGATTTTTCGGAGCTGCAAGGAACGTAGAAAAAGGCGGATCACTTACAATTATTGCCACTGCTTTAATAGATACAGGAAGCAGAATGGATGAAGTTATATTCGAAGAATTTAAAGGCACTGGTAACAGTGAAATGGTCCTAGATAGAAAACTTAGCCAAAAAAGAACCTATCCAGCTTTTGATATTGGTAAGTCGGGAACAAGAAAAGAAGAATTATTGCTTGATAAAGATGAGCTTGGAAAAATCTTTATTTTAAGAAAAATACTAGCCCCTATGGGAAGTACAGAAGCCATGGAGTTCTTGTTAGATAAAATGAAAAATACAAAAACTAACAATGAATTCTTCCAAAGCATGGGAACTAAATAAATATAATTTTTTTATAATCTTTCTTATTTATTTATTTACTTAATATCATCTTGGGTTTAATTCCCAAAAAATGAAAGCTTCCAAAGAGACAATTTTTGCACTTGCTACACAAAAAGGTAAATCAGGTATAGCTGTTTTTAGGGTTTCGGGAAAAGGCTCTCATACAATAATTAAATCAATATCTTCTAAAAAAAAATTTAAAACAAACTTTGCTACATTAAACGATTTATTAGATGGAAAGAGCGTTGTAGATCAGACGCTAACAACTTTTTTTAAATCACCAAAAAGCTATACAGGGGAGGATATGGTGGAAATATCTTGTCATGGAAGTATTTCTGTAATTAACAAAATAACTAAAACCCTATTAAAAAAACAGATCAGGCTTGCTGAGCCTGGAGAGTTTACCAAAAGGGCTCTAATGAATGACAAGCTTAGTGTTTTAGAAGCTGAAACAATTAATGATTTAGTTAATGCAGAAACTGAAAATCAAAGGAAGATAGCCATTGGTAATTTAAGTGGAAATTTAGATAAATTAGTTAATGAAATATCAAATAAACAAAAAAAACTTCTGGCAGATATAGAGGCTATAATTGATTTTGCTGATGAAGATCTTCCTAAAGAAATATATAAAAACATAAAAGAACAAAATAAGAACATATATAAACAAATTGAAAATATTATTGAAAGATCAACTTTATCTAGACAAATTCATAACGGTTTTAAAATAACTATTATTGGAAAGCCAAACACAGGAAAATCTTCCTTTATTAATTATATTAATAACAAGGAAGTTTCTATAGTTACTAATATACCTGGAACCACAACAGATTTAGTAAGCTCCACTCTAGATATAAAAGGAGATAAATATACATTTATTGATACAGCCGGAATAAGAAAATATAAGAATTTAATTGAAAAAATAGGTATTGAAAGATCCTTAGAAAGCGCTGAAAAGTCTGATTTAAACATAGTTTTTCTCAAAAACAATGAAAAGAAAAACTACAGTAAAATCAAATCAAAAATATTTGTTAAATCAAAATATGATACAAATAAAAAGAAAATTAGAGGGGTACACAGTATTTCATCAGTATCTGGTTATGGAATTAATGCTCTTGTTAAAACCATATCTTCAAAACTAAAGAAAAAACCAATTTCTGGACCAGTCTTTTCACGTGAAAGACATATTGAGGGCCTAAATAAATCTCTTATATTACTTAAAAGTGTAGACTTAAAAAAAATAGATATTGCCGCAGAAAATGTTAGAAGATCAATCATGTATATTGACGGAATTAATCAAAAGTTTGATATTGAGAAAATTTTAGATATAATATTTAGTGATTTTTGTATTGGTAAGTAATTTCACGTGAAAATAAACATGGACAATAAATTTGATGTAATTGTAATTGGTGGAGGTCACGCAGGTGTAGAGGCAGCATGCTCTTCTGCAAGAACTGGATCAAAAACAGCCTTAGTTACTCATAAAATTGAAAAAATAGGCGAAATGTCTTGCAATCCTGCGATTGGAGGCCTTGGAAAAGGCCATCTTGTAAAGGAAATAGATGCTTTAGATGGAATAATGGCTAAAGCTACAGACAGATCTTGTATACAATTTAGAATGTTAAACTCCAGCAGAGGTGCTGCCGTAAGGGGTCCAAGGGCTCAAACAGACCGAATTTTATATAAAAATGCCATAAATGATCTCATATCTGAGCAAAAAAACCTTAAAATTATTGAAGGATCAGTAGAAGACTTAATTGTTTCAAAAAATCAAGTAATGGGGGTTGTTTTACATAATCACAAAAAGATATTTTCAAAATCTGTAGTTTTAACTACAGGCACTTTCTTACAAGGGTTAATAAGAATAGGCCCTGAGAAGCAAGAAGCGGGAAGAGTTGGAGATAAGCCCTCAATAAAGCTTGCAAAAACACTTAAACAACTAAAGTTTTCAATAGGCAGATTAAAGACAGGAACACCACCAAGATTACTTAAAAAAACCATAAATTTCAATGATTTAAGTGAACAAAACCCAGATAAAAAGCTTATTCCATTTTCTTTTATCAACAGAGATATACACATTCCTCAAATATCCTGTTTTATTACTCATACAAATACACACACTCATGAAATCATTGCTAAAAACATCAGGTTGTCACCAATGTATTCTGGTGAGATCCAATCGATGGGAGCCAGGTATTGCCCATCTATTGAAGATAAGATTCATAGATTTAAAAATAAATCATCACATCAGATATTTCTTGAGCCAGAAGGATTAGATAGTGATTTAATATATCCAAACGGAATATCTTCTTCACTTCCAACTGAAATTCAAGAACAGTTTGTTAAAACGATTAAAGGCTTAGAGAATGTTACAATTACACAACCTGCTTATGCCATTGAATATGATTTTGTTGATCCACAAGAATTAACCCACACACTCGAAACAAAAAAAATAAAAAATTTATTTTTTGCAGGGCAGATAAATGGAACAACTGGATACGAAGAAGCGGCTGCACAAGGAATAATGGCCGGGATAAATGCATCACTTAAAACAAGATCTAATAAAGAATTTATAATACCGAGGTCCTCTGGATATATAGGTGTTTTGATAGATGATTTGGTTACAAAAGGAACTAAAGAGCCATATAGAATGTTTACTTCAAGGTCTGAATACAGACTATTGCTTAGAGCTGATAATGCAGATTTAAGACTTACACCTCTTGGAATTGATATTGGTTGTGTTGATATAAATAGGCAAAGAGAGTTCGAAAAAAAATCCAAAAGAATAAAAGAGGGTTTTAAGTTTGTTAAAAACCACAAATTTTCACCAGACGCACTTTTAAAAAAAGGAATAAAAATAAACAAAGATGGAAAAAAAAGAAATATAATAGATCTCTTATCATTTTCTAATATTACAACCCCTAAGCTTAAAAAAATACTTCCAGAGTTAAATGATTTAGAAGATGATGTAATGGAACAAATAGAAATTGAAGCTAAATATACAGGTTATCTTGATAGACAAAGAATGGATATACAAGATTTTGAAAAAGAAGAAAATTTAATAATTCCTAAATCAACTAACTATAAATTAGTCGGAAGTTTATCTAATGAGATAATAGAAAAATTATCAAAAATTAAACCACCTACGCTTGGAGCAGCCTCAAGAATATCAGGTGTAACACCAGCAGCCACTATAGCTCTTCTTAGATATATTAAAAAAAATAAAAATAAAAAAGCAGCATAATTTGGATAAAGGAACTGTAATAAAAAAATATAATCTTAGCAGAAAGCAAATTGATTTAATTGATAGCTACATAATGAAGTTAACAAAAAGCAACCAAATACATAATTTGGTAGGTACTTCTACAATTGAGGTTGCTTGGGATAGACATATTAATGATTCATTACAATTGTCTGAATTTATTTCTAAAAAAAATGCATCAATAATAGACCTTGGTACTGGTGCTGGGTTACCAGGGATGATCTTATATATTTTTGGGTATGCAAATATATTATTGATCGACTCTAAAATGAAAAAAATAAACTTTATTAAAGAATTTGCATACGAGCAGAATTTAGAAATAAAAACCATTTGCACAAGGGTTGAAAAAATTAAAAATCAAAAATTTGAATTTATTATATGCCGAGCTTTTGCTCCACTAGTAAAACTATTAGATTATTCACGTTTTTTTAGTAAAAAAAATACATCACTGCTTTTTCTAAAAGGAAGAAGTGTTAAAAAAGAAATACATGATGCAAAAAAATTCTTCAACTTTGAATACAGCCTTTATCCAAGTCAAAGCGAGGGTGGTGGGTATGTATTAAAAATAAATAAATATAATAAACTGTGAAAAAAATTATTTCTATATCCAATCAAAAAGGCGGTGTTGGCAAAACAACAACCACAATAAACCTAGCCACTTCATTGGCCGCAGTGAAAAAAAACGTTTTAATTGTCGATGCTGACCCACAAGGTAATGCAAGCACCGGGCTTGGGCTCACCTACAACGATAGAAAACCATCAATTTATGAAATGATTCATGAAAAGAGGCTTCTTACAGAAGGAATAAAAGAAACATTAATTCCTGGTCTAAAAATAATTGGTGCAAACACAGATCTAGCAGCAGCAGAAGTAGAGTTGACAACTTTTGAAAACAGAGAGTTTGTGTTTAAATCAATTTTTAATGATATTTATAATTTTGACTTTATTTTTGTTGATTGCCCCCCTGCACTTGGGCTTCTAACAATAAACTCATTAGTTGCATCTAACACCACACTAATTCCTCTTCAGTCAGAGTTTTTTGCTCTTGAGGGCCTTTCAGCCCTAATGAATACTATCAAATTAATTCAACAAAACTATAACAAAGACTTAAAAATTGAAGGAATACTTCTTACAATGTTAGATAAAAGAAATTCATTAAGCTCACTTGTAGAGAAAGATGTAAGGCAACATTTTGGAAATCAAGTTTACAAAACGACTATTCCAAGAAACGTTAAAATATCCGAGGCTCCAAGTCATGGTAAACCAGCATTAGTATACGATACACAAGCCGCAGGCTCTTTGGCCTATATTGAGCTTGCAAAAGAAGTAATTTTAAATCAAAATAAAAACTATGAATAGAGAGAATAAACTAGGAATGGGTCTAGGGGCGCTTTTGTCAAAATCTAATAATAACAATGAAAACAACAATGGTGTTCAAAAAATTAATATTTCACAGATAATACCAAACCCATCTCAACCAAGAAAAAATTTTAGAGATGAAGAACTTAAAGAACTCTCTACTTCAATTAAAAACCAAGGCTTAATTCAACCCATAATTGTTAAACCAATAATTAATAACCAGTTTCAAATAATAGCAGGAGAAAGAAGATGGAGAGCTTGCCAAATAAATGGAATGCATGAAGTTGATTGTGTTATAAAAGATATTGATGATACAAATGTTTTAGAAGCAGCCTTAATAGAAAACATTCAAAGAGAAGATTTAAATGTTATTGAAGAAGCAAATGCATATAAAGGATTAATTAATATTAAAAATATAAACAACGAAAACCTAGCAAAACTAATAGGCAAAAGCTCAAGCTATGTTTCAAACATTTTACGTCTTTTGGAGCTTGATACAAAAATTCAACAAATGGTAATTAATGGCGACATATCAATGGGCCATGCTCGCGCCCTTATCGGAGTACCTGATGCCATAAACAAAGCTAAAGAAATAATTGAAAAAAAACTCAGTGTAAGACAGATAGAGAAAATAACTTCAGAATTTAAAAAAAATAAGACAAAAAAAGTGTCCAAAGATCCTAATATTATTGATCTTGAAAAAGAACTATCTGATAAAATAGGTCTGAAAACCTCAATCCAGTTTAATGAGAGTGGTTCGTCTGGATCTCTCACTCTCTATTATTCAGATTTAAATCAACTAGATGATTTAATGAAAAGGCTTAAGAAGTAGTTATTTTTTTTATACTTAAGAGAAAGCGAAGACCAGTTACCAAAGATAAACTATTTTCTTTTCTTAAAACTTTCTCAGTAGAAGATAATAATTTTAAAAGCAATTTTTTCTTTTTTGAATTAAACCTCCTATAAACATCAATTAAAAATCTTTTTTCTCTAAACAAATATATTGGAATTTTTTTATTGTATTCTTCCTCGTTTTCGGAATCTATTATTAACTGACAAAAAAACCTACAATAATAATAAAACTCATTAACATCAGAGTTTGTTAAGATTTTTTCTCTGTAAACATCAACAATATCACTATTTTTATTTAATAGAGAAAAATATAATTTATCTTTGCCATCTTCATGAGTTGAAACAAGCTTTTTGATATTAACAAGATTAATATCTTTTTGTTTTAATTGTAAAACTTTATTTAAACTATCATCAAAAAAACCAAATTTATTGCTTAGTTTTTCAATTAAAAACCAGTAAAGATTTTTTTCTAATTTTATATTGGCAGAAATTAGAGATTCATTTAAGATATTCATCTTAGCATCTCTTGTTAGTTCATAACACTCAATCATGTAAGAATCTTTATCCTTAAGAAAAATGTTTTTTATTTTTTTTATTTTTTGAGAGTTTTCTTGTATAAAAATAACTATACCAGATATTTCACGATACTTTTGTAAAACACCTTCATTAAGCCCAATACAATTTTTAACTATAAAAATTTTTTTATCTTCAAACAAACCAGCACCATTAAAAACATCACTAATACTCTCTACATGCTCTAATGAAGCTTTTGAAAGTTTTTGATACTCTTCTATGATTACAGCTTTTATTTTTTGAATTAGCGTTATCTCATTTCCACTAATAAAATAAAACTTTTTAGGAGAAGTAAAGTTTTTTTTTAATAATATATCTATAGGCCCTATTTTCATTGGCAACTAGTTATATCATTAGAAGATATTAAAGAAATAAATTGTGATAAATTATCAGCAATTACCAACTCATATTTTTTTTCTAAAGAAGCATCAGTTCCAAAATTATACCCTTCTGATTTGGGAATAATTGTAAAGTAAGATAAAATTTCTTTTTTATAGGTTACACAATCTTGTTCAACCATAACCAAAGTATATTTAAATCTTATTTCATATCTCATGTTAGAGGTTGCTTGGTTTGTTTCTACAGAACTTTTGGTTTTATCTTCTGCAATTTCTATTATAAGATTGTAAGTGTTATCCTTAATATCTCCAAAAACCGTTGGTATATATGAATTTAAATAAGTTAAATTTACACCAGATGTAATGACATTTGTTTTCTCATATAGCGGATTGGTAAGATTTACATTGTTTTTATAAGTAAAATCTAAACTGCTACATGATGATATAAAGATAAAAAAATAAAATATTAATAGCTTTTTCATTAGATTACCAAATTTACAATTTTTCCTGGCACATATATCTCTCTTATTATATTTTTTCCCAACAGATTTTTTTTAATTTTTTCACTATCTTTAACTGTACTCAAAACCATTTCTTTTGACATACTTTCATCAACTTCAATTATTTGTTTGGTTTTTCCATTAATTTGTATTGCTATTTTTAATTTAATCTTTTTCTTTACACCTTCTTTTTTCCACATCTGATTAATACACAAAGTTGAATTTCCAATGTTTGACCAAATTTCTTCACTTATATGAGGCACAAATGGTTGTAAAATAATTGCAAGCTTTTTCAACGACCAACTAAAATCTTCATAAGAAAGTTTGTTACCAGACAATGCATCATTAAGATTATTTACAAACTCATAAATTTTAGCAACTGATTTATTAAATTGAAAAGCTTCTATATTTTCTGATATTTGATTAATTATATCTTTTTGTTTATCAACTAACTCTAAATTATTTATATTTTTAGAGTCAAAACCTTTAAACTTTTCAATAAATTCAAATAATTTATTAATAAACTTAAACGATGCTGCTATCCCAGTATCTGTCCACTGCAAATCTCTTTCAGGGGGGCTATCAGACAACATAAACCACCTAGCTGTATCGGCCCCATATGAGCTGATAATATCATTTGGATCTATAACATTTTTTTTTGATTTACTCATCTTTTCAATTTTACCAGTTTCAACTTTTATATTATTTTTATCTTTTAAAACCCCATTATCGTTACTTATATCTTTTGGCTCAATCCACTCACCCTCATTGTTTCTATAAGTTTTATGAGTAACCATTCCCTGCGTAAACAAACCTTTAAATGGTTCATCTAAACTAAAATAACCAAGATCTCTAAGAGCCTTAGTAAAAAACCTTGAATATAAAAGGTGAAGTATAGCATGTTCTATTCCTCCAATATATTGATCAACAGGCAACCAATAATCTATGTCTTTTTTGTCAAAAGGTTTGTCTAATCTAGCGTTACAATATCTAAAATAATACCATGATGATTCAAAAAAAGTATCAAAGGTGTCTGTTTCTCTATATGCTTTTAATCCTGTTTTTGGACAAACAGTTTCTTTCCAGTCAGGTATATTATTTAATGCAGTTGAGGTTTCGTTAAACCCTTTTAAATCTGGCAGTTTAACAGGAAGCTCACTTTCTTCTACAGCGATTATCTCCCCATCTTCTCTATAAATAATAGGTATTGGACAGCCCCAAAATCTTTGTCTTGAAATTCCCCAGTCTCTTAACTTATAATTTATTTTCTTTTTCCCAATTTTTAATTTTTCAATTTGTTCAATTATTTTATCTTTTGCCTTTTCAACTACTAATCCATTTAAAAAATCTGAATTTATGATCAAACCATCTTCTGTGAACGCCTCATCTTTGATTTTGAATTCACTTTCTTTAATGTTGTTTGGTTTTACGACTGGAATAACATCCAAATTATATTCATTTGCAAAGTCCAAATCTCTTTGATCATGTGCGGGACAACCAAAGATTGCACCAAGACCATACTCTTTTAAAACAAAATTAGCGATATACACTGGTAATTTTTTTCCTTTAATAAATGGGTGGTTTACAAACAGACCTGTATCAAAACCCTTTTTATTTTTATCAGGATTTAAGCTTTCACATTCTTTAATAAATTTTTGTAAAACTTTATTATCTTTAGAGATATCTATCGATAATTCATGCTTAGTGGAAAGAGCTAAAAAAGTTGCACCAAAAATTGTATCTGGTCTAGTTGTAAATACTTTAATAAAACTTTCTTGATTTGATAACTTGAAGTTTATCTCCGCTCCTATTGATTTACCAATCCAATTAGATTGCATAACTTTGACTTTATTAGGCCAGTTAGTTAAGTGATCTAAATCACTTAGAAGTTCTTCTGAGTATTTACTAATTTTTAAAAACCATTGAGAAAGCTTTTTCTTTTCTACCAACGCACCAGATCTCCAACCTCTTCCATCAATAACCTGTTCATTCGCTAATACAGTTTTGTCAACCGGGTCCCAGTTTACTTCAGCCTCTTTTTTATATGCAAGACCAGCATTAAACATATCAATAAAAAATTTTTGTTCATGTTTATAATATTCTGGATGGCATGTTGCGATTTCTCTTTCCCAATCTAATGATAAGCCCATTTGCAATAACTGACTTTTCATTGTTTTAATATTTTGATAAGTCCACTCTTCTGGATGTTTGTTTTCTGTCATAGCTGCATTTTCAGCCGGAAGCCCGAAAGCATCCCATCCCATTGGATGAAGCACACTATACCCTTTCATTCGTTTGTATCTCGCAACAACATCGCCCAAAGTATAATTTCTCACATGTCCCATATGTATTCTACCTGATGGGTAAGGAAACATCTCTAACACATAGTATTTTTCTTTTTTTGTATCAGTTGAGGTTTTAAAAACATTATGTTTTGCCCAGATATCCTGCCACTTTTTTTCTACTACTTTATGATTGTATCGTGATGACACTTTTTAACTTGATTGGAGCTTTAATTTCTTAGCTTTATTTAATATAGCATTTTCAATTTTTATATTGTTGTTTTTGTCTACGGATTTATTAACCCATATTTGATCTTTGAAACTTTGGCAAAAAGAAGTTACTTTTAGGTTTTCAGTTTTTAAATTTTGACCTGTGATAAATATATTAAGCTTACATCTTTCTTGTTCATTATCGGTTGTAGAATACCAGTCTGTTATAATGATTCCACCAATTGGATCAGCAGAGCTAAGTGGCATAAAATCAATTGTTTCAAGCGCCCCTCTCCACAAAAAAATATTTATAGGCATGTTTGCTGTTAGAGATTGACTTGTTTCATTTTTATTTTCTCCACCACCTAAAATACCATCCACAGACAAACCACCTTTACCGAAAAGTCCTCCACCGCTTTGTAATCTTGTTTCAGCATCTCTCATAGCAAGATCCATATCTAGTGCAGAGTTAAACTTAGTACCAGACCTTTCAATTATCATTGTTTTAGTTTGTGCTTTTGACCACAACTCTTCCATTTCTTCTTCACTTTTATTATTGTTACAAGAAAATATAAAAAACAAAGATAGTATAGTGATTAGCCTTGTTAAAAACATTAAATTCTAAATATTGTAAAGAGAGCTAAAAGTAAAACATAAAAAAAAACGGCACTAATAAAAGTGCCGTTTTTAAAGATATTAAATCTTTAATTAGAATGACATGTTTGCACCGATGTACCATGCAGATCCATCGTCAGTTCCTGCACCTTCGTCAGTAGACGAAGTGCTTGTATAACCAAGAATTGCAGTTACACCTGATGCCACAGCATATGATACACTTGCAGAAGTTACATCTTGTGAATCATCATCACCGTCAGAACCGCCAAGAGCGTGATCATCTGCTTCACCTGAAGCAAAACCTACATTAAATGTAAGATCGCCAGATACATACTTCACACCAGCTTTAACAACTTCAGCAGTATATTCATCTGATCCGTTGTCACTTGTACCAGCAACAGAACCGTCAGCAAAACCAACAGCAACTGTTAAGTCACCAGTTACAGCACTTATTCCAGCATGCATACCAGCAGTATCATCATTAGGCATTGTTCCATCTCTAGAACCGTCAGTAGCTGAATAACCACCACCGATTGTTACAGATGAATCACCTAAGTCAGTTACATAAGTAGCACCAATTGCAACGTGACTATCTGTTCTGTAAGTAGATACAGCAGCAGCACCACTGTCAGTTGAAATTGAAATAGATGCCTTTAAACCGTCTGCTAAGAAATCAGCAGCAGTGTGATACTCAATACCAAACGCAGTCGAACCAGTAGCAAAATCAAGACCAGTTGGAGCACTGTTAGTAGAAGTATTAGCCACACCTTCAGCACCAGCTGATCCAGGTATAGATACAGCGTGTGAACCAGAAGCGTTACCAGCATTTAATACATCAAGCTTAGAGCCATCAGTAAATGCTAAAGTAAATCCAGCATCATAATCTTCTTTTGTATTTTCATCCATTACTTTAAAGCTAGATGAAATAGTCATACCACCATCAGTAGTTTCAGATAATGAAACAGTAAAATTGTTATCATTAATCTGAGCATTAGTGTCAGTTCCACCGTTAGGTGAATCAAACTCCATACCAGTTTGGTGGTTACCACTCATGCTAGCTGTTACAGCTTCAGCAATTGAAGCAGCACCAAGCGTAGAAACAAGAGCAGTTCCCATTAATAGTTCTTTTTTCATAATTACTCCTTTTGAGTTAATGAATATTCATTAAATACAAGCAACAAACTTGTATTAAGGAGGTTATTATTTAAAAATTGAATAAATTACAAAAAAAGCATAATGATTTATTATATTTTTTTCATCTATGTTGTTTTTTTACCACACACCAAATTATGTTTAACAAGAAAAAATTCAATGAAATAAAGGATTTTTTAAAAAAATCCAGTAATAAAGCCAAAATTGTTGCGGTTTCTAAAAACCACCCAATTGAAAGTGTATTAGACGCAATAAATTCTGGTGTATATATATTTGGTGAAAATAGAGTACAAGAAGCACAGGAAAAATTTGAAAAAATTAAACAAAAAAATCCAAAAATAGAATTACATTTAACAGGGCCGCTTCAATCAAACAAAGTAAAAACTGCCATACCCCTATTTGATGTATTTCACACCTTAGACAGAGAAAAAATAGCAAGAGAGTTTTCAAAGCACTTAGATGCCCTGGAAAATAAAAAAATTTTTCTTCAAGTGAATACAGGTAAAGAAAAATCAAAAAGTGGAATTTTTCCTGAAGATGTAAAAGACTTTCTTTTTTTTTTAAAAGATGAAATGAGATTGTATATCCACGGCTTGATGTGTATTCCTCCTATTGATGAAGAACCATCACATCATTTCTCTAAACTAAAAATTTTAGCAATTGAAAACAAAATTAATGAATTAAGCATTGGAATGAGTGATGATTATGAGAAGGCATTAGCTTTCGATCCAACATATATTAGGATCGGCACCATTTTGTTTGGAAAAAGACAATGAAAAATAATCTAATTATATTTTCTAATAATAAGGTTAATAATTTTTTAATAGAATTTCTTTCTACGTATCAATTAACTTTTTTAAAATTAGAAGAGATAGACTACACAGAGGAATTTACAAAAGCGAAAATTATTATAATAAATAATGATAAGGATTATGATAAAATTAATTTTGAGAAATTAAATGCCAATTATTTAATACTTTCAAATTTAATAATTAAGAATTTTAATTTAAAAAATAGCTTACAGTTATTAAAAACACCAGTATCAGCAAACAATATAAAAAATAAAATAGAAAATTTTTTTCAAAATTTAAAAATTAATTTTCATGATATTTCTATCAAGAATGAGATACTAACAAACCTTAAAAACAATTCTTTTTGCTATCTAACAAAAATAGAGCTAGAAATTCTAACATGTCTTGTAAAAGAAAAGGAAACAAGCAAAAAATTTATTAGAGAAAATATTTTGAAAATTAAATCAAATATTGAAACTAACTCATTAGAAAGCCACCTCACAAGAATAAGAAAAAAATTAACCGAGATACAAACTGGTGTTAAAATTAAAACAAGAGATGAAAAATTAATTATCACTATTTAGTTTAATAATTTAGGATTTATAAGCTTAAACAAATCTTTACTAAGCTCTTCGTTATGATTGTGATTATATATTGAAAGTGTTAAAGACTGTTGGTTATTTTGCACTTCTACTTTTCTTAAAACTAATGGATCATTTTCAAAATAAATTTTTATAAAATATTCTTGATCTTCCATATCTATACCATATTTTTCTATAGTTAATTGGCTATCTTTTAATTCTATATTAGCATCTTCAAAAAAAAGTGGATTTCTAAAAATATCATAAAAATACCAAGCATTAGTGTTTTTTGGATTAAAAAACTCATCCTCTTCGAGTTCATAGTTATAATACATTGCTTTATTTTCATCTAAAATTATTAAAATCTTTTCAGGTTTTAAATATTCTGCCCTAACTCTTTTCTTGCCAATATAAATTTTCCCCTCACTTAAGCTGTTCCCGTCATTTTGTAAAAATGATGCAGAAAAACCTTGTAGCGATTCTAGATAATTTATTAAAGCTAATTTGTTATTTGTATCTGAGTAAACTTTTTGAGAAAATAAAAAAAAAATAATTAAGAAAAAAAAGAAAAAAGAATTTTTATTTCTTAAGCACATGTCTTTTACCAGCATTATTGGCCTCGCTAATTATCCCATCCTCTTCCATTTTTTCTACTATTCTGGCAGCTCTATTATAACCAATTTGAAGATATCTCTGAATATAACTTGTAGAAACCTTTTGTTGTTTAACAACAATATCAATCGCTTTGTTATAAAGATCATCAGTATTGTTCGAAATTAAATCTTTATTGGATAATCCGTTTAAATTTTCTTCTGATAATGATATTTCTTTCTTATAATCAAATGTTGCTTGGTTTTTTATATGACTAACAACTTTATCAACTTCATTTTCTGAAACAAAACCACCATGAAGCCTTTGTATTATTCCTCCATTTTCTAAAAATAACATATCACCACTTCCTAGCAGTTGCTCAGCACCCATTTCGTTTAGAATTGTTCTGCTATCAAATTTGCTTGATACCTTATAACTAATTCTGCTTGGGAAATTTGCTTTTATTGTACCAGTAATAACATCAACACTAGGTCTTTGGGTGGCTGTAATCAAATGTATACCTGATGCTCTTGCCATCTGTGCTAATCTTTGAACTAATGACTCAACCTCTTTTCCTGCTACCATCATCAAGTCTGCCATTTCATCAATAACAACAACAATGAAAGGCATTTTTTCTAAAAGAATTTCTTGTTTTTCAATAATTGGCATTCTTGTATCATCATCAATACCTGTTTGAACCTCTCTATACAATTTTCTACCAGAAGAAATGGTACTTAAAACTTTATTATTATAAGAATCTATATTTTTTACATTTAAAGAACTCATTAATTTATATCGATTTTCCATTTCCCTAACCACCCATTTAAGAGCAAATACTGCTTTTTTTGGATCTGTAACAACAGGTGTAAGTAAATGTGGAATGTCTTCATATATACTCAACTCTAACATTTTAGGATCAATTAATATCAATTTACATTCATTAGGTTTAAATTTATAAAGTATACTCAATATCATCGTATTAATACCCACTGATTTTCCTGAGCCTGTTGTTCCAGCAATTAATAAATGAGGCATTCTTTCTAAATTTGCAAAAACACTTTTACCTGATATGTCTTTACCAAGGGCCAATGTAAGAGAGTCATTTTCTAATTTAAACTCTTCTTCATCAATTAAATCACCAAACAAAACACTATCCCTTTTTGTATTAGGAATTTCAATTCCCAAACTCGTTTTTCCTGGTTGGGTAGATATTCTGGCTGAAATTGATGACATTGCTCTAGCAATATCATCTGACAAACCTATTACTTTACTAGATTTGATACCAGCATTTGGCACAAACTCAAACAGAGTTACAATTGGGCCACTACTAAAACCAATAATCTTTCCATCCACACCATATTCAGAAAGTGTTTTCTCTAATTTTATGGCAGCATTCTCATTTATTTTATCTAACTCTTTATGTTTATTATTTCTTAAATTTGATTTTGAAAGAAGACTTGTTGATGGGAGGGTAAAGCTAAAACTATCCATCTCAAGTTGTTTTTCATTTTTTGATTTTACGCTTTTTTCTTTATTTAAATTAACATAATTTTTTTTTCTTATTGTAGGCTCACTTCTTAAATTTTTCTTAGCTGGGTTTTTTTTAATTTTCACATATTTTAGCAACTTAAATATCGAAAACAAAATTTTAAAGTATTTAAAAAACTTTAAGAAAGAAGCAATTTTATTTATCCAGGATAAATTTATTTTAAAAGATAATAATATTAAAATTATCCCAAATATTAAAAGGAAAAAATTTATAATAAAAAATATAAAAATATTTTCCAAAAAATTTAAATTAAAATTTTTAAGTATATCTATTAAGAATTGAGAGATTAAACCTGTCTTCAAATAGGTAATACCAACTAATTTTAAAGAAACATTAATAATTATTATTCCTGTGAGGTTTGATAAAAATTTAAGTATTATTAACCGGCTTGTTGTGCCTAAGAATAACTTGCTGCCTTCTATAGTTATAAAAAATGCCAACAAATAACTTAGCGTGCCAACAAAAATTAATGAATAACTTGATAAATATGCACCAAAAAAACCCAAAAGATTTTTAATTTTATTATCACTAATATTATAGTTTAATTGATTAAAGCCCGGATCATTTGGAGAGTACGAATAAAGACTTGCAAAAAAAGACAGGCCAAATCCAAATAAAATTATACCTACTAAAAATTTAAGAACGAAATTTCTAAATGAACCATACTTGAACATATAGTTAGATTGTAATACATTTAGATTATGGTAATTCGAAGAAAATTATGAAAGAAATTCAATCAAACATTAATATAATAGGTGGAGGTCTGATAGGGGCCGTTACAGCATATTCACTTTCTAAACTTGGTAATAAAGTAGTAGTTTTAGAGCAAAATGCTAAGTTTAATCATAAAAATATTTTAGACAAAAGAACAACAGCAATTTCAGAAGGTACGAAAAAATTTCTTGAAGAAATAAATATTTGGGACGAAATTGGAAATTATGCGGAACCAATAAAGAATATTCAGATAATAGACAGAAATCAATCAAACAAAATATATTTTGACAACCAAAGAAGAAAATCCAATCTTGGATATATAGTTAAAAACGAATTTATACTTCATTGCTTGTATAAAAAATTACAAAAACAAAAAAATGTAGAAATTTTTAATAATGTTTCTATTAAAGATATTTTTTATCAAGGCGATAGGATCATAACCAAGCAAAATAGTTTCTATGTTAATACAAATATTCTGTTTGCGTGTGATGGGAAAAACAGCTCTATAAGAAAAATTTTTAAAACACCAATTTATAGAAAAGATTATAAAAAAAAGGCAATAGTAATAAATTTTTATCACTCAAAGAATCACAATAACACTGCATATGAGTTCTTTTTTAAAAATGGACCTCTTGCAATCTTACCAATGCAAAAAAATAAAAATCAGTTTCAAAGCTCCATAGTTTGGACAAACACTAATAAATTTATAAACTCTTTACTTTCTTTAGATGATAATAGTATTATTTCTATTCTAAACGAAAAGATACAGGGAAGTGTAGGGGAGATAAATAAAATAATAACCAAACAAACTTTTCCATTAAAAGCTCACTTAAACTCTAAATTTTTTGAGAATAGAATTATTTATTTAGGTGATTCAGCTCACTCATTTCATCCAATTGCAGGACAAGGATGGAATCTAGGCATGCAAGATGTAGAAAGTATATTTAATCTTGTTAAAAAATATAACTCTCTAGGTTTGGAATTAGGAGATGAAATATTTTGTAAAGAATTTCAGAAAGATAATTTTTTCAAAGCTTATAGGCTGTATCAAATCACTGATAAAGTTGATAGTGTTTTTAAATTAGACAATACTATTTTTAATTATGCAAGGTTTTCAGCTATCAATTTAATGGAGAAAAGTAAAAAATTAAAAAATCAGATAAGTGATTTTGCTATGGGTGTTAATTAATAGTTTTACTATTATTATCTTCAACGATCTCAAGCTCTAAAATTGAATGAAGTTTTTTATAAAAATCACTTAAATTTTTTGTTTCCAAAAGAACCTGTTTTTCAATGTCACTAAAAGGGGATATCATTGCTATAAACTTTACAATTTGATTAAAATCAATATTTTGAATTTCTTCTAAGTTTAAGTTAATTTTTTTGACTTTAATATATTGGCTATACTTATCTAAAAGATTATTTTTTTGTTTTTCATTTATAATGTTTTTATCTTCCTCAAAATCCAACATTTCTGCTTCAACTAACCTAAACTTATATTTTTTTTCTAACTCTTTCTTAACTTTAAAACAATTAGTACCTTGAAGACTAATTAAATATCGTCCGTCTGTTGTTTCACTAAAACTATGAATTTTACCGATACAACCAATATTATAGAGCCTATTTTTTTCATCAGATTGTATCATACCTATGAACCTTTCTTTTGAAAGAGCGTAGTCAACCATCTCAATGTATCTTTTTTCAAATATATTCAGAGGTAAGCTTGTTCCAGGAAAAAGGACGGCGCCGTTTAGAGGAAAAATAGGGATCTCCATGTTAAGAAAACATTAATTGTGAAAGTTTTTTCCTATATTGAATGGTAACTTGATCAGTATTTCCAAGTACAGCAAAAAATTCTACCATCTTATTTTTTATACTATCCCTATTTTTTGGATAATTTTTAAGAAGCAAATCCATTCCATTTTCATATTCTTTCATTGAAAAATATTTATCTGATATCTCTAAAATTAAATCAATATTATCTGGTTCATTCTCAAGTTTACCAAGTAAATCAATAATATTTGGTCCGGATGAATTATTTTTTACAATTTCCAATTTTTTTAAAACCTGTTTAACCTCATCTTTTTCTTGTACATCTTTTTCTAATGAACTAATGAACACTTCAACCTCTTCAAATTGTTTAAGCTCGATCAAACACTCTAAATAAAAACAAATACCTTTAATTTCATCTGTGTTTTTAGAAATAAATTCTAGAAGAGTCTCTTTAGCTTCTTCAAACCTATCTTCAACCATTGCGCTTTCTATTTCTTTATAAAATTCAGTGAAATCTTCATTAATTTTAGATCCCAAGCATTTTTCAATAAAATCTATAATTTGACCTTCAGGAATAACACCCTGAAATGCATTAACAATTTGTTTATTTTTGAATGCATATACAGTAGGAATTGATTGAATTCTTAATTGCGCAGCAATTTGTTGATTTTCATCAATATTAATTTTTACTAAGGTGACTTTATCTCCAGATTTTAATATTATTTTTTCTAAAATTGGTGTTAACTGTTTACAAGGACCACACCAAGGAGCCCAAAAATCAACAACAATTAATTTACTTTCACTTGCCTCAATTACCTTATCATTAAACTCTGTTTCAGTAACATCGATTATATTTGAATTTTCACTCATAAAGATTTGACTATACTATAACTATCTAGAGAAAAAATATGAATTTTTTTATTATTTTCAAGGAGGAAGTTTATAAACTCTGAAGTCTTTATACTTATAGTTGTGGTATTTATTAGGGGGTGGAAGTTAATTATTTCACTGTTAAAAAGTTTTTCATCTAAGTAAAATGCAACAACATTATCTTTATCGTTAAGAAGAGCAAATGGTGAGACTGATCCTGGCTTAATACCCAAAAATTCTTCTAAATATTCAGCATTAGCAAATGATAAATTCTTAGCATCGATAGATTTAGAAAATTGCTTTAAATCAACCTTTGCATTTTCATCACAACTGAAAAGAAAAAAATTATTTTTTTTATTTTTTAAAAATAAATTTTTGGTATGTGCTCCTTTAATTTCACCTCTGAGATTTTCAGAATCTTCAACTGTAAATAAAGGATCATGATCATGAATTTGAAAATCTTTATTTTTTACACTAAGTAATTCAAATAAATCTGTCTTTGTAAGCATAAATAATATTATATTTATTAAGAAATAAGGTATTTAAATACAATTACAAAATTAACAATGGGAAAAAAAGCAGTAGTTATAGGAAGTGGTTTTGGAGGTATAGCGATTAGCTTAAGATTAAAAAAGTTAGGCTATGATACAACAATTATTGAAAAACTAGACGAGCTTGGAGGAAGAGCAAGAGTGTTTGAAGTCAATGGTTTTAAACATGATGCTGGACCTACTGTTATAACAGCACCTTTTCTTTTTGATGAATTATTTAGTTTATTTGGAAAAAAAAGAGAAGATTATTTGAATTTTGTTCCTCTTGAACCCTGGTATAGATATTATTTTCATGACGGTAAGACTTTTGATTATTGTTCTACAGTTGAAAAAACAAATAGTGAGATAAGTAAATTTGATAAAAGAGATATAAAAGGATATAAAAAACTTTTAAATCAATCAAAAAAAATATTTGATGTAGGTTTTACAAAACTAGCTGACAAACCATTTATTTCTTTTTTTAAAATGTTAGGCGTTATTCCTAATTTAATAATTTTAAAAAGCTACTTAACAGTATCTCAACTTGTAAACACTTATTTAAAAAACCCTTATCTTAGAAAAGCATTTTCAATTCATCCTCTTTTAGTTGGGGGTGATCCACATACAACAACATCGATTTATGCATTAATTCATTATTTAGAGAGAAAGTGGGGAGTATTTTTTTGTATGGGTGGAACTGGTAAAATTGTATATGAGTTAAAAAAATTAATGATTGAGTGTGGCATTAAAATTAAAACAAATACAGAAGCAAAACAATTTATTGTTGAAAATAATAAGATAACAAAAATACTAACAAACAAAGAAGAAATTATCGATATTGATCTGGTTGTTTGTAATGCTGATCCACCAATGGTTTATTCTAAACTTTTAAAAAAAGAAAATTTGATCAGACCTGTGTTAAGAGAAAAAAACTTATTATATTCTATGGGTCTTTTTGTACTTTTCTTTGGTACAACAAAACAATATCATAAAGTTGCCCATCACACTATTTGGATGACAGAAAGATTTAAGTCTTTGCTTCATGATATTTTTAAAAATAAAATTTTATCAGAAGATTTTTCTTTGTATATTCATAGACCAACTGCAACAGATAAATCGTTTGCCCCTGAAGGGTGTGATAGTTTTTATGTATTGTGTCCCGTACCAAATTTACAAGGCAACATTGATTGGGATATTGAATCAGAAAATCTTAAAAATAAAATAGTTAAAGAATTATCAAAAACAATTATGCCAGATTTAGAGAAAAATATCACTGACGTTTTTTGGATGAATCCTAAAGATTTTAAAAATGATTACAATTCAATGCATGGCGCAGGTTTTTCTATAGCTCCTATCTTTACTCAATCAGCCTGGTTTAGATATCATAATAAAGATAATAAAATTAAAAATCTGTATTTTTCTACCGCAGGATCTCACCCTGGGGCTGGGATACCAGGTGTTCTTTCCTCTGCTAAAGTTGTTGAAAATATCATCAAAGCTGAACTAAGATAACTATGATCAATTTAGAGCTTAATTCAATGATTGATCTTAAAAGAGAAGGTAAAAGCTTTTACTGGGCGAGTTTTTTTTTATCAAAAAGTTCAAAAAAAAATGCTGGAATTTTATACTCAATCTGCAGATATTTTGATGATGTGGCTGATAAAAATAATGTAGATAAAACCCATTTTTTAAATAGTTCAATTGAAGAAATTAAGAATAACAAAAACAATAATGTAAATATTTTTTTGAAAAAAAACAAAATTAATAATTTAATTTTAATTGATTTAATTGAGGGTTTAATTTTTGACCAAAGAAAACCTAGAATTCAAAACACAGAAGAGCTTATAAAATACTCTTATCATGTTGCTGGAACTGTTGGATTAATGATGTCTAAAATTATTGGTGTAACAAATAAAAATGCAGAACAATGTGCTGTAGATTTGGGAATTGGAATGCAATTAACAAATATTGCACGTGATGTGTATGAAGATTCAAAAATGAAAAGAATTTATTTACCTGCTACTTGGATACCAGGTATATCATTGGATAATCTTAATAAAATCGATGAACTAAGTTCTGAAAGAATTGATGAAATATCTAAAGCAATTCATAAGTTAATAAGTTTATCAGATAAATTTTATAAAAATGGTTTTACTGGCTTAAAATACATTCCTTTACCTAACAGACTAGGAATATTTATTGCGGCAAATGTCTATAGAGGTATTGGTATTAAGATTATATCAAGGAAGAAAAAATATAATGAAGAAAGAGTGTATTTAAACAAATTTGAAAAAATTGTAATTACAATTAAATCAATTTTTATTTTTATTTTTATCCCTTTCTTGAATTATAAATATCAAAAAATAAGAAAAAGTTTTCCAAATGAAAATTTATAAAGCTGCAATAATTGGTCTAGGTCCTAGCGGATTAGCAGTTAATAAAATTTTATTTGGAGATAGTTCCAACGAGATTATTGCTTTTGAAAAAGAAGATATAAATAATAGAGATAATTTTTTTGGCTTTTGGTTAACTGATTGGATGAAACCTTTCGAAAATATCATTGAAAAGAAATGGTTTAAGTGGACCATTGGTGATAGGAATAAAAAAATCACACATAGTAGTTTTGATAAACCTTATTGTGTAATTAGTTTTAAAAGATGGAAAAAATACTGTTTAGAAACAAAAAATATACTAGATGTAAAAAATGAACCAGTAATTCAATATATACCTATAGAAAATTATTTTAAAATAATCACTGCTGATAACAACGAATACTATGCTGAAAAAATATATGACTCAAGATCTATAAAAGAAAAAAAAGGTGAGATGATACAACACTTCTTTGGAGTCAATATTACTGTAGCAGATAATACTTTTAATGAAAACAAGTTAACCCTAATGCATTTTACAAAAGAACAAAACGTTTTGCACTTTATGTATATTTTACCATTTAGTCACAATAAAGCCCTTGTTGAGTCCACAGTATTTTCAAAGCAAGTTTACAAAAATTCTTGGTACAGGGACAAGATAAATGAATATTTAATTCAAAACAACATAATTGAATTTAAAGAAAGAAGTACAGAAAAAGGCATAATACCAATGTTTTTTGCTGAAGAAAAATACTCACCGAACCCTAATATTTTCAACATTGGAATTAGAGGGGGTGCTTGTAAACCTTCAACTGGATATGCTTTTTCATTTCTCATAAAACATATTCAATTATTAAAAAACTCAAAGAAAAATTATGTAAGTGTTCACAAATTTTTAGAAAGAAGAATGGATAAAATTTTTATTAATTTTTTAAAAAATAATAACGAAAATGGACAATCTTTCATTAATCTTGCTTCTAATTTAGATGGAAATGAATTCCAAAGCTTTATGATGGGGGAGTCAAATTTATTAACTAAGTTAAAGATTATTAAAAGTATGCCCAAGTTACCATTTATAAAAGAATTTTTTAAATAAAATGATCGCAGAACTTACAACTTTAAATGTTATTTCTTTTTTATTAATCTTTTTTATTGGACTTCCTCATGGTTCTTTTGATGGTGCAGTCGCCTCATTGGTAGGCTTCAATAATAGAATTCAATTTTTTCAATTTCTCTTTTACTATCTAACTTTATTTTTCTTAGTAATTATATTTTGGTTATACTTTCCTATTTTAGCCTTAACTATTTTTATTATAATGACTATAATTCATTTTGGTTTATGTGATTGGACAAACTATAAAATAAATAAATTCAAGTATTCTGTAAGTTTTACTTATGGAATGACTATTATTTTTGGAATTATATTCTTTAATGAAAAACAGTCTTTTTTAATATTTGAATATTTGACTAGTGATAAAATTTATTCAATACAGAAATATTTTTTCATTCCATATTCTTTAACAATATTATCAATAATATATTTTATTTATCTTTCTTTCTTTGAAAAAAAATTAAGAAAAGGAGTAGTTGAAATATTTTTTCTTTTGTTAATTTTTTATTTTCTTGACCCACTTCTGAGCTTTGCAATATATTTTTGTTTCTTTCATACTTACAAGCATCTAAAGCATTTGATTAAAAACATTTATTTAAATTTAAAAAATAAGAAATTTGTTATTTATTCAACAATAGTTTTTACATTTATTACTTGGGTTGGTGGTTTGGGAATTGTTTACTATTTGGTCCAAAATTTTTCATTATATCAGTCATTATTAAAAGTAATTTTTATAGGGCTTGCTGCATTAACTCTTCCTCATATGTTATTGGTTGATATTGTTTATAGAAGAAGATTTAAATGAATATTTTCTCAAATATTGACTTATGAATTCAAAGTGGTAATTGTGTAGATTAAGCGGGCGTAGCTCAGGGGTAGAGCGCAACCTTGCCAAGGTTGAAGTCGAGGGTTCGAATCCCTTCGCCCGCTCCAAATATTGAGTGGGTTAGATTCAAACGCTCCACTTACGATCCAATAGAGCCAAGCTTTTCCTAGAAAGTGAGAAATTATGGCTACTATTCAAAAGCGTAAATACTTAAACAAAACTAGTTACCAAGTTCGCATAAGGCGATTAGGTATAAAGACAATAACTAAATCTTTCATGACTCGAACCGAAGCCAAAAGGTGGTCTAGGTCCATGGAAACAAAATTAGATCGAGGGGATTACTCGGACTATTCAACAGCTTCCAAAGTAACACTTGGCGATCTTTTTAAACGTTACATCAATGAGGATAAACATAAAAAGAAAAAGCAGTGGAAGAACGAAGAATATCATTGTTCACAGCTTCAATTAGCGTATAGGCTGACCGGGTTAGTGGTAAGGCCTATCATTAGCCCGTTTTATTCATTGATTAAAACTATTACTCCATCAACTAATTTTGCTAACTTATCGTTAAAGTAAAAATTTCCTATTATATTTCCATTTAAGAACTCACCTTCAACTATATCACCATTTCTGTAAACTAATTTGCCTTTACCAGTTTGCCATCCTTTAATAAAATTTCCATAATAAGTTGTTCCATCAGGATAATACATAGCACCCTGACCATTAAAGTTATTATTTTTAAAATTACCAATATAAGTCTGTTTGTCGGGATAAATTAAAATCCCATCACCTTCAAATTTATTATCTACAAAGTTGCCTTTATACTTAGTATCTTTTTTCTCACCAGCTAGTAGTTCACCATATCCATTTCTCATAGCATTGTAATAAATTCCCGTAAATTCAGTATCACCAACAACTAATTTTTTTACCTTACACTCTTTAAGTGTTATTACTATATTGTCTTTCAATTCACATGGTAGATACCCAAACCAGTCATCAATCTCCTCTTCGTTTGAACCTTCATTTTCATCTAAAAAAACTATTTGATCATTTTCATATTTAGCCGGACCACCATTATATAAAAAAAAATTTGTTTGAAAAATTCCATCAATATACTTAGCAATTGTATTTGCTCCCTGTGCTGTTGTATATTTACCCCAACCATTTTTTAAGTCATCAACCCAATTTCCTTCAAATTTATCTCCCTCTTCTTCTCCATAAAGTACAACATAATATCCAAAGCCATTTTTCTTTCCATTAATAAAAACTCCAGAGAATTCTCTTCCTTCCTCCATTATAGTTCCATAACACTTATCAAAACTATCCACGAAGTTGTTTACAATTTTACACTCTTCCATATCTTCTCGAGCAAAATACGGTTTTTTTCGATTGGTATAATATTCAGCATTCCAATTATCGTAGTTAAAAAAATTCGTTTTTTGATTTAAAAAATCATCAATTGAAGCAGTATCAAAATTTTGAGATCCACAACTTTTTTTTCCATAAATAATTTTATTATAACCTAACGTATCTTTAGAAACACAAAAATTATAATTAGTTTCAAAATTACCATTATTAAAAAAACCAACCTTCTTTGATTTTTGTTTATCAGTTAACTTTCCTAAACCATTAAAGATATTATCTTTAAATTCTCCATAATAAACAATATCATTATTCTCATAGGTTCCAACACCATCTAAAATATTTTTTTTAAACGTGCCTTTGTACCTTATGTTTTCTTTGATTAAATATTTTTCACCATAGCCATCTAAATAATCATCTTTAAAGATACCCAAGTATTCGTGATATTCGTTATCACGCTCAAAACCAAAACCGTTCTTCCTATTTTTATATATTTCTCCAAAATAACTATAACCCCTTCTTTCATCAATAATTACTGTATAGCCATGTCTATCACCATAATGAAACTTACCAAATTGAATTTGTTTTCTATTAGCTTGTATAAATGAACCTACTCCATGAAGGCCTGAACTATAGCCCTTTTGTCTAGGTTTAAATTGACCTAAGCTTAAAAACCCATTATCAAATATCTCAAAGCCTAATGACAAATTTTTATTTATAAATAGTCCTACACTTCTGATATTTGCAAATTTTTTATCACCAAAACATCTTTCATTTGATTCTATAGAGCTATTTTTATCGAATTTGCATTTAGGAAGACTTTTTGAATAATCAGTCTTTAGCTTTCCGTTTTTAAATATTCCTATTTCATAACTATCTTTATCACCTAATTCATTGTCTAGAAGATTGTAGGCAAAACCCTCTCCATCGATTAGTTGATTCTTTATTTCTCCAATATATATTCTTTCATTATTTGGATATAGTATAGCGTGAAAGCCTTGAAATTTCCCTTCTTCGTCCAATTTAAAATAATTTATAAAACCAGTGTTTTCATTTTGTATACCTTCTCTGAAAATATCATTTTTAAAATCTCCAATAAATTCATCCCCATTTGGATATTTTCTAAAACCATATCCTTCAAGTTTAGAATTTTTTGAGCCTCCAACATAAATAGAATCATTAGCAAATTTTGCTTCTATTAATCCATTCAATTGCTTGTTTTCAAATTTTCCAAAAACAGAAGAATTTGTATTTTTAATTTCACCTATACAAGTGTCATCTGTTTCTACAACATTACCATTTATTTTACATTCTGAAGCATTAATAATATTTTTTATACTGAAAAGACTGATAAATATAAATATCAAGAAAATTAAATTGATAGCTTTAATATTCAAATTCATAAATAATTATATCTATCCTATCACCAACTAAGAAGATTGTTAAGGGTTCTGGTCATAGTAACTATTTTTTATTATATTAAATTATGTTTATTATCAGATACCTAGTACTGATTTTCTGTGTACTTACAGCCTTGTATATTTTAGCAAACGCTATCTTGTTTTAATTAATCAATTTTCTTAATTCCTTCGGTAATTGATTATATTTATATTTTTCATAGCTAAGAAGATTTATAGCCTGATCATAGTATTCTTCATAAAATTCTTTAATTTGTTCTTCATTTAATCTGAAAGTTTTTATTTTTACTATTTTTCCATCTTTCATTTTTAATTTATCTAGTTGATTAAAAGGTGTTTGAATTGAAGTTCCTTCACCATTTTCTATATTATTTTTAAATTTACCATTATAAAACCAAATCGGTTTTTTTAATTGCAAATCTTTATATTGTATCTTTCTGCCGTCACCTTCTATTTTGCCATTCTTAAACCTACCAATACTAATAAGGTACAAAGTTGGTTTTGATTTTTTAGTCTCTATTCTTACACCCTCACCAAATAAAATTTTTTTCTTGCCATTTACAAATTCACCATGAAACTGGATTTTGTGTTTCTTTTTCTTATCAATAAAAAAAGAATACGAATATATTATTGCATCTTCCCCATCTCTAATTTTCCATTCCCCAATTTCTTCACTACCATCTTTGTATCTTTTTTTTCCTCTTATCAACTTACCAAAATGAAAAACCCCTTCCTCTATTGTACCATCTGAAAATTTTCTTATTCCTTTTCCATTGGGCACTCCTATGTACTCTTTATCCCACTCTCCTTCATAATTAAAAGATAAAGACGAAACACTCTTGCCAGATATACCAATACCATTTTTCCAAATACCAACATATTTTTCTCCACTAGCTTCAAATTCAAATTTACCTTTTCCGTGAAATTTACCATTCTTAAATTCTCCAATATAAATATCCTTACCAGCGCCATCATTGTAATCAGTGACCATTTTTCCTTTTCCATGAGGCTTCCCATTCTTTACTTCACCTAAATAAATCCAATTTTTGGTTTGTATTTTTTCTTTTTTTTTAGTCATTTATTTATTACCCAATAATTCATACTAAAATTTTTGTTTAGATACACTAAAAGCCCCCCTTTTACATTCACCAACAGAAAGCCATTTATCTTCGCCTTTTGCCCACAATTTTCCATTAATTCTATTAATTTTTAAATACGTTTCTTTTGAGTAAATTAAATCATTAACTAGTATTAAAAATTCATTATCGTCGCTATTCATAAGTTTGAATTTAAAATATTTAGCTTTAAGATAATCTATTGGCTCTTTTTCATTTTGAATAATCTCCTCAAATTTAATAATTCTATTTGATTCTTTATTGTGTAATTTAATTATAAAATTATATCTTGAATTTGGGTTCATTCCAGTGTGAGACCATGAGTATTGAGTTTCACAAGCAAAACTAACTTGTTGAAATATGATATCCTTTATTTTGAAGAAAATATTATTTGCAAATAAATTAGTAGCGAACAAGATAATACTTAAGAAAACTACTAACAGTCTGAACATTTTAATATCCTACCACCAACCTACGACATTGTTAAGGGTTCTGGCAAAGTTCAAGAACCACAGACCACAGTTACAACGGCTGTTTTTGTTAAAATTAAATAACGTAAATCATAAAAGTATATTTTTACCCTTAATTTACGAAAAGAACTGTGGTCTGTGGTGAACTGTTAAAAAACTCAAGTAATCATTGAAAAAATAGACCCACAGTAATTTTTTTTAACTGTGGTAACTGTGGTGAACGCTCCTCTTACGCTCCAATAAAAAAAAGAATTAAATTTTTATGATATAGTTTCTCTAGGAAAAGGCCGATCTCAATTGTACATGGCAACCTTGCCAAGGTTGAAGTCGAGGGTTCGAATCCCTTCGCCCGCTCCAAGTATTCTCCCGAATATTAAAACTTGAAGCGACGAAGAAATCGTTAAGTAGCCCTTGCGTAGCCAATAAGTTAATTTTTTATATTTATTTTTGAATAAATCTTTTCATAGTATCAAAAACAACACCATGCTTTTCAGCCTCATTTTTCACTTCATCTGAACTAAGTACTTTGTCCATTTCTTCTTCATCTAAAACATTAAAGCATATTGAAACGTGATTCGAATTTTCGGTATCTACAAAATCTACAATATTATCAGCAAACTTTGAGAAAGTTTTTACTCTTTCATCATTAAAAGATAACCACTCATCAACATTTTTTACTTCATGACTAATTATTTGTAACATTTTACCTCCTTGATATTTATTAAAATCTATCAAATCAAATAATTATAAAAAAGTGTAATATTTAATATTATATAGAAAAAAGTATTTTTAAGTAGCCCCCAAGTAGTTCTTCGGATTTATATATATTTATTTATTACAAATATTTTCTTAATATTTGGTCAATAATAAACAAACAATGTATTTGGCAACCTTGCCAAGGTTGAAGTCGAGGGTTCGAATCCCTTCGCCCGCTCCAGAAAACTGCCAATTTCATATTATTTTAAAATCACTGGGGACAAATGAGGGACACTTCATATATCAAAATAATTCAATGTCTCAATTTTTCAAAAAAATATTATCACTTACTTTGTTACCAGATTTAAATTTTTAAAATTACTAATTATATTTATTAAAAAAAATTAATATTTAAAATTGTAATATTAAATTAAAATTACTTTCCTAAATATTTTTAAGTGTTTAAAAATATTTTTTTGGCTTCGTATCCTAAATCTGGCAATACTTGGCTTAGAGCAATAATTCTTTCTGCGCTTCAACAAAAAAATATTATCAATATAAAAGATTTATCAAAAATTAGATTGTTATCAGATAAAATGAACTTTACTTCATTTAAAAATAAGATTTATGAAAAAAAAGGATTGATAGATTATGACTGGATGTCAAAAAACATTATTTTATGCCAAAAAAAATTAAATGAAAATACTAAATATAATTTTTTTTTTAAGACTCATAGTGTGAGGCATAAAAGTTTTACAAATGAAACTGTAAATGCAGGTTTTATTTATATTGTGAGAGATCCTAGAGATGTAGTTGTATCATTAAGTAACTTTTTGGGAATAAATTTGGATGAAGCTATAAATCAAGTTGTTTTTAATAAACAACTAATGACAAATGCAAATGGAGCTAGAGAATTGGTTTCTAATTGGGAATTAAATATTAAATCTTGGTTAGAATACAAAAGTGTCCCATGTTTATTTATTAGATATGAAGATCTATTAATTAAACCAAATAACATAATATTTAAAATTATTGCTTTTATAAATATAATTACAAATAAAAATATTTTAAATAATAAAAAAAATATTGATAAAATTATAAAAAATACTAGTTTCAAAACTTTACAATTTCAAGAAATTTCAAATGGTTTTGATGAAGCATCTAAACATTCAAAATTTTTCAGATCTGGAACATTAAATCAATGGAAAGGTATTTTATCCAACACACAGGTTCAAATTATAGATAATAATTTACAACCGTTAATGAAGTATTTTAATTATATTTAGTAATCAGGATAAAGTATGATTATAAAACAATAAGAATATGCCCCTTTGTTGTCTTTCAGAATTGTTGCCTTCAATAGTTCAGAGATCTCTCTATTGGGGGACACATGGGGGACACTTCGATTACAAAAACTAAACTTTTTTTAAAATTATTTCACATAATTTGAAGGAAATTACAAATCATTACTATTTGGCTACCTTGCCAAGGTTGAAGTCGAGGGTTCGAATCCCTTCGCCCGCTCCAAATTTGAAGCGGACGAATGACTTGTGTCCAACATACGTCCAAGTCTATTTTTTTAATTTAAATCCCTGACTTTCTAAAATTTTAACTATTCTTTGAACTTGTTCTTCTTTTGACAGTTCAAAAAAGTTTTTATCTAATTTTTTAAAAAAGATATTTTTAAGTCCTTCTTTCTGTTCTCTTTTTTTTATAAAATCCTTAACAGAATTAGCTAAATAATATTTAAAATTGAACATTTAGTCTCCTTTAGCGTTTTGTTTTTTGTCCCAGCAATTAGAGTATCTAAATCAGGACTAGTTACTTATATATTAATTTGACAACATGTTAATATATTTAATATTTTTAAGTCAAACGTACGTCCAAGTTCGATTAATAATTTCCTAATATTTTAAATAATTTTTTTATTTTTAAATAGAAGCCCAAACGATCTAACAAAGTTTTTGTGTATTGTTGAGGATAATCTAATTTTTTCTGTATTTTTTTTATCATATTTAAAATTATATTTTTCGAACATATTTATCCAATATTCTTCATTTTGGAGATTTACATGATGATATCCTCCTTTTCCTTTAGGCGCAAAAGTGCAGAAGACATAATTACATTTTGCAAACGTATTGAAGTAATTAGATGCATACTTTTCTTCAACATGTTCTAAAAATTCGACACACCAACATAAATCAAAAACGAAGTCTATTTCAAAGATTCCTTTAGTATAATCATGTAAAAAAAAATCAGTATCAAGGTCTCTAATTATAGAATTATCACCATCAACCCCAATTGACTTAATACCAAATTTCTTACTATATTTGATCATCCCACCTGGTCCACAACCCACATCAATCATTGTTTTTACTTCAATAATATCAATTAATTTTTTAAACGCTCCTTCATCTATCCATGTCTTACTTCCATGTCCTGATAAATGATGCCCTAATCTTTCAGGTATAAAATATTTAAAATTTATTGATTCTAATTTATTAATATTAATATCAAGCAATATAGTAGTATCAGTAAAATTATTTTTAATTTCATTATATACATGGTCAACAAAAGATTGATTACCTTTCTCTGTCGTCTGAAAAAAAATTTTATTAATATGCTCTTTTTTTATTTGCAAAATTTTTCCATATTTATCTATGAAAGAAATGTCATTGACTGCAAAATTCTTCCCAGCATTAATATTATTAAAAAAAGTAGGATTAAAATTTATCGGTCCATAGTTAACAAAACCTAAAAATGGTAGAAAACTTATAAAACGTGTTTCTAACACTGATATTTCTAAAATTTTATTATAAAATTCAAGCTGATTAATAAAACTCGTTGAAAAGTATATGTTTATTATAATTTCAAAATTGTCATTTAAATTATTGAATTCATCAAAAGTATTAATAACTCTTATATTTTTTTTGTTTAATAATTTATCTATATTATCTTCTATTAGGATATTTTCGTTTGTTGCATTAAATGAATAATATGTATCGTTCAAAATAAGCACTTTTTTATTTTCTGAGGTATTCAAATACCTTTCTATCTGTTTAAAAAAATCTTTATGCATTTAATTATTTCTATAATTTTCTCTCATTTTTCTAATGCCACTCATAAAACCAATTATTGTATAGTCCTAATTTTTTTAATTCGTTAACAATAAAATTATACTCATTTGTGAAGTTTTTATTTTTATGTTGCCCATTAATTTTTTTACCTGCTGGATTTCCATGCATCTCACAAAGTACAATATCAATTTTTTTTCTATTTTTTATTATTTCTGGTAATATGTTATATTCAGATCCTTCTATATCTATTTTAATTAGATTTATTTTATCAAATGATCCTAACAAATCTTTTATATCTATAATTTTAACCTCTACCTTTTTATTAGTATCAATATTGTCCTTTTCTTTTCTTAATGTTGCTCCTTGAATATATTTAATATCATTATTACCTTTTGAATTTCTATGAAAATATAAATAATCGTTTCCATTAAAATCTGACACAGCACAATTATTTATTCTAATTTTATTTTTATTAACAAACCTTTTATTCATATAATTGCAGCAGACAACATTTGGCTCATATGCATAAATATTACAATTATATTTATTATGAATTAAATTTGTTACATCTCCAATATTTGCTCCAATATCTAAAACAACAGATTTTTTATTTAAAAGTAAATATTCATCAAAAAAATTTAATGTTTTAATATCTATAGTATTCATCAGAAAAAATTTTATAAAACTTGTACATCAGATTCTTTTGGAATAGATTTTTCTAAAAGATTACACAAATATTTTTTTATCTCTAAACTTTTGAGTTCTTCACTTTCCCAATGCAAGAAAGCAATTTTTTGTAAAAAATCATCACGATTTAATTCTGTAGGATTTTCAATAGCAGACAGAGTATTGAATGCAGCAGAAAAACATGGTTGCATTTTACTCAAATTTATAACTCTTATACCATCAAAAAGTGCCTCTACAGTAGCTGAACTATTGTAGCTAATAACACATCTTGTATCTTTTAAATCATCCTTCAAATCATCATTATTAGATAAAAATACTTTGTTAGTTTCTCTAAATTGATTCAATAAGAAATTTGCTATGACGTCATTATTTTTATTAAGAGGATGACTACGTAGTACTATCGTACGATCTGAATATTTAAATATATTTTTTATTGTTCTAATCATAAAATTCAAATATCCATCATTATTAAAATTTAATTCATTTAAAGAAGCATCAGTAGGTATTTGAAGAAAAAATAATATTTTATCACCTAGCTTTCTATAATCCTTTATATGTAAATTATATTTATTTTTAATTTCAAGCCACCTATTATAACTTTTATCATATGGAAAGTTTTGTTTTCCTGGCAGAATACTGTTCCAAGTAAATCTTGGAAAAACATTTACATCAAGATTTCTGATTTTAGGTATAATTCTCAAATAAGTGACATCCCTAATCAACCGTGGTTTTTTTGTTAACTTAATATTTAAATATTTTTCAATCAAGGTTCTATTAAAAGTAATTTTCGCATCACCACATAAAATAAAAAAATCATATTTATTTAGATCATTTTTATTAGCTTCTTTAAAAATAACAAAATCATTACTTTTGTTAGAATTGAAAATATTCCCAATTTCAAGTAATTGATTTTGAACTCTTTCACCTTTAGCTTGTTCAAAAAAATTTAAACCGCAAATATTCACCGCTATACAATATCATATAAATTTCTTATTCAAATGATCTTAATAACAATCTAGTTTGATTATAAATTTTTAATTATTTCATATTTATAAAAATAAAAGTATATTAGTTTAAATTATTTAATAAAAATATGAATTCTAGATATCTTGTTATTCAATTAGATATTGGACAAGGCACTCAGTGGGGTAACAATAAAACAATTTACCCGATAAGAGATATTTTTATTCCATCTGTTAAAAATTATTGTAAAAAATTCAACTATGATCATTATTTAGTTAGTGAAAGTTTATATGAAAAAAAATATGTAAATTTTAATTTTTTGGAAACAAAAATTAAACATTACTCTTTTGAACGATACTTACATTTTGATAATGAATATGATTATACGATTTATATAGATAATGATGTTTTTATTTATCCAAATGCCCAACCACTTCCAGATATAAAAGGTTTAATGAATGTTAGAGAGCCAGAAGGAAATTCATCAAAGATATTTAGACAAGTTAATAATTTAAATAATAGTTATGCTTACTATAACTCTGGAGTAACCTTTTGTGATAAAACTACTGCAAAAACACTATCAAAATATATGATTAATAGATTAGAAAATAAGATAGTACCAAAAGGTAAAAACTCAGACAATATGCTTTTAAACGAATTTATAATTGAAAATAATAAAATTTTTAGTGAGTTGGATTGCGTATGGAACTATATGCCATTTCTTCCAAATTCTAAAAAAAAACAAAATCCCAACTTTTTTCATTTTGTAGGTATTATGGGAAAACAAATTATAAATAATTTACAAGAAAAAAAAATAGATATTTTAGATTTTCTTCAAGAGATTAAAAAATAAAAAAAATAATTTCATTATACTACGACTTTTGAAAATTTCCTTTTAAGTATATTTTAAAAATGATAAAATATTTAAATGAAAATATTTAATTTATTTCCTCTTACTGTTTTACAAAACAAAATTTTTATTGAAGAAAAAGAAAGAACTATTTTAGTTAATGAAATTAAAAAAATGCAATCAAAGAAAACAGACAATATTAAATCCTCTTATGCGTGGACTGGAGATACCAAAGGTCACGAATTTTTATTTTCAAATACCTTATTTAAAAGTTTATCAAAAAAAATATCATCAACAATTATTGAATACTTAAATTTACTTGAAATAAATACAAACCATCTCGATATTTATTATCAAAGATCTTGGGCAACATATACTGAGAATGAACAAAGTATAAATTTTCACACACACTCTCAATCAAATATAAGTTTTGCATATTATTTGCTTAAACCGGAAAAATCTGGAGGAATAATATTTAGATCTAACGAATTACAGAATGAAGTTGCAAAAAATATATTTACTAACAGTAAGTTAGAAAAATCACTTATTAATAAAGCAAATCCATATAACTCTGACAGATCTTTGTTTGATTTAGATCAAGACTCAATTATAATATTTCCCTCTAAAACCCCACACGCAACTGTACCAAATAAATCTGGTTCTCCACGCATTTCAATTTCGGGAGATATTTCTATAATGTTAAAGGATAGTAAGGGCTTTGAACATTTAATGCCTAGCTTTAGGAATTGGACAAAATTTTAGAATTTATTAAGTTAAGATTTCATACTAAATCTAATGTTGAAGCTTATAACAATTCTTTCATCATTTGATTCATTTTCATTAACTGAATGATCTAAGAAACTAGGAAATAAAATCAAGGCGCCTTCCTTAGGACTAATTCCATTTACTTGTGCATTCAAAAAATTTGGTTCTTTTACATTAGGGTGCGAATATACTGGAGCAGGTCTAGGATCATAAAAAATTATGTCACCGCAGTTATGAGGAGCTCTTACATAGTAAGCACCACTAATAGTACTATTTCCATGTTGGTGTCTTAGGTTGGCCGCCCCACCTGTATTTATTATTGCCCACATATTATTAATTTTAACTATCTGTTTTTCTTTTTCCCAATTCATATCTATCATTACCTGTTCTATTGAAGGAAAAATAAAAGATATAAATTTTTGAGTTTGCTCAATTTCAAGATCAAAATCTTTTGAGTGCCAGCCTTTTAAATTGCTTTTATTGACACCAGCTTGGTCTTTAGTTTGTTCAGATTTTATGAAATTATACATTTCTTCGTTAATATATTTATAATTATTAAGCTGTGCAGTCCAAACAGGTGTTGGAAAAAGTAAATTTGGTTTGGCCATGTATATATTTTATAGCAATTTACTCTTACAGTAAATAGAACAAAAAAAAACAGATGTAATTAATAACTATTTTGATTTAAAATTAAAATATTTTTTAATTAACTTTATAGTTTCAATAATTCTAAAGTGGTGTTCAGCAAAATTTTTTCTACCAGAAGCAATATTTAAATTTTTATTAATTAGATCTTTAACATAATTTGGTATTTTTTTTTTATTAATCAATGTTTAAATAGCCTATTTTTTATAAAATATAATGATATTTTATTTTTCTTAGAGAATAAGATAACTTTCTTATCATTAATTGAACCACCTGGTTGTGCGATGACACGACATCCATTTTTATTAAGAATATTAATACTGTCAGTGAATGGAAAAAAACCATCAGAAGCACACACAAATTTTTTATTCTTAAAATATAAGTTTTTATTATTTATTGCAAAAGTTAATGCATCAACTCTATTTGTTTGTCCGTGACCTAAACCAACAGTTTGTTTATTTTTAGATAAAACAATTGCATTTGATTTTAAATGTTTTGCTACTTTTAGAGAAAATATTAAATCATCAATTAAACTTGGTGAAGTTTTCAAATTTGATACTAAATTAATAAAGTTTTTATTAATTGGTGTTAAATCATTTGTTTGGTACAATTCACCAAAAAGTGTTGATTTATAGTCTATGGTTTGTTTTTTAATATTTGGTATTTTCAGTAAAATTAAGCCTTTCTTTTGTCTTAGAAGGTTAAATGCATCTCTATCAAAATTTGGTGCTACAACCATCTCAAAAAAATTTTTAAAAATTTTTTTTGCTAGAAGTAAATTTATCCTCCTATTTACAAAGATTATACCACCAAAAGCACTTTTGGGGTCACTTCTATAAGATCTAAGAAAAGCAGTTTCAATTTTTTTTGCAGATGCAACACCGCAAGGATTTGTGTGTTTTATTATTATAGATGTAGGTTCATTAAATTCTGTTAAACATCGCAAACCACTATCAATATCAATTAAGTTGTTATAACTTATTTTTTTTCCACTTATTTGATAATCAAAAACTGATTTTTTTGAGTTATTAATTAAATATGCACTTTGATTTGGATTTTCTCCATATCTTAGTTTAATTTTATCATTTTTCTTACTCATTAAACCATTTAAAAATTAATTTATCATAATTACTTGTTTCTTTAAAAACTTTGCTTGCCATTTTCTTTCTAAAATTAATGTCTGTTTTACCTCCAAATTTTTCTAGATTTTTAATTAATTTTTTATAATCTTTTATATCAATTATAGGAGTTATGAATTTGAAATTTTTACTTGCAGCTCTCAATAAACTTGGACCACCTATATCGATCAATTCAATAATGTCCTCTTTAGTATTTTTATTATAATATTTTTCAAATGGATACAAATTAACTACTACAATATCTATTTCAGGAACATTTAATGATAAAAATTGTTTTCTATGTCTTTTGTCATTTCTTACATATAGAAGAGGAGCATAAATCAAAGGATTGATAGTTTTAACTCTACCATTAAACATTTCTTTAAATTTAGTAACTCTTGAAACATCAATACATTTAAATCCTATAGACCTAATTTCTTTTCCTGTAGATCCGGTTGAAATTAATTTATAATTATGTTTGATCAAGTTTGAGCATAAATATTTTAAATTTTTTTTATTATATACTGATACTAAAGCGTACTTATTTTTTAAATTTTTTCTAATGACCATTTTTTTACTGTTTTATTTTCACTTAGCACACCTTTTAAAACAATTTGTTTTATAGGTTTTGTTAAATTATTATCTACTAATATACTATCTTCAACAATTAATTCAGTATCACTTTTAAATAACCAAATATTTTCATTTTTAGTTTTCAAAATTACATTTTTTTTGTTGTTTGTAAAATTAAAAACCATTTCTTCAGCAAGATGAAACCTTATATGAAAAATTAATCGTTCTTTAATTTCCTTGTATGAAATAAATGTATCTTCACCATTTATTTTGTTCATATTTTTAAATATTACGAGTTTTCTTTTAATAATTTTATTAAATTTTTTCATGTATCCATTATGAGATCCCTCAAATATTTCTTTCTCATCATTAGCTTCTTTTCTAAAAACTACAGATTGAGGAAATTTTATATGAGGGTTTCCTTCCTTTATCTCACTTATGTTAGTGTTTTGTAAAATTATTGTAGAATGAGCTGCGCTATATCTTAAGTATTCAGGATTTTTTCCAAAACTTTCTGATGCTCCACAGTTAGTAACAATCTTTTCACCAAAACCACTTAATTCAATAGATAGAGTACCAGCACTCAAATTAGAGCTAATCATATCTTTATTTGGCTGAACAACATCAAAAAAAATCTTTTTATCCTTATCTCCATAAAAAGCTAATCCATTACTAATGTTACTAAACTCTCTTTTTGCCAAATATGTATCTTTATTAAGTGAATTATAAATTAATTTTGTATAAATATTATTTGATCCGTTAAAAAGAGGCATGCTTCCATCAATATGAAAATATTGATTTAATATTGACGTCATTTTTAATATTAATTTATCAAATAAATCTGATTTTTTTATATTAAAAAATAGCAAAATATTTTTAATCTCATGCAGATTATTTATGAATTTAGAATGTTCTAAAATATTATAGCTTTTATGCATTCCTAGGTTGTCAATCTGATTCTCTGTAATAAATTTGATATAATTAATAATATTGTAATTTTTTTTATTTTTTATTAAAGACGTTAAGAGATATGCTACAAGATCATATGATGAGATCTCACTTGTTTTTTTTGTTTTAAGATCAAATAAAATTCTATGCATATGAAAAAAAATTATTAGATCTAATTTTTTCTTTTCATTTATTCGTGCAGAAGAGTTTATATATTCATAATTGTATAAAAGATTTATAAATCTTTTTGATGTTAAATCTTCAGACCAAGGAAAATTTAATTTATTTTTATTTTTATCAAACCAACCAAAAATAGATTCCTTAGATAAGTTTATACCAATTTTTCCACCTAACTTATTAGAAAAATTTAAATAATCAAAACTATGTATATTTTTATTACTTAAATTATAAAAATTATTTTTAAAGATATAAGTTTTTATTTGAAAGTAATTTGTAAAATCATTTTTTCTAAAATTTAAATTTGAAAATATTAAATTTTTATTAGATTTAAATTTATAAATAATAAAAACATTAATAATTTTTCTAATTGTAAATATCATCTTATTTTTTTTATATATGCAGCAAAATATCCATCTATATTTAATTCTTTAATAGTATCTGGTAATGTAATCATGTAATTCTTTTTTATTAGCTTTGAATACTCAATATTTCTTTTAATTAAATCAAACTTATGAAGCTGAAAATCTTTTTTTAGATGAAGAAAATTATTAATTAAATCTTCTGTTTCGATCTTTAAAAATGAGCAAACCATGTAAAGTATAATTCCGTTAGTATTTAATAAAATTGAAGCTTTATTTAACATGGAATTTTGGATCTCATTTAGTTTTTTAAAATCAGGTGAGTTTTTTTTAAAAAATATTTCAGGATTTTTTCTTATCGTTCCTACTGATGAACATGGTGCATCAATAATTATACAATCGTATTTTATATCTTCCCGAAAATTTAGAAAATCTTTATTTAATATCTCAGTTTTAAAATTCAATCGATTTAAATTAGATTTTAATATGCTAATTCTATATGAACTTTTATCGTTAATGGTTAATTTCAATTTTTTCGATAAAAGTTGAAATGATTTTCCACCTGGCGCAGCACAGGCATCAAGAATTTTTGTACTACTATCTTTAGTTGGTAAATTATACAAAGGAAAGAAGGATGAAAAATCTTGAACCCACCAATTTCCCTCTTTAAATGATTTTAATTTGCTGATATTTTTTTTTAATAATAAAAAACCTGAAATTTCTGATGTAATAATTAAGTCTTCTTCGAAATTTACCAATAACTTTGGATCTTTAAAAACTATATGAAGATTTGGCTCTGTATTAAAATTTTTTAAAAATTTTTTTTTCTGATCTAAGGTAAAATATTTTGTTTGATTTCTAAACCATAAAGGCAAATCATTAAATTCTATAACAATTTTTTTTAATTCTTTTTTATTTTTAGATATTTTCTTTAAACTTGCATTTATTAAACCATGGTAAATCTTAAGTTTTTTTGCAATTTCTACAGAACAATTAATAACAGCATAGTCTTTAAAATTTAAAAAAACTATTTGTGTTATGGCACTAATTAGTAATATTTGTTCATGCAGCCGCAATTTTTTTTTAATATATTTTTTAATTATTTTGGATACATGAAATTGAAAGCGCATTGAGTTTAATGTTACATTATTTAACAAAGCAACATCTTCTTTCGTATTTTTGTTGATGATCTTTTTGATTTCTAAATTATTTAAAGTCTTATTAAATCTATAAACAGAATATAAAATATTATGAATATCTAGTCTAATTTTCTCACCCTTAATCATTATTGTAAATTAGTTTTTTTTTATTATTATTAGTTATATAATAAATATTAAAAATAAAATATATTGACTTATGCGAGGTAATCTTGAAACTATTGTTGGTGCAATGTTTGCTGGTAAAACTAGTGAACTATTAAAAAGAATACTTTGGGCTAAACATCAGAATAAAAAAATTATTGTTATTAAACCTAGTATCGACAATAGATATTCAAATGAAAAAATTATAACTCATAATGACTTAAGTCATGAATGTTATGCAATGAGTGATTGGGAAAAAACTTTAAAAAAATTTATCTTTGAGAAAAGTCAAGTTGATATGGTTTTTCTAGATGAAATTCAATTTATGGATACTAATGATACTCTTAAAAATGTTGAGAATATTCTAAATAAAGGAATAGATGTTGTTTGTGCTGGTCTTGATCAAGACTCAAGAGGAAAGCCTTGGGAAACATCTTCAATGCTTTTAGGACTATCAGACAAAATTGTAAAAATTTATGGTTTTTGTAATGTCTGTGGTATTGAAGCCACGAAAACTTATAGAAAAACAGAAGGTGGTGAAAGAACTCAAGTTGGTGCTGCAAATATTTACGAACCAAGATGTTTGAAGCATTGGGAACCTAGATAGTTTTTCTATTTATTTTGTCTATTTTCAATTAAATTGTCTACAACAGATGGATCTGCTAATGTAGATGTGTCTCCCAAATTTTCAAAATCATTTGAAGCAATTTTTCTTAAAATTCGTCTCATAATCTTTCCAGATCTTGTCTTTGGTAAACCAGCTGTGATATGTATAAAATCAGGTGTAGCAATTGGACCAATTTTTTCTCTGATAGTTTTTTTCAATTCTAAAACTAAGTCTTCTGAAAAATCCACACCTACTTTCAGAGATACATAACAGTATAAACCATTACCTTTAACATCATGAGGATAGCCAACTACTGCTGCTTCAGAAACATCTTTATGAGATACAAAAGCACTTTCAATCTCTGCTGTACCTAAATTATGACCAGACACAATAATAACATCATCTACTCTGCCTGTAATCCAATAATATCCATCTTCATCTCTCTTGCATCCATCACCTGTAAAATATTTACCATCAAATTGAGAAAAATAAGTATCAATAAATCTTTTATGATCTCCATAAACAGTTCTCATTTGACCAGGCCATGAACGCTTCATACATAACATCCCTTCACATTCACCTTCTAATTCATTACCATCTTTATCAACAATACATGGTTCGATTCCATAAAAAGGTTTTGATGCAGAACCTGGTTTTAATTTTATAGCTCCAGTCTGAGGGGAAATTAATATTCCTCCCGTTTCAGTCTGCCACCAAGTATCTACTATTGGACATTTTGAATTCCCAGGTACCTCAAAGTACCACTTCCACGCCTCTGGATTTATAGGTTCACCAACTGTTCCTAAAAGTTTTAATGTTGATCTGTTAGTTTTTGTTACAAAACTATCTCCTTCCCTCATTAATGCTCTAATAGCAGTAGGAGCAGTGTAAAATATATTTACTTTATGTTTATCAACTATTTGCCAAAATCTAGAAAAGTCAGGATAGTTTGGGACGCCTTCAAACATCAATGTTGTAGCACCATTAGATAGGGGTCCGTAAATTATATAACTGTGACCAGTAATCCAACCTATATCTGCAGTACACCAATATATATCTCCATCATTATAATTAAAAATATATTCGTGTGTCATTGAAGTGTAAACTAAATATCCACCTGATGTATGCATAACACCTTTTGGTTTACCAGTTGATCCTGAGGTATACAAAATGAATAAAGGATCTTCTGCATTTAAAACTTCTGGTTCACAAATGTTATCTACTTCCTTTATGACATCATCATAAAATAAATCTCTATCTTTTTTTAATTCTATTCCTTTATTTGTTCTTTTAACTACTAAACACTTTTTAACATCAGGACATGATTTTAGTGCTTTATCAGTAGTTAATTTTAAAGGAATAGTTTTACCACCTCTAATTCCTTCATCTGCTGTTACAACATATTCAGATTTACAATCCTTAATTCTACCAGCTATAGACTCGGCGGAAAAACCTCCAAAAATGATTGAGTGTACAGCACCAATTCTTGCACAAGCTAACATAATATAAGCAAGCTCAGGTATCATTGTTAAGTATATTGTTACCCGATCACCTTTTTTTACTCCAATTTTTTTAAGTACATTTGCTGCTTTTGATACATTCGTTAATAGGTCTTTGTATGTTATTTTTTTTGTTTCATTTGGGTCATCTCCCTCCCAAATTATTGCAATTTTATCAGGATTATTTTTAGCATGCCTATCAATGCAATTAAAAGATACATTCAGATTACCATCTTCAAACCATTTAATACTTACATCATCTTTAGAATACTTTATGTTTTTGATTTTTGTAAATTTTTTAAACCAATCAATTCTGCTAGCTTGCTCACTCCAAAACTTATCATTGTTTTGAAGAGAATGATCATACATTAAAGAATATTTTTCTTCATTTACCTTTGCATATTCAAGCCATTCTTTTTTAATTTCCATATTAAGAGACTAATTCTAATTTATTTAAATATCAATAAGTAATTTAAGTAATTATTGTTTTAAGCTAATTTGACATTTTAATTATTATATCCCATTCAGTTTTTTTTAAAGGCATTACGGAGAGTCTGCTTTGTTTAACGAGCGCTATATCTTTTAATTTATTATTTTCTTTTATTTGATCGAGAGAGACTGGGTTTTTTAGTTTTTTTGTTGCCTTAACATCAACCACAACAAAACGGTCTGTTTTATCAGTGGGATCTGGATAATATTCTTTTACTACTTTAACAACACCAACAATACTTTTTTCAGTAACTGAGTGATAAAAAAAACATAAATCATTTTTTTTCATTTTTTTTAAATTATTTCTGGCTTGATAATTTCGTACCCCATCCCACATGGACGCACCCTCTTTGACTTGGTTGTCCCAAGACCATGCATCAGGTTCAGATTTTAATAGCCAGTATTTCATTTTTATATTTTTTTTAGTTTAAATTTTTTAAAAGATTAAACTTATAATACACTTCTTACTCCTAATCTAGGCATTGGTTTAAAAAATAAATCATTTCTGTTTTTTTTATAAAATTTCATACACGCCCAAGCAATCATTGCTGCATTGTCGCCCATCATTTCTTTTATAGGATAATAAATTTCAATATTTTTTTTGATAAAAAAATTTTCTATTTTACTTCGAATATATTTATTATTTGAAACTCCTCCTACTACAGAAATTGATCTTATTTTTTTATTTTCGGAGCTTAATCTTTTTATTCCTCTTTCTAATTTTTCAATAAGAATTTCAGTAATATTTTTTTGAAATGATGCTGATAAATCTTCAACAAATTTTTTATTAATTTTATTTTTTTTTGTTAAAAGGTTAATATTTGTTTTAATACCAGAAAATGAAAAATTAAAATTTTTTTCTTTAACTAATGGTTTTGGTAAAACAAATTTATCCTCATCACCTTTAAGAGCTTGTTGTTCGATCTCACTTCCGCCAGGATATGATAGACCAATTAATTTTGCTGTTTTATCAAATGCTTCTCCTATTGCATCATCAATACTTTCTCCTAATAGCTCTATTTCATTTTCACTATGCATCAAATAAACTTGAGTATGACCTCCGGTTAAAAGCAAGATGAGATTTGGAAATTTAATATTGTTATTAAAACTTGCAGATAATATGTGTCCTTCAAGATGATTAGTAGGAATGAATGGTTTGTTTAAAGAAACTGCTAAAGATTTGGTAAAAGTTGAACCTACCAATAAACTTCCTATAAGCCCTGGTCCACAAGTAGCGGTAAAAACATCTATTTCTTTTGGTTCAATTTTCTTATTATTAAATAAATCACTTGTTATAATTTGTATTTTTTCCAGATGTGATCTTGAAGCTAACTCTGGTACGACACCACCATGTATTTTATGAATTTCCTGAGAAAAAGTAATATGCTCTAAAATAGAACTGTTTTCCATTAGACATATTGATGTTTCGTCGCACGAAGTTTCTGCAGCAAATACAAGCATATTTTTTTGGTATAGTATTTTACACTGTTAAACAACAAACTAATAATGCTAAAAAAAGGAAATGAAAAAAGTTTTTGATAGTTTTTATGTTTTTTCTAAATTTACATTAAGCTTTATTCTTTTATTATGTGTCTTTTTCTTAATTTATCTTCTCTATACAAATTATCAGAATGAAGATGAGGTATCAAAACTTCAGATTGAACTAGAAAATGAGCTTAGAGAAAATATTAATGAAAATTCTGAATTTATAAAAAATATATCAAAAGAAATATTAGAAACAAATACAGCTTTAAAAAATATAGAAAAACTTATTGAAGAAAATTCAAATAAAGAATCAAAATTTGATTTGACGTCTATCAATGAAAGCATAGAATTATTAAATAAGAACTTCAATGCCCTAAGTTATGAGATTTCTTCTATAAAAAATAAAAATATCTTAGATCAGTCTAATAATAATCTTGAACTAGTAAATCAATCTATCAATGAATTAGTTGAGTTAATAATAATTAAATACGAAAACAACATGGATTTTGATAGAGAACTTAAATACCTTGAAACAATTATAGAAAAAAACAAAAACCCTATTCTGGAAAGATTATCAATCCTAAAAAGAAATAAATACAAAGGGCATTTATTTTTAGAAAATCAATTTAATGACGAAGTTAATTTATATTTGAAGAATATTATGAACAATAACAATAGTTTATTTAACAAAATTTTTTTACCCTACATAAACCTTTCTCCATCTTCAGAAAATATTATTTCAGATGAAAGAATTTTAATATTAGAGGAAACTAAATTTTTTATTAAAAATAGAAACATAACTAAAGCTTATGACAATCTAGGTAAAATAGAAAATCACAAAGTTTTTTTTAAAGTATCTTTAAATGAAATGAATAACTATAATAATTTTATAAAAGAAATTTCAAAGTTGAATAATGTATAGATTATCAGTATTTGTATTACAATTTTTAATATTAATCATAGCTCTCACTTTTATTTTTACCAATCCATTTATTGTATCCTTAGATATAGGAAATTTAAAATATTCTTTTTCTTCAAATTTATTTGCTGTTATTTTTATATCTTTTATTTTTGTATTGTATTTGGTGTTTTATTTATTTTTCCGATCAAGACTTTCGCTTGGAAAATATTTCTTAAAAAATAAATATAATAAAATTGAAAAAGGTTACTTACACTTTGTCGATGCAATGATAGCGGTCGCAAACAAAGATAATAAGACAGCTTTAAAATCACATAAAAAAATGGTTAGTTATCTTAAGGATGATCAATCATTATCTCTATTACTAAAGTCTGAAGTTTTAAAGATTGAAAAAAAATTTCCAGAATTAAACAATATTTATGAAGATATGATCAAATCAAAAAAGACCGAAACACTTGGATACAGAGGTTTAATGGAACAAAATTTAAGAAATCAAGATTATCATCATGCATTTTTATACGGAGAAAAATTATTTTCAATTAATCCAAATATTGAAAAACTTTATGACACACTAATATTTATTGCTGCTAAAACAAAAAACTGGAATCAAATAATTTTATTATCAGATAAAGCTTTTTCAAATAAAATAATAAATAAAAATGATTTAAATGAAAATAAATCCATAGGTTTTTATGAAATAGCTAAAATAAAATTTGATAGTGATATTAAAGATGCTCTCAAAAATATTTTAAAAGCTATAGAATTGAAAAAAAACTTTGCTCCATATATAAAACTTCATTTAGAAATTATTGTTATTTTAAATGATAAAAAAAATCTTAAAAAATTAATTAAGAAGTATTGGAGTTTAAATCCGAGCTCTCTACTTCGTTCTACAATAACAAAGATTCTTAATGAAAATGATCTTACTGACATTAAATTTGTAAATGAAATAATTAAAAATAATGCTGGTGAAGAAGAATCCAAAAAACTTTTAATTTATTTTGCTATAAAAAATTTAAAATGGGATATCGCTAGAGAGAATATTATTGGAATGATCGGCCCCAGTCCTTCTAAGGATATCTGTTATTTTATGTCCAATATTGAACTTGGAGAAAATAATGATAAACAAAAAAGTGATGCATGGATAATGAGAGCTGAAAATGCTAAGTTGGAAAATAGCTGGATATGTAGAATTACAAATCAATCACAAGAGGAATGGAGTTCTTTGTCTGACTCTGGTAATTATAATTCACTTGTTTGGTCATCTCCCATGATGATAAGACAAAATAACAATTAATATGAAATTAAATTTTTTTATAGGATATGATTCTAAAGAGGATATTGCTTATAGAGTTTGTAAGTATTCACTTCTAAAACGAACTAATGCTGATGTAAAAGTTATGTCTTTAAAACTTGATGAGCTTATTGCTAAAAACTTATACACCAGAACAATTGATCCTTTGGCATCTACACAATTCACCTATTCAAGATTTTTAGTTCCAAAACTTACAAATTATGAAGGTTGGGCAGTTTTTTGTGACTGTGATTTTATTTTTTTAGATGATGTATCCAACTTATTTAAAAATCTTGATGAAAATAAAGCTGTTTACTGTGTTAAGCATGACTACACACCTAAAGAGAAACACAAAATGGATGGACAGAAACAATCAATTTATCCAAGAAAAAATTGGTCTAGTTTTATTCTATATAACTGCTCTCATCCCAGTACAAAACAATTAACTGTAGAGAAAGTTAATAACGAAACAGGTGCATACCTTCATCAATTTAAATGGTGTGAAGATGATGAAATTGGATCTTTAGATGAAAGATGGAATTGGTTAGAAGGGTGGACTTCAGACCATAATAAGGGCAAGCCTTATGCAGTTCATTATACTAGGGGGGGACCATGGTTTTCTGAATGGCAGGATGTTGAATTTGCAAGGGATTGGCTTGCAGAAAGAGATGAATATCTCTCCAATAAGTTTAAATCATAAATCCAAATAATTTTCTAGCTTTATAAATCCATTTAAAAAGTCCTCTCTTTCAATTAGTTCAACACAATTATACCAAGGTGTTTTATTATTTTTTTGGTTCCAATAATGAAAAAGAGCATAATTATCAGGCTTTATTAATATTGTTTTTACACCTAGTGAACCTGCTAGATGCGCAGTACTATTACTTATAGTTACAAACATATCTAGTGATTTTAAAAATGCAGCAACACTTTCAAAATCATTATAAAGATCTAAATCATCAATACTCAAAAGTTTATTTTTTTCATTATTAAAGTTATTAATCTCATTTAAAACATCACCGTATTGAAAATTAAAAACATTACAATTTGGTAACTTAAATACATCTCTAAAGTCGTCTAACTCTAATGATTTGTCAGACGCGTATCTATTATTAAAACTTTTCCATGAAATTCCAATATTGTATTTATTATCATATTTAGATAATTTACTTTGTATCTCTCTATATTTTTTTTGATCTATTTTTAGGAATGGTTCATTAATAAAATTTTCTAATCTTTTACGATAATATCTACCTAAGCTTCCAGCGTACAAAACATAATCAATTTTTTTTAATTCATAATCATTATTTGAAATACTTCCAAGCTCAACAAAGTTATTACTATATTTTGGAAAAGATCTTTTAAATAAATTTAATAATCTTGGATCACATTCTATAGTAACATTTTCTAATGTTTTTAAAAGATCGCCATACATTGAAGCATAAAGAATTTCATCTCCAACACCCTGTTCTCTTACAATCAAAAATTTATTTTTAGATTTATTTAATATTTTTTTTCTAAATAGTTTTTTATTTAATCTTTTAATATTTTTATTCTTATTAACAAATTCATTCAACTTTAGTCTTCCATCAAAATAATCCCAACCTTTTTCAAAATCATGATCTTTTAAATAAATAAATGACAATGTTTTTTGTATATCACCATCATCAGGTTTTATCTTTAATGCTTTAAAACTATTATCTTTTGCTTCTTCACTAATGCCTAAATCAAAAAAAGTTTTAGATAAATTATTATAAACATATGGATTGTTTGGATTTAGATTAATGGCTTTTTTATAATAATATACAGCTTTATCATTTTTTCCTTCTTCTCTATAAAAACCAGCAATATTATTTACAATATGGTAAGAATATCTGTCTCTTTCTAATGCTAATAAAAAAAACTTTTCCGCATTTTTTGTATCACGTTTCTCATGATAAATTCTACCTAATGAATTTATTGCAGATAAATTATTAGTATCAAATTCTAAGATATTATTAAAGATTTTTATAGCCATTTTATTATCTCCTTCAGCAAAGGAACATTGACCTAAAATATTAAGAGCAATTAAATCTTTACTATTTTTACTAAGATAATATTCACATATTTCTCGAGAAATTTTAATATTGTTTAATTTTAAACACGCAAAAGCTTTATCTTTGTGAACGTTTTCAATTTGTTGAATTTTTAATATATTATCTATTATATTTAATGCTTCGTAGTATTTTTCTTCCGAGAATAAAATATTATAAAGATTAATCATAGCCTTTATATTTTTTTCAAACTTAATTAAATAATTGTAGTTAATCTTTGCCTCCTCATTTAAATTAAGTTTTTGCTGAATTACTGCCAAATTGTAACGTAATAAATTATCATCTTTATTTTTTTTAAAAATTTTTAATAATTCTCTATAACTATCCAGTTTTTTACCAGATTCAAACTTTCTAAGAAGATTATTGATTTGAAAATTTAAATTCATTTCCTTTTTCTAAAATATTATTAATTACATTAACTGTATCATTAATTGATTTTTCAATTCCTAAAACTTTTATGTTTTTATACCAAATTGAAGAACCGGTTTGTGTGTTCCAATAGTAATAAGTAGATGATTTTCTTGGGCAAATTAGTATTGTTGGTATACCTAAAGCTCCAGCAAAATGTGCTGTTGAATTACTTACAGTAATAAATAAATCTAAATTTTTCAGTAATCCTATACATGACTCAATATCATTAAATAAATCTAAATCGCTAAACACTTCCAAGTATTTGTTTTGCTCAAATATATATTTTTTTTCTGAATCAATATCTCCATATTGTAAATTAATAATTAATCTGTTGTCCATAAACAATGGCTCAAAATCTTTAATTGATAATGATTTCAGACTACCGTAAATATTTACAACACTTTTCCAAGATATACCTATTTTTAACTTATCCTTATGATTGTTTAGTTTTTCTTTGTAATTTTGAACAATATCTTCTCTTGCAATTAAATAATGAATATAATCAAAATCACTTTTATTTTTTCTGAAAAATTTGATTAAACTTCCTGCATATATAATTTTATCAAAATCAGATACATTAGAATTTTTTGAGTAATATCCATCTTCTACAAATATTTCTTTTCCAAATGATCGATTAAAAATAGGTACTAATCTTTTGTCGGCTTCTATTTTGAGACTTTTAAATTTATTTATAATATCAGGATATATTGAACTAAATAAAACTTCCTCACCTATTCCTTGTTCTCTCAAAACAAGTAATTTGTCATCTTGATTAATAGTTAAATTTTTAAATAAATTATTTTTAATTAAATCAAAATTGCTTAACTTGTTTTTATTTTTTTCTATCAATAATCGTGAATCAAATAATTCCCAAGAATCATCAAAATTATTTATTTTTAACTGTAATGTACAATATGCATACATTAATTTGTAATCATACGGATTAATTTTTATTGCTCTATCGTAGAATATTTTTGCTTCTTTCTCTTTGCCATCTCTGCAGTAGCATATAGCTAAATTTGAAATTATTTCTTGATTGTTTGGTTCTAAACTTAAAGCTTCATTATAATAATTCACTGCTCCAACAATATTATCTTGAAGGCTTAGAACATTAGCTAAATTTATCAGGGTTGATACATTTTTTTTATCAAGGTCATAGGCACTATCGAAGATTTTTTTTGCTTCATCAAGTTTTTCTAACTCAAGCAAACAAGCGCCTAAATTATTGTAGCTATCTATGTACCTATCATTTATTTTTAAAGCTGTATTAAAGAAATTTTTAGCTTTCTCAAAAAAATTATTTTTAAGATATATTAATCCTTTAATATTGTAGCCAAAGTAATCGTCATCTTTTAAGTTTAAAATATTCTCAATGTATTTCTTTGCTTCAATATAATCTTTCTTTAAAAAATAAATATAGGATTTGTCACGTAAAGCTTCATAATTTTTATTATCTTTTTCAAGTATAGAATTAATTTTTTCTAACGCCTGATCAAGCAAACCTTTTCTTATAAGTAATTTATATAATTGAGAAAGGTATGAAATGTTTTTTTTATCGATGAACAAAATTTTTTTTAAAGCATTAATAGATGTATCTATGTCACCAACTTTCATAGATATTTGATACATAATATTTTGAACGCTTATATTTTTATTATATTTTTCAGATAACTTTTTTATATCATTGAAAGCAATTTCCTTATTTACATTATTGAATGTATCGATAATTTTTTTAAGTTTATTTTCTAAGTTAGACATAAAAAAACCCAGTCTTTAAAAGACTGGGTATAATAAAAAGATATTTGGGTTTTAAAAGAATTATCTTCTTTGACCAAATAATTGTAGCAATAAAATGAATAAGTTGATGAAGTCCAAATACAATTTTAATGCACCCATCAATGCTTTTTTTGATCCTATTTCTTCACTATCACCACCATAATACATATTTTTTATGTTTTGTGTATCGTATGCTGTTAGTCCAACAAAAACTAGAACACCAATAACCGAGATTGCAAACTGCAATGCTGTCGAGCCAACAAAGATATTAACAACGCTTGCAATAATAATACCAATTAGTCCCATAAATAAGAAACCACCAAGTTTTGTTAAGTCTCTTTTTGTTGTGTATCCATACAAGCTCATTGCTCCGAATGTACTTGCTGTAATAAAAAATACTCTAGCAATAGATGTTTGAGTAAACTCAATAAATACTGAGGCAAGAGATAGTCCCATTATACTTGCAAATAACCAGAAAGTTATCTGTGCAGCCGAAACTGACATCCTATTGATTCTGGCACTTAAATAAAAAACAAACCCTAGTGGAGCTAGCATAATAACCCATTTGAGTGGAGATCCAAAAAGTAATGCACCAACTTGAGTTACTCCTACAATTTGACCCATCTCGTTTGTAACTATTGATGCTTTTCCAAAAAAGTAAGCAATAAATCCAGTAAGTAACAAGCCAATTGTCATATAATTGTAGACTTTAAGCATATACGCTCTCAAGCCTTCATCAATTGCTGCCTGATCTACTGATTTAGTATAAGATCGTTGATTAAAGTCTAAAGCCATAATTTCTCCTTTTAATTATTACTAATATCGCTATAAATCCGACAATTTCAAGGCATTTTATAAAAATAGTATGAAGTATAGAAAACTAGGGACAACAAATTTAAATGTTAGCGTTATTTGTCTTGGCACAATGACTTGGGGAGAACAAAATAATCAAGATGACGGCTTTGAACAGATGGATTATGCATTTGAAAGAGGTGTAAATTTTTTTGATACAGCTGAAGTTTACTCTATACCAACAAGAGCTGAAACGTATGGCAAAACAGAGGAAATTATTGGTAATTGGTTTAGTCAAAATAATAAAAGAAAAGACGTAATTTTAGCAACTAAAATTTGTGCTAAAAGTGAAGGCAATAGTTGGATAAGAGATGGAGGACCAAATCTCATCTTTGATAAAAAAAATATAAATGCTGCAATAGATGGTAGTCTTAAAAGATTAAAAACTGATTATGTTGATTTATACCAACTCCACGCACCAGAAAGAAAAGTACCAAAGTTTGGAAAATTAGATTTTGAATATGACCCTGAAGACTCGTGGGTTGAGTTAGAAGAAGTCTTATCTTGTCTTCAAGATTTAGTTAAGCAAGGAAAAGTAAGGCATATAGGTGTATCTAATGAAACACCTTGGGGTGTAATGAAATATATGAAATTATCAGAAGAAAAAAATCTTCCCCGAATGATGTCTATTCAAAATGTTTATAGTTTAGTAAATAGAATTTTTGATATCCATAATTCTGAAGTATCAATCAGAGAGAATTGTGGCTTACTAGCTTATTCGCCTTTAGCTGGAGGAAGATTAAGTGGAAAATATTTAGGAGGTAAAAATCCACCTAATACAAGATTTACATTGTGGGCTAGTCGCTTTGATAGACACAACACAATGAGAGGAGAAATTGCTATAGAAAAATATGTTAAACTTGCGCATAAACTTGGTATAGCTCCATCTACATTTGCCAATGCTTTTGTGAATGATCGTCCGTTTGTAACAAGTAATATTATTGGAGCTACGACAATGGAACAACTTAAAGAGAATATAGATAGCATTGATATTACTTTAACTGATGATATTTTACACGAGATTGAAGATATTCATCTTTATGATCCAAACCCTTGTGTTTAATAATTATGAAATTAAAAAATGAAATATAGAAAATTAGGCAATACAGATATTGATGTAAGCGTCATTTGTTTAGGTACAATGACTTTTGGTGAACAAAACAGTCAACAAGATGGTTTCGATCAAATGGATTATGCTGTTGAAAGAGGAGTTAATTTTTTTGATACTGCAGAGTTATACGCGGTCATGCCTAGAAAAGAAACTTATGGTAAAACTGAGGAGATAGTTGGTAATTGGTTTCAAGAAAAGAAAAACAGAGATAAAATATTTCTAGCCTCAAAAATAGCCTCTAAATCAGATGGTCTTGAGTGGATTAGAGAAGGATCAAAAAATCTTGGTTTTGATAAAAAAAATATGAATGCTGCAATAGATGCAAGTCTCAAAAGATTAAAGACTGATTATATTGATTTGTACCAATTACATTGGCCTGAAAGAAAAGTTCCAAAATTTGGAATTTTAGATTTTGAATACGATGCTAGTGATAATGATTGGACTACCGTTGAAGAGGTTTTATATAATTTAGATCAGATTGTTAAAGCAGGAAAGATTAGATATGTAGGTTTATCTAATGAAACACCTTGGGGTGTTATGAAATATCTTCAATTATCTAAAGAAAAAAATTTACCACGCATGATGTCTATTCAAAATGTTTATAGTTTGGTTAATCGAGTATTTGATATTCATAATTCTGAAGTATCAATCAGAGAGAATTGTGGCTTACTAGCTTATTCGCCTTTAGCTGGAGGAAGATTGAGTGGTAAATATATTGGAGGTAAAAATCCAAAAAAAGCAAGGTATACTCTGTGGCCAAGAAGATTTTCAAGACACCATACCGAAAGAGGAGAAAATGCTATTGAACAATATGTTAACCTTGCGCATAAACTTGGTATAGCTCCATCTACATTTGCCAATGCTTTTGTGAATGATCGTCCGTTTGTAACAAGTAATATTATTGGAGCTACGACAATGGAACAACTTAAAGAAAATATTGATAGTATTGATATTACTTTATCAAAGGAAGTTTTAAAAGAGATCGAAGATATTCATTTGTCAGATCCGAACCCGTGTGTTTAAGAATTTAATAAATTACTTTTCTCTTTGGTTTTCAAATCGATATTAATAGAATCATATCTATTTTTGAAACCTTTTATCATTAAGAAATACTTACAAAGCAACCATATTTTATCTAAATTTTTATTATTAATAAAATCATCATTAATGTTTTTAAAATTGTAAACATTACTTTCTTTAAATTCACTTTCATTAATTATTTCAGAAATCAAATTTATAGTATTTTCATCATAATCAACATTTTGTATAGTTAAGCCTTGTTTAAATTGTTGAGTATACATAGTTTTAGGAAAATAATTTTTAAAAGCTTCTCTTAATACTGATTTTGTAAAACCATTTTTCAGCTTATTAGAACCACTTAATGCCAATCCAAATAATCTTACATTATTATCTAAAAAAGGCATTCTAACCTCAACGGAATTTGACATTGACGCCCTGTCCCATTTATTTAAAAAAAATTGAAACCAACCACAATAAGACATCAAATAAGTAAAACATATTTCATAAGGAAAATTTTCTAAATCTTCTAAATCATCATTAATAATCTGATAACTCCCATCAAAATTGCCTGTATAAAGATAATTTTCGAAACCATAATTTAAGTCTGGTACTGATCTAAAAGATATAGGTGTAATCTCTTGCTCACCTAAACCAAATAACCTTTTAAATTTATTTATATTTTGAGTTTTCCCAAATTTATTTATTGTTTTAAAATTATTAGCAATACTGTTATAAATATCTACAGATAATTCTGGTATCCAATTTGGATACCCTAAAAACTCATCTGCCCCATGACCATCAAGACTAACCTTAATTCCTTTTTCTTTTTGTTTTTTATATAGTTCAAACTGCATAAAATATTCTTCTACTACCTCAAGGGATGAAACAAGTTCCATTGTTTTATCAGCAGTCATCTTTTTAAAATCAACTATTTGGTAATTTCTTTTAAATTTTTGTGATAATTTAACTGCGTCCTCTTTAGTTTTCATTTCCTCATAATCCATTATAATTGGGTTCAAATCTAAATCATCTTCGATCAAATTTTCTTTTTTTTGTATCAAATTCATCAATGTGAAGATAGAGGAGGAGTCCAAACCACCACTAAGTGAAGTTCCAGTTTTAACATCGCTGTTTAGTCTTAATTTTGTAGACTCATATAGAAGATCAAAATAATCATTAACATTTTCTCTAAATCCTGAATTGATTTTTGGTAAATTTTTAAGAGGATAATCCCATCTAAAAATTCTTTTTTCTAAATTATTTAAATTTATTTTTAAATATCTTCCTTGGGTAAGCTGATTAACATGTTTAAATATTGTCTTAGAGCAATTATTTAAAGTAGTAAAATTTATACCTAAATTATTCTTATCAAACTCAATTGTATTTTCTAATACATAAAATGGTTTTATTTCTGAACTGAATGCAAAAAAGTTATTATTTTCAAAAATATAACAAGGCTTATATCCAATGCCATCTCTACAAATTATTAATTCATTATGTTTTTTATCTAAAATCGCAAAAGACCATTCTCCGTTAAACTTTTGAAATGAATCAAAACCCCATTCTTTATAAGCATTAAGGACAACCTCAGTATCTGAATTTGAATAAAATTTATATTTCTTTAGAATTAGTTCTTCCCTTAAAGTTTTATAATTATAAATTTCTCCATTATAAATAATCCAATATCTTCCATCTAAAGACATTGGTTGAGAACCAAGATTTGATGTATCGATAATAGATAGTCTAGTATGACCAAGTAAAAGATTTTTATGGTTAATAAATCCACTATCATCCGGTCCTCTATGATCTAGAAGCGCATTCATTTTAAGAATTTTTAAAACATCTGTTTTAGATGTTTTAAAAATTATCCCATTAATTCCACACATTATATTTTAATTTTTTCCAGCAATTTTCGTACATCTTCAATATAGCTTCTATCCCATAAATAAACATTTAACAGTGAATAATATAATTGATAAATTGGTTCATATTCTAAGTAATATTTATCAATCTTGATGTGATCGTTGTACTTATCTAAAAAACTTTCATCAATAAATTTAGGGTTAAACCACCTCAAATAAGATATTTCTAATTCATTATGACCATAAAAAGATCCTGGATCAATAAATCCTACAAACTTTTTATTTTTAAAAAGTATATTTCCTTCCCATAAGTCACCATGTAATAAAGATGATATAGGTTTGTTGGGAATAAAATTATGCATCTTTTTAATTAATAAATCAATTTTAGTGTTAATAGTTTCATCCATAGGTTGATTTTTGTTAACTAAGTCAAATATATAAGTCAGTCTTTTATCTCTATAAAACTCTAACCAATTTTTAGAACTAGAATTAATCTGTTTCAAACCACCAATTTGTGTATCAAAACTAAAACCGTAATCTTTATTTTTATTTGAGTGAAGAGAAATTATACTATTTAATAAATCATCCTTAGTTTGGTTTGGTTGATCGTTATCATTATTTATGTATGACATTATTAATAAATTATCATTAAAGTTTATAATACTTGGAAATTGATTAAATTTCTGTCTATTAAAAAAAAGAAGATTATCTGTCTCAGATTTTATAGCATTAAATTCACCATTATTTTTGTAATAATATTTGACAATAAACTCTTTACTATCACTTGTGACAATTTTTAAGCAATTAATCCCAAAAGAGTCTGATAATAACTTGCTATCTATAATTTTTTTATTATCTAAAAGTTTTTCAATTTCTAAAATGATACTTTGTTCAATCATATCAAATGCCCAAAAAAATTAATTTTCAATTTCTAATTTCATATTTAGGATTAATACCATATGTTTTAACTTTTTTAGATAAATACTATTTTTTAATAGTTGAGGAAGAAGTTCTTCTTAATTTTGTTATTTACTATAGTTTAATTATAATTGTTTTTATTGGATCAATTAACTGGAATTTAAAAAATAATCCGCCAACTCACATAGTTGTATACGGTTTTTTGCCTAGCTTATTTGCTGTTATAATTATTATATTAAGTCTTCTTAACATTAATTTAATAATAATTTTTATCTTAATAATTTTACTATTGTTAACTCAGTTATTTTTTGACTATATTATTTTATTTGCAAACGAAATAAATAAACAGGCATTTAACTATCTCAGACTACCTTTAACCGTTTTAATTATCATATTTTTATTTTTTATTTCATTGTAAGGCTGATGTGACCAATATTTCTACCTGCATGATTTTTTAGATCAAATTTTTCTTTCTTTTCTAAATTATTTAGCTCTACTCTAGTCATAACTTTTAATTTTTTAAAAATATTAAGTATAGAAATAGGAATAGCTCTTTCATTTCCATCAGTAATTTTAACCACTCCGCTAATTTCATTATGAATATCAATAAATAAAAAAACACCCTCAGCTCCACTTTTACAAAATATTTTTCCTTTTGAAGCTTTCATAACTTTAGTATCAAAACTTCCAGTTCCTCCTATAAATTCAGGATTTTCTAAAACTGAATTAATTAAAGTTTTGACTTCTTCGCTATAATCATAACAGTCTTTATAACTTTTAATTAAATTATTTAATGCCTTTGATATAGATTTAATTTTAAATGAATATTGTGGTGCGCTACATCCATCTAAAGAGAAATTTTTTTTTGATAATTTAGTTTCTGTAAATTTGTTGAAAACTTGTCTGATATTTTTTTGATGAGTGTGATTGTAATCTAGATAGTTATTGATATTCTGATTATTAACCAAACAGCTTGTTAACATAGCTAAGTGCTTTCCAGCACAATTATTATGTAATTCGGTAAATTTTTTTCTAGAATATATTATTTTTTCAGAAGCTTTTTTATCTAATGGTCCATGTATACCACATTTTAAATTTTTTGTTTTTAAATTAATTTTTGAAATCCATTTTTTTAATTCACTTATATGAATTTTTTCTCCTTTGTGAGATGCACAGGCTAAGGCTATATGTTTATTGCTTAATTTATAATTTTTTATGGCATTTGACATTGCAAAAGGAATAGCTTGAAATATTTTAATTGATGATCGAGGAAAAAAAAATTCATTATCATTATTTGTAGATAATAAAATTTTACCATCAATATTTGTAACTAACGCTTTAACTTGATGGGTACTTTCAACTTTTTTACCCCTAATAAAATCTACGTGAATTTTAGACACGTATGAAGTTATACAATAATGGGCTTATTTTTGCTTAAAAAAAGATTTGATAAATGTAAATAAATTTAAAAAAGATCCATATTTACCAAAGAATATTACATCTTTTTCAGTAATACTCAAACAGACACAGCCTGTGTCTTTTGAAGCTATTGGCGTATGTTTAATCTTTTGGTCATTAATTTGAATATCGCCTTTTGAATATTCACCATACTCATCACAGAAACTACCTTCTAAAACTAATATATACTCTTTTCCACCATGGGAGTGTAGTGGCACAGAAACTCCAGGGTCCATTTTTATTAATTTTAGTTCGTCTTTATCATCAATCGATGCAGTATACTCTTTGAAACCTTTATAAACTTGCTTCCAATCTAAATTATTTAGGTTTCCAAAGAAACTAGTTACAGGATCCTTAGGATTGGAAGCAGATTGAATATTGTCATTATTAATACAGTCTGTATACTTCAAATTTTTAGGATGAATGTTCTCGTTATCCATGAGATTTTCACCCAATATATTTTCAAATGTATTGCTAATTTTAGAAGCATTTGAATTTAATTGTAAATATGTTGAAGCAAATAGCGACTTAGCAGGACCAAGTATTCCTGATGCAAAATCAAAAATTAGTTGATTTCTTACTACTGTTCCATTCATCTTAAATATTCCTGCATTTTCGTTAAAATATGCCTTATTTTAGATTTAACTGTCCCTAAAGGAATTTCAAGCTCATCAGCAATTTTTTTATGACTTTTATTTTCGAAAAAGTTCATTTTTATCATTATTTTTTGCTGTTCATCGAGCTCATTATTTATTCTTTCTATTTGTTTTTTTGCCTCATTTTCTTCAATTGGGTCAACTTCTCTATCTTGGTATAAAAACTCTCGTATATCTTCTTCTTGGAAATTTATTTTTGAATTTTTCCTAAAAAAGTCTATTTTTTTGTTTCTTGCAATAGTAAATATCCATGTTGAAAGAGCTGATTTTGTTGAATCATATAGGTTTGATTTTACCCAAACAGTACTTAAGACCTCTTGAGTTAATTCCTCAGAACTCTCAATTTTAATTCTGTTTTGAATAAAATAAGCATTTATTTTTGGGGCAAAAAAATCAAAGATTTCCGAAAAAGCTATTTCGTCGCGGTCTTTTTGAATCCTGTGCATTAAGTTATTAAGGTTTGATTTTTCCATAATTTAAAAAGATTCCAACATTGCTTAATCGCTCTTAACTAATTGCATAAGATATACTAAAAGAAGTAATTGATGAAAATTTTTCTTAAGTTTTTACTTGTGCTATATGTAGCACTTCCTATCGCTCTTAATGCTTTAGAAGTAGGTAAATGGTCTTTTGAGGAGACTGATGAGTATTGTTATATTGGTAGTTTAGCTACAGAAACAGATTTACCAAGTGATAAAAAAAGAGGAGATTTCTATATCTTAGTCTATAAAAATATAGGCAATCCAGAGACCGTAGTTCAAATAGAGGCTGGTTATAGCTACAAAGTTCCCTCTGATATTATTATAAATATAGATAATGGAGAGTACAAATTTTATACAACTGAGGATTTGCCAACTGCGGCTTGGACAGAAGAAGATGCAAAAGTAATTTTTGCTATGAAAAAAGGATTAGACCTTAAGGTTACTGGCGAGTCTTCACGAGGTACAATAACTAATGATAGTTATACTCTTAATGGATTTACTGCGGCGTATAATCAGTTAATAAACGATTGTTAAATGCCTAAGAAAATTGTTTTAGCTTACTCAGGCGGATTAGATACAAGTGTAATTCTCAAGTGGCTCCAAAATAAATATGAATGCCCTGTAGTTACTTTCACAGCAGATATTGGTCAAGGAGAAGAACTTTCACCAGTTGAAACAAAAGCAAAAAGCTTAGGTGTCGAAGAAATATTTATTGAAAATCTACAAGAAGAATTTGTTAAAGATTATGTTTTTCCAATGTTTAGAGCTAACGCTCTTTACGAAGGAACATACTTGTTAGGCACAGCTATAGCCAGACCCTTAATTGCAAAGAGGCAAATTGAAATTGCTAAAATTGTAGGAGCAGATGCTGTGGCGCATGGAGCTACTGGCAAGGGTAATGATCAAGTTAGATTTGAACTTGGATACTATGCAAATAATCCAAAAATCGAGGTTATAGCACCTTGGCGAGATTGGGAATTTCAATCAAGAAATGATTTATTAGATTATGCAGAAAAAAATCAAATAACAGTACCTAAAGATAAAATGGGTGAGCCTCCATTTAGTACAGATGCAAATCTTCTTCATACTTCTTCTGAAGGTAAACTGCTAGAAGATCCTTGGCTTGAACCACCCGAACATATTTTTTCTAGAACAAAATCTGTTGAAGATACTCCAAATAAAGCAGAGGTTATAATAATTGGATTTGAAAACGGTGATCCAGTTTCTATAAATGAAGAGAAACTAAAACCTCACGAAATTCTTACAAAATTAAATTCTATAGCCGGTAATCACGGAGTAGGAAGAATAGATATTGTAGAAAATAGATTTGTTGGAATGAAATCCAGAGGGGTTTATGAAACACCAGGTGGAACTATATTATTAGATGCAAGAAGAGCAATAGAGAGTATTACTTTGGATAAAGGCGAAGCTCATCTTAAAGATGAATTGATGCCAAAATATGCTGAAACAATTTATAATGGTTTTTGGTTTTCTTCTGAGAGAGTATCAATGCAGAAATTGATAGATTCAATGTCACACAAAGTTAACGGTGATGTCAAAATTAAAGTATTTAAAGGTAACGTAATAATATTAGGTAGAAGATCAAGTAACTCTCTTTATGACAATTCATTAGTTTCTTTTGATGAAGTTGGTGAATATAATCAAAAAGATGCCGAAGGTTTCATTAAGATAAACTCAATTAGACTTCGTAAAAATAATTAATATTTTATGGGTTACGGTGATGATTTACTTGTAACTTCCTTAGCAGCTAAAATTAAAAAACAGTTTCCAGAAAGACAAATTGTTATTGGTATTGCAGAAAAAAATCATGCATTTCATTCTCCAATTTATGAGAATAATCCAAATATAGCAGACTGTAGAAATTTAGATAATGATAAACCCATTCATCTAATAGATTATCATGAATTAAATAGACCTTATATTGACTATGATAAAAGCATCCCAAACAATTATGTTTGGAGAAATTTTAAACCTATTCCTGGTGAAATATATTTTTCTGATCAAGAAATAATTGAAGCTAAAAAAATTATTTTTGATGCAAAAAAATTTTGGGACGATAATCATTATAAAAAATTTAGAAATATAATTTTTCTTGAAACTTCATCAACTAAAATAAATGATACACAATTCAGTTTTAAACATCAAAATAAAGATTGGGGTATTCAGAATTGGATTAGTTTAATAAACAAATTAAAGAATGATTATTTGATTATTCAATCAAAACATACTCAAACAAAAAAAATTGATGGAATATTTATACCTCAAGAATTGGATTTTAGACTTGCTTGTGCATTACTAAAAGAAGTTGATTTTTATGTTGGTCCTGAAGGAGGTTTTGGGCATGTGGCAGCTGCATTAAATAAAAAAGCAGTTCTATATTTTGGTGGGTGGATATCACCAGATGTTATTGGTTATGAGTTTCATGAAAATATTTATTATGAAGACAAACAATCACCTTGTGGAGTAAAATTAAAAGCTTGCGAACACTGTTCTAAAGCAAGAGAAGTGATAACAGCTGATCTTTTCTTAGAACATATTTATAAAATTAGCTCTTCTTAGTCTATAAATTTTAATTTAAATGCTGCGGTTGTATTTCTTAAAAGGCATGCAATTGTCATTGGCCCCACCCCTCCAGGCACCGGAGAAATTGCACTTACTTTATGTTCTACCTCACTAAATAAAACATCACCTACCAATTTTGATTTCTCTTCATTTATCTTTTTTCTATTAATACCCACATCGATAATAATAGCACCTTCCTTAACCCAATCCTTATTTACAAACTCAGGCCTACCAATTGCTGCTATTAAAATATCGGCTTTCTTGCAAATACTTTCAATATTTATAGTTTTTGAATGAACCGTCGTAACAGTACAAGACTCTTTTAATAATAATTGTGCCATAGGTTTTCCAACTATATTTGATCTTCCAATTACGACAGCATTTTTACCAGCTAAATTAATGTTAAGTTCTCTAAGAAGTAACAGACAGCCATAAGGAGTGCATGGTATCATTAGACTTTCATCATTCTTTTGGCTTATTGAGAGTTTGCCAACATTTAAAGGATGAAACCCATCAGCATCTTTTTCAGGCGCTATACTATTTAAGACCACTTCTTCATTTATAGTTTTGGGTAAAGGAAGTTGGACAAGAATGCCATTTACATCATCATTATTGTTTAATTGATTAATCAAATTGATTAAATCGTCTTGATTTACGGATTCTTCCAAGTGATGATCAATTACATCAATCCCAACTTCTTTTGCAGCTTTTGTTTTAGCTTTTACATATACACTACTTGCAGCAACATTTCCTACTTGTATAACTGCAAGTCCAGGTACACGATTAGATTTTATTTTTATGCTTTCAATCTCAATTTTTAATTGATCTTTTAAATTTTGTGCTATTTTTTTTCCATCTAATATACGGGCCATAATTATCTAGGCCAATATTCAATTAATAAACTTTTTATAAACCACAAACCAAGATAAACGACTATTGGAGATAAATCTATTGCACCAAAAGTAGGCAAGTATCTTCTTACAAAATTTAAACTTGGCTCACATAATCGGTATAAAGCATCAAGAATACTATAAACAAATCGATTGCCAGTATTAATTATATTAAAGTTTACTAACCAAGTTAGTATTATATAAATTATGAGAACAAACTGAAATAAGTTTATAATTTGAATAATTAAATACAAAAGTGAGTTCATTATAAATTTTTATTTAATATCTATTATGCATTATGGTTGTAATTTAATCAAAAAAAAAGCGGTCTTTAAGACCGCTTTTATTAAAATAAAATTTGATTTACATTGAGATATCTCTGCCAAACCACTCTTTAGTTATTTCAGCGGTAGTTCCATCTTTAGACATTTCTGCAATGGCAGCATTCCACATCTCTAAGATATCTGTATCTTCTTTTCTAACTGCGCCACCAACACCATCACCGAAGACTCCACCAGAAAAAGTTGGACCAGTAAATGCAACGTCAACACCCCCATCGGATTCCATAAAATCAATAATTGATCCTACATCAGCTAGAACTGCATCACATCTTCCAGCAGCTAAATCTAAATTATGATCATCAACTGCTTGATATAGTTTTACATCTACTGCGCCAGACATGTGTTTTTCTAAAAAATTTTGGTGAATTGTTGAAGATTGAACACAGACAGTTTTACCATCCATTGCAGCAATTAATTGACCTATCGCAGCTTGTTCTTTTCCTCCTGCATTATTAAGATTAACTTTAGCCATACCAGCAATATTTAAATTAGCTAAACCACTGTTTTTTAAAACAGCAAATCTTGCACCATCAGTCATATATCCAGTTGTAAAATTAACTTTTTCTTTTCTTTCTTCTGTAATAGACATTCCAGCAATAATAATGTCATATTTACCTTGAAGAAGGGCAGGTATTATACCATCCCAATCTTGAGTTACCCATTCGCATGTAACACCCATTCGTTCACAAGCTTCGTTACCAAAGTCTATTTCAGCACCCTCTAGTTCACCAGCAGAGTTTAAATTATTCCATGGTGGATAAGCACCTTCTGTACCAATTCTTATTGTCTGCGAATTTGCAATTGACGCAACTCCAAAAATACCAATTGATAATAAGTATATTACAAATTTTTTCACGTTTCCTCCTTGAAGAAGTATTTCTAAATTATAAGGAAACCATATAAGCTAAATAAAAAAAAACAAAATAAATTGTTCAAGCCTTTTTTGTTTTGGTCTTAATTAATACAAAAAATAAGCCAATTATTAGTAATATAAAAGGAAAACTCCAAAGAAAAATATTATTATAATTCATAAGCGGTCTAAAAAGAATGTATTCACCATATCTTTCAGCTAAAAATTTCTTTATTTCCTTCTCACTTTCACCTTCCTGTAATTTTTGTTTAACTATTTTTTTGATATCATTTGAGAATTCAGCATCCGAGTCATAAATACTTTGGTTTTGACAAGTCATACATCGTAACTCTAGAGTTAATTTTTTTACTCTTTCATCGATAGTTTCTAGTGCATATATTTTGAAAGTAAAAAACATAAAACCATAAATTGTTATATGTAAAATTCTAAAGAAGTGGTTCGATTTCATTTTTTAATACATCTTTCGTTATTGGGCCCATAAATTTAAATATAATCTTACCTTCTTCATTAATTAAGTATGTTTCTGGTAGTCCAAAAACACCAAACTCTAAAGCAATTAGTCCATCAGCATCTACACCAACAAAATCATATGGATTTCCATCATCTTCTAAATATTTTTTTGCGTCTGAAGTTGGATCTTTATGATTAAATCCCAACAAATATAGTTCAGGATATTTTTTACCTATTTCAAAAAAAAGTGGATGCTCTATTTTACAAGGACTACACCAAGAAGCAAAAAAATTAATTAAGGTCTTTCTATTTTTTATGTCTGTTGTTCTAATTGTTTCCTTTGTATCGTACAAAGAAGTACTTTCAAAACTAGGAACATTTTTATTTAAGAGGGCACTAGGTGGCTTATTAGGATCTTTACCACTTAATAAATAAGTAAGTGAAAAAAAACATATTATTAAAAGTATGATTAAAGGTGTTAAAATTATTATTCTATTCATCTTCTTGTAACTGCTATTAAACCAGAATAAATCATTATTACCACTCCAAGCCATATAAAGCTAACAAATGGATTTATTAAAACTTTTACAAACCACTCATTATTTTTTTGATCACCAAGGATAAAATATATATCCTTATTCCACTCATGTAAAATACCAGCTTCAGATGTAATCATCTTTGACACTGGATAATAATTTTTTCCAGCCTCTATTTTTTTTGATTGATTTTTTTCAATATCAAACAAGAATTTTCCTCTTAAAGATTGAAAATTAATTTGATTAGTTGTTTCTATTTTTTCAAACAAAACTGTCTTCCCATTTATATTAAACTTATCTCCCTCACTAAGGTTAAAATCTAGCTCATTTTGAAAAACACTAGAACAAGTGATACCAACTATAGCAATACCAACACCAATATGCGCTACATGAGGATTAATTATTTTAAAAAACTTAATGTTAATTTTAATTTTATACGAAGAAAATATAGCAATAATTGAAGCCAATATTATCCAAAAACCTAAAAGTAACCCAACAAAACCCCATGTATTAAAATCCAAAAAATATGATTGAATTAGAACTAAAACACTTAAGATAATAAAAGCTAGAACATATTTTTTTGAATTATTTATCTTATTTGTTTGCCAGGATAAAATTGGTGCAATACTCATTAATAAAAAACCAGGGATCATTATAGGAATTACTGTTGCATTAAAATAAGGACCTCCTACTGATATTCTCTTATTATGCAAAACTTCAATTATAATTGGGTATATAGTTCCTAAAAGAATAGTTAAGGTAGCTATAATCATTAAAATATTATTTATTACAAGTGCTGAAACCTTATTGATAAATAACAAGTTTAAAGTATTTGATTTTTTTGGTTCTTTTAACAAAAAAACTAAAAAACCAAATCCAGTTACAATAAAAAAAATTAGTAATATAAATATGCCTCTGGATGCATCTGCTGCAAATGAATGTACGCTTGTTAAGATTCCAGATCTTACCAAAAATGTTCCAAAAACACTTAATGAAAAGCAAAGAATTGATAAAAAAACTATCCATTTTTTAATAGCTTGCTCACCTCTTACCATCATGAGTGAATGAACTAATGCAAGTCCAGCAATCCAAGGCATTAGTGAAATATTTTCAACTGGATCCCAAAACCACCAACCACCCCATCCTAATTCATAATATGCCCAATATGAACCTAGAGCTATTCCACCAGTTAAAAAAGTCCAACTAATTAATGACCATTTTTTAGCAACATATAGCCATTCATCATCTGTATTTTGAAATAAACCAGCTATTGCAATACTGAAAACTATAGAATAACCCACATAACCTGCATATAAAATTGGAGGATGAACAGCCAACCCAGGATCTTGTAAAATAGGATTTAAACCTAAACCCTCGTTTACTAATATTGAATTAACGAGAAAAGGATTAGAGGTAAAAACTATAAATAGACCAAACAGAATATGAAGAAAAGCTTGAATAATTAAAGTTAATTTTTGAAAGTCATCTTCTATATTTTTAGTAAAAGAAAAAAAGAAGCTAAAGATAGATAATATACTTAGCCACAAAAGCATCGAACCTTCATGATTCCCCCAAGTACCTGAAATTTTATATATTAGTGGTTTATTTGAGTGAGAGTTTTGGAAGACATTATAATTTGAGAAATCAGATACCACATAGGCATACATTAATGAAAAAAAAGATAACAAGGTTAATAAGGATGAAAAGCGGATGAATAAATTAAATTTCTGTTTTTGAAATTTAAATATGTATCTAGATAAAAATAAGTAAAAATTTATACCTATCGCAAAAACTAAGCTTAAAAAACCAACTAATGAACTCATTTATATTTTTTATTCCAATAACCCGTATCTTTCAGATCTTCTTTTATTGATGCTGGCATATAATTTTCATCATGTTTCGCAAAAACATTGGTTGCATTAAAAATATTTTTATCAACAAAAGCACCCTCTATTACTGCACCCTGCCCTTCTCTAAATAAATCAGGAAGAATGCCTTTGAAAGTAACGAGTATAGATGCTTTTTCATCAGTAATTTTAAATTTAAATGAACTTGAAGAAATTTTATTAAAGCTATCATTTTCTACAAAACCCCCTATTCTTATTATTTTATTTATTATGATTTCTGATTTATCAATTTCAGATGGTGTATAAAAATATGATACATTTTCTCTTGTATTATATAAAATAAGTAGGACTGCACTCAGTATAATTACCAAAGTAAGCAATATAAATAGCAATCTTTGAAATCGTAGACTCATTTATTTCTCATTCTTCTAAGTTTTAAGTAACTAAAAAATAATAACAAAAAAATTAAAAGGAAAGCAGAGATATAAGATCCAAAAATATACCAAAAATACATATTGTCTAATAACAAAATTATTCAGGAATGATACTTAATCCAATGGACTAAAAGTCACAAATTAACTTAAATAAGATTTTCTTGAAATTATCTCTGTTTTTATTCTTAAAATGGCTATTGCTATTCCAATCATTATAAATGCAAATGTCATGATAATTAAAGGCGTCATCATTGAAGGATCAATACTGGGTTTTGACAATTTGCTTATTGTTGCTGGTTGATGTAGTGTGTTCCACCAATCCACAGAAAATTTAACTATTGGTAGGTTTACTGATCCAACAAGAACAAATATAGCAACAACCTTTTCTCTTACAATCCTATTTTCAAAAGATAAATTCATAAAAATAATAATTAGATAAATAACAAAAAGTATTGCAACAGAAGTTAACCGTGCATCCCACACCCACCAGGTACCCCACATTGGCTTTCCCCATAAAGATCCACTAATTATACATATCAAAGTAAAAATTGCACCTATTGGTGCCACTGCTGTATTAAAAATAAAACCAAAGGGTATTCTAAAAGCAAGTGCCATAATACTATAAAGGGTCATTATTGCATAAGTTAGTAAAGCTAACCACGCACTCGGAACATGTACATACATTATTCTTACAGTTGAACCTTGCTGATAATCATCTGGCGATAGATAAAAAGCAAACAATAATCCTAAAGAAAACAATACGATGGATAAGATTAGTATTGGTTTAAATATATAATCAGCTATCTCATTAAATTTACTAGGATTAACTAAGAACTTCATATTAATTATTTTCTAATGAAAGTTTAAGACACAACCCACTTGCCCAGGGATTTATAGCAAAAACTATTAATAATATTCCAAATAATATGTTTATAAGAGAATTAAAGCTTTCTTCCATATTAATAATACCTACTGAAAAAATAATTATTGGAACACTAAATATCATAACCATGACACTGCCCAGTAGAAAGTTTCGTTGATTCATTAAGTTCATTGAAGATGAAATTGAACCTAAACAGGACAGAATAAGTGATCCAATGCTAAAACTAGCAAATAAGTAGAAGAGTTTATCGTTCGCAATATTTAGTAAGATACATGCAATCGGTATCGATAATAAAAAGGGAATCTGTACAAAAATAAAATGTGAAAAAGTTTTTAAAATAGCAATAAAACCAAAACTAAAACCATTTAAATGCATTATAATTAAATTTCCATTCTCAAAGTCATCTTGATAAAATTTCCTTAAAGATAAAGTTGAGCTTAGTAATAATAATGTCCACAATATACCAACTCCTATTATAGAAATTGTTTGTTTATCTGGTCCAATAGAGAAAATAAAAATAAATATTGATATAAAAAAGAAAATGATATTTGTTAAAATATCTTGAGCACCACTCATATTTAATTTGTATTCTCTGTAATAAAAGAAAATTATTTTATTTAAAAAATTCATTATTTTATAGCTCTATTTCTTCTGTTACATAAATACCTGGATTTTGATGTGAGCTAAAAATTATAGATCCTTCTTTAGAGGAATGATCTTCAAAAGTTTGTTTCATTAGTTCAATTGAATCTTCATCTAAATTAGAAAAAGGTTCATCTAAAATCCAAACTTTTTTGTTTTCTATTATTAATCTTAAAAATTCTAATTTTTTAGTTTCACCAAAAGATAATGTTGCAACTTTTTTATTCAAATAATTATCTAATTTTAATGTTTTTAACGCCGTTTCAATTTGAGCATCACCAATATTGGATATAAAAAATTTTTTCCAAATATTAACATTATCTTTGATAGTTAACTTTCTTAAGCTTGATGTTGTATCAGCTATGTATGTAGTATGATTATAGAAATCATAAAAATTGTTTTTCAATAATTTCCCTTTCCAAAATATTGATCCAAATGATGGTTCTATTAGATTTAGAATTGCTTTTAATAACGTAGTTTTGCCGGAACCATTTTTACCTCTTAAGATGGTAATATTACCTGGAGTAAGTGATAAATTAATATTTTCAAATATTTTTTTATCTATTCTTTCTACAGATAAGTCCTTAACAATTAGCATTATTTTGGTCTAATCACTTTTTAATTTAAAACAATAAAAAAAACGGGGCTAAGCCCCGTTTTATCTTTTTGAAAAAGATAAGAAAAAGAAAACTTTAAATTAAAGTTTTCTTGAAAAATTGAAGTATTACTATCTTCTCTTTTTCTTCTTTTTAGCAGCTTTTTTCTTCTTCTTTTTAGGAGCTGCTTTTTTCTTTTTCTTAGGAGCAGCTTTTTTCTTCTTCTTTTTAGGAGCTGCTTTTTTCTTTTTCTTAGGAGCTGCTTTCTTTTTCTTTTTAGGAGCAGCTTTCTTTTTCTTCTTGGCCATAAAATACTCCTTGTATTTTGTTACCCCGGAGGAACCTCCCTCCATTATCAACATAGTGATAATTATAAAAGGCTGAGTATTTATTCCCAAAACTTACGGTTAAAGTCAACAATATAGCAATATTTTAAAATTAATCTGATACTGAATTTTATTTATTAATTTAAAAAAATTAATATTAAAACAATTTTAACAAAACTTTATATTTTTGGCAGAAATAAACATTTTGCTATACAAAAATTTACGTTCATACTATTTAATTATTATAATTATTAATCAATTTTATCATGAAAAATATAAATTCTTTTAATTCTAAGCGCATAATTGAAATAAATGATGAAAAATTTAAATATTTTGATTTAAATAAAGCAGCTGAATATTTTAATATTGATCTAAGCAAAACACCAATTTCTATAAAAATAATTATTGAAAATCTTCTTAGAAATGAAGATGGAGAAAACATTACTAAAGATATGATTTCAAAAGTTTTCCATTCTTTAAAAAAAAATAATAACAAAGATGAAAAAATTGAAATAGCCTTTTTTCCAACACGAGTTCTAATGCAAGACTTTACAGGTGTGCCAGCTGTTGCAGACCTTGCTGCAATGCGAAATGCTTTGAAATCAAAAGGAATTGAGCCAAAAAAAATAAATCCCTTATCTAGGGTAGATCTCATTATAGATCATTCTGTTATGGTAGATAATTATAAAGATAATAATGCTTTAAAAGAAAATGTTAGAAAAGAATTTGATAGAAATAAAGAAAGATATGAATTTCTAAAATGGGGCCAAAGTTCATTTGATAACTTTTATCTCGTGCCTCCAGGCGCAGGAATCTGTCATCAAGTAAACCTAGAAAACATAGCTAAGACCATATGGTTGAAGGAAATAGACAATCAAAACTATTTATTCCCAGATTCAGTTGTAGGAACAGATAGTCATACAACGATGGTCAACTCACTCTCTGTTTTAGGATGGGGAGTTGGGGGAATAGAAGCTGAAGCTGCAATGCTAGGTCAAGCAATTTCTATGAATATTCCCGATGTTATCGGTTTTGAAATTAAAGGATCATTGAAGGAAGGAATTACGGCAACTGATTTAGTTCTATCTATTACTAAAATTCTTAGAGATAGAGGTGTTGTTGGTAAATTTGTAGAATTCTATGGAAGTGGTTTAAAGAATTTATCGTTAGCCGATAGAGCAACAATTTCAAATATGGCTCCTGAATATGGGGCAACTTGTGGATTTTTTCCAACAGATGAAGAAACTATAAACTACCTTAAACTAACTGGTAAAGAAAATGAGCATCTGAACATTGTTAGAGAATACTCAAAAAAACAAAACCTATGGGCAGATGAAAATTATGCTCCTGATTATTCTGATAAAATATTATTAGACTTAGATACTGTAGAACCTACTCTCGCTGGTCCAAAAAGACCTCAAGATAAAATCCTCTTAAAAGATGTGCCAACTGAATTTAGTAAGATAGACAATAATCAAACTATTAATAATAAATTAAATACAGGTGATGTTGTAATTGCTGCAATTACTAGTTGCACAAACACATCTAATCCAAATGTAATGATTGCAGCTGGATTAGTTGCTAAAAAGGCAATTGATTTAGGCTTAGAGGTTAAGCCTTGGGTCAAGACAAGTTTAGCGCCAGGAAGTAAGGTTGTTAGCGATTATCTTGAAAAGGCCGGATTAACAGAATACCTTAATAAACTTGGTTTCAATACTGTAGGCTATGGATGCACTACTTGTATCGGTAATTCCGGCCCTCTAGATGAATGGATATCTAATGAAGTTAAAAAAAATAATTTAACTGTTTGTTCTGTATTATCTGGAAATAGAAACTTTGAAGGAAGAGTACATCAAGAAGTAAAAGCTAATTTTCTTGCATCTCCACCTCTTGTTGTAGCATATGCTATTGCAGGAAATATTAATATTAACCTTGCAACCGACTCCATTGGCAATTCTAAATCTGGTAAACAAATATTTTTGAAAGACTTATGGCCATCAAATAAAGAAATTAATCAAACACTCAGTTTATGTTTAACTCCGGAAATGTTTAAAGAAAGATATAAAGAAATTTACAAAGGTGATGATAACTGGAAATCAATTAATAATTCTAAAAACACAACTTATAATTGGAACGATACTAGTACTTATATAAAACATCCACCTTTTTTTGATACAAAAAATAAATTTGAACTAAAAGATATAAAAGACGCAAGAATATTAGCATTACTAGGTGATAGTGTAACAACTGATCACATATCACCTGCAGGAAGTATTAAAGAAGATAGCCCTGCTGGACTTTATTTAACTAATAGACAAATCAATTCTAAAAATTTTAATTCTTATGGATCAAGACGTGGTAATCATGAAATTATGATGAGAGGCACATTTGCCAACATAAGAATAAAGAATTTAATTTTAGATAATGTTGAGGGAGGGTATACTAAATCTTTTCTCTCAAATAAAGAAATGTCAATTTATGATGCAGCTCAAGAGTATATAAAAAGTAATATTGACACAGTAATAATAGCAGGAAAAGAGTATGGTACTGGCTCATCTAGGGATTGGGCAGCTAAAGGCACAAGACTTTTAGGTGTTAGAGCAGTAATTGCTGAGAGCTTTGAAAGAATTCATAGATCTAATTTAATTGGAATGGGAGTTTTACCACTAGAATTTACTCAAAAAGATAACAAAGAAAACCTAAGTATTAATGGTGAAGAAACCATAACCATATCTGGTTTAGCTGAATTGAAACCAGGAATAATTCTTAATTGTGAAATTAATTTTTCAGAAAGAAAGTCTATAAATTTAAAGTGTAGAATAGATACAAATAAAGAATTAGAGTACTATAAAGCTGGTGGAATTTTAAACTACGTTTTAAATGAAATAATATCAGAAGCTGCTTAATTGCATGTCTAATGATAATGAGAATTTATTAGCTATACTTGGGCCTACTAATACCGGAAAAACTTTCACTGCATTTGAAAAATTATTTTCTTATTCTTCAGGAATTTTTGGTTTTCCACTAAGATTACTAGCTAGAGAGAATTATGATAAAGCAGTAAAAAGAGTTGGATTAAATAATGTAGCATTAATTACTGGTGAAGAAAAAATTTTACCAAAAGAAGCTAAATATTTTTTTTGTACTGTTGAATCAATGCCAAATAATATTTCAGTAGATTGTGTAATCATTGATGAAGCCCAACTAGCTGCAGATTATGAAAGAGGCTATATTTTTACAGACAGAATTCTTAATTTAAGGGGTAATTACCAAACAATTTTTTTAGGATCATTGAATATAGAAAATATATTAAAAAAAATATTTCCAAATATTTCTATTGAAAAAAAATCTCGCTTCTCTAAACTTACATTTTTTAGAAAACAAAATTTTTCTAAATTAGAACCAAGGTCTGCAATAATTGCTTTCAATATAAATAAAGTTTACGAAATTGCTGAAAATATTAGAACTCATAAAGGTGGAACTGCAGTTGTTTTGGGTTCACTCAGTCCAAGAACAAGAAATGCTCAAGTTGAAGTATATGAAAATAAAAATGTTGATTATCTTGTAGCTACAGATGCAATCGGAATGGGTTTAAATTTAAATATCAATCATGTTAGTTTTTCGTCTTTAGAAAAATTTGATGGTAGATATAATCGTAATCTTACTCCAAGTGAGTTAGGTCAAATCGCAGGAAGAGCTGGTAGATATAAACAAGATGGTACTTTTAGTTATACAAAAGAAGCTGGAAACTTAGATCCATTAATAATACAACAAATTGAAACTCACAACTTTGAAAAAATTCAAAAGATTTATTGGCGAAATAGCAATTTAGATTTTAGCTCTATTGAAAATTTATTATCTTCACTAAAAAAATATCCCATACACAATTACTTTATACATAAAAAAAATGCTTTGGATGAAGTCAACTTGCGTAATTTGATAAATGATAGAGAAATAAAAATATTACTCACATCAAATGTTAATTTAAAATTACTATGGGATGTTTGTCAAATTCCAGATTTTGAAAAATTATTCAATGATAATTATTTATTACTTCTAAAAGATATATATCTTATATTGATAAATAATAATTACAAAATTCCTGAAAAATGGATTGACCAGAAAATTAGTAGACTTAATAATTTTGGCGGAGGTATACCTGAGCTTTCTATCAAAATATCTCAAATAAGAACTTGGACATATATCTCAAATAATCATGATTGGCTTAAAAATACTAGTTATTGGAAAGAAAAAACCCAGCAAATTGAAAATGAATTATCTGATCAATTACATAATAGTCTTACAAAAAAATTTATAGACTACTCTTCTAAATTTTTTATAGGACAACAAAAAATTCAAAATATCCAAGATATACTTATAAAAAATAACAATGAAATATTCTTAGATAAGGATAAATACGGAATTATAAAAGGTTTTGATCTCATTCAAGATAAAAAAATATTTTCACAATCTCTTTTTTCGATTAGTAATATAAAAAAATCAGTAAGAAATATGATTAACGAAAAAGTTGAAAATTTTTTAAATGCACCTTTAGATTCAATTAGTTTTGGAGATGTAAATAAATCTAAAATCAAGGATGATACCCTTATTTATTGGGGAGATGAACCTGTTGGAAAATTAAAGAAAGGTCCATCTATATACAAACCAATCACTGATGCTTTAAATTCAGAATATTTGTCTACAGAAAATAAACTACTGATTTCAGCTAAACTTCAAAAATGGTTAGATGATGAAATAAATGAAACACTTTATCCTTTGAATAAAAACTTAGATGAAGATTTAAATACAGAGATTAGAGCGATCGCTTTTAATTGTCTTGAAAATTTTGGAAATTACCCAGTTGATAAATTTAGAGAGACTTTAAAGAAAATTTCGCAAGAGAGCAAACTTCAACTTTCAAAATTAGGTATTAGAATAGGAGCTAAATATTTTTTTATACCTAATTTATTAAAGAAAAAACCTTTAGAGTACTGTGCAATTTTGTGGAAAACATTTTATCAAAAAGATACAAATGAATTTTTGCCACTACCATCAAATGGAAGAGTGTCTTTTTTATCGAAAATCAATATGCCTGATAGCTATTGGGAATCAATAGGATATATAAATATAAAAAATTTTGTATTCAGAATAGATGTATTTGAAAAAATTTTTTTTCTCGCAAGGCAGAAATTAAAGAGAGGTCCTTTCTTAGAATCATCTGATCTAATGAACCCAATAGGATGTA
>CABYHL010000003.1 GCA_902518895.1 uncultured Alphaproteobacteria bacterium | reverse complement strand
TTCATTAGATTTAGACCATTTCGGAGTATACCCATAATCATGACTCCAGCAAACACACCTAAAACGGTTCCTCTGCCCCCAAAGAAGCTTGCTCCACCTATAATAACTGCTGCAATCGCATCTAGCTCAGATTGTAAACCAGCATTTGGATAAGCAGAATTCGTTCTTCCAGCTAAAATTAAACCTCCAATACCAGCCAAGAAACCACAGAGGGTGTAAACTACGATTAAAATACGATCTACATTTATACCTGCTGCTCTTGCTGCTCCAGGGTTACCACCAATCGCATAAATCCATTTACCTATTCGTGTATGATTTAAAAAAACCCAAAAGATAAAGAATATAACAATCATTAAAATTAAACTTGTGGGAATGTACTCTCGCGCCCCTTCTCCAAAAAAAACATCTAGTTTAATTTTACCATTTCCAATAACTCTTATCTGTTCAGCAAAACCTGTTATTGGCACACCTCCAGAAATAAGGTTTCCAATTCCTCTAAAAATATACAGCGTTCCCAATGTCATAATAAATGGATGAGGCATTCTAAGTAAGGTAATTCCAATACCATTAAACATACCACACAAAAATCCTATTGCCGGTGCAACTAACATGACAACGTACCAAGGCATTCCTGCTTTTGAAGCAATAGCAAGCCCCATTAATGACAACATAATAATTGAACCGACTGATAAATCTATACCTGCAGTTACAATGACCATAAAGACACCAAGTGCTAACATAGACTGCCAAGAAACTTGTTTAAAAATATTTGTAACATTTCTCCATGATAAAAACACATCAGGTTGCAACAAATGCAAAACGGCAATCATGATTAGGATAAGTAATAAGATTCCATATCTTTCAAAGAAAGGAATAAGTCTGACAAATAAAGTTTCTTGATTCTTATCCATTAATCTTTTTTCCCCATGATCCATCCAATCACTTCATCTCTTGAAGTATTTTTTAATTCAGACTCAGCAAAGTTTGTACCTTGAAATAATGCCATTACGCGATCACAAACAGTAAAAATATCATCCATTCGATGACTAATTACTATTACACTAACGCCTAATTTTTTTAGATTCAAAATTAAATCTAGAACCTTTCCGACTTCTTTAACAGCAAGTGCTGCCGTTGGTTCATCCATCAATACAATTTTCGCGTTAAAAGCTGTAGCTCTAGCAATTGCAACTGCTTGTCTTTGTCCGCCTGATAATTCTTCAACCTTTTGATCAGCACTCTTTACGTTTATTTTAAGTTTTGCAAGATGCTCTTCAGTTAATTGTTTTCTTTTTTTATGATCTAAAAAATTAAAAGGGCCGACCTTTCTTGTTGGCTCTCTTCCTAAAAAAATATTGTCACCTATAGGGAGATTCCCAGCTAGTGCTAAATCTTGATAAACCATTTCTAAGCCCAAATTTTGTGAGTCTCTGGGACTATTTAAGGTTACCTTTTCTTTATCAAAAAAAAGTGAACCTTCGCTTGGCTTATATAATCCTGATAAAACTTTCATTAATGTAGATTTTCCAGCACCGTTATCACCTACGACACCAAGAACCTCGCCTTTATTTAAATGAAGATCTACATTTTGAAGAGCTGTAATAGTACCAAAAAATTTCGAAACTGATTTAGCTTCCAGTACTAAGTTATCTGACATAGTGTATTTTTAAATAATTTTTAATTAATATCAACTGGTTTTGAACGTAAATATTTAACAGTTTCTCTTTCAGCTTTTTTGCATAATTTAGGTGGAAGGCCTTTTGAAATAAGTTTTAAATCTTGAATTACTAATTCACCCATCTCTTTGAATGCACTGTCTAATGCTCCAGCTCTATGCGGAGAAAAAATTACATTTTTGAGTTTTCTTAATTTATGATTTTTAGGAAATGGTTCTTGTGGAAAAACATCAATGGCAGCAAACACATTTCTATTTTTTAAAAAATTATAAAAATCATCAAAATTAATTATGGCTGCTCTACTCATTAAGACAAACACTGATCCATCTTTTATTATTTTAAGCTTAGAAGAATTAATCATGGATTCATTAGAAGAAGTAATGGATGCAAGTACATAAATGATGTCAGAATTTTTGAGTAACAAATTTAAACTGGTTGGTTTAACATCCAATTTTTCAATTTCTTTATTGGGAATCCAAGGATCATAGGCAATGATATTGTTAGAGAATGCTTTTAGTATAGGAGTAAGCGATCTTGCTAAATCACCAAAACCAATTAAACCAAATGTTTTATTTTTTATTAAAAAATTATTCTGACTAATTGCACCACCATATTTTTCTTTTTTTGAAATAAAGTCTGAGTGAGCAATATGAATACTTCTAGCTATAGATAAAGTAAGACCCATTGCCATTTCAGCAACAGGTTGAGCAAACACAGGAGATGTTGCTAAAACATGTATTCCTTTTTTAAAACAATAATCATAATCCATATTGTCCATAAAATTGCTCTCTACATTAAATATGGCTTTAAGTTTTGTGGATTTAACAATTAAAGATGAAGGTAAATTCGGTTGCCCAAAAATATAATCTGCCTTAGATAAATTCTTTTCATAAAAATTATTTTTATTTTTATTTGGAGCAGTAATAAGTTTAAAATTTTTTTTTAAGTATTTTAAATTTTCTTTAGAAAAAAGTAGATCCATTGTTCTGGGATATGGATCTAATAAAATTATAGGCTTGTTTTGACTCATACAATATTTAAATTTTAGAAAAAAAAGTTATTTTTATACGCCCTTACGTTGTTTATTTTTTCCTTCTAAAAATTCATTAAGAGCTGATTTCTTACCTTCGGTATTATCTACTTCGAGTGTTGGGCTTTCCCAGAAAGCTGTCCCCTCTAACCATTCATACCCATCTGTTTTCATAGAAATAACATATGTTTTGTCTGATTCTTTTGCTCTTTTGAAAGCGGCCTCTAACTCTGAAATAGATTTAACAGTCTCACCATTTGCCCCCATACTTTTTGCGTGAGCTTCAAAATCAACAAACTGTATATTCGTTGCTCTTGCAGCATTAAGATTGCAAAGATATTCATTCCCACCTTTTGCTAGTTGCAATCTATTAATAACCATGTGACCACCATTATCACAAACAACTATAATTAATTTTTTATCATATAAAACTGAACTGTAGATGTCGCTATTTTGTAAGAGGTATGAACCATCACCAACAAATACAATTACATCTTGTTTAGGTTTTGCCATTTTGATTCCAAGTGCTCCTGATATTTCATAGCTCATACAACTAAATCCCCATTCAGTTTCAAAAGTATTTAGTTCTTTAGGTTTCCATATTTGAACCACTTCACCAACTAAACCTCCAGCTGCAGTTACTACAATATCTGATGGGTCTGAATTTCTATAGACTGCACCTACAGCATGAGCATAGGAAGGCAATTCTTGGTTTGTTGGTCCACTTTCTTTGGCAACATATTCATCCCATTTATTTCTTTCCTCAATTGAACGCTGGTACCAATTATCTGGTGCTTTCCAATCTCCTAATGCTTTTGATAATTCTTGAAGTCCAATTTTTGCATCACTGACTACAGGAGTTGCGCGATGTTTTGTAGTATCAAATCGTGAAGTGTTTATTGATACAAGTTGAAAATTTTCATTTTCAAAATTAGTCCAAGAGCCAGTTGTAAAGTCTCCTAACTTTGTTCCTACAGCTAGTGCTAAATCTGTATCAGTAGCAAGGTTATTAGATGAGCCTTCTCCTAAGCATCCAATTGCACTAATATAATAAGGATCATCTTTATTCATACAACCAATACCCATCACAGTTGCTGTTACAGGAATATTATGTTTTTTTGCAAAAGCAGAAATCTCCTCTTCTGCTTCTGAATATAAAACACCTCCACCTGAAATAATAATTGGTTGTTTAGATTGTTTTAATTTATCAGCTGCCTTTTGTATTTGATTTGGATCAGGGTGAATTCTTCTAATTTCATGAATTTTTTCTTCAAAAAAGATTTCAGGATAATCATACGCTTCTCCTTGAACATCTTGCGACATAGAAATTACTGCTGGGCCACAGTCTGCAGGATCAAGCATTACATTAATTGCTTGTGGTAAAGATGTTAAAATTTGTTCAGGTCTAGTAATTCGATCAAAATACCTTGATACAGATTTAAATGAATCATTTTGAGTTTCTGAAGGAGAGTTAAAATGTTCTACTTGTTGTAAAACAGGGTCTGGAAAACGACTAGAAAATGTATCTCCTGGTAGAAGTAAAATTGGAAGTCTATTGCTTAATGCAACTGCAGCAGCTGTAACCATATTAGTAGAACCCGGTCCAACAGATGAAGTTGCAACAAATATTTGTTGTCTTCTTTTTGCACGTGCGTATGCAATACCAGTCAATGCCATATTTTGTTCGTGATGCCCCCTATATCCTGGAAGTTCATTCTGATATTCTTCCATAGCTTGTCCAATACAAGCAACATTACCATGGCCATAAATACCGAATGCGCCTGGAAAAAGAGGTTCTTTTTTTTTATTAATTAAAATTTTTTGCATTGTTAAATATTTAATTAATGCATGTGAACATGACATTCTAACTGTTTTCATAGGTACCTTTCCCAAAAAAAATTGATATTATTATAATAAAAAAATAATTTAAAGAGTTAATCAATTTATTTTTTTAATATTTTAGAATATAAATAATTTATGAAAGTTGGAGTTGTTGGAGAGATTCATAAAAGTGGGTTCGAAATTTTTGAGAAAAATAATATCGAGTATTTTGTTACAGAAAACAAGGAAGAGAAGCAGCTTAAAGAAGAATTAAAAGATGTGGATGGCATTGTTGTTAGGACAGTGAAATTAAACAAAAACATTCTATCTAATGCAAAAAACTTAAAAGTTGTAGCTAGGCATGGTGTTGGTTACGACAATGTTGATACTAATTTTTTGAATGAAAATAAAATTGCTTTAGCAATAACTGGTACAGCTAATTCAGTTAGTGTTTCTGAGCATGTAATGACAATGATGCTCTGTTTGACTAAAAATATTTTTGAATCAGATAAATTAGTCAAAAATAATAAATTTAAAGAAAAAGCTAAACTTCCTAATTTTTTTGAATTATATCAAAAAAAAATTTTGATTTTAGGTTTTGGTAGAATTGGAAAAGCTTTAGCTAAAAGATGTTTAGCTTTTGATATGGAAGTTTACATTCATGATCCTTTTGTCTCTAATGATGAAATAATAAAATTAAATTATATTCCAATAGAAAAGGAAAGGGGTTTTAAAATTGCCGATTATATTAGTATTCATTTGCCTTTAAATAAAAATACTAAAGATTTGATTTCCTATAATTCATTTAAAATTTGTAAATCAAATTTAATTCTTATTAATTCTGCTCGTGGTGGGATTGTTAATGAAGATGCATTATATGATGCTTTAAAAAACAAAAAAATTTTTGCTGCGGGATTAGATGTTTTTGAAATTGAACCTCCAATAAATAACCACAAATTATTTTCATTACAAAATACTTTGTTAACTCCTCATAATTCAGCATTAACATTAGAATGTAGGAAAAGAATGGCGATTGAGTCTTGTGAAAATGTTTTTAATTTTTTGACTAAAAGTAAAAATTTAAACAAAAATAATATTATAAATCTTAATATTATCAGTTAGATATTTAAGTAAATATTTCCATCCTCTTCGGATATATCAAAGATCTTAAGACCGTCCAATTCAGGATCACTAATACAATCACCTGAAACGATACTATATGTATTGCCACAACCAACACATTCTAACTCTTCTCCCTCAATTTCAGATTCACTTAAAGGTGCTTTTTCCTCGCAATTACAGTTTCCCTGTGTACAAAAAAAACCTGACTCTAAATGATAAACTGCATAATTAACATCGTCATGTTCAAAACTCTCCACAGTTCCAACCTCAATATCGTCAGTTTCACCAACTAGTATTGGATCAATTTCATCATTCATAAAAAATTTGTAAAATAAAATTGAATTAGAATAAATATTTTTTTTAAGAAAATTGTTGATTTATCTGAATTTTAGATTTTTTCTTGTTAATTCTTTTATGTTGGAAACTCCCATTAATTTCATGTCTCTCTCAATTTCATTGTGAAGATTAGACAAGCTTTTTTCAACACCTTTTTGACCACCCGCTGCTAAAGCATATAAATACATTCTTCCACCGGAACAAGCTTTTGCACCAAGAGACAATGCTTTTAAAACATGAGTACCTCTTCTGATACCTCCTTCACATATTACATCTATTTTATCACCCACAGCATCTACAATTTCAGCTAATTGATCGAATGGTGATCTTGATCCATCTAACTGTCGTCCTCCATGATTTGAAACCATTATAGCGGAGGCACCCACGTCGACTGCTTTTTTTGCATCATCTACAGACATTACCCCTTTAATTGCAAATTGACGTCCCCACTCTTTATTAATATTTTCTACATCTTTCCAACTCATGGAGTTATCAAGCATTTTTGTGAAGTAATCTCCTATGGTTGTCATTACTGTTGTGCCTTCATTAATATGATCCTTTAGATTACTTAATTCCCATTTTGGTTTTGTAAAATAATCTACTGCCCACTTTGGATGGAGTATAAAACTTAGAATACTATTGAGTTTTAATTTCATTGGAATAGTAAAACCTGTATACAAATCTCTTTCACGGTTACCTCCAACAGCAGTATCTACAGTAACAGCCATTGCTTCAAAATTTGATTCCTTACATCTTTCTATAAGAGCTTTATTTAGTCCTTTGTCTTTGTGAACATAGAGTTGAAATAATTTAGGTGTTTTTACTAAATTTGATATTTCTTCAATACTGGCTGTCCCTAAAGAAGAAATTCCAAACATAGTTCCAAATTTTTCTGCAGCTTTTGCAACTCCAATCTCACCTTCATGATGAAATAATCTTTGAAGAGCGGTTGGTGCACAATACAAAGGCATATCTAACTTTTGTCCCATTACCGTAGTTGACATATCAACTTTATCAACACCGCTTAAAACATTTGGAATTAAATCACATTGCTCATAGGCATCAGTATTTCTTTTATAAGTTATCTCATCATCAGCAGCACCATCAATGTAATGGAATATTGGACTAGGTAGTCTTTTTTTTGCCAAGTTTCTAAAATCTTTAACGTTATGACAATTATTGATATTGCCAAACATTACGCCTGAATGGTTTTTTGAGTTTGTTCTCCCAGACCCTCAATACCAAGTTTCATTTCATCACCTGCTTTTAAAAACACTTGTGGTTTCATTCCCATTCCAACTCCTGGGGGTGTGCCTGTTGAAATGATATCTCCAGGTTGTAATGACATAAATTGACTTAAGTAACTTATTAAAAAGTTTACGCCGTAAACCATGGTGCTTGTTGATCCATCTTGCATTCTTTTACCATTAACATCAAGCCACATTTTTAAGTTTTGAGGATCTGGTACCTCATCAGTAGTAACCAAATATGGTCCGATTGGACCAAAAGTGTCACAAGACTTTCCTTTAACCCATTGGCCGGAATGTTCTATTTGAAATTCTCTTTCGCTGAGATCATTGATGACACAGTATCCAGCAATATGAGATTGTGATTCGCTTTCAGAAATATATTTTGCTTCTTTTCCAATAATAACACCAAGTTCAACTTCCCAGTCAGACTTTACTGATTTTTTTGGAATCTCTACATTATCGTTTGGTCCAATAACGGCACTTGTTGCTTTTGCAAAAATAATTGGTTCAGGTGGAACTTTCTGACCTGTTTCTTCAGCATGATCAGAATAATTGAGGCCGATACAAATAAATTTTCCAATACTTTCTTTACAAACACAAGGTGCATATCCATCACTGTTTTCGACTAGAGGTAAAGATGTAGGATCAATTTTTTTCACTTCATTCAATTTGCTAATAGTTACATTTTTATTATCCCAATCCTTAACTAGAGATGACACATCTCGAATATTTCCTTTTTGATCAAGTATTCCTGGTTTAACTTCATTTCCAATTCTGTATCTTAAAGTTTTCATTATAAAGTCCATCCTCCATCAATTAAGTTTAATGTTCCAGTAACAAAGTCTGATTCATCACTTGCTAAATAAGTTGCAAGAGATGCTATTTCTTCTGGTTGTGCTAATCTTCCCATTGCCTGTCTTGCTATAAAATCTGATCTTGCTTTAACAGGATCATCAGCCATGTTAACTCTTCCCTCCCATGAAGGTGTTTCAACAGTTCCAGGCAAAATAGCATTACAGCGAATTCCATCTTTAATGTGATCTATAGCTATAGCTTTTACAAATCCATTTAGTGCTGCTTTTGTAGTTCCATAAATAAACCTATTAGGCACACCTTTAACATTAGATGCAGCAGAAGAAACAATAACGATATTACCTTTCTTTTCTTTCAGCATTTTTGGCAAAAGATTGTAGGTCATTAAATATGCAGAAAATATATTAACATTGATTGATCGTGAAAATTCATCTTCATCACAATCAAGAATTGTTCCGTGATGTACAAAACCTACTGCGTGAAATAAAACATCAATCTTGTCTATAGAAGAACAAAAAGCCTCTACATCTTTTTTGTTAGTTGAATCCAATTTCATAGTTTGGATACTCTCATTATCGTTTTTTAAATCATTTAATTTATCTTCATTAATATCAGTTGCTAATACTTTAGCCCCTTCATTTGCAAACTTAAGAGCGGTTGCTCTTCCAATACCTTGTGCAGCTGCAGTAACTATAATATTTTTTTTATTTAATCTCATATGTTAGCACAATATGTCTATCTTTAGCATTAACAGACTTTATTTTGAATTCAATAAATAAAGAGACTCATAATATTAGTCATTTATAAAATATATCAATTTTAAATTAATTAATTATAATTTATTAGATACTAATATGAATTTTCTTTTAACGGGTGGCGCAGGATATATCGGAAGTCATGCCGCTCTTTCTCTTCTAGATGCTGGTCATAATGTTCATATTATTGATGATTTATCTACTGGAAACGAAAGTCTTATTCCTAAAAATGCATTTTTTACAAAATGTAATATTAATGATGAAGAAGTAATCTCTGAGCTTATAAAATCTAATAGCTTTGATTTATTGATGCACTTTGCTGGTTTTATTCAAGTTGAAGAATCTGTTAAATATCCGCAAAAATATTTTGATAATAATACTGAAAATGCAACTAAACTATTTGAAACTTGTAAAAATAATGGATTAAATAAAATAGTATTTTCTTCAACAGCTGCTGCATACGGATCGGTAAGTGAAAATAAATTAATTGATGAAAATACAAATTTAAATCCTCGAAATCCATATGCTGAATCTAAAATAAAAACAGAAAATTTTTTATTTGAAAATAAGCATGACTACAAATTTATAATATTGCGATACTTTAATGTTGCTGGAGCTGATAAAAAATTAAGATCAGGTCAAATATCTAAAAGATCAACACATTTAATAAAAATTTTATCTGAAGTAGTTGTAGGTAAAAGAGATCATATTGAAATATTTGGCAATGATTATAATACAGCTGATGGAACAGCTATCAGAGACTATATTCATGTCTCTGACCTTGCTGATATTCACTTAGAAGTTGCAAAATATTTATTAGAAAATTCAGAATCTAACTTATTTAATTGTGGTTATGGAAATGGTTTTAGTGTTTTAGATGTTATAAATACTGCAAATAAAATTTCAGAAGATAAAATTAATTACAAATTTTCAAATAGAAGAGATGGGGATGTTGAACAATTAATTGCAGATACATCAAAAATATTAAAACATATTGATTGGAGGCCAAAATATAATGATCTAAGTGAAATTATAAATTCTTCGATTAAATGGGAAGAAAAAATTAATGAATCAAATACATAAAAGAATTTTTATAAGAAATGATAAAAAAGAACTCTATCTTTATGGCTATAAGGAACATAAAGAATCCCCAAGCCAAGAACTTGAGGTAACAGAAATTCCTAAACCTCATATGAGATGGAACCCTTCAAGAGAAGAATGGGTTACCTACTCAGCAGGAAGAAAAAATAGAACTTCATTTCCGCCAAAAGAATATTGCCCACTTTGTCCAGGGGCAAATTTAAATTATCCTACAGAAATACCATTTTCAAACTTTGAAGTTGCAGTCTTTCCAAATCGTTGGGCTAGCTTTAATTCAAATGGAGAAAATATATTTTTAGAAAAAATTTTAAGTAAACCTTCAAAAGGAGAGTGTGAAGTAGTTGTCTATTCCCCAGCACATCTAGATACAATTTCTGAAATGCCTTTAGACAGAATACAATTGTTAACTAAAGTTTGGATTGATAGATATTTGGAGTTACAAAAAAAACCAGATGTGAAATATGTTCTACCTTTTGAAAACAGAGGGGAAGAATGTGGCGTTACCTTACATCATCCTCATGGTCAAATATATGCATATCCTTTTATTCCTCCTGCAATTGAAAAAGAAATAAGGGCATTTAAAAAAGAGAGTTTTTTAATTAAAATTATGAAGGAACTGGAGGAGAAATATTATGTGTATCAAAATGATAATTTTATTGCTGCTGTACCGCCCTTTGCAAGATATGCTTATGAGATATGGATAATACCTAAAATTCAAATTGAAGGACCGTGGAAATTTAATGATGAGCAAATTGAAGATTTTTCTAAATGTATTCAGCAAGTTGTTAAAGGATATGATAATTTTCTTAATAAAAGATGCCCATATATAATGGGTTTACACGCATCTCCTGAATTAAATGATAATGACTTTCATTTTCATGTAGAATTTTATCCACCTTTACGACACGGCGATAAACCAAAAATTTTAGCAGGATCAGAATCAATGGCTGGTGTTTTCATTATGGATGTATTGCCAGAAGATTCTGCTAAAGTGTTAAGAAAATTTATGTCATGAAAACAATAGAAGAAAAAATAAATTACTACAAGGAGAGTCTAGATCTATTCGATGACGGAATGGACAAGTATAAGTTTTTAATTGATCAAGCAAAAAATGCTAAAGATTTTCCAGAAGAATATAGAAATGACTCGTTTAAAGTTTCTGGATGTCAGGCACAAGTTTGGTTGGTTCCTAAACTAAAAGAAAATAAACTTTCATTTTATTACGACTCAGATGCATTTATATCAAAGGGTATGGTAACAATTCTATGCGATATTTATGGTGACAGAAATCCATCTGAAATTAAAAATTCTGATTTTAGTATGTTAAATACTTTAGAGCTTGATACTCTTTTAACTCCAGGGAGAAGGAATGGAGTCTATTCTATGCTTGAAAAAATAAAAGAATACGCAAATTCTTATTTATAAAATAGATAATGTTTTATGAACCAAAAAAAGGAAGTCCTTTTAAAATAGATCCATTTAAGTCACTAGTTTTTCCTAGACCTATTGGGTGGATTTCTTCAATTAGTATAAATGGAAAAGCGAACTTAGCACCATATTCATATTTTAACGCTGTGGCTGATGAGCCTCCTCAAGTTATGTTTTGTTCAAATGGTAGTTCAACACATGGGAAATATAAGGATACGTTATCAAATATTTTGACTACAAAAGAATTTGTTGTAAATTTTGCAACCACCACTTCAAGAAATCAAATGAATATATCTTCCAGGGATTTCAAACCTGATGAAGATGAATTTATTTTATCAAATTTAAGAAAGAAAAAATCTAGACTTGTTAAACCTCCGTCAGTTAAAGATAGTCCTGTTAATTTAGAATGTAAATTAGTTAAAACAATTAAATTAAAATCAAATTCAAAAAAAATCTCTACAATGATTATTGGTGAAGTAATTGGAATTTTTATAAATAACAAATTTATTAAGAATAATAGAGTTGATAGTGTTGCAATGAGATATATAGCAAGAATGGGATATAGTGAGTACACGACTATTTCTTCAAAATTTAATCTAAAAAGATAATCGTAATAAAAATAAATAAATCATTAAAACTAATAGACTAATAATTAAATCCAGAGTAAACCTTAACTAAGGGAGTATGGCGGAACTGGTAGACGCGCCGGATTCAAAATCCGGTCACTTCGGTGGTGTGGGTTCGATTCCCTCTACTCCTACCAATTTATCTTCACGCATTATAAAAAACATTAGTAAAGCAATCAAAAACATTACAACGCCTAATGCATACATATTAAACGTTAAACCAAAGGTTTCAGCTGAAATTCCAACAACAGCAGGTCCAAATATAGCTCCGACAAAAGCAATACTTGATACATGAGAAATAGTAACTGGGATTGGATTTTGAGAATTTTTTACTGCTTGTCTAAATACTATGGGCATAACATTGGAAATTAACATTCCAAAAAGTGTTATTGCTATAAAAATAATAATTATATTTTGAGAAAAAATACTTATCACTAATATTGTTGATCCAACCATTGCAAAACATGGACCTACAATTACTTCACCAAGTTTTGTAATTAATTTTGACGCAAACAAATTACTTATAATCTCACCTACATTAAAAAAAATAACTATTGAACCAACTAAAAAAATTGGTGCAGCAAGATCAGTAACGAGCCATAAAGGTGACCATTGAATTATTATTCCCATAAATGCGATAATACACATATTAATTGATGCAAACATGATAATTTTATAATTTGGAATTGAAAATCTTGGATCCTTATTAACAACATCATATTTCATATTCATTCCAAAAAAATACATAGTCAAAGTTGATACAAAAACAAACAAACCTACAATAAAAGTAGTGTATACAGGGTCAATTTCCAAACCAAGACATAAACTAGATATTCCTGCTCCAGATAGAAAACCAAAATTAAAGGATGATTTAAATATTGGATTAAGAATTTTTTTTGTTTTTTCTTCTATTATCGCAACTTGTGTAAAAATATTAGGAGCTTGTATTCCAATAGAAATACCCCACAACATAGATACGAAAATAAAAAAATTATATGAAGAAAAGTAAAACACAGAAAAAGGAATAAAAGCATATAATAATCTTGCTATAATTAAACAATTTGTGCTTCCTATTTTTGGGAGTAAAAAACGGGTTGTAAGTTGGTTTGTAATTACATTACAAATACCAAAAATAATAAATCCTATAGAAAATTCTATTTTTGTCATACCAATCAAATCAAAAAGAATTGGTGAATTTACCATAAACATACTGAAGGTTAATGTTGCAAAGAACCCCTGTGAAAAAGTTGCATAAAATGCCGTTTTTAATTCTTTAGTCTCTATATTTTCCATTTAAGTAATATCTATGATAATTTAGATTTAAGATAGTTAATAGTATAAATCAAAATTATAAAAAAAATAAAATTAAATGAATTTTTTTAAAAAAACTTACGATTGGACTTTAGAGAAGGCACAACATAAAAACGCAAAGTGGTATTTGAGTTTAATATCATTTGCAGAAAGCTCATTTTTCCCAATTCCACCAGACATACTTTTGATACCAATGGCATTAGCTTCTAAAGCAAGAGCTTTATTTTATGCTTTTATGTGTACACTGTTTTCAGTTCTGGGTGGAATACTAGGATATGCAATAGGATATTTTTTTTATAATTCAGTAGGTATTTACATTGTAGACTTTTATCATTTAGAAAATTCTTTTAGTGTCTTTGAAAATTACTACAAAGAATTTGGCATATTAATTGTTCTAGGTGCTGGAATAACACCCTTTCCTTATAAGTTTATTACTATTGCAAGTGGTGTATTTGGATTAAATATTTTTTTGTTTATTATTGTTTCTATAATTGGTCGGGGATTAAGATTTTATTTAATAGCAATACTTCTTTATTTTTTTGGTGAAAAAATTAAATTAATTATTGATAAATATTTTAATATTTTAACTATTGTATTTTTTATTTTACTTGTTGGAAGTGTTTTTATAATTAGATTTTTATGATAATTCGTAATTGGATAAAACTTTTATTTATTATTTCACTTATCTCGATATCATCAGCATTAATTGCTGAATACTTTTTTAATCTTCAGCCATGTGAGTTGTGTTTAAAGCAAAGACATCCGTATTATTTAATTTTAATATGTTTAATTTTGATATTTTTATTCAAAAATTTAAATAAAATTTGGCTTTATTTAGTAATACAGTTTGCATCAGTTTACGGGCTTTTTTATTCTATATGGCATGTTGGAGTTGAAAATAAAATTCTTAAAGGACCAGCAGGTTGTTCAGCAATGTTAACTAACAGTGAGAATGCTTCAGACCTTAAAGCACAGATATTATCAAAGCAGGTAATTAGTTGTGATGAAGTTATTTGGAGTTTTTTTGGAATTTCTGCTGCTTCAATTAATACACTAGTTTTACTAGTTATTTTTATTTTAAATGCTATTTATTTATTTAGATACTATGGCATTAAAAAAGAAAAAAGCGTCTAAAAAAAAACACTCTTCAAATAGAATTACTCATAGGGAGATTTTGGAAGAAATCATAAGAGTCGATCATGCAGGTGAATATGGTGCAACTAAAATATATGACGGGCAAATAGCAGTTTTTGGGAAGAACTCAAAACTTGGAAAAACGATTCAACATATGGCTGACCAAGAAAAAGAGCATATTGATAAATTCAATGAACTAATATTAGAACATAGAGTTAGGCCAACTGCTCTCCTTCCTTTATGGAATGTTGCAGGTTATGCGCTTGGCGCATCCACTGCCTTAATGGGTGAAAAAGCTGCCATGGCGTGTACTGTTGCTGTTGAAAAAGTAATCGGTGAACATTACCAAGAACAATTGGAGCTCTTAGGAGATGATCATAAAGATTTAAAAAAAACAATTTCTAAATTCCGAGATGATGAACTAGAGCACCATGATATTGGAATAGAACACGATGCGGAAAAAGCCCCAGGTTATAAAATTATGACTAAAGTAATTGAGCTTGGATGTAAAACTGCTATTGCAATCTCAAAAAAAATTTAATTTTCTAATTCTGTATCCCAGTACAAATAATCTCTCCAAGTTTCATGCAAAAAATTTGGTGGAAAATTCCTACCATTGTTTTGTAGTTGAATAGAAGATGGTCGAAGTGGTTTTTTAAAAAGTTTCATATCTGTATTGTGAATTAATTTTCTTCCCTTTTTTAAATTACAGGACGTACAAGCAGAAACTACATTCTCCCATGTAGTTTTTCCATTTAAACATTTAGGCACTAAGTGATCAAATGTCAGCTCGTTGGCAGGAAAACGATTAGTGCAATACTGGCAAGTAAAATTATCTCTTAAAAATACATTAAAACGAGTGAACGCAGGTCTTCTTTGAGGCGTTACATAATCTTTAAGTGCAATTACACTTGGTAACTTAAATGTAAGATTTGGGGAATGAACTTCATGCTCGTAATTTTCAATCACTGAAACTCTTTCAAGAAAAACGGCTTTAATAGCATCTTGCCATGAGCATAAGGAAAGTGGGTAATAGGATAGTGGCCGAAAATCAGCATTAAGAACCAAAGCTGGATTTTCTGCGGTACTCATTTTATTTTCTACTCACCCAAGTCATATTATTAAAATAGTAATATAATATTAAGATTCGATTACTTTAAATATTTTTTTTAATAAAGTTTTGGAATAAAGTTATTGTTTCTTGCGACATAGTATGCTCATCATTTGGTAAAAGGTGAGATACAAATTTAAAATTATATTTTTTTAGAATTTCAACTGATTGATTGAAATTTGAAACAGGTAGCACATTATCTAGTCCACCATGTGAAATAAATATTGGTGTTTCTAAAAATGAATTTTTTGGAACAAATTCTCTTGAAATTATTCTTGAAGAAATAATTGCTATGCCAGCTAATTTTTGATTAAGAGATTGACCCAATTCAAAAGCCATTATGCCTCCTTGAGAAAAACCCATAACAAAACAATCACTCATCTCTATGTTTAAATCATTTGTAAGAAGAGATATCGTATTAGAAATTTTTTTAACATTTTCATTTATTAAATTTCTAACATTTTCAAATTCTTTTGGACCAACATCAGAAATATAAACACCGTTCAAATATAAATCAAACCATTGATAACCCATTGGATTGCCAGGCATAATACTTGGTGCATTTAAAGCTACATAATGCATTCCCCATTCATCTTGGTCTAAAGGTTCTGCTAAATGAATAAAATTAGCAGCATTGTCACCATAACCATGAAGCATTACCATTAATTTCTTAGGTTTATCGTGTTTTGATATTGATGGGCCTAATAATATATTGTCCATACTGACCTTATGTATGAATTCTTGCTTCATTCAATAAAAGTTTTATATAGATAGATATATGGGTACAATGCAAATAGTGCTAGTTTTATTTATGGCTGCAACTCTAGCAGTCGTAGTCATTGGGGTCATAGCAATGGCTGTAAATGGCAAACTTAATAAAAATCATAGTAATAAGCTAATGCGTTTAAGAGTACTTTTTCAAGCTATAGCTATATTTGTTTTTGTCGTTATTGTCTGGCTTGCCAGAAATTAAAATTTAGAGTCTAGATAAATCATTAAATTTTTAGTATATACACGCTCATTATGGGAATCCATTTTAATCACAAATCAAGAGCGGGAGACCGCAAAATGCAAAAAGAGTTAAAGCTTAAAATGAAAGCTGAGGAACGTAAGAAGAAACGCGAAGAGCAAGAAAAGCTTAAAATGGAAGAGGAAATGCGTAAACTCGAAGAACTTACAAGACCTGATAAAGAAGAAAATCAGCAATAGAAGATATATTAATTATTAAAAATTTTTAAAATTTATTAACTGGGTAACGGATAATGTTCAGCTATGAACTTCTTTAGAATTTCTAATGTTTGATCTGCTTCTTCTAGGAGCATCATATGACCACAATCTTCAATAATCTTTACTTCCGAGCCTTTAATATAATCAGCAAGAATTTTTCCATCTTTTAAACGGCACATTCTATCTTGTGCACCTAATATAGAGAGAGTTGGTAAATCTAATTTTTTAGCAATCTCAGGTCCGTTTTTATAATTATCGCATGCTCTAAAATCCACACCTAAGGTATCTTTAATTTCTTTATTTTGAACTATCATAGAACCAACATTTAGGTGATATAAGCCAGGAACAGGGTGACCTCCAAAATGTCCTGCAGGCCCGTGCGCAAAATCCATCATAAGATCAACAGCCTTAGGATTACTCTCTTCAGCAAGCCTTAATAGTTCAGGATTCATTGGAATTGCAGATGCGCCACCCATAAGAGTTAACGTTTTAATTTTTTCTGGGTGTTGAGCAACACATTCCATTGTTACAAGACATCCTTGAGAATGTCCAACAAGTGAAGCTTCTTTACATCCAACTGCTCCAATTACATCACCAACCCAGTTTCCCATTTCTTCAATAGTTTTTAAACTTTCACCAGAAGAAAGTCCGTGACCTGGTAAATCAACGGCTAAAACGCTATATCCACGGAATGCAAAGTAGCGTGTTTGTAAAACCCAAACCATGTGACTTAGTCCACTGCCGTGAACGAAGATTATAAGGGGTTTATTTTTATCAAAAGGTCTGCCTCCAGTGGAGGCAAACGTATCAATTCCGCGAACTTTAAACTTCATTTATTTGTTTGCAACTAAACGAGGTTTTTTTGCAGCTCTGAATCCATCTTCGAAATCGTTTACAATATCTTCAAAGTCTTCTAAGCCAACAGATAATCTAATCATATCATGAGATAATCCAGCAAATTTTAAAGTTGCCTCATCCATTTGTGAGTGTGTTGCAGATGCTGGGTGTATAACTAGTGTTCTTGCATCACCAACATTTGCTAAATGTGACGCAAGTTTAACATTATTAATAAAAGCAGCACCTGCTTCTTTTCCACCTTTAATTCCAAAGGCAATCATTGACCCAGTTCCTTTAGGAAGAATTTTTTCTGCAAGTTCTTTATCTGGATGTCCTGGTGCGCTAGCATGTGAAACCCAAGCAACACTCTCATGATTTGATAAATACTCAACCATTTTCAAAGCATTAGAACAATGTTTTTCCATTCGAAGAGAAAGAGTTTCTAAACCATGTAAAATATTCCAAGCATTTTGAGGAGCTAAACAAGGCCCCATATCTCTCATACCCTCAGCTCTTGCCATCATTGTAAAAGCTGTTGGACCAAATTCTTCTGCAAATGATAGTCCATGATAGCCCTCGTAAGGTTCTGTCATAGAAGGAAATTTATCATTTTGCATCCAATCAAAAGTTCCACCTTCAACTAATATTCCTGCCATTGAAGAACCATTGCCACTCATCCATTTAGTTAGTGAGTGTACAACAAGGTCAGCTCCGTGTTCAAAAGGTCTGCACAAATAAGGAGTTTGATAAGTACTGTCAATTATTAGTGGGATACCTGCTTCTTTTGCTATGTTTGAAACTTCAGGCATGTTCATTAATTCATTACCAGGATTACCAACAAGCTCACCAAAAATACCTTTAGTATTTGGTTGAATAGCTTTTTTAAAACCTTCTGTATCTCTTGGTTTTACAAAAGTTGTTTTAATACCAAACTTAGGAAGTGTTAATCTAAATAAATTTACTGTTCCACCGTAAAGCTGAGAAGAAACAACCATGTGATCGCCAGCGTTACAAAGAGTCATAATAGTTAAAAAAATTGCACTCATTCCAGATGCAGTTGCAAGAGCAGCTGTTCCTCCTTCAAGAGCACAAACTCTTTCTTCTAGGACTTGTACTGTTGGGTTGGACATACGACTATAAATATGACCACCTCTTTCTAAATTAAAAAGTGCTGCCGCATGATCAACATCATCGAACATATATGAAGTTGTTTGATAAATTGGAACTTGTCTTGAGCCAGCGTTTTTACTTGGTTGATAACCAGCATGTAGACTGAGTGTGTCAAATTTATAAGTTTTTGGATCCATTATAACTCCTTTGCTTTTGTTCTTAATTCAAACTTTTGTATCTTCCCTGTTGAAGTTTTTGGTAATTCACCAAAGATTACATGCTTTGGTCTTTTAAATCCAGCCATATTTTCTTTACAAAACTGAATTATATCCTCTTCTGTGGCATTTTTTCCAGGTGCTAATTCTACAAAAGCACATGGTGTTTCACCCCACTTCTCATCTGGTTTGGCAACTACTGCAACCAAGGAAACAGATGGATGTTTTGCAACAACATTCTCCACTTCCACAGATGAAATATTTTCTCCTCCAGAAATTATAATATCTTTAGATCTATCTTTTATTTGAATATATCCATCAGGATAGACAACGGCTAAATCACCAGAGTGAAACCATCCTTTTTTCATGGATGCTTCAGTTGCCTCTTTATTTTTGTAATATCCTTTCATTACAACATTTCCTCGAATTAAAATCTCTCCCATAGTTTCTCCATCCATTGGAACTTTTTCATAGGTCTCTGGATCTGCGACACAAACTTCTTCAGTATTTGGATAACGAACACCCTGTCTTGCTTTAATATCAGCTTTTTCAGATTTTGATTGTGATTCCCATTCTTCATTCCAAGCGCATTGAAGAATATGGCCATATGTTTCAGTTAGCCCATATACATGCATAACTTCAAAACCTAAGTTATCCATCTTTTCAAGAATTGCACTCGTTGGTGGAGCTCCAGCAGTTAATACATACACTTTATGATTTATTTCCTTTTTATCTCTCTCATCTGCGTTAGCAATTAAACTTAAAACTATAGGAGCGCCTCCAAAATGAGTTACATTGTATTTATCTATTAAATTATAAATATCTTTCGCAACAATGTACCTGCAGCAAATAATCTTTGCATGTATTAAAGCGGCTGTCCAAGGATAGCCCCATCCGTTACAGTGGAACATTGGAACAGTATAAAGAAATGTTAATTTATTAGGCATGTTCCATGCCGTAACACTTCCTGTAGACATTAAATATGATCCACGGTGGTGATACACAACACCTTTTGGTTTACCAGTTGTGCCTGATGTATAGCTTAGTGAGATTGCTTGCCATTCATCTTCAGGTAAAGACCAATTATAATTGTCATCACCTGTTTGTAAAAATTCTTCATATGTCATTTCTCCAATTTGTTCACCCTCACCATCTTTAAAAACTGCCTGATCATCATGAATGTCAATAATAGGAATATTCTTCCCATATATTTTTAAAGCCTTTTTCATTGTAGGTGAAAATTGAGTATCAGTTATAAGAAGCTTTGCATCACTATGATCTAGAATATACGCAATTGTATCTGCATCAAGTCTAGTATTGATCGTATTAATAACGCCGCCAGTCATTGGGATAGAATAATGTGCTTCGAATAATTCCGGAGTATTTGCCGCTATGATTGAAACGGTACTTCCTTTTGTAATTCCTTTTTTTGCTAATGCACTAGCAAACTTGGTACACCGATTATAGGTTTCAAGCCAAGTGTAACTTCTTTTTCCATAAACTAAAGAGTCATAGTTTGGATAAATATCTTTCACGCGAGTTATAAAACTTAATGGTGATAGTGGAACAAAATTGGCTGAATTTTTATCTAGGTTTGTATCAAAATTACTCATCTGTTTCCTTAAAGGATCAAATACTACAAGAAATTAATTTAATTTACTAATGGTTTTCCAGTTTCAAGTGTATGTTTTATTCGCTCTTGAGTTTTAGGCATCTGGATAAGTCTCATGAAAGCTTCCAATTCAAGATTATAAAGATCATCTTCACTTAATTCATTATCAATATTTGTATTTCCACCACTAAGTACAAAAGCAATTTGCTTACCTACTTCTAATCCGTGGTCTAAAATTTTATTTTCATTATATAGTGCTTCAAGTTTTTCAAACATTTTATCTCTGACAGCACTACCGCCTAAATTGAATTTAGGTTGAGAAGGTTTTTCATAACCTCCCTCAATATTATTTAATAAATCGATAGCCGTTGATAATTGTCTGTCTCTATTTATTACCATCTTATCCTTTTCTAAAAAGAATTGATTTGGCAACGCTTCATTTGGTGAGGTAGCAGTAATAGCATAACCAATAAGATCAAAAACTTTCATAGACGCATGTTCAGAATTTTCTTTACCTTCTGGAGTTTGTAACCAACGCCACAGCATTTCCTTACAACCCCCACCAGCAGGAATAAGTCCAACTAAAGATTCAACTAGTCCAAGAACAACATTTGTATGAGCAACGTTATAATCACAATGCAATACCACTTCAAAACCACCGCCAATAGCAAGTCCTGATGGCGCAGCAATAAAAGGCTTATCTGCATATTTTATTGTTTTACACGTTTGTTGGAAATCAATTATAAATTTTTCAATTTTAGACCATTCATTATTTTTAGCAAATTCCATGACATAATTTAAATTTACACCAGCAGAAAATTGCATTGCATCATTAATCACAATTGTGCTTTTATTATTTTGAGCAGCTTCTTTTAAAGCTAACATAGAGTCAGTATCTAAAGCGTTTGCCTTAGTAGTAAATTCAACAACCTGATATAATGAAGCATTTTTAATATTAGCAGAAGGGTTCTCAAAAGTTTTTTGTAAATTTAATGATCTTAAATTATCAATACTTGAATCTAAATATCCAGGTCTTTTATTAAATTCAAAAATTCCCTTTAGATCTTTAAAGAAGTTAATATCAGTATTTTGATCAATAAAATTTTTTGTATCAATATTTGAAAGCATTTCAAAAGGGCCGACAGTCCAATTAAAACCTAATCTTAGTGCATCATCTATATCTATATATTTTGATGATACATCAGGGATTAAATATGCAGCATACCTAATTACTTTTGTCAGAATTGATTTTGCATATTCACCGTATTTGTCTTTTCTTTGAATGAGTTTATTTATGTCAATTTTATCTCCCATGCCTAAATTAATTTTCTGACTTGGGTGATACTCGCCAGTTTCTAAATTAATTGCTTCAAGAATTTTTTTACCATCAGATTTATTCATTCTATAAAAACCACCCTTACCTTTTCTTCCTGTATACCCAGTTTCAATAAGTTTTGTGACCAATGGAATTTCTTGTGCAACCTCGTGGAAAGAATCTTCTTTTGGGAGTTCTTTGATAAAACTTTTTAAAACATCAGCCATCAAATCGATACCAATTAAATCGTATAGTCCAAAAATTCCAGTCTTCGGGATACCCATTGGTCTTCCAAATACTGCATCAGCTTCTTCAATTGATATCTTCATTTTAAAAGCTTCAGTCATAGCAACTTGCATTGCATAAACTCCAATTCTGTTTCCAATAAATCCTGGAGTGTCGTTACAAATAATTACACCTTTACCAAGTTTTTCATCACAAAATTGTTTTAATAAATTTATTTTTTCATTGTCATTAGCTTTTTCAGTTACTATCTCTAGCAATGCCATATATCGAACTGGGTTAAAAAAATGGGTAATGCAAAAATTTTTTTTCATTTCATCTGACATATTTGCAGATAAGATTTTCAATGGAATTGTAGATGTATTAGATGAAATTATAGAATTGTTCTTTCTTGTAGTCTGAATTTTATCATAAATGTTATGTTTAATATCTATTCTCTCAACAACAGCCTCCACAACCCAATCAGCTTCCGCAACTTCATTAAAGTCATCCTCAATATTTCCAACCTTAATTAATTCTGCTTTGTTTTTTTCTACTAAAAGTGGAGGTCGTGATTTTTTAATTCTTTCTTTAGCGTTTTCTGTAATTTGGTTTCTAGATCCTTCTTTTGAAGGTAAGTCTAGAAGTGTAACATCAATATTAGCATTTGCTATTTGGGCTGCGATTCCACTGCCCATAGTGCCAGATCCTATTACTACTACTTTTTTAATATTCATGTGAGTTCTATAAAGGTGAGCTTATATAAGAAAAATTTGCCGTATGAAAATAATTTAAGCATAAGGGTGGAAATTAATATAAATATCTCTTATAGGCGCGCAAAATGAAAAAAAATCCTTCAAGAAATGTCCATTTTTCAAAAGGACCTAGTGAGATTTTAGATGCAATTAATACGTCTATAGATATCGATCAACGTCTGTATAAAGAAGATATAACTGGGTCAATAGCACATGCTAGAATGCTCGGTAAACAAAAAATAATAAATAAAAAAGAACAAAGTGCAATAGTCTCTGGACTTAAAGCAATTGAAAGAGATATTGAAAAAAACAAGGTCGTATTTTCAAAAAAACTTGAAGATATTCATATGAACATTGAAAGTTTATTATTTAAGAAAATTGGAAAAATTGCAGGAAAGCTTCATACTGCAAGATCTAGAAATGATCAGGTAGTAACTGATTTAAAATTATGGGTTAAAAAAGAAACTAAAATTTTAGATAGTGAACTAAAAAAATTTCAGAGAACTTTAATTAATATTGCAACAAAAAATACTGAAACAATTATGCCAGGTTACACTCATTTACAGATTGCTCAACCAATAACATTGGCTCATCATGTTTTAGCTTACGTTGAAATGATTGGTAGAGACAGAACAAGACTTGAAGATTGTTTATATCGTCTTAATGAAAACCCATTAGGTGCAGCTGCACTTGCAGGGACTTCTTTTCCTATTGATAGAAAATATACAACTAAAGAGTTGGGATTTAGAGAGCCAACAAAAAATGCTATGGACACTGTGTCAGATAGAGACTTTGTAATAGAATTTTTATTTGTTCTATCACTAATTGCTGTTCATTTATCAAAAATAGCAGAGGAAATAGTACTTTGGTCAAATCAACAATTTAATTTTATCAATTTACCAGATGATCTTTCAACTGGTAGTTCAATTATGCCTCAGAAAAAAAATCCAGATGGTGCAGAGCTTGTTAGAGGAAAAACAAGTATTATCATCGGTAATTTAAGTTCAATGCTTAATATTATTAAAGGGTTACCACTTTCTTATAGTAAAGACTTACAAGACGATAAACAAATAACATTTAATTCATACGACAATGTATCTTTGTGTATAAAAGTTATGAATGAAATTTTATCAAAATCTACATTCAACATAACTAGAATGAAAGAGTTGATTGATAATTCAAATGCAACCGCTACCGATTTGGCTAATTGGTTGGTTCAAAATCTTAGATATTCATTTAGAGATGCTTATGTTGTTACAGGAAAGATTGTTTCTTATTGTTCAAAACAAGATAGAAACATAGATTCATTATCTCTTGGAGAATTAAAAAAATTTGACAAAAATATAACAGCTGACGCAAAAAAAGTGCTATCAACTACTAACAGTGTTAAATCAAAATCAAGTTTTGGGGGTACGGCTCCTGAAATTACTAAAAAAATGATAAAACTTGTTATAAAAAAATACTTATAATGATCAGATTAATATTATTATCATTTTTGTTGTTTACTTTCAGCTGTGGTAAAGTTGGTCCTTTAAGTTTACCAGAAGATCAAGTAGACAAATCGGTAATTACATATCCATGTGATGAAGCCTGTTTAGAGAAATTAGAAGAAGAAAAAAAACGTCAACAATCCGTTATTATAAACACTGAATAAATGCTCACTTATAAAAATAATGACCCGTATATTGAGGGAACTTCTTTATATGACTTAGTTAAAGTTTGTCAGACACCTTTTTATGTGTATTCACAACAAAAAATTATTAATCAAGTTAATAAAACTAAAGGAATTTTAGGTAACAATATTTTTTATTCAATTAAGTCTAATTCAAATCAAGCTATTTTGAAATTAATGAACTCGTTAGATATTGGAGCAGATGTAGTGTCAGTTGGTGAATTAAAAAGAGCTTTAGAAGCTGGTTTCGATCCAAATAAAATAATTTTTGAAGGTGTTGGAAAATCTGATCAAGACTTACTCTATGCTATACATAAAAATATACGGTTAATTAATACTGAATCTTTAGAAGAAATAAAACTTCTCGATAATTTAGCAAATGAAAAAAATAAAATCGTTGATATTGGTGTTAGACTTAATCCAGATGTTGATGGTGAAACTTTAAGTAAAATTTCAACAGGAAAAAAAACTGATAAGTTTGGTATAGAATTCGATAACATAGATAAAATTATCAAATTAGTTAAAAGTTGCAAAAGTTTAAATTTAATTGGTATTAGTTGTCATATTGGAAGTCAAATTAGTAAAAATGAGGCCTATAAAAATACATTTTCTCAAATGAAAATGGCTGCAGATAAATTTATTGAATCAGGCATTAATATTAAACATGTAGATTTGGGAGGAGGTTTTCATGTTAAATATGAAGATTCTGATCCTGACTTTAATATCAAAAAGGTAAAAGAAGAGCTTGATAATTGTTTTACGCAAACAAACTATGAATTATCGTTTGAGCCTGGTCGATATTTAATTGCTGAGGCTGGAGTTACAGTTACCTCTATTCTTACAATTAAGAATAATGGAGGTATAAATTATTTAATTGTTGATGCTGGTATGAATACATTGATACGTCCAGCGATGTATGGTGCATATCATGAAATATCTGCGATAAATGTAAACTCAGAGGAATTTATGGATTATGCTATTGCTGGTCCTATTTGTGAAAGTTCAGATGTTTTTTTAAAAAATATTAAATTGGCTAAACAAAAAATTGGTAATCTACTAGTTATAAAAAATACAGGAGCCTATGGAAAAGTAATGTCTTCAAATTATAACTCTAGACCACTGCCCTCTGAAATTTTAGTACACAATGATAATTATGCAATTATTTATTCTCCAGAGAAAATTGAGAAAACAATTGAAGCTGATATTATTCCGAGTTGGTTGTAGCTAATTTAAAGTATTGTGTATAATTTTAGCTAAGTCTGAAATTATCAAATTTAAATTAAAGAAAAATTCCCTAATATAGAAATCAATAATAATAAAAGTATTTACACCGTAGGATCGATAAATCCATATTGCTAAAATTACAACTATAGCTAGAATAATTACTATAGTTGAATTAACAACACTTGGTTTTTCTTGTCTTACAACTGTACTTGGTAAATTTCTGACTGGAGCTTTCTCTAATTTTTCTTTTTGTTTATTATTTTTTAAATTTTTATCTAATTCTTCTTTTGTTGTAGATGGGACTGATGATGTAATGTCAGTATCATCTAATTCTTGAAACCATTGATGATTACAATTTGCGCATTCAACCATTCTACCATTTGGTTTAAGATCTGCAGAATTTACTAAATACTTGAATTCACAATTAGAGCAAACAATGAACATAAATTATATATAGATCAGTCAGGCTAGTATATAAAACAAAATCATTAAGTATGTTAATTTTAAAAAGTATAATATTTTATATTTCCTTGGTTATATGGACTGTGTTGATGGGTATTTTATGTTTACCTTTTCTCTTATTGCCAAGTTATTTACTTAAATATCCAACGAAACTTTGGATACGTGTTATTTTTATTTTTCTTAATCTTATATGTAATATTAAACATAAAATTGAGGGTTTAGAAAATATTCCAAATGAAAGTGTCTTAATTGCGTCTAAACATCAGTCCGCATTTGAGACACTCGCACTCTATTATTATTTAAAAGATTGTTTTTTTGTCCATAAAAGAGAGCTTTTCTTTATACCAATTTTTGGCCAGTATTTATTCAAGTCTAATATGGTTGCGATTAATAGAGATGGTGGAACAAAAGCTATGAGAGATATGTTACAAAAAGTTCAATCAAAATTATCTTTTGGATCTTCAATTATTATTTTCCCCGAAGGAACAAGAAAACTACCTGGTAGTAAACCTGATTATAAGACAGGTTTTATTGGAATTTATAATCATACAAAAAGAAAAATCCTTCCTGTAGCTTTAAATTCAGGTTTATGTTGGCCAAAACAATCATGGGTATTAGAGAAAGGGTTAATTACTATAAAATTTTTACCGACAATTGATGAAGGTTTAGATAAAAAAGTTTTATTAAACGAAGTTCAAAATAGAATAGAAACTGCATCAAATTTATTATTGGATAACTAATTCTTTTCTGTGGGATCAAAAGTTCCTGCTTGACCAATCTCTTCAATAATTTTTCTAATTTCTTTTGATTTTATAAATTTTTCTTCCAAATATTTTAAATCATTATTTCTTATTGCTTTTTGATAAGTAAGTAGATCTTCACTGAAACGACCAAGCATTTCTAAAACGGCTTCTTTATTTTTTTCATAAACATCACGCCACATTACTGGATCACTACCTGCCAATCTTGTGAAATCTCTAAAACCTGCAGCTGAATATTTAATTACTTCATCTTTCATTTGAGATTCAAGCTCTGTTGCAGTTCCTACGACAGAATATGCAATGAGTTGTGGAATATGAGATGTCATAGCTAGTACTCTGTCATGACGTTTAGGTTCCATGATTTCTATATTCATTCCGAATGACTCCCAAATATCTGAAACTGATCTTGTTATCTCACTCTGAGTTTCTGTTGGGGTCAAAATACAATACCTATTCTCAAACAGCTTTGCGAAACCAAATTCTGGTCCACTTTTCTCTAATCCAGCAATAGGGTGGGCAGGAACAAATAAAATTTTTTTATTATTAGTTGATTCTTTAAAATCTTCTATAACACTTACTTTTGTTGAACCAACATCTGTTACTAGTGTTGTTTCATTAACATAGCTATTCAATTGCTTAAATATTTCCCTATATGAACTCAAAGGCGTACAAATAAAAATAATATCAAATTGTTGATTATATTTATTTAAATCACACTCTATTGCATCCACAAGATTTAAATTTTTTGAAGTACTTATTACCTCACTTTCCTTATCAATAGCAAAAATTTTTTTTGATAATTGATTTTCCTTGAGAGCCCTTGCTATGGATGATCCAATTAATCCCATACCAATGACCAGAGCTGAATCATAAGTTATTTTAGACATTAAATTTCTTCAAACTTTCAACTGTCAAATTCATTTCTTCTTTTGTACCAATACTAATTCTCAAAAAATTGGGCAGATTATAACTATTTAAACGCCTTATAATAATGCCATCATTCATAAGATGATTACTAATTTTCTCAGCTTCTTCTTCTGAAGTTTCAATTAAAGTAAAATTACCTTCAGTTTGTCTGATCTTAATATTTAGAAGTTTGAGCTCTTTTTCAAACCAATCTTTAATTTCAGAATTTAATTTAACAGAGTTTTCAATATGTTCTTTATCTTCCAAAGCTTTAATTGCAAGAGACTGTGAAATAGTTGTCGTATTAAAAGGAGGTTTTATTTTATTAATTATATCAGCTATTTTTTGACTGGTATAACACCAGCCTACTCTTAAAGCTGCGAGTCCATATGTTTTTGAAAATGTTCTTGTTAAAATAAGATTCTCGTATTCATCTGTTAAACTAAATCCTTTATCATAATCGTCTTTTTGTACATATTCGACATATGCCCCATCTATAACAACTATAATATTTTTAGAAATACTACTCATTAACTTAACGAGTTGGTCTCTAGACAAATAAGTTCCAGTTGGATTATTAGGTGATGCAATATAAATAACTTTAGTAGCGTCATTTGTTTGATCTATGAGATTTTCAATATTTAAATTGAAATTTGCATCTTCCTTAATTTTTTTTGGAACAGCACCAACTACTTTACTCACAATTGAATACATCTCAAAGCCGTGGTTTGCGTGAAGAATTTCATCGCCATCTTGACAAAATGCCAAAGCTGCAAATAATAAAACTTCATCTGAGCCAGAGCCAAGAATAATTCTATTACTATCAATAGAAAAATTTTTAGCTATTGCTTCTCTTAATGATGATCCATCAATTTCTGGGTATCTGTGTAAATCATGATTAATATTTTTTGTCTCTAACAATTCAATTGCTTTCGGTGAAGCACCATAAGGATTTTCATTTGAAGAAAGTTTGATAACTCTTTTATTGTTATTTAACTTTGCCTTACCACCTTTATAAACATTAATATTTTCTATAGATCTTTTTGATTGAATATTTTCTTTAGTTAACTTTTGAAGTTTTTCAGAAGATTGAAAAATTTCTCTCCAAAGTCTAACAATAGTATCTTTCGGATAAGATCCTGTAAATTTAGAGCTTAATCTGTCGAGAATCTTTTGTTCTCTATCTAGATCAACAACTGAATTATCTTTTTTGTGTTTTCCTATTTCTAAAACAATTTTAGAGCGATTAGATAATAAAGATAAAATCTCATCATCAATGTTATTAATTTTGCTTCTTAAATTGTCTAATTCTTTATTTTTCATAATTTTGGACGTTTCTTTACAAACTATCTAACGATAAATCAAAATAAAGTAGTATTTAATTTAAAAAATGACGATTTATTGACTTAGAAAGATATATAAATATAAGACCTATTATCACCGATTTGAGACAGCTTGCGGGTGGAGCAATAATCAGCTAAAGCGTTTACACTCCTCCTTCGTTCTTTCAAATAGTGTTAGACTAAAAAGATATGAATACAAAATTTACTACTGATACAAAACTTGAAAGCGAAATAGCCTATTTTGAGAATATTAATTTAAAACTAGAATCAGGAGATATAATAGATAGTTTTAAACTAGCATTCAAAGCATATGGTAAATTAAATACTGATAAAACAAATGCTATTCTTGTTTGCCATGCTTTAACTGGAGATCAATATGTTGCTGGGAACAATCCCATTACTGGGAGAGAAGGTTGGTGGTCTAGAATGGTTGGACCTAATAAACCAATTGATACAAACAAATTTTTTGTAATTTGCTCAAATGTACTCGGCGGTTGTGCTGGATCAACTGGTCCTAAAGAGTTACAAAATGGAATTGATGTTGCATATGGTGGTAATTTTCCTTCCGTAACAATAAAAGATATGGTGAAGGCTCAATCTTTATTGATTGAAAGTTTAAATATAGAGAAGTTATTTTCTGTCATTGGTGGTTCGATGGGAGCAATGCAAGCACTTCAATGGGCAATCGATTTTCCAGATAAAATTTTAAATATTATACATATTGCGGGCGCTTTAAAACATTCCGCTCAAAATATTGCATTTCATGAAGTTGGGCGACAGGCAATAATGAGTGATCCTATTTGGAAAAATGGAAAGTATTTTGAAAATAATGAAGTGCCAGAAAGAGGTCTATCAGTAGCAAGAATGATTGCACATATCACATATTTATCCGAAAATGCGATGCATAGAAAATTTGGAAGAAAACTTCAATCAAGAGATATTATTTCTTTTGGGTTTGATGCTGATTTTCAAGTTGAGAGTTATCTGAGATATCAAGGTAAATCATTTGTTGAAAGATTTGATGCAAATTCATATCTTTATTTAACAAGGGCTATGGATTATTTTGATCATGATGAAACATTTAGAAAAAATATTGAGTTTAGTCATAATCCAAATAACCATTTAAAATATTTAATTGTCTCTTTTACCTCGGATTGGTTATTCCCTACAATAGAAAGTAAAATTATTGTAAATCAATTAAATTCTCTATCAAGAGAAGTAAGCTTTTTAGAAATTGATACTGATAAAGGACATGATAGTTTTTTATTAGAGGAACCACAGTTAGATGATGTAATAAAAGGTTTCCTAACAAACAACTTTGCAAAGATAGATGAATAAAATTAATAGCATAAGAAAAGATTGGTCTCTTATTGAAACACTTATCGCACAAGATAGAAAAATCCTAGATATTGGATGTGGTGATGGCGGTCTTATGGAGCAATTAGAAAATAATCGTAATGCGATAACTCATGGCATTGAATTAAATAGAGATCTAGCAGCAAATGCTATCGCAAGGGGTTTCAATGTTGTACATGGAAATGCCGAATTAGATTTATCTCAATATTCAAATAATAGTTTTGATTATGTAATTTTAAGTCAAACTTTACAAGCAATGATGAAACCCAAAGATATTCTATCTGAATTATTAAGAATAGGATCAAAAGCAATTGTTTCTTTTCCTAACTTTGGACATTGGAAAATAAGATTACAGCTTTTAATATCTGGAAAAATGCCAGTAACAGAAAGTTTACCTTATACATGGTATGACACACCTAACATTCATTTTTTTACAATTAAGGATTTTTTGAATTTGTGTAATGAAATGAATATTGTGATTGAAAAAAGTATTGGATTAACATCAAAAGGTAAGCAATTTGATATAAGTGAATCAGTTACTGGAGTAAATTTTTTCACTCACGAAGCTATCTTTTTATTAAGTTATAAAAATTTTGAACCAATAAAAATTAAATCATCAAAAAAAGTTTTTGCAAAAAATTCTGTTATTGCAAATTAGTTATTAGATGAAAGTTGAAATTATAAATCAATTAAAAGATAACTACTCTTTTGTTTTATATAATGACAAGCTTAGGAGCTGTGTTATAGATCCTGCTGATAGTAATCCTATATTAAATTTTGCTCTTGAATACAATTTAACTATAGAAGATATATTTATTACACATCATCATAAAGATCACACATCAGGTATAAAAGGAATACTTAATGCTTTTCCAGAAGTTAATATACACTCTCCAAGTGCTCAGATTGAAAATACAAGATTCGTTTTACATGATGGAGATGAAGTCAGCTCCTGCTTAAATACATTTAGAATAATAAAAACACCCGGGCATACATTAGATCATATAATTTACTATGATGAAAATAATGGTGTTTTATTTTGTGGTGATACACTGTTCAGACTTGGTTGTGGTCGTGTGTTTGAAGGAACATTAAATGAAATGTTTAACAGTTTAAAAATAATCAATGAGTTAGATAAAAATACAATTATTTATTGTGGTCATGAATATACATTAAGCAATTTAAATTTTCTTGAGAAAACACTCAAAAAAGAAAGTGCTTATTTGACAGTTAGAAACAAAATTATTGATGATTTAAATAATAAAGGAAAATCCGTACCTTTTTTATTAGAAGATGAAAAACAATATAACTTATTCCTGAATCAAAATTCAAAATTAGGTACTATAATTAAGAAAGAGCTAGGTTTTACAGACTTTGAATTATTTGCTTATTTGCGAAAAGCAAAGGATAGCTTTTAAGGTCTTTATTTCCAGTATTTACGCCATATTTTTAGTTTGACTATTAGCATAGTTCACTATAAACCCCGCCATCAAAAGATATGTTAGCAATTTTCAAAACTGGTGGAAAGCAATACTCAGCAAGAGCTGGTCAGATACTTAAAGTAGAAAAACTTGAGGGATCCAAAGGTGATAAAGTGTCTATTACTGATGTATTAGCGATCAGTGATCAAAGCACAAATAGCTTAGGCGAGCCATTACTAAAAGATGCTTCAATTGAAGCAAAAATTGTTGATCAAATCAGAGATAAAAAAATAATAGTTTTTAAAAAAAGAAAAAGACAAAATTACAGACTAACACAAGGTCATAGACAATATCTAACTGTATTAAGAATAGAATCAATTTCTTATGGTGGAAAAAAGTCAACCGCTGAACCAGAAACAAAAAAAGTTAAAAAAACTGAAACTAAATTTAGTAAAGAAAAAATTGAGTCTAAAGAGGTAAAAGTTACAAAAAAGAAGACAGTTACAAAAAAAGCAGTAAATAAAGCTTCACCTACTAAGAAAAAATCAGTAAAGAAAACTGTTAAAAAAACTGTTAAAACTAAAAAAGAAGATAAATAATGGCAACGAAAAAAGCAGGTGGTAGTTCTAGGAATGGAAGAGACTCTGCGGGTCGAAGACTTGGAGTTAAGAAATTTGGTGGTGAAAACGTAATAGCAGGAAACATCATTATTAGGCAACGAGGCACAAAGTTTCATCCAGGTGATAATGTTGGCATAGGTAAAGATCACACTATATTTGCTACAATAAATGGAAAAGTAACTTTTAAAAAAACAAGAGTAAGAACTTTTGTATCAGTTGTTCCCACAGAACAATAATCCCAATTAATTAAAAATTTATTATGAAATTTTTAGATCAAGCAAAAATATATATTGCATCAGGCAATGGTGGAGATGGCTGCGCTAGTTTTCGTAGGGAAAAATATATTGAGTTTGGTGGCCCTAATGGAGGCGATGGAGGCAAAGGTGGAAATATTATTTTTAAAGTGGATGATAATTTAAACACACTAATTGATTTTAGATACCAACAACATTTTAAAGCAAAAAAAGGTGAAAATGGAAGGGGGAAAAATCAAACAGGAGCGAATGGAAGTAATATGGTTATTAAAGTTCCACCTGGAACAGAAATTTATAATGAAGATAAAACAGTATTGCTAACTGATCTAACTAAAATTAATGAAGAATACATTTTGTTAAAGGGTGGTAATGGCGGTTTAGGTAATAATCATTTTAAATCATCAGTTAACCAAGCTCCAAGAAAATTTACAAAAGGTGAATTAGGAGAAGAGAGATGGATATGGTTATCACTCAAATTATTTGCAGATATAGGAGTAATAGGTTTACCTAATGCGGGTAAATCAACTCTGTTATCAACAATTTCTAATGCTAACCCAAAAATTGGGGATTATCCATTTACAACTTTACATCCTGTACTTGGTACCGTGAAGCGCTTTGATAAAGAAATTATATTAGCAGATATCCCAGGTTTAATTGAAGGTGCGCATGAGGGAAAAGGTTTAGGAGATAAATTTTTAGCACATATTGAGAGATGTAAATATCTACTTCATTTAGTAGATATAAATGACGAAAATTGGTTCGAAAACTATAATACAGTAAGAAACGAAATTTCAAAATATAGTGAAAAAGTATCTTCAAAAAAAGAAATAATTGTTCTAACCAAAGTAGATTTACTCAATGAAAACTTAGAAGAAAAAAAAATTAAGATCAATCAAAAGTTAAATTCTGATATTCTTTTTATATCAAGTTTTAATAATGAAGGTATAGATGATCTAATTGATTATTTATTCAAATATAATGAAATCACAAATGATTAAAAAATATAAAAAAGTAGTTGTAAAAATTGGTTCAAATTCAATTGTTGATTCGAAAATAAAAAAAATCAAATCTAAATGGTTAGATAATTTATGTAAAGACATTGCGGAATTGAATAAAACAAAAAAAATTGTGATTGTGTGTTCTGGCGCTATTGCATTAGGTGCAAAAAGTATTTCAAATACAAAGTTAAGAAAATTAGAAGATAAACAAGCAGCAGCTTCAGTTGGTCAAATTGAATTAGCCCATCAATGGCGAAATAAACTAGGAAAATACAAGATAGGTGTTTCTCAAATTCTATTAACATTAGAAGATAGTGAAGAAAGGCGACGATATTTAAATGCTAGAAATACAATATCATCATTACAAAGCAAAAACATAATCCCAATCATTAATGAAAATGACACTGTTGCTACTGAGGAAATTCGCTATGGTGACAATGATAGACTTGCAGCACGAGTAGCACAGATGATTGAAGCTGATTTATTAATTTTATTAAGTGATATTGATGGGCTATATCAAGGTAATCCAAAAAAAGATAAGGATGTCAAAAAAATTTCAGAGGTATTTAAAATTGATAAAAAAATTGAAGAACTTGGAAATTATCAATCTTCTGAGCTAGGTAGTGGAGGAATGGCCACAAAAATTTTAGCGGCAAAAATAAGTGCTGAAAACGGTTGTGCTACGATAATCACTAATAGTGATAAAAACAAACCAATCAGTGATATTAATAAAAAAAATGCAACAATTTTTTATCCCTTAACTTCTACAAATTCGTCCAAAAAGAAATGGTTATTAAATCACTTAAAACCATCAGGATCAATTATTATTGATGTAGGAGCTAAAAATGCAATTTTAAAAAATAAAAGTCTTCTTCCTGCAGGTGTAATAGATATCAAGGGAAGGTTCAAAAGAGGCGATGTAATATCTATCTTAGTTGAGAATGGTCAAAAGGTAGCAATAGGCATATCTGCTTATGATTTTAATGATGCAAAAAAAATTATTGGAAAGAAAAGTAAAGAAATTTATAAAGTTTTAGGTTTCGAAGGAAGAGATGAAGTGGTACATAAAGATAATTTAGTTAAGCTTTCTACATGAGTATTGAAAATAATATTATTGAATTAGGTAAAAGAGCAAAATCTGCCTCTCTAAATATGAAAGTCTGTAGAAGTGATCAAAAAAATCTTGCTTTAAAAAAACTCACTAAAAATTTAGATAAAAATAGAAATAAAATTCTTGACGCTAATAAAATAGATTTAGAAAATGGTGAAAAAAAATCTTTAGCTAAGCCTTTAATAAATAGACTTACATTAACTAAAAAATCTATTGATGGATTGATTACATCCATTGAAGATATTATCGAGATACCAGATCCAATTGGCATTACATTAGAAAAATGGGAAAGACCTAATGGTTTGCAGTTTCGTAAAATTTCAACACCACTTGGTGTATTAGGCGTGATTTATGAATCCAGACCGAACGTCACTGTTGATGCTTCTTGTCTTTCTATAAAATCTGGCAATTGTATAATTTTAAGAGGTGGTAGTGATAGTTTTCATTCCTCTAAGGAATTGGTAAATAACATTACAAATGCTTTCACAGAAGCTGGACTCCCTGAACATTGTGTCCAAATGATTAATACACCTGAAAGAGAAGCGGTTGATCATTTGCTAAGCATGAGAGATTATGTTGACGTAATTATTCCTAGAGGTGGCAAAGGTTTGATTGAAAAAATTAATTCAGCAAGCAAAATACCCGTTATCAAACATTTAGACGGTATATGTCATGTGTATGTAGATAAAGATGCTGATTTAAGCATTGCAGAAAAAGTAGTTTTTAATAGCAAAATGAGACGTCCTGAAATTTGTGGTGCTGCAGAAACACTTTTAATTGATGAAAAAATTAAAGACGAAGCAATGAAAATATTAGAACCTCTAAAAGAAGTAAATTGTGAAATTAGAGGTGATGAATATATTCAGTCTTTAGATAGTGATTTTAAAACGGCAAGTGAAGAAGATTGGTCATTAGAATATTTAGATAAAATTTTATCAGTAAAAATTGTTTCAGGAGTTGATGGAGCGGTTAAGCATATAAATGATTATTCTTCTGGACATACAGAAAGTATAATTACAGAAAGTGAAAAAACCTTTGAAAAATTTTATAATAAAATAGACAGCGCAATAATACTTAAAAATGCATCTACACAATTTGCGGATGGCGGTGAATTTGGTTTTGGTGCTGAGATAGGAATCTCAACAGACAAAATACATGTAAGAGGACCAGTGGGAACAAAACATTTAACTACATTTAAATATGTAGTTAATGGTAATGGCCAGGAAAGACCTTAATTGAAAAAGATTGGACTTCTGGGAGGGTCTTTTGATCCGCCACATCGAGGGCATCTATTTATTTCAAATGAAGCTAAAAAAGTATTACAGCTAGATGAGATTTGGTGGCTAGTTACACCTCAAAACCCCTTGAAGATTTCAAAGCCCGCAACATACGAAGAGAGATTACAAAATTGTAAACAAATTACAAAAAATTTTCCTATAAAAATATTAGAAGTAGAAAAAAAAATTAGATCTCAATACTCTTATCAAACAATTAAATTTCTAATTCAATATTATAAAAATATTAAATTTTTTTGGTTAATGGGTGCAGACAATTTAGTTAATTTCCACGAATGGGAAAAATGGCAATCAATTTTTCATATTATCTCTATTGTTATTTTTAGAAGACATGGATATAATACGAATGCTTTGAAAAGTGTTGCAGCAAAGAAATTTATTCATAATAAATATATAGCTCAAGACATAGAACATGTTTCAAAAAAAATTCCTGCTTGGACTTTGATTCAAAATAAAGAAATTAAAATTTCATCATCTGAAATTAGAAATCAAAGAAATAAATTAAGAGGTAAATATTAATAAATTTACTTCATTGACGGAAAATATTGTATCAATACTAAGTGATGCAAAAGCTGAAGATATAAAAGTTATTGATTTATCTAATAAATCATCCGTTGCTGATGCCTTTGTGATTGCTACCTGTAGGTCAACTAGACATTCAGATGCTACAGCAGACGAAATGGTAAAAAAATTAAAAAAAGCAGGGATAAAGTGTCCAAATCCTGAAGGAAGACCTCAATGTGACTGGATAATTGTTGATGCAGGTGAGATTATTGTTCATTTGTTTCGACAAGAAATTAGAGAATTATATGCATTAGAAAAATTATGGGAAGTAAGCTTTGATTCTTCACAAACTAAACTAGCTTAAAATATATGATAATTTCAAAAAATGTTTTTTTAAAAGTAATACTACTGTTCACCCTCATTACACTTCTTGCACCTAAAACATATGGATCTTCTTCAGATGAAGAAAAATACAAATATTTAGATCTATTTGGACAAGTGTTTGACAGGGTAAGATCTTCCTATGTGGAAGAGGTTACGGATCAAGAATTAATTGAAAAAGCGATTGATGGAATGTTGTCAGGTTTAGATCCTCATTCTGGTTTTATGAATGAAGAAGTATTTCAAGAAATGCAAATGGATACAGAGGGTAAATTTGGTGGATTAGGTATTGAAATTACTATGGAAGAAGGTTTTGTAAAAGTCATTGCTCCGATAGAAGATACGCCGGCATATGATGCTGGAGTTCTTGCAGGTGATTATATTATTCAAATAGACGAAACACCTGTTTTTGGTCTAACTCTAAATGAAGCTGTTGAATTAATGAGAGGCAAAAAAGGTGAGCCAATAGTAATTACTGTTTCAAGAGCAAATACTGAACCCTTTGAGATTGAAATTATCAGAGATTATATCAAAATTAGATCAGTTAAAAGTGAAGTGCTTAACAATATTGGATACTTAAGAATAACATCTTTTAATGAACAAACAGAAAGTGGTCTTCTAAATGCTATAAAAAAGATTGAACAAGAAAATAAAATAAAGGGTTACGTTTTAGATGTGCGATCAAACCCAGGTGGTCTTCTTACACAAGCAGTTAAGGTAACGGATATATTCTTGGAAAGAGGAGAAATTGTTTCAACAAGAGGCAGAGATAAAAAAGACATAAGAAGATATCGTGCAAAAAAATCTGATAAAACTAATGGAAAACCACTTGTTGTAATTATTGATGGTGGTTCTGCATCAGCTTCTGAAATTGTTGCAGGCGCACTTCAAGATCATAAAAGAGCAATCATTATAGGTACACAATCTTTTGGAAAGGGTTCAGTTCAAACAATAATTCCTTTTCAAGTTTCAAATAGTGATAATCTAACTGGTATAAGATTAACTACCGCCAGATATTATACTCCTTCAGGTGAATCAATCCAAGGTAAGGGGATCGTACCAGACATAATCATTGAACAAGGAGAATTTGAATCTTTTGATTATAAAAGATTTTCTGAATCAGATCTAAAAGATTCTCTTGATAAAAATAATGAAGAAGATGTAGAAGAAAATGAAGATAATGAATTAAGTGAATTTGAAAAACGTTTAGAGATTGATTATCAACTTCGGAGAGCCTTTGATCTTGTGCAAGGTGTAAGTCTCTTTAATGAAACTCAAGAATAATAATGCAAAAAAAATATAGAAAATGTGTGGGAATGATGATTCTCAATGCAAGAAATCAAATTTTAGTTGGTCGAAGATTAGATCATCCAAGTGGATATTGGCAGATGCCTCAAGGTGGTATCGATGAAAATGAAAATCCTGAAGAAGCAGTTTGGAGAGAAATGATGGAAGAGATTGGTACAAATAATGCATCTTTGATTACTTCATCTCAAGAATGGATCTCTTATGACATACCTAGAGAAACACTAAAGACATTACCATGGGGTGATAAATACATAGGTCAAATTCAAAAGTGGTTTTTATTTCGTTTTACAGGAATTGATAACGATATAAATGTAGGAACAGAAAATCCCGAATTTAGTGAATGGCAATGGATGGATTATGATGAAATTAGCCGAAACGCAGTACCATTTAAAAAAAATGTTTATATAAAAATTCAAAAAGAATTTAGAAGTAATTTAGCTAATGTATAATTTAAAGAGAAATTAAATTTTATCGTAATAATTTACATTTATTGCTTCTAATTTTGCTTTAGCCACAGAAAGTTGTTCCTCTGTTTCTTTGCCTTCCTTATTTTCTAATTCTTGTATTTCTTTTTCAATTGATGTTTTTTCTAAAGAATTCACTTCAACAACACTTTCAGCAAGAACAATACATTTTTCAGGATTGATTTCTGCAAAACCACCAGAAACAAAAAAGGATTTAATTAAACTTTTATCTTCATTATATACCATTACTCTTCCTGGTCTAAGAGAGGACATTACCTTACTATGTCCTGGTAAAATACCTAAGTCGCCATCTTTACCAGGGACAATTATAGTACCAACTTCATCATTGAAAACAAGGTTTTCTGGAGAAACTAAATCAAAAGAAATTGTTGCCATTATGCGGCTTCAGCTTCTAATTTTTTAGCTTTTTCAATTGCTTCATCTATGCCGCCTACCATATAAAATGCTGCTTCTGGCATATGATCATATTCTCCTTTTACCAGTCCATCAAAACTCTTAATAGTATCTTCAAGATCAACATATTTACCTGGTGATCCAGTGAAAACTTCTGCAACAAAAAATGGCTGGCTCAAAAACTTTTCTATTTTTCTTGCTCTCGCAACTGTTAGTTTATCTTCTTCTGAGAGTTCATCCATTCCTAAAATAGCAATAATATCTTGAAGACTTTTATATGTTTGTAAAACTCTCTGTACTTCTCTAGCTACTCTGTAGTGGTCATCACCAACAACTTGTGGATCTAAAATTCTTGAGGTAGAATCTAATGGATCAACTGCTGGATATATTCCTTTTTCAGAAATGGCTCTATTTAGAACTGTTGTTGCATCCAAGTGTGAAAAAGATGTAGCAGGTGCAGGATCCGTTAAGTCATCCGCAGGAACATAAATTGCCTGGACTGATGTGATTGATCCTTTTTTTGTAGTTGTAATTCGCTCTTGCAAGGCACCCATATCAGTTGCAAGTGTTGGTTGATATCCAACTGCAGATGGAATACGTCCTAAGAGAGCTGAAACTTCAGAACCAGCTTGTGTAAATCTAAAGATATTATCTACAAAGAATAAAACATCCTGTCCTTCTTCGTCTCTAAAATATTCTGCTTGGGTTAGTCCTGATAGAGCAACTCTAGCTCTTGCTCCTGGTGGTTCGTTCATCTGACCATAAACAAGTGCAACTTTTGAGTCCTTACCTTTTAGATCAATAATTCCTGACTCAATCATTTCATGGTACAAGTCATTACCCTCACGAGTTCTTTCACCTACACCAGCAAATACAGAATACCCTCCATGAGCTTTTGCAATGTTGTTAATTAATTCCATGATTAAAACTGTCTTACCGACTCCAGCTCCACCAAATAACCCAATTTTACCACCTCTTGCATAAGGTGCTAGTAGATCAACTACTTTAATTCCTGTTACTAGAACTTCAGTTTCTGTTGATTGATCAACAAACTCTGGTGCTGGTCTATGAATAGGGTAAGATTTACTTGTTCCAATATCACCTCTTTCATCAACTGGCTCTCCAACAACATTCATAATTCTACCTAAAGTTTCTGGGCCTACAGGCATTGAAATGGGGGCACCTGTATCAGTAGCTGTTTGACCTCTAACCAGTCCATCTGTTGTATCCATAGCAATTGTACGAACAGCGTTTTCTCCTAAATGCTGAGCAACCTCTAGCATTAATCTTGTTCCGTTGTTATCAACTTCTAGAGCGTTCATGATTGCAGGAAGTTCACCATCGAACTCTACATCAACAACAGCTCCAAGAACTTGTGATATTTTTCCAGTTAAATTGTTAGCCATATATCCCCCTTTATATTGATTCAGCTCCAGAAATAATCTCTATTAATTCTTTTGTAATGAACGCTTGTCGCGTTCTATTATACTTTAAGGTTAAACTATCTATCATTTCACCTGCGTTTCGAGTTGCGTTGTCCATTGCGGCCATTCTTGCTCCCTGCTCTCCTGCATCACTTTCTAAAAGTACTTTAAATATTTGAATAGAAACATTTTTTGGAAGTAGATCCTTTAAAATTGTCTCTTCATCAGGCTCATAATCATAAATTGCATTTGAAGAATTTTCTTTTTCTTCTTCCTTTTCAGAATTTGAAACGTCTAATGGTATTAATTGTTGTTGTGTTACTTCTTGCGAAATAGCTGATTTAAATTTGTTAAAAACTAATATGCATTTATCAAATTGACCATCAAAGTATAATTCTTGAAGCTTATTAGAAATATTTAATGCAGACTCGTAACCAGTACTTGAAACATTTAGGTCTACAAAACTCTCTATGATTTGTTCCTTCATTACTCTATTAAAAAAGTCTCTACTCTTTTTCCCAACTGGCATTAGTTGAACTATTTTTCCACTACCCTCAAGTGATTTAACTAACTTAAAAGTTTCTCTATTTATGCTACTGTTAAATCCACCACATAAACCTCTATCAGCACTTACAGGAACTACGATATAATTCTGGTCATTGCCAGTGCCTGTTAAGAGTTTGATTATACCTTCTCCAGATGCAGCAGATGATGCAAGAGAGGAAAGCATCTCCTCTAGTCTTGATGAATATGGTCTTGCAGCTTCAGCTTTTTCTTGGGATCTACGTAACTTACTTGCAGCAACCATTTTCATCGCTGATGTAATTTTTTTTGTAGATCCAACTGAATTGATCTGAGTTTTGATATCTTTTAAACTTGGCATAGATTAGTTACTTGCAAACTTTCCAACCAAATTATCTAAGATTGATTTTAATTTATCATCATTTTCTTTAGATAATTCTTTTTCATTGGCAATTGCATCTAATAAATCACTATGCTTAGTTCTAATCTCATTTAAAACTTCTGCTTCAAACTTGACTACATCACCTACAGCAACTTTATCAAGATATCCGCGTACACCTGCATAAATAGATACAACTTGCTCTGAAACCGTTAGTGGTGAATATTGACCTTGTTTTAAGATTTCAACTAGTCTTGCACCACGATCAAGTAATTGTTTCGTTGAAGCATCTAAATCTGATGCAAACTGGGCAAAAGCAGCCATCTCACGATATTGAGCTAATTCTAGTTTTACAGGACCAGCAATTTTTTTCATTGCTTTTGTTTGAGCTGCAGAACCAACACGGCTTACAGAAAGACCAACGTTAATCGCAGGACGAATACCAGCAAAAAATAAGTTTGTTTCTAAAAATATTTGTCCATCCGTAATGGAAATAACATTTGTTGGAATGTAAGCAGATAAGTCTCCAGCTTGAGTCTCAATAATTGGAAGAGCAGTTAAACTTCCACCACCATGTTCATCACTCATTTTGGCAGCTCTTTCTAAAAGACGACTATGAATGTAAAATACATCTCCAGGATATGCTTCACGTCCAGGAGGTCTTCTTAAAAGAAGCGACATCTGTCTGTAAGCAACAGCTTGCTTTGATAAATCATCATAAACAATTAATGCATGCATACCATTATCTCTAAAATATTCTCCCATTGTACAACCAGTATAAGCAGATAAAAATTGCAAAGGTGCAGGCTCTGATGCAGTTGCAGATACAACAATTGTGTATTCCATAGCACCATTATCTTCTAGCGTTTTTACAATTTGAGCAACTGTTGATCTTTTCTGACCAATCGCAACATAGATACAATATAACTTTTCTTTTTCATTGTCTGATTGATTTACAGATTTTTGATTTAAGATTGTATCAATGGCAACAGCAGTTTTACCTGTTTGTCTATCACCAATTATTAATTCACGTTGTCCTCTTCCAACTGGAACAAGAGCATCAAGTGCTTTAATACCTGTCTGCATTGGTTCAGATACACTTTGGCGAGGAATAATGCCTGGAGCTTTTAATTCAATTCTTCTCTTTTCAGATGATTGAATAGGTCCTTTACCATCAATAGGATTTCCTAGACCATCAACAACACGTCCTAGCAATTCTTTTCCCACAGGAACGTCAACAATTTCTCCTGTACGTTTAACTGTGTCACCTTCTTTAATTCCAGTATCATCACCAAAGATTGAAACACCAACGTTATCCATTTCAAGGTTGAGGGCCATACCTTTAATGCCGCCTGGGAATTCTACCATCTCTCCAGCTTGTACTTGATCAAGACCATACACACGTGCAATTCCATCTCCAACACTTAGTACTGTTCCAACCTCAGCAACATCCGCTTTAGTTTCAAAATTAGCTATTTGGTCTTTAATTACAGACGATATTTCTGCAGCTTTAATTTCCATTATGCCCCCTTCATTGCAATTTTAAGTTTATTAATTTTATTAGCTATAGATGTATCAATCATTTTGGAACCAACCTTAACAATTAAACCGCCTATAATGTCTCCATCAACATCAAAATTTAAAGATAATTTTTCACCTAAAGATTTTTTAAGCTGATTTGTAATATTATTTTTTTCATCATCAGATAATATATTTGCTGATGTTACGTCAGCAGTAATATCACCCCTTTTTTCAGAGTTTATTTTTTTAAATTGTAAAATGATAGAAGCGATATTTGAAATTCTCTTATTGTTATCAAGAACTTTTAAAAAAGTTGTCGTAAGATTATGTAAATTTGCTTTAGAAAATAATTTTAGCAAAATATTAAGCTTCTCATCTGAATTTACTAATGGACTTTTAATAACTTGTCTCAATTCTGAACTTTCTTTCAATGCGTTTTGCACTAATTCAAAATCATATAGAATATCATCAATGCATTTTTTTTCAGATGCAAGATCATACAGAGCTGCTCCGTATCTTTCAGATATAAGGTCTCCAGATAACGTGTTAGATGCCATAAGTTATGTTCATAAGAAGTTTAAAAATAGGCTATTAACACATCAGAAAAAGTAGGTAAACTGTCAGTTTGTGCGTCAAATGAGTTAAATTGAAGATATTTTTAAAATTGTGGGTAAATTACATAAATGAGTAGGGATCAACATCAATAATTAACTTTACAGAAGAAGGTAGTTTAGTCTTTTCAACAATTTTTTTTGTAAATTTATTGAGATTTTTTCTACTTTTGCTTTTCAATAATATTCTGTACCGATATTGTCCTCTAAGCAAAGAAATTGGAGCCTCAACCGGACCTAGAACTTTAATATTTTCACTATTTTGATCTTGTTGAACCAGTCTTGAAGCGTGTTTCAGAACTAATGCCTTTGTATGACTAGAAAGAATTATTGAAGTCATAAAACCAAAAGGAGGAATATTAAAATTCTTTCTCTCTTCTAAAGCTTTTTCAATAAAAGCCTCTCTTTCTCTAAGTTGAATCGACTTAATTATTTCTTGATCTGGAAAATATGTTTGAAGAAAAACTTTACCAATTTTTTTTCCTCTACCAGCTCTTCCTCCAACTTGCTGAAGTAGATTAAAAGTTTTTTCTATAGCCCTAGGATCACCACCAAATAAACCTGCGTCCGCATCAACGATTCCTACTAAAGACAAATTTGGAAAATCATATCCTTTTGCCATAATTTGTGTGGCTACAATTATATCTATATCTTTGTTATTTATATCAGTTATAAATTTTTTAATTTTGTTTGGTGTGTTAACGTTGTCACTAGACATGATGGAAATTTTTTTTCCAGGAAATAATTCTTTTAGCTCCTCTGCAACTCTCTCAACACCAGGACCAACAAATTTTATACTATCTTTTTCATTACATTGTGGACAATCTAAATTTAATTTTTTTATAGTTCCACATTGATGGCATAAGAAAACTTTTTTGTGTTGATGCATAACCATCCATGATGAACATTGATCACATTCATATCTGAATCCACAACTATTACACAAAGTTAATGGTGAGTATCCTCTACGATTTAAAAAAATAAGAGTTTGTTCTTTATTTTCTAAGCAGTGAGAAATAGAATCTATAATTGATTGTGATATCCATTTATCTTTTCCAAGTTTATTTTTATTTAAATCAATTATAGTAATTTCAGGTAATGGAGTTCCAGAAAATTGTTTTGATAAATAGACTTGATTATATTTTTTAATTTTAACATTATTTATTGTTTCTAAAGATGGTGTTGCCGAAGCTAATAATATAAAATTTTTTTCAATTTTAGCTCTTACAACTGCAAGATCTCTTGCTTGGTAACGTATATTGTCCTCTTGTTTATAACTAGAGTCATGTTCTTCATCGACAACAATTAATCCTAAGTTTGTAAAAGGAAGAAACAAACTTGAACGAGCACCAATAACAATGACTGGATCTCCGGTAAAACATTTATGCCAAATTTTTTTCCTATTTTTTTTTGTAATTTTAGAATGCCACAAACATACTTCCATTCCAAAACGCTTCTTTACTCTTGTCTCTAATTGCGGTGTTAAGCTAATTTCTGGAACCATTATTAATATTTGTTTTTTTTCTTTTAAAAATTTATCTATTATTTCAAAATATACTTCAGTTTTACCAGAGCCTGTTACACCTTCTAATAAAACAGGTTTGTTTAATTTATTAAATGATTGGGTGATTTCTTTAAATGAATTTGCTTGCTCTTCACTCAAGGTCACTAAAGAAGGTTCGGTGTTATTGAAACTATCTAATTTTTCTTTATCAAATTCAACTATATCATTATTAATAAGAAATAATTTTAAAACTGCTCCTAGTGGAGCTAAAGTATAGCTTGCGATCCAATTTATAAAATCGATTGAAGAATTCTGAAGGATAAGATCATTACAAATTTTTGTAACCTCTTTAATTTCGTAACCAGGATTTTTAACATTCTTCTTCCAAATAATTCCAGCTTCTATTTTTTTTCCAAATGGAACTAAAACTACTTGACCAATTTCAAGTTGTTCATTTGTTGAATAATAAGTGAAAACTTTGTCGAAAGGTCTTGTTACTACTACATCGTACAACATTATATTTACGTATTTTTTATATGTTAACTTTCTAAATAACTTGTATATGGTATACAACAAACAATGAAATTTTTTATAGACACTGCCAATATACCTCAGATCGAAGAGTTAATGCCTAGTGGATTAATAGACGGTGTTACGACAAACCCATCTCTAATTGCAAAAAGTGATAAAGATATGGGGGAAACAATTAAAACAATTTGTTCCATAGTATCTGGTCCAGTAAGTGCAGAAGTGACAGCAACGGAATATGACAAAATGCTTGAAGAAGGTGAATACTTAGCATCATTAGCTAAGAATGTTGCTGTAAAAGTTCCTCTTACACCCGCTGGTCTTCAGACATGCAAAGCTCTTAGAGAAAAAGATATCATGGTAAATGTAACGTTGTGTTTTAGTGCTGCTCAAGCATTACTAGCCGCTAAGGTTGGTGCAACATTTATTTCTCCATTTGTGGGAAGACTCGATGATATTGGTGAAAAAGGTATGGATCTAATTTCAGATATAGTAATAATGTATGAAAATTATGGATTTGATACTGAAGTATTAGTTGCTTCAGTAAGAAATACTCAACATCTTATTGATGCAGCTGTGATTGGTGCCCATGTTTCAACTCTACCACCTAAAGTTATTCACGAATTATATAAACATCCTCTCACAGATAAAGGGCTGAAAGCATTTCTTGATGATTGGGCAAAAACAGGACAGCAAATCTTGCCAAAATAATCATCATGGCGCATGAAGATGAAATTAGTGAAAAACAAATAATAAATTTTTTAAAAAAAAATAAAAATTTTTTTATTAAAAATTCAGAATTAGTTAATGAACTAAATTTTCCAACCTTAGATAATAGTTCTGATAAGGTTGTTGATTTAGAAGCTTATAGATATAAAAAAATATCGCAACAAAATATAGATCTACAAAATCAAATGACAAAAGTACTACTTGCAGGAAAAAGTCATTTAAATGCTCAAAAAAGAATTCTAAAATCTACAATTAGAATTCTAAATGTAAAAAGTTTACAAAAATTAATAAGCTTAATTAAAAATGATCTTAAAACAATTTTAGGTTGTGATGAAATGAATTGTTTTGTTACAAATGAAAATATTAGAGCAGAAAATTTATCACAACTGGATATTAAAATTGCAAATAGTTATTTTAAAAACAAAATGGTTACAAATTTAAATCAAAATCCTAAAGGTTTACTTTTATTTTTTCCTAATAAATCAGCAACAATAAAATCATATATTTTATTAAAAGTTAAATTTCGTGAAGATACTCTAATATTGGCTATGGGATCAAAAGATAAAAATAAATTTACAGTTGATATGCAAACTGATCTTGTTGAGTACTTAATTAAAATTATAGAAGTAAATTTATTAAGTATTAAATGAAAGGAAGGTAAAATGAAAGGTTATAGATTTATTACAGATGATGACACTGTTGATTTTTGCCAAAGAGTAACAGAGGCACTCTCTAATGGATGGAAATTACATGGTGAGCCAAAAATGACTTTTGATCATAAAAGAAAAGTTATGAGATGCGGTCAAGCAATTGTAAAACAATCATCAAAAAAATACAAAAAAGGAATGGATCTAGCTAAAATTTAAATATGAATTGCTCTACCATCAACACTTAAAGCTGCTTCTTTTACTGCTTCACTAGTTGTCGGATGAGCATGACATACTCTAGCAATATCTTCTGCACTACCACCAAATTCTATTGTCGTAACAATTTCAGCGATCAGTTGTCCAGCATCATGACCGATTATATGAGCACCTAAAATTTCATCTGTTTGTTTATCAACCAAAATTTTAACAAATCCTTCTGATGCGGAGGTAGTTAAGGCACGACCATTTGCCATAAAAGGAAATTTTCCAACCTTGAAGTCTTTCTTTTCTTGCTTGAGTTGTTCCTCTGTTTTTCCAACTGATGCTATCTCTGGATTGGTATAAACAATCGCTGGTATAGCGTCGTAGTTTATATGAGGTTTTTGACCGTTTATAAATTCAACACAAGCAACTCCTTCTTCTTCAGCTTTGTGTGCTAGCATTGGTCCTGGAGCTACATCACCAATTGCGTAGATTCCTTCAACAGAAGTTTGAAAATTATCTTTAATTTCAATGGATTTTTTTGCGGTTAATTTAATACCAATTTTTTCGAGACCCAGTCCCTCTGTATTTGGTTTTCTTCCTACTGACATTAAAACTATTTCGTAGTTTTCTTTTATTTTCTTTTTATCTAATGTTTCCATCTCAACATCTACACCAGACTTACCAGATTTTGCAGAACTAACTTTATGAGATAATTTAAATTCTAATCCTTGTTTAGTTAACATTTTCATAAACTCTTTTGCAATTTCAGCATCCATAGTTGGAACAATTCTGTCAAGAGCTTCAACAACTGTTACCTTTGAGCCTAATCTACTCCATACTGATCCCATCTCTAGTCCAATATATCCACCACCAATAACTAGGAGTGATGTTGGTATTTTAGGTAGAGAAAGAGCACCTGTTGAAGATACTATTTGTTTTTCATCAACAGGAATATTTGGTATCTCAATAGAAGATGATCCTGTTGCGATAATAAAATTTTTAGCACTGGCAGTAATTTCATTTTTTCCATTTGTAATAGAAATAGTATTTTTATCTACAAATGAAGCCATGCCAGGGATATGTGTTATTTTATTTTTCTTAAATAAAAAACCGATCCCTGTTGTGAGTTTTTTTACTATCTTAGTTTTGCGATCCATCAAAACATTTAGGTCTAAATCTATCTTTGATGTTTTTATGCCATGCTCTGCAGCATGATTTGAAATTTCATAAAATTTTTCAGATGAATTTAATAATGCTTTAGAAGGTATGCATCCAATGTTCAAACAAGTTCCACCGAGTGATGGCTCTTTTTCTATACAAGCAACCTTCATTCCAAGTTGAGCTGCTCTGATTGCAGCTACATATCCGCCAGGTCCCGCACCAATTACTATTAAATCAAAATCTTCCATTTTATATTCCTAATACTAATTCGGATGGATCTTCTAGAAGTTCTTTCACTTTCACTAAAAATCCAACACTTTCTTTTCCATCAATAATTCTATGATCATAACTTAATGCAACATACATCATTGGCCTAATTACTATTTCATCATTTACAACTACTGCTCTTTTTTGAATATTATGCATCCCTAAAATTCCAGATTGAGGTCTATTGATTATTGGGGTGCTGAGCATTGATCCGTAAACGCCACCATTTGAAATTGTAAAAGTTCCACCAGTCAAATCGTCCATGGTCAGCGTTCCATCTTTGGCTTTTGTACTAAGATCAATAATTTTAGTTTCTATTTCTCCAAAACTCAATTGATCGGCGTCTTTAAGTATTGGTACAACTAATCCTTTTTCAGTTCCAACAGCTATACCTATATCAAAATGATTTTTATAAATTATATTTTCATCTTTTATTTCGGCATTCACAGCTGGATACTCTTGCAAACTTTTTACTACCGCTTTTACAAAAAATGACATGAAACCTAATTTGACCTCATACCGACTTTGAAATTCTTGGTTTTTTGATTTTCTAATTTCCATGACTTTGGACATGTCAATTTCATTGAAAGTTGTAAGTATGGCTGCTGTATTTTGAGCCTCCTTTAAACGTTTAGATATTGTCTGTCTGATCTTAGACATTTTAACAACTTCTTCTCTTTCACCTTTGTTAGTGGTTGTTTTATTTGAAGAAGAAAGATGAGAAACTACATCTTCTTTATTAATTCTTCCATCAGAACGGGATGAGGTGACATCTTCAAGTTTAATATTATTTTCTTCAGCTATTTTTCTTGCAGATGGTGAAGATTTGGCAGGCGAAGATTTTGTTTCAACCTTAACTGCTTTTACTTCTTCTTTTATTTTATCTTCTTTAGTTTCAGTTTTTTTAGGACTTGGTGTTTTGCCTTTTGATTCATCTAAGATTCCTAAAATACCACCAATTTCAACATCAGTGCCTTCAGAAACTTTTATTTCTTTTAGAGAGCCTGCATGAGGTGCTGGTACTTCAACTGTAATTTTGTCTGTCTCAATTTCAACTAAAGGTTCATCTGCTTCAAAATTATCGCCTATATTCTTAAGCCATTTTGAAACAGTTGCTTCCGTAATTGACTCTCCAAGTGTTGGAACTATTAATTCAGTGCTCATTAATTAAATGCTTAATAACATTTACGTCAATTTATTCAATTGGCAGATTAGTCTTTAATTTTGTTGAAATACCTGCCCAAGATTTGATAATTTTGCTAATCGAATCTTCAGTTGCCATTTTTATAATAGTTTCTTGGTTACTTAAGTGTCTTTCTAAAGAACCAGCGGCAGGAGACGCAGCTGGACTTCTACCAACATAGAATATTTTTTCTTGTTTAACTTTGGCTTCCTGCATAACACTTTCCAATCTACCTTTCACAAAACCCCAGGCACCCATATTTTTTGGCTCTTCTTGTGCCCAAATAATTTCAGCATCAGTATAATGTTTTAATTCATCTCTAAAGTTTTCATAAGGAAATGGATAAATCTGCTCCAATCTTATTATGGAGAGATTTTTAATTTTATTTTTTGCTATGTGATCTGCAAGTTCAAAATATAATTTACCAGAGCAAATGATTAATCTTTTATTTTTCCTTTTTTCTTTAACAGATAATTTATCAGTAAGAATTCTATGGAAAGTTGATCCATTAATATAATCCTCAATATTAGAAACATTAGATTTGTGTCTAAGTGTAGATTTTGGTGTAAATATAATTAGAGGTTTCCTAAAGTTTCTATGTAGTTGCCTTCTTAAAACATGAAAATAATTTGCAGGACTTGTACAATTAACAATTTGCATATTATCTTCTGCACACATCTGTAAAAATCTTTCTAATCTTCCGCTTGTATGCTCAGGACCTTGGCCCTCATGTCCGTGGGGAAGAAGCATCGTTAAACCAGACATTCTCAACCATTTTCTTTCTCCAGAACTAATGAATTGATCAATCATTATTTGTGCGCCATTTGCAAAATCACCAAACTGCGCTTCCCATATAACAAGTGTCTTAGGATCAACTTGTGAATATCCATATTCAAAACCAAGAACACCAAACTCAGATAGAAAACTATCTATAATTTCAAAGTAACCTTGCTTGTTTTGAAAGTGTCTTAATGGAACAAAACGATTTTCGTTTTCTTGATCGTATAGAACACCATGTCTATGACTAAATGTTCCTCTTCCAACATCTTGTCCAGATATTCGAACACCGTATCCCTCATCAAGAAGTGTTGCTAAAGCTAAACTTTCAGAGGTTGCCCAATCAATACCTTTTCCGTTGATGACACTTGTTAATCGATCCCCATAAATTTTTTTTATTCTTCTATGAGCATTAAAATCAGCAGGTATTTCATGAATTTTTTTAGCAACGTTAATTAATGTTTTTTCTTTTACAGATGTTTTTCCTCTTCTTGCATCAAATGTTGCAGTAGATAAACCTGTCCAAGTTCCCTCTAACCAATCTACTTTATTTGGTTTATAATTTTTAGTTGATTCAAATTCTTTATCTAAAAAATTTTTAAAAGAATCTACAATGTCTCTAGATTCTTCTTCTGAAAGAGTATTATTCTCAATTAATTTTTTTTCATATTTTTTTCTTGTAGTAATTTGTTTTTTGATAGCCTTATACATTAGTGGCTGAGTAAAAGAAGGTTCATCAGCTTCGTTATGTCCTGATCTTCTGTAGCAAAACATATCTACAACAACATCGACTTTAAATTTATTTCTGAATTCCGTTGCAAGTCTACAGACATGAACTACTGCTTCTGGGTCATCGCCATTAACATGAAATATTGGTGCCTGAACCATTTTTGCAATTTCAGTACAATAAGGTGCTGATCGTCCATATTGTGGCATAGTTGTAAAACCTATCTGATTGTTAATTACAAAATGAATGGTACCACCTGTTTTAAACCCTCTTAATTGTGACATAGCAAATGTTTCGGCCACAACTCCTTGTCCAGCAATTGCTGCATCTCCATGAATTAATAAACCTATAACTTTATCTGTCGTTTTATCTTTAGCTAAAGTTTGTTTAGCTCTTACTTTTCCTGCCACAACTGGATTAACTGCTTCTAAATGTGATGGGTTAGAAGTGAGCGATAAATGAATTTTCTTTTTTTCAAATTCACGATCAGCAGAAACTCCTAAATGATATTTTACATCACCCGAACCTAGTACCTCATTTGGATCGTTTAAAGATCCTTGGAATTTTGATAATATTTTTTTGTAAGGCATTTCCAAAACACTTGATAGAAGTGTTAGTCTGCCTCTATGAGCAGTTCCAATAATAATATCTTCAATTCCAGACAAACATGCCTGTTTAACAATTTGCTCTATCCCTGGTATCATCGCTTCACCACCTTCGATACCGTATCTCTTTGTACCTAAAAATTTTTTATCTAAAAACTGCTCAAATAGTTCTGATTCAACTAATCTTTTATAGATTGCTTTTTTTCCCTCATTTGTAAAATTTGTTTTATTTCTTACTTCTTCAATTCTTTCTTGGACCCATTGTTTTTGATCAGCTTGTTGTATGTGTAAAAATTCAACACCTATTGAAGCAGAATAAGTTTCTTTTAATATTTTAATAATATTTTTTAATTTACTTTTTTCTAAACCCAAACTTCCATCAATGAATATTTCTTTTTCTAAATCTGTTTCAAGGAAACCATAGCTTTTATAATCTAATTCTTGAGGATACTCTCTTTCAGATATTCCTAAGGGATCAAGATCTGCAATTAAATGTCCGTTAATTCTAAAAGCTCTAATTAATCTTAATGCTCTAATTGAATCTAAGGTTGATATTCTAAATTCCTCAGAATTGTAATTCGCATTTGATTTTATAACCTTAGTTATGTAATTTTTATCTATTATACTTGATGGACGTTCTTTCCATTCTGGTCCTCCAAAATCTTTAAGAACAGAGTAGTCATCTTCATTTAAATTATTAAAAAAATCTTTCCAAGTTGTATCCACACTTTCAGGATCATTTCTATATTTAGAATACAGTTCAGCTACATATGGCGCATTAGCACTATTTAAGAAAGTATCATTCATAGATTTCTATTAAACTAAAACCATTTCGCATAACAATCATACTAATGGAAACTAATTATTCCCATTTTGCATTGCTAATTTCATTGTTTTTCCCAATGATGCTGGGGATTTTGACACCAAAACTCCAGCCTTTTCTAAAGATTTAATTTTGGAATTTGCTGTACCTTTTGAACCTGAAACGATAGCACCTGCATGACCCATACGCTTTCCTTTAGGTGCAGATTGACCAGCTATAAATGCTGAAACTGGTTTTTTTCTTTTTGAATTTAAAATAAATTCTGCTGCATTTTCTTCTTCCTCACCACCAATTTCACCTATCATTAAAATTCCCTCAGTCTCATCGTCTTCTAAAAATAACTTTATACAATCTACAAAATCCATTCCATGGATTGGATCTCCACCAATACCAATACATGTTGATTGACCTAATCCTACCTCTGTTGTCTGTGCAACAGCTTCATAAGTTAATGTTCCTGATCTGCTTACTATACCTATTTTACCTTTTTTATGGATGAAACCAGGCATGATTCCAATCTTACATTCGGAAGGTGTGATTAAGCCTGGACAGTTTGGTCCAATCAAATATGTTTTATTGTTAATAATTCTTTTTTTTATATCAATCATATCTAAGACTGGAATACCTTCTGTAATACAAACAATTAATTCAATCTTTGCATCTAAAGCCTCATGGATTGCTTTAGCAGCAAACTTTGCAGGAACATAAATAACTGTTGCGTTTGCTTCAGTTTGTTTCACTGCATCGGCAACAGTATTAAACACCGGTAAATTTAAATGAGTCTGACCTCCTTTTCCAGGCGTGACACCACCAACAAGGTTTGTACCATATGCTATAGCTTGTTCAGAATGATATGTTCCTTGTGAACCGGTAAAGCCTTGGCAAATGAGTCTTGTATTTTTATTAACTAAAATTGACACTATTCTGATAACTCCACAGCTTTCTGGGCTGCATTTGAAAAATCATCAATTGAAATTAATCCTAATGATGAATTATTTATAATATCTCTTCCTTCTGTAGAATTTGTTCCTTGAAAACGTACAACAACAGGAAGTTTAAATTCTAATTCTTTAATTGCATCAATGATGCCATTCGCAATCATATCGCAATGTATAATTCCTCCAAAAATATTTATGAATACTGATTTCACGTTTTTATCTGACTGAATGATCTTGAAAGCTTTAATGGCTCTTTCTTTATTTGCTGTACCACCTAAATCTAAAAAATTGGCTGGCTCCATTCCAAATTGTTTAATGATATCCATAGTTGCCATAGCAAGTCCAGCTCCATTAACCATACAGCCTATTTTTCCGTCGAGCTTAATGTAAACCATATCGTTTTCAGAAGCTTCAAGTTCCAAATCATTTTCTTCTGAAGTATCTTTTAATTTTTCAATGTCAGCCTGTCTATACAGGGCATTATCATCAATATTAATTTTAGCATCTAAAAGAATTAGTTTTTCATCATTTGTCACAACAAGAGGATTAATTTCAATTAAAGAAGCATCTATTTCGACATAGGCCTTACATAAATTTGAAACAATTTCTTTAAATTGGTTAAACTCATTAATAGAAAAGTTTAATTTATTTTGAAGACTATCACTAATTGTAAAATCTTCTAAGTTATCAAAATAAACATATTGAATTCTTTCTGGTGTTTTCTCAGCTACATCTTCTATGTCTACACCACCAGCATCAGATACCATCATCATTAATTTTGATTGATTCCTATCAAGAAGAATACTTAAATAATATTCCCTATCAATTTTACATCCAGCTTCTATATAAATTCTATTTACTAACTTTCCTTCATTACCTGTTTGTTTTGTAATCAATATGTTGCCCATCATTCCTTTTGCAATTTTTTTTGCATCATCAATTGATTCTGTTATTTGTACTCCACCTTTTGTATTAAATGGTTTTAAAAATTTCCCTGCTCCTCTTCCTCCAGCATGTATCTGTGATTTGATAACCCAAGGTGGTCCTTTTATATTTTGTAAATCTTTTTCTAAATCATCAATATTTTCAATGTAACTTTTGCCTTCAAGTATAGGTAGATTGTACTTTCTTAGTAGATCTTTAGCTTGGTATTCATGCAAATTCATTTTGATAAAAGGTAATAGTTAGATTAGATGAAAAATACAATTATTTTTTATTTTTCTTATTTAGAAGTTTGTTAGACAATGTAGTTAATGATTTTACTGCATTAACGGAATGATTAAAATCTTTCTTTTCATTATTATTAAGTTTTAATTCAATAATTTTTTCAACACCTTTTTTGCCAATAATAACTGGAACTCCTACATATAGTCCTTTTACCCCATATTCACCATTAAGATATGCAGCACATGGTAATAATCTTTTTTGATCTAACAAAAATGACTCTGCCATTTGTATAGCTGAAGAAGCTGGTGCATAATAGGCAGATGTGTTCATGAGTTTTACAATTTCAGCACCACCATCACGTGTTCTTTGAATAATTTTGTCGATATTTTTTTTGGTTGTCCACTTCATCTTTATTAATTCAGGTACAGGAATACCTGATACTGTTGAGTATCGCATAAGTGGAACCATCGTGTCTCCATGACCGCCTAAGACAAAAGCGCTGATATCGTTAATTGACACATTAAACTCCTTGGATAAAAAGTATTTTAATCTTGCACTATCCAAAACACCTGCCATACCAATACACATATTTGTTTTAAGGCCTGATGATTTCTGCAGGACACTTACCATTGCATCGAGTGGATTAGTAATGCATATAACAAATGCTTTTGGACAATATTTTTTAATATTTTTCCCTACATTTTGAATAATAATAGAATTTTTTTCTACAAGATCATCTCGTGACATGCCTGGTTTTCTTGGAAAACCTGCAGTAACTATTACTACATCAGAATTTTTGATATCTCTAAAACTTGGAGTACCTTTAAAATCTGCATGAAATCCCTCAATGGAAGATGACTGAGCAAGATCTAAAGATTTACCCTTAGGCATACCTTCAAAAATATCTAATAAAACTACATCACCTAATTCTTTTAAACTTACAAGTTGTGCTAAAGTCCCACCAATATTGCCTGCTCCAATGAGAGCAATTTTTTTTCTCATTTAAGTTTTATACTTTAATTACAATTCTGTAACAATAGCCTTTTTAAGTCCAGCAATTTCTTTAGCTGGATTTAGACCTTTAGGACAAGACCTAGTACAATTCATTATTGAATGACATCTATAAAGTTTTAATGAATCATTTATTGCTTTTAATCTCTCTTTTCTTTCTGAGTCTCTAGAGTCACTTACCCATCTTGCTGCTTGTAAAAGAACTGCAGGTCCTAGATATTCATCTCCATTCCACCAATAACTTGGACAAGAAGTAGTGCAGCAAAAACATAATACACACTCCCATTTACCATCTAGTTTTTCTCTATCTTTTGGTGATTGTTTTTTTTCGTCTCCTGAGTTTTTTTCTTCATTTGTTTTTTCACGCTGCAACCAAGGTTTAATAGAAGCCAGTTGCTCATAAGCCTTACTAAGATCTGGAACTAAATCTTTTACTACACGCATATGTGGAAGAGGGTAAATTTTTATTTCATTTTTAACATCAGACATACTTTTTAAACATGCTAATGTGTTAACACCATCAATATTCATAGCACAGGAACCACAAACTCCTTCTCTGCAAGATCTTCTAAATGTTAAAGTTGGATCAATTTCGTTTTTTATTTTCATAAGTGCGTCTAATACCATTGGACCACACTTTTCTTGATCTATCTCATAATTATCTATTCTAGGATTTTTATCATCTTCGGGATCCCATCTGTAGATTGCAAGTTTCTTTGGATCGTTTGCAGGTTCTTTTAGTTGGTGAGTTTTCCCTTTAGTTATTTTTGAATTTGCAGGAAGTGTAAACTGAGCCATTAGTAAACTCTTCTTTTAGGTGGTATTGGTTGAACATGATTAGTTAGAGTATTCATATGAACACCTCTGGAACCCATACTCACATCTCCCTTATCGTTTAACCAGGCTAAAGAGTGAACTAACCAATTATTATCATCTCTTTCTTTATAATCTTCTCTTGCATGTGCGCCTCTACTTTCAGTTCGATTTAACGCAGAATGAAGAGTAACTTTTGATTGTGCCATTAAATTGTGTAACTCTAAAGCTTCGACTAAGTCAGTATTAAAAATTAATGATTTGTCTTTAATATCTATATCATCCATTGAGCTCTCAACTTTTGAATATTCTTCAATACCTTTTGATATGAGATCATGTGTTCTAAATACTGCACATTTTTGCTGCATTATATGTTGCATGGAAGTACGAAGTTCTCCAGTTGTAGAGTTTCCTTTGCTGTTTCTAATCTTATCAAATCGCTCAATAATATTATCTGTTTTTGATTTACTAATTTCAATTTTTTTAGAATTTGGTTTAACTTTTTCTTTACATGTTAGGCTAGCTGCTTTGCCAAAAACAACAAGATCGATTAATGAATTTGTTCCTAATCTATTTGCACCGTGCACAGAAACGCATGCAGCCTCACCAACAGCCATTAAACCTTCACATACATTATCTGGATTTTCATTTGTTGGCCTTAGAACTTCTGTTCTATAATTTGTCGGTATACCGCCCATATTATAATGAACCGTTGGAAGAACTGGTATTGGATCTTTAGTCAGATCAACTCCAGCAAATATTTTTGCAGTTTCTGAAATACCAGGCAATCTTTTATGTAGTGTATCAGCATCAATGTGCTCAAGATGAAGTAGCACATGATCGGCATTCTCTCCACAACCTCTATTTTCACTAATTTCAATAGTCATTGCTCGGCTTACTACATCCCTTGATGCTAGATCTTTTGCATTTGGAGCATATCTTTCCATAAATCTTTCACCATCGCTATTAGTTAAATATCCACCTTCTCCTCTTGCTCCTTCAGTGATTAACACTCCTGCACCGTAAACTCCTGTTGGGTGGAACTGAATAAATTCCATATCAGAAAGAGGTAGGTTTTGTCTTAAAGCCATTGCACTACCATCACCAGTACAAATGTGAGCACTCGTGGATGAGAAGTAAGCTCTTCCATATCCACCAGTAGCTAGAATTGTTTGATGAGATAAAAATCGATGGATTGATCCATCTTCTAAGCACCATGTTACCACACCAATGCAATTACCTTGATCATCAGAAATTAAATCTAAAACAAAATATTCAATATAAAATTCTACATTATTTTTAAGTGATTGCTGATAAAGTGTATGGAGTAAAGCATGTCCCGTTCTATCAGCTGCTGCACAAGCTCTCATAGCAGGAGCTCCCTCGCCATTATTGGTTAAGTGTCCGCCAAAAGGTCTTTGATAGATCTTACCATCATCTGTTCTACTAAATGGCATGCCATATTCTTCAAGTTCAATTACTGCTTCAGGGGCTTTAGAACATAAGTATTCAATTGCATCTTGATCTCCGAGCCAGTCTGAACCCTTAACTGTATCATACATGTGCCACTTCCAGTTATCCTCGCCCATATTACCAAGAGCTGCTCCAATTCCACCTTGTGCTGCAACAGTATGACTTCTTGTTGGAAACACTTTTGATATACAGGCTGTTTTTAATCCGGCTTCTGCACATCCTAGCGTTGCTCTCAGTCCTGAACCTCCAGCTCCTACAACTACAACGTCATAATGGTGATCAATAATTTTATATGAATTAGTCATCTAAAACACCATTCTCACTAAATTAACTGTAATTAAAATCATGATAAAATAAATAAGATAATTAACTAATACTTTAATAAATTTGGCTGTCTTTTTCGATGTGACATAATCTTCAATAATTGTTTGCAGTCCTAATTTTGAATGCAGAAGCATAGATTGCATCATAACAAAAAATAAGAATGCATTAAAATAGGATTGAAAAAAAATTTCTATTTCAGAATAAGTCATCTTGGATAATGATATTGCTGAGTATATAAACCAAAACGCCAAAGGTATTAAAACTGAAGCAGTAATTCTTTGGGTTAACCATTTAAGAGCATAATTTTTCATGCAAAATACCAGACAACTAAACTAGAAATTAGAGTTAAACATATAACAGCATAACCAGATTTATATACTTGAGATAATTCCATTCCAATACCGAATGACCAATATAATTTTCTACATCCATTAAATAAATGGTAAAAAATACCGACAGTCCAAATCATTAGAACAAGTTTAAACAAAATACTTTTAGAAAGAATTTCAAAATAAATATAAAATTCAGGACCAAAACTAATTAATAAAAACCAAATTGAAATTAATATTGCGCCCACACTTAATCCTATTCCAGATATCCTATGAAAAATTGAAAATACTGCTGTAAGTACTCTTTTGTGAATAGATAGGTGAGGTGATAATGGTCTATTATCAGTCATTTTTTTCATTTTTCTTATGTTTCATAAGTAAGTATTTTTCTTCAAATTTCAAAATATTAATGGTTTAGTTATCTTTTCTTACTATCATGGAAGTTTGTAAAATGTTGATAAAAAGTAGCAAATTTTATGAAAATCGACCAAATTTTATACCAGATTTAACTAAAAATCTTGAATTTTAAATAGATAGATATTACTCTTAATAAGCCGGATAATACTCGTTTCTTAGCTTCGGAGGAACGCCAAGAATTTTTAATTATCTTACCCGCCGTTTGATAATTATTTGAGTTTCTTATTCTAGAGAGGTGTCTGCCAAGGTACAAACTAGTTTTAGAGTCCGGCCTACTTTAAATTTTTATTAAAAAAATCTTCCATCTTTTTAGAATATACTTCTGGATATTTAAACATAGCATCTACATGATAAGAGTTTTCAACTAACCAAAAATCAGCATTAATTTTATTTTGATTTGTATAATCTTTAAAATAATTAAAGTGTCGTGTTAAGATTCTTGTATCAGAATCACCATGAGTAAAAAAATAGTATTGTGTATTTGATAATTTTTTAGCTGGAGATAATTCTCTTGGATCAGTTCCAGTTAAGATTCTTCCAGCTAAACTTACTACTGGCCCAAATTCTATAGTAAGACCATATCTTGCTATTTCATCTTTTAAGATCATATTAAATTCAGCAAGTGAACTATCTGCCCACACTGCACGTATTTCCGGTTCTGAATGTGCTGCAAAAATAGAGGTGCTTGCACCAAGAGATATTCCATGTAATCCAATGCTATTAGACTTGAAACCAATTTTTTTTAAAAAATCAAATGCACCAAGAATATCATTATATGACTTTAAGCCTAAATCATCATAACTACTTACAGTATCACTTTGGCCGTAGTTTCTTAAATCTATCGTCAGAACATTAAATTTTTTATTAACTAAAAAACTTGCAATAAGATTGGCTTCAGACTTACATTTACCATTTGGGCTTATACCATGTGTTACAATTATAATTGGTCTATTTGGAAAATAATTAAACAGCCATCCATTAATCTTAATGTCAGAATCACGAGATTGAAAGTATACATCTTGCCATTCATCTAAATAATAATCTTTAAAGTTAAAATTTTCTCTTACTTTTTGTCGTGCAAGAATTGAGTATTCATGTGAATCAACTGTTGTACTCCATGTATTAGGAAGGGATCCTTCGTGTAATCCACAAGTTGGATCTATTTTTAAAATTTGATAAGCAACATAAAAACCTGCAGTAAAATAAACTACTACTAATAAAACTACTGTACTGACTAAAAATCTTATTATGTATTTCATCAATCTGGTTTTACTATGGTCATTTCATATAATCTGCTAGCGGTTCTTTTAAATTCTTCTGCTAGAGTATTTATATTATTTAATGAATTTATAGGTTTTGATGCTAAAATTACTGTTGAGCAATTATTTTCATATAACATATCAATTAATCCAATAAATCTTCTGCACGCATCTTTTTTATGATTATCAAATTCAGGAACATTTTTTAAAAATACCAACTTAAATTTATCTGCAATATTTTTATAATCTTCATTACCAAAATTTACTTCACAAAGATTTTCAAAATCTATCATCATTAGATTTGATGTACATTTATCAAACTCTAGTTCACGACTTTTAGATTTAATTTTTACAGTTGTTAAATGGGAGGGATCAACAAAGCGATTAAATAATTTTTCAAATTCATTTGTTGTGTCAGTTGTTATAGGTGTGAAATATGTCTTTGATTGATTTAAAGTTTGTCGACGAAAATCAGTTTTAATACTAATATCATAAAGAAAAAAATTTTTTTTAACTAAATCAATAAATGGCAGAAAGTCATTTCTCTGCAAACCATCTTTATATAAATTATCTGGATGAAAATTTGACGACAGTAATACAAATATTTTATATTTAGAAAAATAATTAAATATTTTTTTTATTATTAGTGCATCAACAATATTAAAAATATGTAGTTCATCAATAAATATTATTTTGAAATCTCTACTTAAATTTTTTACATAGTTTTCGATTGCAAGTTCTTTATTTTCTGATTTTTTAACTTGTTCATGGATTTCATTCATTAAGTTATTAAAATGAATTTTTTTTCCAATCTTGGTATTTTGATAAAATAAATTTAATAAAAATGTTTTTCCTGTCCCAACTTGACCATAAAGATAAATTCCTTCGAAAATTTTATCCTTAAAAAATAACTTTGTTTTACTAAAAGATGACCATACATTATCTGCTTGTTTTAAAAATTCAATTTGATCTTTATTTTTTTTAATAAAATTATTTTCAACAAAACTATTGTATTGATCAATAACATTAAACATTATTTTTTTCCTAAGTACTGTTCAAGTTGTTTTAAAGTTTCTAGTTCATTACTGCTGATATTTCTATTTTCTTTTTTCTTTTTTAATCTTTTATATTCCTTGATTAGAAAATTAAGACTCTCCATTATTTGTTTATTCATGTTCTATAAATTATAGGCAAAATTGATGATACAACAATCATAATGAAGCTAATTAAAAATATAACTGATATTCCATAACCCCAATCAATAATATATCCAAAAACAACAGGCGATAAGGCACTCGCAAAAACCCCGACTGCGTGCAGTAAAGCTTTAGCAGTTCCAATACTTTTCACTCCGTAAATTTCTGCCCAGAGTGATCCCATAAACGGTGCTGATAAACCTAAGTTAAATCCAAATAAAGACATGTAAAGCACGAATGACCAAAAATTATTAGAAAAATAAAGAATAGTAATACAGACTAACAAAGGTAATAGCACAAAGGGTATTGCTTTCTTTGTATTTATCTTATCTATTAAAGGCCCTCCTATTAATAATCCTAAAATAGAGAATAATCCAAAATATATATAACCGTTCCCCAGCATTTCCATTGTCCACCCTTTAGCATCAAAAATATAAATCTGATGAAACATTAACCCTGTACCAATAAATGGAAAGGATGCAGCTAATGGAAAATAGATAAAAAAAACTCGGTCTTTTAAAATTTCTGTAATGGTCCAACTTTTATGTGTTTTCTCATTATCAATATTTTTTTGAAGGACAGCATCCCTACTTTTTTGATTATGAAGAATAAAGTATATTATTGGAATTAAGATTAAAAGAGTCAAAGTTGTTAAAAACCAAAGAGTTTTAAAATTAAAGTATGAGTCCAAATTAACGACAATCTTTGGTAAAAACATTATGCCTAACATTCCTCCAAGTGTTGCAACTGATATTGCTTTACCTCTATCAATTAAAAAATATCTCGCCATTGATGTTGAGCCGGCATGTGTCATAGCTCCCTGTCCAAAAAAACGTAATAAAAATAAAATAAGAAAAAGATGAAAAATATTTTTAAAAATAAAATAAAAACCAATACAAGCAAAAGCTAAACCTAGAATAACACCTATGGAGTATAATCTTAAATCAATCTTATCTATTAACTTAGCAAAGTTAATGAATAAAAAAGAACTTACAAGTGTGGCAATTGCGTAAACTAATCCAAACTCACCATCTGTTATTTTATATAGATTTCGAATATCTTCGTTAAATAATGCAATGTAAAAGGTCTGTCCAAAACTTGCAAAGAAGACCATGGCAAATCCGTATACTAAGAGATTTGGATCATGTAAAAAAAATTTTTTCATTATGGTTTAAAGCAATTTTTTAATACTATTTAAAAGTTTTACCATTTTACTTTTATCTATTCTTCCTGTGTTAACATTTCTTGGACTTGGATGATAACTACCAACCAAAATTTTCTTATCGGGTAAAATATTCATAGATCCGTGAGAAAAAATAAAATCTTTATTTCGTATTTCATATTGTTGCTTATAATAATTTAAACAGGCATCATGACCAATTTTACCAAGGGCAACAATGACTTTTATTTTTTTTAACAAAGTAATTTCTTTATTGAAAAAATTAAAACATGTTTTCAATTCCTGTGAAGTAGGTTTATCTTCTGGGGGTACACATTTAAGAGCAGTAGTTAAATACATATTTTGAAGTTCCAAACCATCTCCTCTATCTACTGAATCTGGCTGGTTTGCAAATCCAGTTTTATATAAACAAGAGAATAAAAAATCTGCTGATTTATCCCCTGTAAAGACTCTACCTGTTCTATTTCCTCCGTGCGCTGCTGGTGCAAGGCCTACCATTAATAATTTGGCTTTTTCATCTCCGTAACCAGTAATTGGTTTACCCCAATAACTCTGATCAATATATTGCTTTCTTTTTTCTTTGGCAATTTTTTCACGGAAGTTAACTAAGCGTTCACACTTTCTGCAATGAATGATAGATTTGTTTAAATTACTTAATGTCATTTGGAAAATATATATTTATATTACAGCTCTGTGATTAATGAAAGAGCTAAAGCTATTCTAGAATTTTGTTTCATCAAAACTCCACTTGAACAATGGTTTAAAAAAGATGATGAATTTGATAATATTTTAAAAAGTACTTTTATGGATGATTACATTAAAGCCATTAACAATGATTATGATAATTGGAAAAATGATGCTGAGGAATGTGTAGCTTTGATTATATTACTTGATCAATTATCAAGAAATTTTTTCAGAAATAATTCAAAAGCTTATGACCAGGATAATAAGTGTGTTTTAATTGCCAAAGAAGCAATAAGTAAAAATTATTTAGATAGCCTAGATATTGATAAAATACATTTTTTATTACTGCCATTAATTCATAGTGAAGATATCACGGATCATGAACTTGGTCATAAATTAGTCGATAAATATTTAAATTATCATCCAGAATACACTAATATTAAAAAAGCTTGGGATGATCATAGCGTGGCAATTAAAAAATTTGGAAGGTATCCGCATAGAAATAAAATATTAAATAGAAAATCAACAAATGAAGAAGAGTTATTTTTAACACAACCAAATAGTTCTTGGTAAGATAAAGATATGCTTTTAGAGAGAGATTTTTCAGATATTTTAAAACAACTTGAGTTTAAAAAAGGAAAAATTAAAGCTATTCTTGATACGGACACCTACAATGAAATTGATGATCAATTTGCTTTAGTGCAAATGTTGTTTTCAAAAGAAAAAATAGAAGTGCAAAGTATAAATGCTGCTCCTTTTTCAATGAATAATCGTTCAGATAATCCAAAGAAGGGAATGGAGCTCAGTTATGATGAAATCTTTCGGTTGTTAGAAAAAATAAATTTTAAAAAAAATGATTTTGTTTTTAAAGGATCAACAAAATATGTAGGTTTTGAAAAAAAACCTATTTGTTCACCTGCAGCAGATAATATCATAGAAAGTGCTTTAAAATGTACTGAAGAAGATCCTCTACACGTAATAGCCATAGGTGCTATTTCTAATGTTGCCTCGGCATTATTGAAAGAGCCAGAAATTATTAAAAAAATTGTTGTAGTTTGGTTGGGTGGTAATGCAATTTATTGGCCACAAAATTCAGAGTTTAATCTAAAGCAAGATATTGGAGGTGCTCAAGTTTTATTTGATTGCGGTGTCTCACTAGTGATGGTTCCTTGCAAGGGTGTAACTTCACATCTTATTTCTACAGTTCCAGAAATCGAAAAATATATAGAGCCTCATGGTCAAATTGGTAAATTTCTTGCAATGCGATTTAAAGAGTACAATAATATACATAAAGGTTGGTCAAAAGAAATTTGGGACATGGCAGCTGTTGGTTATGTTTTAAACGAAGATTGGGCTCCAACTAATATAATACCTTCTCCAATTTTATTGAATGATATGAGTTGGAGTTCAGACAAAAACAGACATCCAATAAAAATAGTTTACGAAATCAAAAGGGATGCAATTTTAAAAGATTTTATTAAAAAATTAGAAAACTTTGTCAGTTCTTCCCATTAAATAATATGACACTAGACCTAACCATTCGTGTGATCCTTGCTGAAAAGAATTTAGATTAGATAATAAATTAAAATTAGGAGTTAATTTAAATTCTTTAATATTTTTAAAGTCCACTGCATATGGAATTAAATCCCAGTTATTTTTATCTGCTATAAGTAATGCTCTTTTCATATGCGAGGCAGATGTTATCAATAACCAATTTTCATTTATTTTTGGATTAGCGATTTTTTTTGAATATATTATATTTTCATAGGTGTTTCTTGAATTATCTTCAAAAATTATCTTATCAATTTCTATTCCTATTTTTTTGTAAAAAGATTTTGCAACTTGTGCATGATCAAAATCAGGTCTATGTAAAATACCTGATCCACCACTAAAAATTACTTTAGCCTTATCAAATTTTTTAATGATAAAAACAGATTCAACTAATCTTTCTGAAGAACCATTTAAACTGATTTGATCATATTCATTATAAAGTAAAGGGTTTGTTGCACCTCCCAAAATAAGAATGCCATCGACTTGGTCTGGAGGTTTTATGTATGAGTGATATTCTTTTTCAATATTATAAATTAGATAACTTCCAATAGGCAAAAAAGAGATAAGTGCGATAAATATAAAATTAATCAGAAAAATAATTAAACTTATTCTTCTCAATTTAACAAAATATAAAAATATTGAGAGCAAAGTAACAAAAATAAAAATATTAAAAGGATTTAATATTAACCAAAGAATTTTTGATAGGTAAAATGACATAATATTTTATAGCTTTAGTTTATACTATATAATATTTTATAAATAAAAGGTCTCGTGGTGAAATGGATATCACACGTGTCTTCGGAACATGTATTTGGGGTTCGAGTCCCTACGAGACCGCCAATTAAATAGTTATTTTTTCTGAGTACTTTGAAATTACTAACTCTGCAATTTGAACAGCATTAAGTGCTGCTCCTTTGCGCAAATTATCTGACACTACCCATAAATTCAAACCATTATCTATTGATTGATCATTTCTAATTCTACTAATATACACTTTATCCTCTCCTGCAATTTCAACAGGGGTCACATAACCTTCATCTTTTCGATGATCAATTACTGAAATACCTTCAGAGTTAGATAATATTTCTTTAGCTTCTTTTTCATCTAATGGTGAATCAAACTCTAGATTTACAGCTTCTGAATGGCCAATAAATACAGCTGTTCTAACGCAAGTTGCTGAAACATTAATTCCTTCATCTAAAATTTTTTTTGTTTCATCAATCATTTTTTGCTCCTCTTCTGTATTACCATTTTCTAAAAAAGCTCCAATGTGAGGAATGGCATTGAAAGCAATTTGTTTTGTAAACTTTTCTTTTTTTAATTCTTGGTTAGCATAAACATTTTGAGTCTGGTTAAATAATTCATCCATACCTGTTTTCCCTGCTCCAGAAACAGCTTGATAAGTTGATACAACAACTCTGTTTATAATTGCTTTTTCATGAAGTGGTTTTAATGCTACAACCATTTGTATTGTTGAGCAGTTAGGATTTGAAATAATATTAGTTCTGTTTTCATCATCAAAAAATTCATCAAGTGCATTAGCGTTTACTTCAGGCACGATTAAAGGAATATTTTGTTGCATTCGAAAATGAGAGGTATTGTCTATAACAATACATCCTGCTTTAGCTGCTTTTGGTGCATATTCGGCAGAAATTTTGCCTCCGGGTGAAAATAAACCGATGTGAGCTTTTGAAAAATCAAATTCTGATAAGTCTTCTACAACAATTTCTTTATCTTTAAACTCTACTTTTTTGCCTTTTGATTTTGATGACGCGAGTAAATATAAATTTTCTATTGGAAAATCCCTTTGCTCTAATATTTGAACTATTTCTGTTCCTACCGCACCTGTTGCTCCTGCTACTGCTATATTGTATTTTTGAGTCATTTAATTGCCAGATAGAATTTTTAATTCTTCAATAACAGCATTTCCCATTTCTTGAGTAGAAATAATTTTTTCTGCTCCATCTTTAATATCAGCTGTTCTTAGACCTTTTAGTAATACATTCTGTACAGCTTTCTCAACCATTTGACTATCTTCTTGCATATCAAAACTATATTTCAACATCATAGCAAAGCTCATGATCATTGCTAGAGGATTTGCTTTAGATTGGCCAGCTATATCTGGTGCACTACCATGAACTGGCTCATACATTGCTGCTCTAGTTCCATTTTCTTTAACTGGTCCAAGAGCTGCTGAAGGAAGCATTCCTAAAGATCCTGTTAGCATAGCAGCAGTGTCACTTAAAAGATCACCAAATAAGTTATCTGTAAGTATGACATCAAATTGTTTTGGATAACGAACTAACTGCATTGCACAATTATCTGCAAGCATGTGTTCTAAATTAACATCAGAATATTCCTGTTTATGTAAATCTGTTACGGTTTGTTTCCAAAATAAACCTGTTTCCATTACATTTGATTTTTCTACTGATGTAACTTTATTATTACGCAACTTTGCTAAATCAAATGCCACTCGTGAAACTCTATTAACTTCTGATGTGGTATATAGTTGAGTATCAACTGCCTTACTTTCAGTCTCACTAATTTTTGATATACCTCTTGGTTGCCCAAAATATACACCACTTGTTAATTCTCTTATTATCAAAATATCTAATCCTTTAACAAGATCTGATTTTAAAGATGATGAATCTGAAAGAGCATCTAAAACAACAGCTGGTCTTAGATTGGCAAAGAGATCTAGGTCTTTTCTTAATCTTAATAAGGCTGCTTCAGGTCTTTTATCTCTTTCTACATTATCCCATTTAGCACCTCCTACCGCACCAAATAATACTGCATCACAATCCATAGCTACTTGCATTGTTTCATCACTTATAGAATTACCTTCTTTATCGTATGCTGTACCCCCAACTAATCTTTCAGAAATATCAAAAGATAAAGATTTAGTTTTTTCCATCCAATCAATTATTTTTAATACCTCAGCCATAACTTCATTGCCGATTCCGTCACCAGGTAAAATTAAAATTTTTTTATTACTCATTTCTGACTACACTATCCAAGGTTGGAAACTGTGTATTTTTTCTTCGTGAACATCAATTTTTTTATTTTTTTGGAGCGTCAAACCAATATCATCCAAACCCTCTAGCAAACATTTTTTTCGAAATGAATCAATTTCAAATTCTATTGTTTTGTCATTTTGATAAGTGATTTTTTGATTTTCTAAATCAACTGAAACATCATTTTTATTTTCTGCTTCGTTCATTAATATATCTACCTTTTGTTGATCTAACTTAATTGGCAGTATTCCATTTTTAAAACAATTATTATAGAAAATATCTGCGAAGCTTGGTGCAATTATTGACTTAAAACCAAAATCTAAAAGTGACCATGGTGCATGCTCTCTACTTGATCCACAACCAAAATTTGCCCCAGCAATTAAAATTTTTGAAGTTTTATAAGGGTCCCAGTTAAGAACAAAATCATTCTTTATGTTACCTTGAATATCGTATCTTAATTCATGAAATAAGTTTTTACCTAAACCAGATCTCTTTATTGTTTTCAAAAATTGTTTTGGAATAATCATATCGGTATCGACATTAATCATTGGTAGTGGCGCAGGGATACCAATTAATGTTTTAAATGATTCCATTTATAAATCCTCTGCTGTTGCAAAAGAACCTTTGATTGCGGAGGCAGCAGCTATTGCAGGACTAACAAGATGTGTTCTACCTTCTCTACCTTGTCTACCTTCAAAATTTCGATTTGATGTTGATGCACATCTTTCTTGTGGTTTTAATTGATCTGGATTCATAGCTAAACACATGGAGCAACCTGGCTCTCTCCAATCAAATCCTGCTTCAATAAAAATTTTATCTAAACCTTCTTCTTCAGCTTGTTTTTTAACTAGACCTGAACCAGGAACGATCATTGAGTCTACAGAAACTTTTTTGCCCTCTACAACTTTGGCAACTTCTCTTAAATCCTCAATTCTTCCATTAGTGCAAGAGCCAATAAATACTTTATCAATTTTAATTTTTTGTATTTCTTGATTGGGTTCTAAACCCATATATTCAAGAGAACGTTCCATAGCCCTCTTTCTATTCGGGTTACTCTCTTCTTGTGGGTTTGGTACTATACCATCTATAGCAACAACGTCTTGTGGGCTTGTGCCCCAAGTTATTTGTGGTGAAATATCTTCAGCATTAATTAAAATTTCTTCATCATATTTTGCGCCCTCATCAGATGGAAGAGATTTCCAAAATTCTACCGCTTTATTCCAATAATCTCCTGATGGAGCGTAAGGTCTACCTTTAATATATTCAAAAGTTTTTTCGTCAGGAGCGATTAAACCAGCTCTAGCACCTGCTTCAATACTCATATTGCAGATTGTCATTCTTCCTTCCATAGAAAGAGAGGAAATTGCATTACCAGCATATTCAATAACATAACCAGTTCCGCCAGCCGTTCCTATTTCTCCTATTATATGAAGAATAATATCTTTTGCTGTAACACCTAAGTTTAACTTACCTTCAACAGAAATTCGCATATTCTTTGCAGGTTTTTGAATTAAGGTCTGAGTAGCTAATACATGCTCAACTTCACTTGTGCCGATACCAAAAGCTAATGCACCAAATGCACCGTGTGTTGCTGTATGACTATCACCACAAACTATTGTCATACCTGGCTGAGTAATGCCTTGTTCTGGTCCAACTATATGAACTATACCTTGTCTGCTATCTAATAATGGAAAAAGTGTAACATCAAAATCTTTGCAATTTTTTTCTAGTGTTTCAACCTGAATTCTACTTTCTTTATTTTCTATACCTTTAGATCTATCTGAGGTTGGAACATTGTGATCAGCTACAGCAAAAGTACTTTCGGGTCTTCTAACTTTACGATTATTATTTCTTAAACCTTCAAATGCTTGAGGGCTCGTAACTTCATGAACAAGGTGTCTATCAATATATATAAGACAAGTTCCATCATCCTGTCTATCAACAAGATGATGTTCCCAAATTTTATCAAAAAGAGTTTTAGGATTATTTATTGTCATCCGATTTATTTTCGGCTGCTTTTTCCTCTTCTTTACTAGATTCCTCTGCAGCTTCTGCTTTAGATTCTTCTGCTGGTTTGGCTTCTGCTTCATCTGCTTTTGTATCTGCGTCTTTTGCTTCTACCTCTTCAGCTTTAGGTTCCTCTGCAGCATTTGTATCTGTATCTGCAGTTTTTGTTTCTTCTACCGGAGGAGCTTCTTCTATATATTCATATTGATCAGCTTCATCGCCCCTATCTTTATCTGCGATCCTTGCCTTCTTTCCAGATAATTCTCTTAGATAATATAGCTTAGCTCTTCTTACATCTCCTTTTCGAACAACTTCAATTTTTTCTACTAATGGACTGAATAAAGGGAATACTCTTTCAACACCCTCTCCATGAGATATCTTTCTCACAGTAAAGTTAGAGTTTAATGAATTATTTTTTCTTGCAATACAAATACCTTCAAATGCTTGAAGTCTCGACTTACTTCCCTCTGTAATTCTTACAGTAACTTTAAGAGTATCACCTGGACGAAAAGCAGGAACTCTTTTTTTTGAAGTTAACTTTTCAATCTGTTGTTTTTCAAATGTCTCTAATAAATTACTCATTTTATATTTCCTTTTTATAAAGATCTGGTCTTAATTCTTTAGTTTTTTCAACCGATTTTTCTTTTCTCCATTTATCAATTTTTTCATGATTACCTGATGTTAAAACATCTGGAACTTCATGTTTGTTTCCCTGAATATCTTCCCATGTTTGTGGTCTGGTATAATGAGGATATTCAAGCAGATTATTAGAAAAAGATTCTTCTAATAAACTTTGTGGCTGCCCTAATACTCCAGGAATGAGACGAATACAACCTTCAACTAACACCTGGGCAGCAATCTCACCACCAGAAAGGACGTAATCACCGATACTTATTTCCTGAAAATCAAGAATTTCTATAGCTCTTTGGTCAACCCCTTCAAATCTACCGCATAAAATAAGCATTTCATCATATTTTGATAGATTATTAAGTTTGGCTTGAGATAATTTCTGACCTGACGGTGTCAGGAAAATTTTGCAGTAATTATCGGTTTTGAAAGTGATTGAATTTAATGCTTTTTCAATCACATCTGGACGAATAACCATTCCAGGGCCTCCCCCAAAAGGTTCATCATCAACACTTCCTCTTTTGTCAATTCCAAAATTATGTAGATTGACTATCTTGAGAGAAAATTTTTTATTTTTTAATGCATTTCCGATTACAGAATATCCTAGTGAACCAGGGAACATCTCAGGATAACAAGTTAAAATTACTACTCTCATTTTAATCAAGAATACCATGTATTGGATCAGCTATAATTTCTTTTTTATTAATATTAACTGATAAAATATTTGTTTTATCAAAAGGTATAAGAATAAGTTTGGTATTATATTTGACTTCTAATAAATCACCTGCCCCAAAATTTTGAACACTTAAAACTTTTCCAATAATAGTATTGTCTTTCAAGAAAATCATGCATTCGATTAGATCGTTTATGTAAAACTCATTATCTTTTGTTTTTGGAAAAAATTTCTTATTTGAAAAAATTTTTTGACCTTTAAGCTCTAAAACATCTTCTCTAGAAAAGTATTTTTCAACTTGAACAACACACTTATTATTTTTGAATAAAATATTTTTAAAATTCCAAGCAACTGAACCATCAAAATTATAATATTTTTTTAAATTTTTAAAAACTTCAAAAGAGGTAGTCATCATATTAACTTTTATTTCACCTTTTAATCCTAAAGGAGATCCAAACTGACCAACAAGAATAATATCTTTATTACTCAAAGCAAAAATTGATTTTATTCTTTTTTAGCTTCTGCTTCTTCTGCTTTTGGTTCTTCAGCAGGTTGTGCATCTTCAGCTGGCTTAGCTTCTACTTCTTCTGCTTTTGGTTCTTCTGCAGGTTGTGCATCTTCAGCTGGCTTAGCTTCTGCTTCTTCTGCTTTTGGTTCTTCTGCTGCAGCTTTCGCAGCTTCTTCTTTTTCTTTAGCAGCAGCTAAACGTTCCTGTGCTTTTTTCTTAGGTAGATGTTTTTTTGTTTTTTCAGTAATAACTGGTTTTTCCATCACACCAAGATTGCTTAGAAAAATAGAAATTCTATCTGATGGTTTTGCTCCTTTTGCAATCCATTCCTTAGCTTTGTCTAAATCGATTTTAACTCTATCAGCGCTATCCTTTGGAAGCATTGGGTTATAAGTTCCAATTTGATCTATAAATTTTCCATCTCTAGCTCTTCTAGAATCAGCAACTACTATTCTATAAAATGGTCTTTTCTTTGCACCACCTCTTGATAATCTTATTCTTACTGGCATTTTATTTCCTTTCTAATTTATGTTTGGAGGAAGATTTCCTTGTAATTTTTGCATTAAATCACTGGGAATTCCTCCTTTGCCCATTGATTTCATTCTCTTCATCATTTTTTGTGATTGGAGAAACTGTTTTAATAACCTGTTAACGTCTTGAACTTTTGTTCCAGATCCTTTTGAAATTCTAATTTTACGTGAAGCCTTTATAATATCTGGATCAGCCCTTTCTTTTTTTGTCATTGAACTGATTATAGCTATTTGTTTATCAATCATTGAATTAGAAATTTTATTTTCTGCCATTAACTTCTGTGCCTTTGAAACACCTGGCATCATAGAAAGTAACCCGGAGACTCCACCCATTTTACCCATTTGCTTTAATTGATTGGCAAAATCTTCAAGATCAAATTTTCCTTTAGCGATCTTTTTTACCATATCTTCCATTTCTTCTTTATCAATATTTTCAGCAGCCTTTTCGACGAGAGATACAATATCTCCCATACCTAAAATTCTTTGTGCAATTCTTTCAGGATGGAAAGGTTCAAAATTTTCTACTTTTTCACCTAGTCCTATAAATTTTATAGGAGAGTTTGTTATCGATTTAATTGATAGTGCTGCACCACCTCTGCTATCACCATCTATTCGAGTTAAAATTGATCCAGTAATATTTATTGCATCACTAAAACTTTTAGCTACATTTGCAGCATCTTGTCCTGTTAGAGCATCTGCTACTAATAATGTTTCGTCAGGTTTAAACTTATTTTCAATTTCTATTAATTCACTCATTAACTTTTTATCTACAACTTGTCGTCCAGCAGTATCTAAAATAAGAATATCAAATAAATTTTTTTGAGCATAGTCTATGGAATCATCAACAATCTTAATGACTGATTTTAGATTGTGATTAAAGAAATCTGAGCCGGTTTCTTCAGCTAATACTTTTAATTGTTCTTGTGCTGCTGGTCGATAAATGTCTGCTGATGCTAGTAAAATTTTTTTCTTTGAAGACTTCTTTAGCAAATAGGAAAGTTTGGCAATTGATGTTGTTTTCCCAGATCCCTGTAATCCACAAAACAATATTTTAGTTAATTGAGACGAGGATAAATTTAGAGATTTATTTTCTGATCCAAGAATTTTTACAAGTTCATCTTGCACAAGCTTTATGATCATTTGATCTGGCTTAACAGATTTGAGAATTTCTTTTCCTAAAATGTTTGACTTGATGGAATTTATAAATTCTTTTACTACAACTAATGAAACGTCTGCCTCTAACAGAGCAATTCTAATTTCACGTAATGTAACTTCAAGATCTGTTTCTGATATAACAGCCTTACCCCGAATACTTTGAACAATTTTTTCAAATTTTGTGTTCAGTGTATCAAACATAAATCTCCAATAGCCTTTTAACTCCAGGGCACGAAACTCGTGGGCTAGAGTACCTATCACAATTGTAACAAGCTCAATTCGTTTACAAATATAGGATTTATTGGTGACCCTCTATTAGCTGAATAATTGAAAGTCAAGTATTCTTAAATTTCCCATATTTACTGAGATTTATCGATAAATTAGGTTATAAAACAAATATGCAAAAAGTAGACTTTATAAAGATGCATGGACTTGGGAATGATTTTGTTATCATAGATAAAAGGTCTAACAATATCGCAATTACTGAAGATATTATTAAAAGACTCAGTGACAGAAGAACTGGGGCAGGGTGTGATCAATTAATCACAATTAATAATACAAGTAATCAAATTGCTGATGCTGAAATTGAAATTTTTAATCCTGGTGGTGATAGAGCCGAAGCTTGTGGTAATGGAACACGCTGCGTGGCAAAAATACTATTTGATGAAGATTCAAATAAAGAAATTTTAAAAATTCAATCTGATGCAGGCATATTAGAATCAAAAAAAATAGATAACAATATAAGTGTCAACATGGGTTCAATAAAAAATACTTGGGATAAAATTCCTTTAAGTAAAGAAGTCGATACAATGAATATACCAATTTCAATTGATGGATATAGTAATGGAGTTGCTGTTAATGTAGGTAATCCACATGTAGTTTTTTTTGGAAAATCGATCAAAGATACAGATCTTGAAAGTATAGGTCCTACAGTAGAAAATCATGAGCTCTTTCCAAAAAAAACTAATGTTGAAATAGTTGAAGTTATTAATTCAAATTTAATTGAAATGAGAGTTTGGGAACGTGGAGTTGGAATTACGTTAGCTTGTGGTAGTGGTGCCTGTGCCGCTGTATATGCGGCGTGGAAAAAAGGATTGATTGAAAATAATGCTGAAGTGAAACTTGAAAAAGGTTCACTGCACATAAATATAATTAATAATGAATCTATTATGATAGGACCTGCAGAAATAAGTTATCGGGGTAGTTTAGAAATATAATTTATGAAAAATAAAAACTACGTAGTCAATCTAGGTTGTAGATTGAATATTTATGAAGGTGAAATTATTAAAAACCATCTTAAAATAAATAATTTAAATAATGTTACAGTCATAAACTCATGCGCAGTAACTGAAGAAGCTGAGAAAAAAGTTTCTTATGAAATTAGAAAGGCAAAAAAAAATTTTCCTAATAATAAAATAGTAGTTACAGGATGTGCGGCTCAAATCAATCCATTAAAATATAAAGATTTAAAAGAAGTAGACTCAGTAATTGGGAACACAGAAAAATTAGAAACTTTAACATGGAAAAATATCGATCAGTCTAAAAATCTTAAAGTAGGAAATATATTAGAAGAAAGTAAAACAGTACCTAATTCAATTGAAAAATTTGAAGGAAAATCGAGAGCTTATATTGAAATACAACAAGGTTGTAACCATCGCTGTACTTTTTGTATTATTCCATTTGGCAGGGGTAATAATAGAAGTGTACCTGCTGGAGAGATAGTAAATAAAATAAAAAAAATTGTTAGCAATGGATATAATGAAGTAGTCTTAACAGGAGTAGATATAACTGATTATGGAAAAGATCTTCCAGCAAAACCTACTTTTTCTAATTTAATTAAAAGAATTCTAAAATTAGTACCTGAATTAAGACAGCTGCGTTTGTCTTCAATTGACTGCGCTGAAATAGACGAAGATTTTTGGGATGTTTTAAAGGACGAAAGATTGATGCCTCATTTTCATATAAGTTTACAAGCTGGAAACAATTTAATTTTGAAAAGAATGAAAAGAAGACATTCAAGGGAAATGGCAATTAATTTTTGTAAGAAAGTTTTATCTATTAGGAAAGATGCAACATTTGGTGCTGATATAATTGCCGGTTTTCCAACAGAAACAGAAACGATGTTTCAAGATTCAATTAAACTAGTTGATGAGTGTAATTTAACTCATCTTCATATTTTTCCTTATTCACCAAGAGAAAACACTCCAGCATCTAGAATGCCTCAAGTTCAAAAAAATATTATCAAAGATAGAGCAAGAAGACTTAGAGAAAGAGGTATGGAAAAATTAAAACAACATTTAAAAAGAAATATTGGAAAGAAGGAACAAATTTTAATTGAAAGTAGAAAAGAAAATTTTTCACTTGGAAAAGATCAGCATTTTTTAAAAGTAAAACTTGAAGAAGAGTTTAAAGAGGGAAATATAATTTCCTGTATATACACAGGCGTAGAAAATGATACGTTATTAGCAAGAATAGCATGAGTTTGTTCGCAATATTTAAAGATAAGTTAAGTAAAACTTCAAATATACTTTCTTTTAATATTTTAGAGATTTTAAAAAACAAAAAAATAGACGATTTAACTTTAGAAGAATTAGAAAATGTACTTATTTCATCTGATATTAGTTTGGATGTTGTAAATCAGCTAATAGATTCTATAAAAAAAATAAAAATTTCAAATGATGATGGAATAAAAAATGTATTAGAAATCTTAGCTCAAAATATAGAAAATATATTACTTCCAAGAGAACATGTTCTGATAAATGAAAAAAATGATGAAAAAAAAATATTAATATTTGTTGGAGTAAACGGAAGTGGAAAAACAACCACTATTGGTAAAATTGCAAATAAAATTTTATTAAATAAAAAAATTCTGATTGCGGCCTGTGATACATTTAGGGCAGCAGCTGTTGAGCAGTTGGAGAAATGGGCGAAAAAAAACAATAATGGTTTTATCGCTGGAAAAAGTAATCAAGATCCAGCAAGCGTAGCGTATCAGGCAACTGAAGAATTTGGAAAAGAAAATTATGATTTTTTACTTATAGATACTGCTGGAAGATTATCAAATAATACCAACCTCATTAATCAGCTAATTAAATTGAAGAATGTTATCTCAAAAGTTAATTCCTCTTTTAATATTGAAACTGTGTTAGTTTTAGATGGAACGAATGGTTCGAACATGATTAAGCAAGTGGAAATCTTTGGATATGAACTTAATGTATCAAGTCTTATAATAACTAAATTGGATGGAACAGCAAAAGGTGGAGCATTAATTTCAATTGCAAATAAATTTGAAATCCCTATAAGTTATGTTGGTCTTGGAGAAAGTATTGAGGACCTTGTAACCTTTAATTCTCAAAACTTTGCTAGATCTATTTTAAATCTAGAAGAACAAAAATGAAGTCAGTTTATAAATTATTAATTGATATAGGACCGCTAGCAGTATTCTTTATTTTTTATACAAGAAGTGGTCTTCAAGAAGCAATACTTCCTCTTATGATTGCAACTGTAATTTCAGTAATCATTTCATATATACTTGAGAAAAAAATACCAATTATGCCAACTCTTGGGGCTACGATTGTATTAATATTTGGAGGTCTAACAATTTATTTTGACAATGAAATTTTTATTAAAATGAAACCAACAATAATAAATATGATCTTCGCATTAATTTTATATGGAGGAGTGATTGTTAAAAAACCTCTTTTAAAGTATCTTTTAGGTGCTGCACTTAAACTAGAAGAAGATGGATGGAGAATATTAACTCAAAGGTGGATTGCTTTTTTTGTTGCACTTGCTGTTTTAAATGAAATTGTTTGGAGAACACAAAGTACTGATGTTTGGGTAAATTTTAAAGTTTTTGGTATCTTGCCAATTACGTTTATTTTTACAATGACACAATTCCCTTTAATTAAGAAATATCAAATTGAAGATTAAGTTAAAAATTGTTTTCTCTTAATGCTATAAATCCTGGTGATTTATTTCCCTCAAGCCACTCTAAAAATGCACCCCCAGCTGTAGACAAATATTTAAATGCATCATTTGCTTTAGCTTTTTTTATTGCTGCAAGTGTATCTCCTCCTCCTGCTAGAGCATCTAATTGAGATTTACTTGAATAATTTTGTATAATATTTGCAACTGAAATTGTACTTTTATCAAATGGACTATACTCAAATGCACCTAATGGACCATTCCATAATAGTGATTTAGATTTTAATATTTCATCTGAAATTAACTTTGTAGTTTGCTCACCAACATCTAATATCATTTGGTCATTTGGAATATTATTTATTGAGTAAGTCTCGATATTTACTCTATCTTCTATGTTTTTTGAGCAAACAGCATCAATTGGTAAAAGTATTTTACAATTTTTTGATTCTGCTTTTTTTTGTATCTTTTTTGATAGTTCAATAAAATCATTTTCTACTAGAGAAGATCCAACTTTATAGTTATTTGATAGCAAAAAGGTATTTGCCATTGCACCACCAATTACAAGAGAGTCAAAAATCTCAACTAAATTTTCTAAAACTTTTATTTTTGTTGAAACCTTTGAGCCACCTATAATTGCTAGATTTGGCTTGTTTGAATTTTCTAAAAATTTGTCTAAATTTTCAATTTCTTTTGAGAAACTTAACCCTGCGTAAGAAGGTAAGTATTTAGAAATACCTGTTATAGATGCATGATTACGATGAGATGCAGAAAAGGCGTCATTGATATATATGTCAAAACTAGAAGCTAATAATTTTGAAAAATCTAGATCATTTTTTTCTTCTTCAGAATTAAAACGTATATTTTCTAATAGACAAATTTCTGCCCATTCCATTTCAGCAATTTTTGTCTCAATTATTTTTTTTTCACAGTTAGCTAAAAAATGTATTGTGTTTAGATTTAAAAATTTTTTTAATTCTGAACATAAAAATTCAATAGAATATTTTTTATTAACTTCACCTTTAGGTCGGCCAAAATGAGCAATTAAGAATACCTTATTTTTATTGTTAATTAGTTTTTCTAGTGTTGGTAAAATAGCAATAATTCTTGAATGATCTGTAATTGTCCCTTCCAAAACTGGTACGTTTAAATCAACTCGAACAATTATTTTTTTATTTTTACAGTCTAGATCTCTTAATTCTTTCATTTCTATTCACATGTATATAAAAAAAATGCTGGAAATCATTGATTTTATTTAAAAATTTGCAGTTTTATCTTTTTTAATACATATATTTAGTATATTAAACCTTTTTTAAGCTACTAAATGTAGTAATGGAGTTTGATTATGCCTTGGGATGATAATAATGTAGCAAAACTTAGAGATTTATGGGACCAAGGTCTACCAACAGCTCAAATTGGAAAATTATTAGGTTTCACCAAAAACGCAGTGGTTGGAAAAGCTCATAGAATTGGACTAGAGAGAAGACCATCACCTATAAGAAGAACAGCTGTTAAGCCTGATCGAAAAAAAGCTAGATCTCCAGTAATGCCAAAATTAAATTTTGAAAGCACCAAAGAACAAGAGATTGTCTCTAAAGAGCCCGCTGTTTTCCAACCGGTTGTTAAAAATATATTCACTGCAGCTCCAAAGAGAGGTTGTGAATGGCCTGAAGGTCATCCTGATGAAGCTGACTTTCGTTTTTGTGGTAAAGATAGATTTGAAGATAAGCCTTATTGTTTAGATCATTGTGCTGTTGCATATGTTGTTCCTGAAAAAGAAGAAAACGAAAAGACAGAATTAAATAATACGATTTAATAATAATAAAAATTCTAGAAATAAAAATTCTTCCTGTTATCTAATAAAATATGAAAGATGAGAGAATTAATTCTGTATTTACTCCTATTCTAATTGGAGGAAGTTTAATTCTTTTAATAAGTTTTGCAATTCGTTCAACATTTGGCCTATTTCAAATTCCTATTGCGTCTGATTTTTTATGGAACCGTTCAGAATTTTCTCTTGCCATTGCTATTCAAAATTTAGCTTGGGGTATAGGCACTCCACTATTTAGTGCTTTTGCCGAAAAATATGGTGATAGAAAAGCAATAGCACTAGGCTTAATTCTTTATGCAATTGGAATTTTCATAAGTAGTACTGCTACAACTCCAGAGGCGCATCAAACTTTAAACCTATTAATTGGTTTTGGTATAGCTGGTAGTGGTTTTGGTCCAATTTTAGCAGTAGTTGGAAGAGCCACATCTCCAGAAAAAAGATCTTTAGCACTAGGTATTACAACTGCTGCAGGATCGGCTGGACAAGTGGTTGGTCCACCACTTGCTTCTATTCTATTATCATTTTTGCCTTGGTCTTCAGTGTTTGAAATCTTTTCAATTATATTATTAATAACACTGATACTTGTTCCAATTTTAAAAACAGAATTATTAAATACAAATATTAATAATGAAAATGAAAAAATTACTGATGCTGTATTTGTTGCATTAAAAGATCCAACATACTCAATGTTGTTCTTTGGTTTTTTTTCTTGCGGCTTTCAGTTAGCATTTATTACTGCACATTTTCCAGCATTTATTGTTGAATCTAGTAGTCCAATTATAGAAGGAAGTTTAATAAGTTTGGTTTGTAGTTCTGTAGAAGGTTTAGGTGCATTATCTATGGCTCTTATAGGATTGTTTAATATAATTGGTTGTTTGATTGCTGGAGCCTTAGGAAAGGGATATTATAAGAAATATCTTTTATCTTTAATTTACACTGGAAGGACTATTGCGGCAATTTTATTTATCTTACTACCTATTACACCAACTTCTATTGCTATATTTTCAATAGTTATGGGTGCTTTATGGTTAGCAACAGTTCCTTTAACTTCAGGAATTATAGGCCATATTTATGGATTAAAATTTATGGGTACATTATATGGGATTGTATTTTTTTCTCATCAGCTAGGATCTTTTGTAGGTGTTTGGTTAGGTGGTCTATTTTATGATATCTATGGAAGTTATGATATTGTATGGTGGGTTGGTATAGGAGTAGGTGCCTTTTCTGCAATAATCCATTTACCAATTAGAGAAAAACCATTATCTAATACAAATATACAAACAGCGTAATTTTATGGATGAAAAAAAGATTATAAGAAACTTAGTTATAGTAATTTTTTTCTTAGTTATTATTTATTCATTAGCTAGAGTTGGTGTTGGTTTAGATCTTAGCTTTGGACCTTATTTAAAAAAATAGAAAAACTAATTACACCATTCTCCTTGTTTAAATATTGGCGTAGCAGCGCCATCCTTATCAACACCCTCAACATCAATTTTACCGGAGCCAATCATCCAATCAATATGTATCATGCTTGAATTACCACCTCTTTGAGTAATCTCTTCTTTTGATAAGTCTTTTTTGGATTTGAAACATTTTGAGTAACACTGTCCTAAAGCAATATGAGAGGCAGCATTTTCATCAAAAAGAGTGTTATAAAAAGTTATTCCTAATTGCGAAATAGGTGAACTATTAGGGACTAAGGCTACTTCACCAAGTCTTCTTGAGCCTTCATCTGAATCAAGAACTTTTAATAAAACATCTTGTCCTTTAGAGGATTTTGCATCAACAATTTTACCATCTTCGAAGCGAACATTAATATCTTCAATTAAGGTTCCTTGATAAGATAGAGGTTTGGTTGAGCAGACTTCACCACTTACACGAGCAGCATGAGGAGTTGTGAATACTTCTTCTGATGGGATATTTGGATTACAAACAATACCATTCTGTGCCTCTGACGCGCCTCCCATCCACTCATGATCATCAGCAAGACCTACGTTTAAAGATGTTCCAGGACCAGAGTATTTTAACGAATGAAAATTTTTAGCATTTAACCAATCTGTTTTATCTTTTAAATTTTTATTGTGCTTGTCCCATTCACTTACAGGATCATCATTACTAACTCTTGATGCATGAAATATTGCATCTCCTAATTTTTTAATTGCTTCACTATCATCAAGATCTGGGAAGACTCTTTTTGCCCATGCTTTTCCTGGCCATGAAATTATATTCCAGTTAATTTTAAATTCAGTAATTCTTTCTCTAGCTGGTTTGTATGCAACAGCATTAGCTTTATTTGCACGCGAAACTTTATCAGGATCAATTTCAGATAATAGCATGGGATCATCACCAGCAATTGCCATTCTGGCTGTATTGTTGTCAAAGGCTTCACCCATTCCATTATAAAGCCAATTTGCTGCAACATTAAAAGATTCATCATTTCCATACTTAAATCGAGACAATGTAATATCAGAATCGTTAAAAAGTGGAGTAACAAGTCCAGCCCCTTCTTTGTAAGCATATTCAACTATTTTTCTAACCAAGGGTAAAGACTCTAGCGGTGCTGTTATTAAAAGGTTTTGACCTTTTTGAAGTGCAACACCTCTTTTGATGGATAGATGTGCAAGTTTATCAATTTTTTTTGGATCTACATTATAAAACATTAATATTATAATTAGTTTTTATATTCTAAAAAGTCTAGAGATTTTAACTTTAAAGTTTATCTTTAATAATTTTAGGAAAAAGAACTTAAATATTTCAAATTGTTTAATAAAATCTTTCCACAAAGTCTTGTTTTTTTTCAGATATAAAAATGTCAAATCTAGTCAAAAATAGTAAACTAAACTATGGATTATGAGCTCTTAGATAAAATTAATTTTCCATCTGACTTAAGAGAATTTAAAAAGAAAGATCTAAAGCAAATCTCAGAAGAATTAAGGGCTAAAACAATTGAGACTGTTTCAAAAACTGGTGGTCATCTAGGTGCTGGATTAGGTGTTGTTGAATTAACTGTGGCAATCCACTATGTCTTTAACACTCCACATGACAAATTAATTTGGGATGTAGGACATCAAGCGTATCCTCATAAAATGATTACAGGTAGAAAAAAAAATATTGAGACACTGAGAAAAAAAGATGGGGTGTATGGGTTTGTTAGAAGATCAGAAAGTGAATATGATCCCTTTGGCACAGCCCATAGTTCAACAGCAGTTTCAGCAGGCTTAGGAATTAAAGCTGCAAAAGATATAAATAAAGACAACTCAAAAGTTATATGTGTTGTTGGAGATGGTGCCTTAAGTGCAGGTTTAGCTTATGAAGGATTAAACAACGCAGGAGCACAAAAAAAAGGTTTAATTGTTATTTTAAATGATAACAAAATGTCAATAGACAAACCAGTTGGTGCTATGAGTACATATCTAACTAGATTGCTTTCATCTAAATCTTACTCAAGCTTAAGAAATATTATTAAAAAAATTTCTAAAACATTACCATCAAATCTTTCAAGGACTCTTTATAGAACAGAAGAATATTCTAAAGGACTTATCTCTGGAGGTACTTTATTTGAGGAATTGGGGTTTTATTATCTTGGTCCAATAGATGGTCACAATATAGACGATATGGTGTCAGTTCTTGAAAACATTAGAGATAATAAATTTGATAAACCAGTCTTTCTTCATTGTATAACTAAAAAAGGTAAAGGTTATAGTCCTGCTGAAAAGTCAGAAGATAAATTTCATGGTGTAGAAAAGTTTGATATTAATACAGGTAACTCAGTTAAAAAAACAAATCTAAAATCTTACTCAAATGTCTTTGGAGAAAAACTAACAAAACTTGCTGAAAATGACGAAAAAATTGTGGCAATAACAGCTGCTATGATGTCTGGAACAGGATTAAAATTATTCCAACAAAATTTTGAAAAAAGATTTTTTGATGTTGGTATTGCAGAACAACATGCTGTTACAATGGCAGCTGGATTGGCTACTGAGGGTTTCAAACCATTTGTTGCAATTTATTCAACTTTTTTACAAAGAGCTTACGATCAAATAGTGCATGATGTAGCTATTCAAAAATTACCTGTTAGATTTGCAATTGATAGAGCAGGATTAGTAGGATCAGATGGCCCTACTCATGCTGGTTCATTTGATATTACTTATTTAGCCACATTACCAAATTTTATAGTTATGGCGCCTAGCAACCAAAGAGAGTTATCTAATATGATAGAATTATCTTGCGAGATTAATGACACACCGTCTGCTTTTAGATTTCCAAGAGGAACAGGATCAGAGGAACTATTTAATAATCAGCCTACAGATATCAGTATAGGTAAGGGATATATTCTTATTGAAGGTAATGATGTTGCAATCTTAAACTTAGGAACAAGACTTGAAAAATGTATTGAAGCTATTAAGTTTCTTAATCAAAATAATATTTATCCTACTATTGCAGATGCAAGATTTGCAAAACCATTAGACACACAATTAATAGATGACTTATTAAATAATCATAAGTATATTTTAACTATAGAAGAAGGTTCTATAGGTGGATTTTCATCTCATGTTTTACATTATGTTCATAATATAAGATCAAAAAAGGATAACGTAGTAATAAAAAATTTAATTTTTCCAGATCGTTTTGTTGAACATATGACACCGGATGAGCAATATCAAAATATTAAAATGGATACGGAATCAATAATCAAAGAAATTAATAATTTTTATGAAAACAATATTGTTGACATAAAGAATTTTAAGTCAAAAGTTTAATTCTTAAAAAAAGTTTAATTGAAATTTAAAAATGAAAAAAGTTAAAATTTTACACAAAAGTTTTTCTAAACCGATCAGCTGTTTGACTGCATACTCTCCATCAATTGCAAATATTTTAGATGGAAAGGTTGATTTAATACTAGTTGGAGACTCTATTGGTTCAACACTCTATGGGATGAAGAATACTCAAGGAGTTACTATGGATATGATGAAAAATCATGGGGCAGCTGTAAATAAAACAATTAAGAAAAGTTTAAAAGTATTAGATATGCCTTATAAAACATATGATAATAAAATTGATGCATATAAAAATGCTAAAATACTTTTAAATCACTGTAAACCAGATTTATTAAAGATAGAAATTAGTAAAAAAAAATTAGTTGTTTTAGAACACTTAGTAGATAAAAAAGTAAATGTTATTTCTCATATAGGAGTAACACCACAAAGTTATAAGAATTTTAATAAAATTAAAGTTTTAGGAAAAACTAATATAGAAAAACAAAATTTGTTAAAGTTAGCAAAAGAATCTGAAGCACTTGGAGCTAAAGCAGTATTGTTAGAGTGTGTTACAACCGATATAGCTAAACTGATTACAGAAAATATTTCGATACCTACTATAGGTATAGGTGCTTCAAAATATTGTGATGGTCAAGTTTTAGTATTTGATGATTTAATAAATTTAAGTATTGATGATAAAAAACCAAAATTTGTAAAAAATTATTTTAATTTTAATAAAATCGCCGGCAATGTAGTTAAAAAATACAATCGAGAAGTTAAGCTTAAAAAATTTCCGAGTGCTAAATTTACTTACAATTAATCTAAATCACTAAAGTTATTATTGTTATCCAAAAACTTTATTAAACCAGAATTAATCTGATACCATAAACCAATTACATTTAGTTTATTTTCATTAATTAATTTATCTATAAAATCGTATTCACGTAAATTTTTAATTGATTGTTTTATATTTTCCTGCTCAAAAAAAGTTATTTTTTCATTTTCTGAAAAATCATTAGGGATATTGTCGAAAGAATTTTGTAAACAACTTATCCATTTATTTATGTATTCGAAATCATTTATATTTTTTTTATCTAAAAATGTTTTGTAAGAATACTCAACTCCACCACAATTTGAGTGGCCTAGAATAATTAAATTTTTAATATTTAGAACTTTTAGTGCGTATTCTATTGCAGATAATGTTTGTATATTTTGATCTTTATCATTTTTGGAAGGTACTATATTAGCGATATTTCTATGAATAAAATAATCTCCAACACTTCCACCAAATATCGTATTTTCAAGAATTCTAGAATCGCAACAAGTAATAATCATAGCAATTGGTTTTTGTGGAGTTTTAGAAGCTTGCTGGTAAATGTCTTTATATTCTTCAAATGTATTCTTTTTCCAGAATTGATATCTTTCAATTAAAAATTTTGGTATTTCCATAAAATTATTATTTTAGAAATTATTTATATATCAAAATTAAATGAAAAAGGAAAATAGTAGAAAATTCTGTGTTGCTCCGATGATGGGATATACAACGCCCTATGCAAGGAAACTTTATAGAATTTTATCAAACAATAGTTTTTTATTTAGTGAAATGATAGCAACAAAATCACTGATTTATTCAAAAAATAAAGATAATGTTATTGATAATGACTTTAATAATCCTGTTGCTCTTCAGGTGGGTGGTTCTGAAATAGAGGATTTAACAAAAGCTTCAAAAATAGCAATAGATTACAATTATGATGAAATTAATTTAAATGTTGGTTGTCCTAGCAAAGCAGTGCAAAAAGGAAGCTTTGGAGCATGTCTAATGAGTGATAAAATTCTTGTTAGAAATTGTATGGAAGCTTTACAAAATGATAAGATTGAAGCTACGTTAAAATGTAGATTGGGATTAGGCAGAGAATTAAATTACGAATTCTTTGAAGAGTTTATCGATGAGATATCAAAAACTGGAATTAAATTTATTTATGTACATGCAAGAAATGCGATACTTAGCGGTATTAGTCCGCAAGGAAACAGAACAATACCTCCTCTATGTTACGATTTTGTAAAAAAAATCAAAAATAAATATCCTAATATAACATTTGTCCTCAATGGAGGAATAAGTAATCTTGATGAAGCAGAGAGTCTATTAAAGGAATTCGATGGAGTAATGGTTGGAAGATTAATTAAAAATAATCCTTTTATATTAAAAGAGGTTGATAAAAAAATTTTTAAAGAAAAAGATAGATTAATTGATGAAACAATAATTAATAGTTATTTTGAATATATAAAACCAAAATTAGGTTTTGAATCAATATTTAGATTATTAAGCCCTCTACTTAGTATTTTTTTTTCAGTTCCACATAGTAAAACTTATAAATCTAAAATAAATAATTATATGAAGGATCAAAAGATTAATTTAATTGAGGATTTATTAATAAAATTTGTAAGTGAGAGAAATATTAGTTAAATTTTTTAGTAAGGAATATGATAAGAAAAGCTTAGAATTTCAACTCCTGGATTTTTATCGCCTAGATTTGCATTTGAAATGTGACTAAATGAGATTCCAACTCTATTTTGATTTTTTAATTGATAACTTAATTCAAATGAAGTTCTAAACTGCAAATCGTTTCCTAATTTTTTTCCAGAACCATCATCGTAAATACCCGCTCCAAAACTTGGTGTAAAATAATATTTACTTTTTTTACCCTCAAACAACTCACCTAAGTTATCTTCAAAATAAATTCCTGTTAAGAAATATGAAGCTGAGTCACTAGTATATTCAACACCAAAAAAAGGTTTTAAAAAAAAAAAATTATCTTCTTCAGGCCCTATATTTATTAATGATTGATCACTTCTATATTCATATCTTAAATCTGTCGCTTGATTTTTTTCTGAACCATCAAACTTTATATCAAAAGCCCCAACTCCAAAAACATTAGTTCCTTTACTTATTGCAGTATTTGAAAGCAATATAATTGAAACTAAAAAGAATGTTTTGAACATCAAAGTATAATATATTAATTGAAATACCTATCAAATAAAAAATTCTTGGTTCTGTTGGGAAATATCTAATAAAGATTTTTTTAGCTTTTCTAGCGCTTTAGTTTCTATTTGCCTTACTCTCTCTTTACTAATTTTTAGTTTTTGACCTAATTCATCCAGAGTTATACTTTTTTCTCTAAATTTTCTAAGACGAATAATTGTTTGTTCTCTTTCATTTAAAGTATCAATAGCCTTTTTGATAAAATCTTTTTTTATTTTTTTATCATTGAACTCTTCGAAGCTTTCCTCAGGGTTTTCACGCTCATCTGCTAATAGGCTCATTAGATCGTTGTCACTATCATTATCTACTTTTTGATTAAGATGTAAATCTCCACCCGTGAGTCTTGACTCCATGTTTTGTACCTCTATGGATTTGACGTTAAGCATGTTTGAAACTTTGTTTATTTCTTCTTGACCCATAAAATCCCTAGAGACATCATTAATTTGTTGTTTGATTTTTTTAAGGTTGAAAAAAAGTGCTTTTTGAGATGCTGTAGAACCTGTTCTTACCACAGACCAATTCTTCAGGATATAGTCTTGTATGGAAGCTCTTATCCACCAAGAAGCATATGTAGAAAGTCTAAAGTCTTTAGAAGTATCAAACTTTTCAAGTGCATGCATTATGCCAAGAACACCTTCATGTATTAGATCGTCAATTGGTAAACCGTAACTTGAATACTTTCTCGCATAGGATACGGCCAAACGGAGGTAAGAGTTTAATATTTTTTGAAGAGATTTTGGATTTTTGCTATTTCTCCAATCGTCAATTAGATAAAATTCTTCATCTTTTTCAAGTATAGCTGCTTTTTTTGAGAGCTCTATAAGATTATTAGAAAAGAAGAAGTTTTTGTTTACCATATATATATATACGTAGAATATTCGGATTGGATCAATTATTCTCAAATAAATCTAAAATTTCCCCATTTTCACCAAATATACCACATAAAATGCTTTTGTTTGATAATGGTTGTTTAAATAAGGTACATACAACATTATTATTTGAAATTCCTGAATGATTTAAATGTTCAGATTCATAACCTCTAACAATTCTCAAAAATGTATTGTATGGTTTATGTATTTTAGAAAAATTTTGAAACCCCCACCAAAAACAGTCGTTTTGTGCAGAAAGCGGTCTAGTTATATCGACACCTCTGTTAACAAATAATATTTTTTTTGAGTGTGAATATGCAGCATGTTTTAGATTTAAAAAGTATTGAGCATGCCCAGGATTCATATATAATGCTCTATTAAGATTTATAGTCCATTTTGTAATATTTATAGTTCCAGAAGAAGCAATATTTTTAACTTCATTTTCAGAAAAACCATAAGAATTGATAGTTTTATTTACTCCATGATCGAACATCCATTCTACAATTTCTTCAGGATTAGGAGCAAGTTGTAGTTGCAACAATTTACTAAACATTTCTTCTTGAGCACCTCTTAAAAAAACGATTTTTTCTGGTTTTAATTTAAATTTTGACATTAAATTAAATCTTAGATTAATAACACTAGTTAAAGTTTCCTTTGAGTTATCTCCGAGCCCAATTACGTTTCCAAGAAAAATTAATTTGTCATCAGAATCGAAGTTTTTAAGAATATATTTTTTGATTGAACTAAATGATTTTAAATTTGAATGAATTGATCCAATAGCCCAGATTTTACCAGATTTATTTAGTTCAACAAAGTTACCTAAATTATCCAAAATATTATTTTTTATTTAAGATTTGTTCAATTTTTTCAGTTGATTGAAAGTAATCAGTTTTTTCAACAGCAGCAACTTCTCTAGCAAGACGCTCTATTGCTACCTGAAACATTTGTCTTTCACTATAAGACTGTTCTGCTTGGCTACTTTTTCTAAATAAATCTCTTACAACTTCAGAAATTTTTATGGGATCTCCTGAAAAGATTTTAGCTTCATATTCTTGAGCCCTTCTACTCCACATAATCCTTCTTATTTTAGGTTTTAGTTTTAGAGTAGAGTAAACTTCATCAATAATTTTTTTTGAAGAAATTTTTCTTAAACCTACTTCTTCTTTTTTATCAAGAGGAACTCTAATTATTAATTTAGATTGTTCCATTTTAACTACATAAAAACTAGTTTTAATATCAGAGATTTCCATATTCTCTATTTTTGTAATCTCTCCTACTCCATGTTTAGGATATACTACAACTTCACCAATTTTAAATTCAGATTTTTTTTTTGTTGTCATTTATCCTCCAGGTTTTTCGCTAAAGTGCTTCTTAAATTTATCTTCTACATTTTGCCAATCTTGTGCATCATGTGGTGGCTCTTTCTTTTCACTAATATTAGGCCATATTTCGGAATATTTTCTATTGATTTCAGCCCATTTTTCTATTCCATCTTCTGTATCTGATAGTATTGCTTCAACAGGACACTCGGGTTCACATACTCCACAATCAATACATTCATCAGGGTGTATAACAAGCATATTTTCGCCCTCATAAAAACAGTCTACAGGACAAACTTCAACGCAATCCATGTGCTTACATTTTATACATTTTTCATCTACTACATAAGTCATATTAATTAGTAATTTTATTTAGAGCTCTTTTTCTGGCATTTCCAGAATTTACATCAGAAATATATAGTAATCCAGCAAGTCTTCTAATTAGATTTGACTCATAATCATGTATCTTGCCATCAGATAATACAATTTCCCATAAAGCTTCAATTAATAGAAGTTTCTTATCTTCGTCAAAATTTTTATTTATAAAAGATGTATAATGATGGAGTGATTTTGAATTATTTTTATTATTAACTGCATCTTTAAGAACAGAATCAACTTCTTGTGGATCTTCGTTAAAAACATTAACTAAACTTAATTTAATTTTATTTAGCTCGATTGATTCTATT
>CABYHL010000002.1 GCA_902518895.1 uncultured Alphaproteobacteria bacterium | reverse complement strand
ACCGCACCTTCACCAACAATAACACCTTCAGCCACTTCACTTCTAGCTCCAATAAAACAATTGTCTTCAATAATCACAGGATTTGCTTGAAGAGGCTCAAGTACACCGCCAATACCAGCGCCTCCAGAAATATGACAGTTTTTACCTATTTGCGCACATGAGCCAACTGTTGCCCAAGTATCAATCATTGTTCCTTCATCAACATATGCACCAAGATTTACAAAAGAAGGCATTAAAACAACACCTTTAGCAATAAATGCAGATTTTCTTACAACAGCGTCTGGTACATATCGAAATCCTGCTTTCAGATGATCATCTTTAGTCCAATTTGCAGTTTTACTTTCTACTTTGTCAAACCAAGTAGCATGCGATGCTTTAATGATTTCATTATCATTTAATCTGAAACTTAAAAGAATTGCCTTTTTAATCCACTGATTAACTTGCCATTCATTATTAATTTTTTCACAAACCCTTAAGCTTCCACTATCAAGTTTGTTTAAAGTTTCATCTACCGCATTTCTAATATCACCTGCAGTATTGACATTAATATTATCTCTCTCCTCAAAGGCATCATTTATAATTCTTTCCAGATCACTCATATTTTACCCTCATTTACATCTTTTAAAAATAAACTCAAATCTCTTGTTTGAAAATCTAAATATTCTTTAGATGCTTCAATATCATCAGAAAAATTTTCATAACCAGCATCAACCCAGACAGGTGTAAAACCAACTTTTTTTGCTGGAACTAAATTCTTTGCAATATCATCAAACATTGCGGATTTATTTGCTTCGATATCAAATAAGTCGATAATTTTTTCATAGGGAGAAATTTCTGGCTTAGGAATATAATTAGCCATTTTAATATCATATATTTCATCAAAAAAGTTTGTTAGATTTATTTTCTCTAAAACATCTAAGACATGTTGCTTATTAGCATTTGTATAAATAATTTTTCTTCCCTCAAGTTTATATAATTCATCATTAAGATTTTGATTTGGACCAACAATTGAGTAATCTAACTTATGAACTTCTTCTAAAAAATAATCAGGATCTACACCATGATTATCCATCATACCTCTTAATGTAGTGCCATGTTGCTTGTAATATTTTGCTTGTAGTTTTTTTGCATCAGCTAATTCCATATTTAAATTTTTAGCTACAAACTCACCCATTAACTTATGTACTTGCTGAAAAATTCCACTGTCTGCAGAGTACAGTGTGTTATCTAGATCAAATATCCAGGTATTGATTTTATCTTTAAAGCTCATTTAATTACTTGTTATTTGTGTACCAATTCCATGTTCAGTGAATAACTCTAATATTACTGAATGAGGAATTCTTCCATCTAAAATAGTAGATTTTTTAACACCTTTTTTCATTGCATCAATACATGTATTAATTTTCGGCTTCATACCTCCAGAAATATATTCTTTATTAGCAATATTTTTAGCTTCTTCTAAAGTTATTGATGATATTAATTTTTCATCTTTGTCTAAAACTCCAGGTACATCGGTTAGTAATAATAATTTACTTGCCTGTAACTCACCTGCTATAAAACCCGCAACAGTGTCAGCATTAATATTATATGTAAAATTATTTTCATCCTTACCTAAAGGAGATATTACAGGTATTTGACCATTTTTTATAAAGCTAGTTAGCATATCCTTGTTTAATTTTTTTGGTTGTCCAACAAAACCAATATCAACTATTTTTTCAATATTTGAATCACTATCTTTAATTTCCACATTCAATTTAGTTGCAGTGACTAAGTTATCATTACCAGATACTCCTATCGCTTTTCCTCCAGAGGCACTTATAGATTCTACTATTTCTGAATTGATATCCTTAGATAAAACTTCCTCAACTACCTTAATTGTTTCTTTATCAGTAACTCGTAATCCTTCAACAAATTGTGTTGATATATTTTTTGATTTAAGTCTCTCACCAATTTGAGGCCCTCCACCATGAATAATAATTGGTGACACACCTACTTCTTTTAATAACCCAATATCTCTTGAAAAACTCTCAGACAGTTTTCTATCTCCCATTGCATGTCCACCATATTTTATTACAATGGTATCACCACTATGTTCTCGAATGTATGGAAGAGCTTCAACTAAGGTTGAGGCTTTATGAATAAAATAAGCCTGATCACTCTCTGATAAAAAATCAAATTTCATATTTATTGTGATAACCCGTATATAGATCTTTGAATCTCTGTAATACCATTATTTTTTTTGGTCTCAGATTGATATATTTTCGTAAATGATTTTTCATAATTTTGCATTAAACTTAAAATTGATTTTTTTTGATATTCTAAATAGTTATTAGATATTTTATCTATTTTAGTTAAAATTATTGAAAATTTTCTTGAACAATTACTCAATAAATCCAACATATCAATATCAGAATTTTTGATACCAACTTTTGAGTCAATGAGTAAAAAAACATGATCAAGTGTATCTCTATTTTCTATATATTCTTCAATCAAGGTCATTAAATTTTCTCGTGCAACTTTTGATACTTTGGCAAAACCATAACCAGGTAAATCAATCATATTTATTTTTTCACTAATTAAAAAAACATTTATAGCCTGCGTTCTTCCTGGAGTTTTACTAGTTTTCGCTAGTTTTTTTGTTTTAGTTAACGAATTTATTAAACTAGATTTTCCAACATTAGATCTACCTATAAAACAACATTCTTTTTTTATATCTGAATAAGGAATATCTTTAAATGACTGAAAGGAACCTAAAAACTTATTATTATTAAAAAAGTTATTTAAATTTTTATTTAAGCTAGCCATTTTTGGCTAAAATTCTTCTTTGAATATACCATTGCTGCGCAATTGATAAAATATTGTTCACTGACCAATATAAAACTAAACCAGCTGCAAAACCAGCTAGTACAAAAGTAAATACAAATGGAAGTAATGCAAAAATTCTAGCCTGTGTTGGATCAGCGGGAGCAGGATTTAGTTTTTGTTGTAACCACATAGTGAAGCCCATAATGATAGGAAGAATACCAATATCAATTATTGAAAGTATAGGTGGCACATCCCAAGGAACTAATCCAAATATTGTCATTAAGCCTAATGGGTCTGGCGCAGATAGATCATGAATCCATCCATAAAAAGGAGCGTGATACATCTCTATCGTAACAAACAACACTTTATACAAAGAGAAGAAAATTGGTATTTGTACTAAAATTGGTAGACAACCCGCAACAGGATTAGCTCCCTCTCTTTTATACAAGGCCATTAGTTCTTGCTGCATTTTTTGTCTGTCATTTGGATATGTTTCTTTTAATCTTTGCATATCAGGCTGAAGTTTTTTCATCTTTGCCATAGATTTAAAAGATGCTTGTGCCAGTGGGAATAAAATTAAACGCATTAAAATGGTAAAGGCAATTATTGCTAGACCAAAATTACCTGCATAACCAAAAAACCAATTAATGGCATATGAAACAGGTTTAGTTAAAAAACTAAACCAGCCCCAGTCAATTGCATCAGTAAATCTTGGTATAGAGAGATTTTCATCATAAGCACTTAAGACATTTAATTTTTTTGCACCCACAAATAATTTTCCGCCGTAAGATATATTTTCACCCGAGTTAATTTTATATATCTGACCAACATAACCTGCCCTATAGCTATCACGTCCATTATTACCATACCTATAATTGACATTAATGGATTGGTCAGCATCAGGAATTAAAGCAGACATCCAATATTTGTCTGTAAAACCTAACCAACCACCTTGTGTTTTATTATCGCAAAACTCTTTTTTTGTTTGCATTGATGAATTACAATCATCGGCAATATCATCATAATTTTTTTCCAATAATTCGTCGTTTATTAGACTAATTAAACCCTCGTGAAGTATAAAAAAATTAATTGTATCTGGTGTGTTTATTCTTTTGATTAATCTGTATGGAAAAACTTCAATATCTTCACCACTCTTATTTTCTATTTCCTGTGTAATTGTAAACATATACTCATCATCAACTTGATAGTTGATTTTGAAAGTTATATTTTTATTATTCGTCCAACTAAGTGTAACAGGGCTTGAGGGGCTTAGAGTGGTAGAGTTAGTTTTCCAATTTGTTTCTAAATTAGGTAATTCAATGTTAGAATTTTTTAGCTCTTTCCAACCTGTTTCAATATAATATGGATTAGCAGTCCCATCCGGTAACAAAAGCTGTATATTAGTCGAATCAGGTTCTAAGCTAGTTTTATATTTTGATAATATGAGGTCATCTAAAATTGCTCCTTTTAAATTTATAGAACCTTTAATAGATGCATTTTCAAAAATAACTCTGTCGGTTTGAATTAAAGCTTCATCTCTACTTTGTATTTCTGAAACAACTTGGCTGCTTTGTCCGTCAATGGATGTTGCAGGCTCTAATACTTCATCTTCTTCAAAGGATGTTGTTTGAATTGGTTGAGTTGGAAATAATAATTGAAAAAAAATAATTATCGCAATTGAAATACCAATAGCCAAATATAAATTTCTTTGCTCGTTCATTTATTTAACTCAGATTTTTTTGGTACTGGATCAAATCCGTGGGAACCCCAGGGATGACATTTTGAAATTCTTTTCACCGATAAAATTGATCCTTTAAATAACCCATGTTCCTTTAATGCTTTAATAGAATACTCAGAACAGGTTGGTAAATACCGACAATTCTGCCCAAGTATTGGGGAAATCAATAACTGGTATAATCTAATTATTATGATTAAAGGTAATGAAATATATTTACTAACCATTTATCTTTTCCTTAAGTTCTAATAAAAGTTTATCAAATTTCTCTTCGAGCAATGACGTTTTAGCTATTAACACATAATATGAATTAATTTTACCATTAATAATAATTTTTCTAGCTAATTCTCTCATTATTCTCTTTGCTCTATTTCTTTTTACTGCGTTGCCAATTTTTTTGGAAGCTGTGTATCCTACACCTATAGAATTTTCTAGATCTTGATTTTGTAAAATTTGGATATTCATATTTTTACCTTTTATAAATTCTCCCTCGTTTCGTATCATAACGAAGGTCGATCTTTTCTTAATTGTAAATAATGTCTGGGCCATTTGGCCTTTTTAAGCGCTTAATTGAGCTCTTCCTTTTGCACGTCTTCTATTAATGATTTGACGACCTGCTTTAGTTGCCATTCTAGCCCTAAAACCGTGTCTTCTTTTTCTAATTACTCTACTAGGTTGGTAAGTGCGTTTCATAATAAATCTCTGGGCCTAATACGAATTCATTATATATAAGTCAAATATTTACTTATGTAATCGATGAAAATTTTCAGAAAAGCTAGTGAATTAGAGCCAAATTTAGTTTCAATCAAAGACAAGGGTCAGTCTATTGGTTTAGTTTTAACAATGGGAAACTTACACGATGGACATTTATCTCTCATTAGAGAAGCACAATTACATAACGAATTTGTGATCTGTTCAATATTTATTAATCCTACTCAATTTAACAATGAAAATGATTTCAATTCTTATCCAAAGACAATTGATGAAGATATTTCTAAATTAGAAAATATTGGTTGTAATGCACTCTTCTTACCTGACATTCAAGAGATATACCCTAAAGGATTGGCAAAGAAAAAAATTGTAAACAATTTTAGAAATATTTTATGTGATAAATTTCGACCTGGCCATTTTGATGGAGTTACTACTGTTGTGGATCTTTTTTTTAATATGATTAAACCAACAAATAGTTATTTTGGTGAGAAGGATTTTCAGCAAGTAAAAATAATACAAGATTTAGTAAAAATTAATCATCACAATATTAAAATAATTCAATGCCCATCTGTACGAGATAAAACAGGTATGAGTTTATCTTCAAGGAACTCTAAATTTTCTAATGATCAATTAAAAATTTTTGATGTATTAGGAAATAAAATTAAAGAACATATTAATCTGTTAAAACAAAATGAAATTAATAATTTAGATCAATTAAAAATAGAGTTTCTTCAAAATAATATAAATAAAATTGACTATTTAGAGATAAGAAATGAAAATAATTTAGAAATAACAAAAAATTATTCTGAAGCTAGATTATTTATTGCTTTATATATTGGTGAAATTAGAATTATTGATAATTTTAAATTATATTAAGGTATTAACCAATTATATTCTGGTTCGTTATTTTTAAATGTTAATTTTAATCTACGATGACCTGAAATTTCTAAATAAAGCCAATCAATTTCATTAATTTTATTTTCAACTACTGTAAAATTTTTATATCCTTTTTCACTTTCTTCATGACTTGGTTCCTTTCCGGTTAAGTGTTCAGGGATACCATCTTCTGGAAATTCAGTGATTGAGCTTGGATCTTTCAATGTTAAGTAACATTTTCTACTAAACAATCTTGTTTTGTCCCACATTTCTTTAGCTTTATCATTCTGATTATTAACCAAAGACGTTGTTTTGATTCGCATTTGAATTTTTAATTTATGATCATAAAAAACAAATTGAGAACTACTATTTTTTTTTAAATTAGGAACCTTCGGAGATCTAAAGTCTGTGTGAAAATTTAGTGTCATGCTACTGGGATCAAACTTTCTTAAGACTACAACTCTAGAATCAATTCCACCTTCACTATTAATATTACTAAAGACTGGCGTGTGAAAGGTGTGTTTTCTATCTTTAACTCCTCTAGTTAAATTTTTCTTTATATCCTCAAATATTTCTGCAGCATTTTCTTTTGAAGAAGTCGACATTGTTATTGTAATATAAATTGTTTTGAAGAAATAGCTAGATAATGGAAATAAATAAAATTACGAATTTATTGAATCTGGAGCATGTTAAGTTTTTAATATCTATCTTTAAAGATAATAATATTGAAATTCGATTAGTAGGAGGATGTATACGAGATGCTCTTCTTGAAAGAGAAATCAAAGATATTGATACAGCAACAACTTTGGAGCCTCAGGATGTTTTGTCATTACTAAAAGATAACAATATTGAATATGATGATTTTGCTATTCAATATGGATCTATAATTGCTTATCCTCATAATCGAAAAATACAAATTACAACTTTACGTGAAGATATTAATCAAATGGGAAGACATACAAATGTAATTTACACCAACAGCTGGAAAAAAGATTCAGCCAGAAGAGATTTTACTTTCAATGCTTTATATGTCGGAAACAATAATAAACTACATGATTATTACAATGGCCAATCAGATTTAAATGAAAGTAAAATTCGTTTTATTGGTGAAATAGAGGATAGAATAAAAGAAGATTACTTAAGAATCTATCGATACTTTAGATTTAGAGGTTTATTTAATTTGCCTAAAACATCTTTAAGTGATCAAAAAATTGTAGAAAAATATATTCACGAATCTTTAGCAGTGTTGACCAACGATGTAATAAGGCAAGAAATATTAAAAATGTTTAATATGTCTTTTCCATTAAATTGTTTTTACATATCTCATCAAACGTTACAAAAATTTAAATGGGTTGAAATAGTGCAAGAGCATTTCATACGAACAAAATATGATCTTGGATTAAATAAATGTCTGAATAAGATTGATAATTTAATAAATTAGTTTTTTAGTTTACAATTTTCGCACAAACCAAATATTTCTAAATTATGTTTTTTATAATTGAAGTTATTTTTTTCTGCTTGTTTTGAAAAATAAGAAAACAAATTATTTCCAGTTAGTTCAGTAACACTATCACAGTTTTCACATATCAAAAAAGATGTAGAAGTTTTTGCATTACAGCCTTCATGCTTACAAGCAACATATGAATTTCTACTTTCTATTTTATGTACTTTACCAATTTCTATAAGCTTATCTAAAGCTCTATAAACTTGAAGAGGAGATTTAATTCCTTTTTTTTGAATATCAAAAAGGATTGTATATGCTTTAAGAGGTTCTGATGAGTTTTCTAAAATATCAAGAACTGTTTTCTGGTTTTTGGTTAAATTTTCTGATGCTAATGCCATAATTTTAATTAACAAATAGTTTTCATTTTTGCAACTGACCCTTTATCTCCAGAGGAATAAGTGAAATAATAAATAATAATAATGCAACTACAATTATAGAAGGCCCTGAAGAAGTATTAATCTCAAGCGAAACAAACAATCCTGCAATTACAGATACGACACCAGCTAAAGTTGCAATTATAACCATTTGACGAGGACTGCTGCTAATATTTCTTGCAATTGCTGCAGGTATTAAAAGTAAACCAGTTATCAATAAAGCGCCAATCATTTTAATAGATAAAGCAATTACTCCTGCCAATAAGAGTGTGAATATAAAATTAGAAACTTCTGGTCGCATTCCTTCTGCTGCTGACAAATCATAATTTACCGTTGCTGAAAATAAAGATTTCCAAATAAAGTACAAAATCAATAATATTGTAGCACCACCTAAATAAACTATAGTTATATCTTCTACATCAACTGCAAGTATATCTCCAAATAATAAACCCATAAGGTCAAATCTAATTGATGTAAGAAACCCAATTAATACTAAACCTATAGCAAGTGTAGAGTGAGCAAGTAGACCGAGTAATGAGTCTCCTGCGAGTTTTGTTCTTTTTTGTAAATTAATTAATAGTAAAGCAACAACAGCTGAAATTATAAAAACTGAAAATGTAATATTAAAGCTAAAAGAATAAGCTAAAGTTACACCCAATAATGCCGAGTGAGACAGCGTATCTCCAAAATAGGATAACCTTCTCCAAATTACAAGACATCCTAGAGGTCCGGCAATTATTGCAATACCAATGCCAGCTATGAGAGCTCTAGTAAAAAAATCATCAAACATTATTTGTTACTCTCCCATCTGTTTCATGAGAATGATCATGATCATGTTGATAAAGTGATAGAGTTGTGGCGTTATGTTCACCAAATAATTCTATGTATGCCGAATTCTTTACAATTGATCTTGGCGTTCCAGAGCAACATATATGACCATTTAAGCAAATTACATGATCTGTAGCTGACATAACAAAATGAAGATCATGTGATATCAGTAATATTCCACAATTAAGTGTTGAACAAATTTTTTTAATAAGATTATAAAGTGCAATTTCTCCATTAAAATCTACACCTTGAACTGGTTCATCCAAAACAAGTAAGTCTGGTTTTTTTGCGATTGCTCTGGCGATTAAGACTCTTTGAAATTCTCCGCCAGATAAATTATGAATATCGTTATAGAGAAGGTTATCTACTCCAGTTAATTTTAAAGCATCAACAATTTCAAGATTATTTATATGACTTGTTAATTTCATAAAATCAACGACACGAAGAGGCATTGTCCAATCAATATTAATTTTTTGTGGTACGTAAGCCATTTTAGAAGCAAAGTTTTTTATTTGCCCTTCATCAGACTTAAGTATCTTAAGTATCATTTTAGCTGAAGTTGTTTTTCCAGAACCATTAGGCCCTATTAGAGTAACAATTTTCCCCTTGTGAATTTCCAAGCTTATTCCTCGTACAATCCACTTGGATGACTTGTACACACCACAGTTATCTAGTTTAACCAATAAATTATTATTTTCTGCCATTTTATTATTTACAATTTAAAATGTTATATTATAACATTACAATACTTTAACACACTTAAATCTAATAGGAATACTTTTATGAAACAAATGAATATTTTTCTACATGTTTTTAAAATTATCTTGTTTTCAGGAATTCTTGTTGCAACTGCATCTGCTAGAGCAGAACTAAAAGTTGTAACGACTATTAAACCACTTCATTCATTGATTGCTAATGTTATGAATGGAATTGGTGAACCTGGACTTATAATTGAAGGAAGCATATCTCCACATAGTTTTACTATGAAACCATCTCATGCAAAAATGCTTGAAGAAGCAGATATAGTATTTTGGATTGGTGAGAGTATTGAGACATCATTAGAAGAACCTCTGGAGTCAATAGCAAAAAGTGCTGAAGTCGTAGAGTTTATGGAAGTTGAAACAATTGCTAAATTAAAATTTAGAGAAGAATCTATATTTGGTGACCACGATGATCATGACGATCACGACGATCACGACGACCATGACGACCATGACGATCACGATGATCACGATGATCATGACGATCACGACGACCATGACGACCATGACGATCATGACGATCATGACGATCACGACGACCATGACGATCATGATGATCATGATGATCATGACGATCACAGTGGACACGACGACCACGGTCATGCACATGGTGAATTTGATGCTCACATTTGGTTAGATCCAATGAATGCTAAAGAAATGGTTCATGAGATTGCTCATGAGTTAGGTGATTTAGATCCTGCCAATAAAGAGAAATATGAAGCAAATGCTGATGCAACAATCAAAGCTTTAGACCAATTGATAAATGACGTTAGCAAGGATATTAATTCCGATGCAAAATTTGTCGTTTTCCATGACGCCTACCAATACTTTGAAGAAAGATTTGGTGTAAGAGCTGCCGGAGCTTTAACATTGAATACTGATGTTTTACCTGGTGCAAAGCAAATAGCTGATATTCAGGATGTTATTAAGGATAAGGGAATAAAATGTATTTTCTCTGAACCTCAATTTAATCCAAAGATTATTTCAACAATAGCTGAGGATATGAATATCAAAACAGGAGTTTTTGATCCTTTAGGTGCTAACATCGATGCTGGTAAGTCACTTTACTTTACGTTGATTAGTAATCTCGGGGACGAGCTTAAAGGCTGTTAATTTTTAATATTTAAATAAATTCCACCTTGTATTAAGGTGGAATTTATAGAACTAATTATAAGGAAATTGATATGGAAAATACTTCTCAGGTTCCAGTTACGGTTTTAACAGGTTTTCTTGGAGCTGGAAAAACAACACTTTTAAATCGAATTTTAACTGAACAGCATGGACGTAAATACGCTGTCATTGTTAATGAATTTGGTGAGCAGGGAATTGATAATGACCTTGTTGTTGATGCTGATGAAGAAGTATTTGAAATGAATAACGGTTGCATTTGTTGCACTGTTAGAGGTGATTTAATTAGAATTCTTAGTGGTTTAATGAAACGTGCTGACAAACTAGATGCAATTATAGTTGAAACAACTGGTTTAGCTGATCCAGCCCCAGTTGCTCAGACATTTTTTGTTGATCAAGACGTTGCTGATAGAACAAAATTAGATGCAATTGTTACAGTTGCTGATGCTGTTCATCTAAGTTCTCAACTAGTAGATCATCATGAAGCAGAAGAGCAAATTGCTTTTGCTGATGTAATTTTGTTAAATAAAGTTGAACTTGTTGAAGATAATGACATTGTGAAAGTTAATGATCGTATTAGAAAAATAAATCCTTTTGCAAAGATTATTAAAACAACACGTTGTGATGCACCTCTTGATGAAATCGTAGGCTTAAATGCATTTAGTCTAGATAGAGTATTAGATATTGAACCTGACTTTCTTGAATCAGATCATGATCATGAACATGATGATGATGTTACTAGTCTATCCTTTGTATCTGATACACCATTAGATATGGATAAGTTTCAAGATTGGTTTGGAAATTTACTTAGGACTAAGGGTCAAGATATTCTTCGATCAAAAGGCATTTTGAACTTTAAAGGTGAAGAAGAGCGATATGTATTTCAAGGAGTGCATATGCTTATGGATGCTTCACCAATGGGACCTTGGCCTAAAGGAAAAGATAGAAGTTCTCGAGTAGTATTTATTGGTCGTGATCTTGATAATATGAATCTTAAGGAAGGCTTTGAAAATTGTAAATCAGCATGAACGCTGATTTAGAAAAACTTCAAGAATCAAATAAAACTGAACTTGAAAGAAGAGGTTCAATTTTTAATATTGGAGCTCCAGCTACAGAAGCGGTTACAATTCGTGATCAAATAGCGGTAGGATTTGGAGACGGCACCGTAAGATTTTTTCAATCTGGATCTGATCCTAAAACTGTAAAAGCACATAAGGGTGTAGTGTTGAGTATGACAAATTATGAAGATCATGTGTTAACGGGAGGAGACGATGGACGTTTTCTAAAAATATCATCTGATGGAAATATTGATGAAATTTTTAATTTTGGTTCAAAGTGGGTTGACTGTGTAGCTTCTCACAAAGATACTAAAGTTTGTTCATCAGGAAAGACTGTTTATATTTGGACAAAAAACAAAGATAAACCTCAAACTTTAGAGCATCAAAGTACTGTTGCTGGATTAGCATTTGATAATAAAGGTAAGCGTCTTGCGGTCTCAAGATACGGTGGAGTAACAGTGTGGAAACTTAATAATAATAAATGGACAGCATCAAATTTTACCTGGAAAGGATCGCATGGAACTGTAACGTTTAGCCCAGATACAAAATATATTGTAACTGCAATGCAAGAAAATCAAATTCATGGTTGGCGCATAAATGACAAAGCGGATTTAGCAATGAGAGGTTATCCATCAAAAATTAAAAGTTTTACTTGGGTTGGTGATACACCGTATTTGGTAACATCTGGATCCAGTGATGCAGTTTGCTGGCCATTTGATGGTAAAGAAGGACCAATGGGGAGAAAGCCAATTGTTGTTGCAAACGGTGGTAAAGAACTTGCAACATTTGTTAAAGCACTTAATGGAGAAAAAGCTGTTTTCACCGGTTTTACAGATGGGTCAGTTTTATTAGCAGAAATTGATGAAAGCAAAAAACCAATTATGATTAGAAGTTCAACAGGTTCAGAAGTTTCAACAATAGCTATATCTAGTGATAACTCACAAATATTAATTGGCGATATGAAAGGTTCTATTCTTTTATCATCTTTATGGGCAGACAATTAAAGGAGAAAATATGTTTAATCGTAAAACTCAAAATGTTGAAAAAATAAGAAATCTTAAACATTTAATTTCCAAGAAATATAAATTACCAGAAAATACTATAATAAGTATTGCTGAGCTCAGTTGTCATGAACCTGATTGTCCGCCAATTGAAACTGTAATTACTGCAAGAAATGAAGACGGATCAATGAAAAATTGGCGAGTTGCAAAATCAATAGAAGAAATAGAGGAGTCAGATATTAATAATCTAACAAATCACACTCATTAAATTATTAAATTTAAAATAATTTATTAACAGCAATCTCCACCTTCACAAGTACAGCAACAGCTACAACTGCAACCACACTTTGGTGGGTTTGGATTTTGATTTTTCATAATCATACCTATATATTTTTTATAATAATTTAAAATACAAATGAGAAAAGCATTAGAAATTAAACAATGTATGAAGACTTTCGAGGGTGACGGGATACCTGTAACGAGAGCTTTCCCTGTCCCCGGAATGAGAGAAAACGATCCATTTCTTCTTTTTGATCATTTCGGCCCAATTAATTATGAGCCAGGAGGTGCAACTGGTGTACCAGCACATCCTCATTGTGGATTTGAGGCAATTACTTATATGCTTGGTGGTGAAGTAGAGCATAGAGACTCATTTGGAGGACAAGCAGAAATTGAAACTGGTGATGTACAATGGATGACAACCGGATCAGGTTTAATCCACTCTGAATTAGTAACAGAAAAATTTAAGAAGAGTGGTGGTATCATGCAAGGATTACAAATTTGGGTAAATCTTCCACAAAAAAATAAAAAAGTGAAACCTTGGTACCAACATATTAAAAGAAACACTATTCCAACAGTATCTGAAAATGCAAATATAGAAATTAAAGTTCTTGTGGGTGAAATAAATGGAACCAAATCCAAAGTTCAAACATATTCACCTGTATCAATATTTGATATTCAATTTTCAAAACCAGATATGACAAAGTTTAATGTTGATAAAGAACAAAATCTTATGATCTATATTATTGATGGTCAGTTACAGTTTAATGAGCAAGATAAAATTGCTAATAAAGGTGATATGATTTATTTTGATCAATCTAGTGATGAGATTCAACTTACATCAATATCAGAAAAAGGATCCTACCTAGTTTTAGCCGGAAAGCCGCTTAAAGAACCTGTAGCACGTTATGGTCCTTTTGTGGCAAATTCTGAAGGAGAAATCAAGCAAGCAATGATGGACTATCAAGAAGGAAAAATGGGAAGCTTAGCTTAAGTTAATTGACGTAACATTTCACCAGCTACAATAGCAACTGAACTACTAAGATTGATCGATCTAGGCCCTTTTATCATTGGTATTGTTAATCTTTCATCGACAGAGCTATGGACAAAATCAGGTGCCCCTGCACTTTCTCTGCCAAATAAAATAATATCATTTGATTGAAATTTATAATCGAAATAACTTTTTTTACTTTTTGTTGTTAAAAGAACGAGTCGATATGAATTATTTTTTGACCACTCATAAAATTTTTCCCAACTTAAATGTTTTTTTAATTCTAGATAATCATAGTAATCCATTGATGCTCTTTTTAATCTCTTATCATCAATCACAAAGCCAGCTGGCTCTATTATATCTACTGGTATTCCAAGACAGGCACCTAGTCTAAATATGTTTCCTGCATTCTGTGGTATGTCGGGTTCAAATAGAGCAATTCTCATGTTTTTTTACTATATTATTTTATTACTTGCGTCACGCTGGCACATATTTAAAAAGTATTTTTTTGAGTAATTAAGATATAAGAAATTCACAATAAATGGCTAAAAAACCCAAAAATAAGAGAAGAGATTTCCTACAACTTAGCACCGTAACGCTTGGTGCTGTTGGAACAGCTGCTTTTATATGGCCTTTTCTAAAAAGTATGAGTCCAGCAGAAGACACATTAGCTGCAGGATCAACCGAAGTAGATATTAGTGCTATTGAAGAAGGTCAAAGTATAACAATAAAGTGGCGTGGAAAACCTGTTTTTATTAAAAAAAGAACAAAAGATGAGATTGATGCAGCTAAAATGGTTCAAGCTTCTGACTTAAGAGATCCACAAGATGATGCAGATAGAGTACAAAAAGAAGAATGGTTAGTTTTAGTGGGAGTATGTACACACTTAGGTTGTGTTCCACTTGGTCAGAAGGTTTCAGATATGAAAGGTGAGTATGATGGTTGGTACTGCCCATGTCATGGTTCACATTACGATACATCAGGTAGGATAAGAAAGGGACCAGCACCAAAAAACTTGGACGTTCCGCCCTATACCTTTTTAAATGATAATACTATAAAGATAGGATAACATGGATAAGAATCGAAAAGTACATCAGTTTAAAAACCCTGTCCTTAATTGGATAGAGTTTCGTTTACCAATTATTTCTTATTTCAAAAAAGAATATGGCGATTATCCGATGCCTAAAAATTGTAATTATTTCTGGAGTTTTGGTGCATTGGCAACAATTACACTTGTTACAATGATAGTAAGCGGAATTTTTCTTGCGATGAATTACACACCACATACTGATATGGCATTTGATAGTGTTGAAAGAATAATGCGAGATGTCAATTACGGATGGTTAATGCGATACATTCATTCCAATGGTGCAGCCTTTTTCTTCATCATAGTTTACATTCATATAGTAAGAGCAATGTATTTTGGTTCTTACAAATATCCAAGAGAGCTTAATTGGATTTTAGGTGTATTTATATTTTTATTAATGATGGCAACCTCTTTTCTTGGTTACACATTACCGTGGGGACAAATGTCTTATTGGGGAGCTACAGTTATAACAAATTTATTTAGTGCAATTCCATTTATTGGTGAGGGATTAAAGACATGGCTTCTTGGTGATTACAACGTTGGAAATGCCACTTTAAACCGTTTCTTTGCTCTTCATTATGTTTTACCATTTGTTATTTTTGGTGTTGTAGGATTACATGTTGCTGCAGTCCATGTTCATGGTTCAAATAACCCTGATGGGATTGATATTAAAACTAACAACGACTCAGTAAACTTTTTTCCATATATGTTAATTAAAGATACAGTAGCTATGTGTGCTTTTGGCGTTGCTATTTCTGCAGTAATATTCTTTGGACCAAATCTTATGGCTGAAGTTGATAATTATATTCCAGCAGATCCACTTGTTACTCCAGCTCACATTGTTCCAAACTGGTATCTTGCACCTTTTTATGCAATTTTAAGAGCAGTACCTGATAAATTAGGAGGGGTTCTCCTAATGTTTGGTGCGATAGTAATTCTCTTTGTTCTACCTTGGCTTGATAGATCAAAAGTGAGAAGCTGTAATTATAGACCAATATATAAGTGGTTTATGATGGGCTTTTTTGTTAACTTCTTTGCATTAGGCTACGTTGGTATGCTTCCTGCTGAAGGTTTATATCTTTTAATTGCTAGAGTAGGTTTACTTTACTACTTTGGTTTTTTCTTTATCATTACACCTTTTGTTGGTTGGATAGAGAAGCCAAGTAAGCTACCGCTCAGTATTAGTGATGTTTATGCTAAAAGTATAACTCCTAATATTGGTGGAGGAGAAAAAGGAATTCCTTCACCAGCAATGCAAAAAGATACAAATCTATAATGCGCCTATTACTTATTATTTTTCTAATATTCTCTTCAAATTTACTTGCTGCGGAAATGAGTACTGAAAAAATGCCAAAACATGATTGGTCTTTTAAAGGTGTAACGGGAACTTTTGATAGAGCCGCAATTCAAAGGGGCTATAAAGTTTATAGAGAAGTATGTGCAGGATGTCATTCAATGAAATTGCTATATTACAGAGATCTTATTGATGTTGGTTTTTCCGAAGCTCAAGTAAAAGTAATTGCTTCTGAATATACTGTATTAGACGGTCCAAATGATGATGGTGAAATGTTTGAAAGACCGGCTAGACCAGCAGACAGATTTGTCAATCCATATGCTAATGATAACGAGGCAAGAGCAAATAATAATGGAGCTTATCCTCCAGATTTGAGTGTAATTACAAAAGCTAGAAAATATGGGGTTGATTATATTTATAACCTTCTTCTAGGTTATGTTGAGCCTCCAAAGGGAATGGAGATCGGTAATGGAATGTGGTACAATAAATGGATGGCTGGAAATCAAATAGCTATGCCAGCACCTATAGCTGATGGAAGCGTAGATTATGATGATGGCACTGATAATAACGCAGAACAGTTATCAGCTGATGTAACTCATTTTCTTCACTGGGCTGCCGAACCAGAAATGGAAGAAAGAAAAAATTTAGGTATCAAAGTAATATTATTCTTTATTATTTTAGGAACAATTGTGTACTTAGCAAAAAACAGACTTTGGCGAGACGTTACTTAGACATTAAATAAAAAGTTCATTACATCACCATCTTTGACGATATAATCTTTACCTTCTTGTCTTAGCTTTCCTGAATCTCTACTTCCAGCATCACCATTATTTTCTATATAGTCGTCATAAGAGACAGTCTCTGCTCTAATAAATCCTTTTTCAAAATCAGTGTGAATTTTTCCAGCTGCTTGTGGTGCAAGTGTTTCTTTTTTTATTGTCCATGATCTTGTTTCCTTTGGACCACATGTAAAATAGTTTATTAAACCTAAAAGTTCATATCCGGATTTTATAACCTTATTCAATGTTGTTTGATCTAAATTTAGTTCTTTAAGAAATTCAAGTTTTTCTTCTACATTTTCTAATTCTGCTATTTGTGCTTCTATTGATGCAGATATTAAAACCACTGAATGATTATTTTTTTTTGCAAACTCAATTACTTTTTTTGATAAGTCGTTTCCGGTATGAATAGATTCTTCATCTACATTACATATGTACATAGTTGGCTTTAGACTAATTAAGTTTAGACTATTTACAATGTCAATTTCATTGCTAGCAAATTCATCAATTTTTAAGATACTATTTGCATCTAGCATTTGTAAGATTTTATTTATTATCTCAAATTGATGTTTAGCTTCTTTATCATTTGCTTTTAATTTTTTTTCTAAACTAGTTTTTTTATTATTTAAGCTTTCAAGATCAGCCAATTGCAATTCTAAATTTATTGTTTCAATATCATCTAGTGGATCAATTTTTGATGATACATGAGTAATGTTAGTATCTTCAAAGCATCTCACAACATGAGCTATTGCGTCAACTTCCCTAACATGTCCTAAAAATTTATTTCCTAAACCTTCTCCTTGAGAGGCTCCTTTTACTAACCCTGCAATATCAACAAAATCCATAAAAGAAGGAATTATTTTTTCGCTCTTTCCAATGATCGCTAGTTTATCTAATCTGTCATCGGGCACTGCAACTCTTCCTATATTTGGTTCTATAGTTGCAAATGGATAATTTGCAGCTTCCGCTTTATTTGATTGGGTAAGAGCATTGAATAAAGTGGATTTACCAACATTTGGCAATCCAACTATCCCACACTTAAATCCCATAATTAATTTTGCTCACTTATTTTTGTTAAAAATAGAGGAATATCTGAAAATATTAATTCTATATTCTTAACCATTTTATCAATTTTTTTATTTATTATTTCTTCTTCTGATTTTGAAAATTTATTTAAAACATAATTTGAAACTAAATCTTTATGCCCAGGATGATCAATTCCAATACGTATTCTAAAATAGTTTTCCCCTATAAATTGGTCAATACTTTCCAATCCATTATGACCTCCGTTTCTACCACCTTGTTTTATTTTTACTTTTGATAACTCTAAATCAAGATCATCATGAATAACAAAAGTACGGTCTAATTTTATTTTATAAAAATTTATAATTTCTGAAACAGCTTTTCCAGATAAATTCATGAAAGTAAGAGGTTTTAATACAAAGATTTTTTGATTATTAATTACACCTGAATATAATTCTTTTATTTTATCTTCTTTGATTTTATCCAAATTAAAATGTGAGATTATATTATCCGCTAAATGGAAGCCTACATTATGTCTGGTATTATTATAATTTACACCTGGGTTTCCAAGTCCACAAATTAAAAACATATAATGAAATATAAAGTAAAGTTACTTAGATTCTTTATTTTCTTCTTTATTATCAGAAGATTCTTCCTTCTTTTCCTCTGATTTTTCTTCACCACCTTCTGCCGCAGCTTCTTCAGTTGTTTCTTCAGTTTTAGTTTCAACTTCTACAGTCGGCGGAACTAAAGTAGCTATTACGAAATCTCTATCTGAAATAGTAGGAGCAACTCCCTCAGGTAGTTGAATATTACTAATTTTAACTGCATCACCTATTTCACTTTCAATTAAATCAAATTCTAGTTTGCTAGGTATATTATTTGCATTACATGTTAGCTCAACAAGTCTTCTAACAGTATTTAAAACTCCACCTTTTTTCAAACCAGGACATTTATCTTGATTTAAAAATTCAACAGGAATTTCAACGTTTACTTTTGTATTTTCTTGTACTCTTAAAAAATCAAAATGTATAAGTCGATCACTAACAGGATGATATTGCAATTGTTTAGGAAGTATTTTTTCTTTCTTTCCATCCACATCAAGATCGATAATTGTTGAATAAAAAGAACCAGTACCCATTAATTTTTTGAGTATTTTATCTTCTAGAGCAATTTTTTTAGGTTCAGTTCCCTTGCCATAAATAATACCAGGAACTAATCCCTTCATCAAAAGACTATGATTTGAACCAATATCTTTATTTCTTTCTATTGCTTTAAAATCACTCATAAAATAAAAAAATATTTAATCGAAAAGGGCGGACACTGAAGTATCAGTGTTAATCCTTTTAATCGCATCACCCATTAAAGGAGCAATACTAATATGTCTAATGTTTTTTGTGCTTTTTACCTCTTTAGAAGGCTCTATTGTATCTGTTAATACCAATTCTTTTATGCTTGAATTTTCAATCTTTTTTAGCGCATCTCCAGATAATACACCGTGAACAATATAAGAATAAATTTCTTTAGCCCCATTTTTACTCAGAGCTTCAGCAGCATTACATAACGTACCTGCAGAATCAGCTATATCATCTAGTAAGATACAAGTTTTATCTTTTACATCTCCGATGATATTCATTACTTCAGACTCACCAGCTTTTTCTCTTCTTTTATCGGCAATTGCCAGTCCAGCTTCTAATCTTTTAGCAAAAGCTCTGGCTCTAACAACACCACCAACATCAGGTGAAGCAACAACTAAATCTTTGTTTCCATTAAATCTTTCTTTAACATCATCGATTATCGGTCTTACAGAAAAAATATTATCTAAAGGAATGTCAAAAAAACCTTGAATTTGACCAGCATGTAAATCCATTGTTAATACCCTATCAGCACCCGCGGATGTAATTAAATTTGCTACAAGTTTGGCAGTGATTGGTGTTCTAGGCCCAGTCTTTCTATCTTGTCTTGCATATCCATAATATGGGATAACAGCAGTAATTCTTTTTGCTGATCCTCTCCTTGCAGCATCTATTGTAATTAAAAGTTCCATTAAATGGTCATTAGCCGGATGTGATGTCGATTGAATAATAAACACATCTTCACCTCTGATATTTTCATTTATTTCCACAAATATTTCTCTATCATTAAAAGTTCTAACAGAGGCATCGGCTAATGGAACATCAATATGCTTAGAAATTTTTTCTGCTAGGGATTTGCTACTATTACAGGCGATTATTTTCATATAATCAAATTATTTACTATATTAGAATAATAATAGATCAACCAAAATTAATCATTAAATGCAATGATATTGAGCATTCTTCCAGTATCTCTAAATTTTTGTGATTCCCTTCGATGGCTAAAAAAAACTTTCTTATTTGAGAAGGTATCTTTTTTAATATTATATATATTTTTAATACCTAATTCCTTGAATTGATAGTTAATCAATCTTCTTAAATTAAACAAATCTTTGTCTTTATTTTTGTATTTGAAGAAAATAGAGTATTTTTTATTTTTGCTTATAAACTTACTTTTAAAGTCTTTTGATACTTCAAAGTTTTTAAAGCTCAAACAAGGGCCAATAAGAACCATAATATTTTTTTTAATTATTTTTTGTTTAAAAAAATATTCTATACCTTTAGCAGCTATATTTTTTAATGCCCCTTTCCAACCTGAATGAAGAGCGCAAATATATTTTTTATTTTTATCAAAAATAAAAATTGGACAGCAATCTGCAGTTAAAACTCCTAAAGCTATTTGCTTATTGCTTGTGATTAATCCATCTCCAAAATATTTATTACCTATATTTTTTTTATTAATTTCTACAATCTTGTTGGAGTGTATTTGACTAATAAATTTAATTTTTTTTTTAATCTTTAAATTTTTAAGACAGATATCAATATTTTTATTTACATTACCCTTTGTATCTTTGCTATTTAAGCTACAGTTCAATGAATAGTTTTCTTTTTTTGATACTCCACCATTTCTAGTAAAAAAACCAGCTTTAACAAAAGACTTAATTTTTGCATGTGTAAAATAATTTTTAATCATCATAAATTAGAAACAACAAGAAAATTAAATAATTTTCCCATCCTATCAACATTAATTAATCTATCCACTTCTTCATCTAATAAATTTTTATTTAAATTTGAATTTTTAGTTAGCAATTTTTTCTTTCGTTCTAGTATTCCATATTTTATTAAAAAATCTCTTTGTGAAACAAATTCGTTGATTTGTAATTTGTTTTGTTTTGCTATTTCAATTAATTCATTAAAATTTACATGACTTGAAATGTCTTGTTGCCCTATATTTTCAAATATACTGGTTTTTTTATGATTATATATTGCTTGTAACGTAAAGCTTTTTAATTTTTTACTATATCCATAATCAATTAAAATACATATGCCTCTATTTTTTTTGAGATATTTACAAATTTGCTCAAAATATTTATTTCTTGAAAAAGAAACTTCATAAATTTTTTGTCTTTTGTATTTATTTAAATAATCTAATATTTTTTTACTAATTACTCGTTTATTTATAGAATAATATTTATTTTCCTTTTCATTGAATTTCACATATCTTTCAAACCAATTATTATTATCATTTAAAAATTGCCTTACAGGAAAGCAGTCAAAAAATTCATTTGAATATATTATTGAAGGCAGTTTAGATGTGAAATTTAAAGCTTTTGACCATCTAATTTTTGATTGCTTAAAATAATTTAAATTTTTCACTTGTATTTTTCTTAATTCTTTATTTATTTCAATTAAATTAACATTAGCATTTTCAAAAAAGTTAGGAAGTATTTTTGCAGTTCTTTCAATATCTTTAAATAAGGTTCCATTCCCTGGCCCTAATTCAATTAAATTAAATTTTGAGTTAATTTTTTCTTTCCAATTATAAACTAAATACACCCCAATAATTTCTCCAAACATTTGTGAAATTTCTGGAGATGTAACAAAGTCAAATTTTCTTCCTATGGGTTTTTTACTTAGGTAATAACCATTATTTCCAAAAAGAGCCATTTCTATAAATTTATCTAAACGAAAATTTTTTTTATTGTTAAGAAGCTTTACTTTATTAATTTTTCTTTTGCTTAACATTTATAATTATCAATATTCCAAAAATAAAAAAAGGTATACATAGTATTTGACCCATTGAAATAAAATTAAAAAATAATCCTAGGTGCAAATCTGGTTCTCTGACGTATTCAATTATAAATCTAAATATGGAATAAAATATTAAAAAGAGACCACTAATTGCTCCATAAATTTTGTATTTTTTTATCTTATAAAAATAGATTAATAATATGAGAAATAAAATAATTCCTTCGAGAAAAGCTTCATATATTTGAGAAGGATGCCTTGGTATATTATCTATTGATGGATAAATAACTGAAATATAAAAATCAGTTGGTCTACCTATTAGTTCTGTATTAATAAAGTTTGCAATTCTACCAAAGAATAATCCAATAGGAGCAACGATTGAAACTAAATCAGATAGGTAGAAAAAACTTTTTCCATTAATTTTTGCAAATATTAGGGTACTTATTATTATACCCGTCAACCCACCATGAAATGACATTCCTCCATTCCAAATTTCAAATAGATAAAAAGGATTAGTTAAAAATTCATTAAGTTGATAAAAAATCACATAACCTGTTCGTCCTCCGATAATTACACCTAATACTGCCCAAATAAGAAAGCTATCTATATTTTTATTACTGTATTGATTCCCATAAATTGCGTTTAATCTTTTAATAATATAAATTCCTAATAGAAATCCCAAGATATATGCTAAACTGTACCATCTTATCTCAATGAAACCGATTGATAAGATGACAGGATCTATTGATGGTTGAATAAAATTCATTTATCTATATTTAATATTATAACATGGTTGATAGAAACAAAATACTTTCAGATTTATCAAAATTTGCAGTTGATGCTATGAGCACTTTCTCAGGTGTTAAAGAGGAGATTGAAACAATCGTATCTTTACGAGTTAACAAAATAATAAAAAAAATGAACCTCGTTAAAAAAGATGAATTTGATGTACTAAAAAAAATGGTACAAAAAGTTATGATGGAAAATGAAAAATTAAAAAAAACATCTTCAAGATCAGTAAAATCTAAGAAAAAAACAGTCAAAAAGAAAAAAACTATTAAAAAGAAATCAAAAAGGTAGGAATCCTCAACTAATTCACATTTTTTATAGATTTTCCCTTGCAAAATACGAGTCCAATCTAGTAATCAATATATAGTACTATTTATATGTGCCATGACTATATAGTGTATGGAAAATGAGAATATATTGTTAAATCCCATAGATATCATCGAAGATGTTATTCATCAAAAAAAATGGAATTTTAGTAGAGCTGCCGATCATGAATTGGTTGCTGAGATAGCATCACATTGGTGCGCTTACAGATTATATTTTACATGGTCTGAAAATATAAATGCGCTAAGTTTTTCAATAACTTTTGATATTAAGTTTCCTGAAACTAAACTTAATAAGGCGTATGAACTACTAGGACTTATAAATGAGAACTTATGGATTGGGCATTTTGATATAACAAGTAAAAATGGTATCCCAGCTTTTAGACATACTTTATTATCAAATAATTCAACAGAAACATTGCATAAAAAATTTGAAGATCTTGTTGATATTGGAATTTATGAATGTGAAAAATTTTATCCAAGTTTTCAGCAAGTTCTCTTTGATGATATTCCTCCTAAAGAAGCTATAAAATTTTCTAATTTTGAAGTTATTGGTAGAGCTTAATTTTTATAATAAAACTGCTATATTATAGATAGATGAAAAATATCTTATTAATTGGATGTGGTCATATGGGAGGATCTTTAATGTCCGGATGGTCTAACTCTAAGAATTACACCATCAGTGTTATAGATAAAAAAAAATATTCAATTCTTAAAAAAAGAAATAGAAATAAGAAAATAAAATTTTTTAAATCAATTGATGATATCAATAATCAAAATAATTTTGATTATATAATATTTGCAACTCGACCTCTTGAATTAACAAATGTCTTTAAAGAATTAAAAAATGCAAATTTAAATAAAAAATCTATAGTAATAAGTGTAATAGCAGGTAAAAAAACAGAAATTTTTAAAAAAAATTTATTAAATATAAGCAAAATTGTAAGAGTAATGCCAAACATGCCTGCTTTAATAGGAGAGGGCGTTCATTGCATTTATACAAATAAATCTATTAATAAAAAAGAAATTAAAGAGATTGACAAACTGTTCTCTTTGAGTGGCAAAACTCTTTTTTTTAATAGTGAAACTTTTATAGACAAAGCAACAGCAGTATCAGGAAGTGGTCCAGGTTTTATATTTCAGTTAATTGATATAATGGAAAAATCTGCGATTAGTTTAGGTTTTTCCAAAAACACAGCTAAAATTTTAATTAATGAAACTTTTAGAGGTTCTTTAAATTTATTAACCTCTAATAATATTTCTGCTGAAAAAATGGTTGAAACTGTTGCAACTAGAGGTGGTACAACAGAGGCAGGAATCAAGAAAATGAAAATAAATAAGGTTGATAATATCTTTAATCAAGTTTTTAAGGCAGCATACACAAGAGCAAAACAACAAGGTGCAGGTAAGTGAATCAAAATAAAATATCTCTAGCAAAAAAAACTTTACAATATTTAGAGAAAAAAAAATTAAGTGAAATAAATCTTAAAAATTTTTTATCTAATAGTAAAGTGCCAAACATTAATAATAAAATTGATTTAATCTTAAATATTAATGACTTCTTTGATTTTCAATTAAAAAAAAATCTTGTTAATATAGAAAAGTCATCACAAAGAGATATGTTATTTGAAATTATGATGGCACGTTACGATATATTAAATGAATATAGAGCTTCTGTAAAAAATATAATTAATTATTTTATGTCTAGACCACAAGGAGTATTAAAACTTATTCCTAAATTAATTGAGAGCAAAATTCTAATTGCTACTTTTGCAAATGTTAATCCTAGTGGTATTCAGGGTGTGATAAAAATTAAAATTATTTTTGCGCTTTATTATATAACCCTATTTACTTGGTTTAATGATGAAAATGAAAGTTTAGAAAAAACAATGAGTGTCTTAGATAAATATTTAAACAACATTGAAAAATTTATAAAATTTTCATGAGCTTTCACAATTTTATAAATTACAAAGAATTTGAAAATGTAGATATAAGAATAGGAACAGTAATTGAAGCCTATGAATATAATGAACTTAAAAAACCATCCATAATTTTGAAAATAGATTTTGGTGGAAAAATTGGTATAAAAAAAACTTCTGCACAATTACAAAAATATTATAAAAGTGATGAATTAATTAAAAAGCAAGTTATTGCTGTTGTAAACTTTGAGCCTAAACAAATTGGTAAAATTATTTCAGAAGTATTAGTTCTTGGTGTGCCAGATTTAGAAAATGAACCAGTTTTATTGTCTCCGGATAAACCGGTAAATAATGGGGGTAAATTATTTTAAAATCAAAGAGGAAGTAAAACTTTAAGTTGAAGACCCCCTAGATCCGAGTCAGATAATTTGACATCACCTCCATGAGATCTAATAATATCCCTTGTAATAGTTAATCCTAAACCGCTTTCTCCCTTAAGTTTGTTCCTAGAGGGGTCTAATGTAAAAAATGGTTTAAATACATCTTCATATTTATCTCTTGGTATACCCTCACCATCATCATTAAATTCAATGACACAATCTTTTTCATTAGTATAAAGAATTATTTCAATTTTTTTTGCATATCTTTGAGAATTATCAATTATATTATTGAAAGCTCTTTTAAGTTGGATCTGTCTCCCAGAAGTTTGAATAGTGTTTTTTTCTTTTATAGTTAACTCAATACCATTTTTTTCAACAGTTTTTACAATATCACCAATTAATTCATTTATTATAATTGTTTCTATTGGTTCAGGTGATTCTGTTTTCACAAAACTGACATAACTATCTAACATTGAAGTCATTTCCTTAACATCTACTTCTAGTTCAGATTTTGCTTTTTCATCTTTCATTAATGAAATTTGTAATTTCATTCTTGTTAAAGGAGTTCGAAGATCATGGCTAACACCAGCTAGCATTTCTGTTCTTTGCTTTAAAAATCTTTTAATTCTTGTCCTCATCTGATTGAAAGCATTGGCCGTTTGTCTTATTTCATATGCGCCCGAAGTCTTAATATCTGGGGCATCTAAACCTCTTCCAAATGTCTCAGCAATTATTGCAAGTCTTTTAAGGGGTCTTAATTGTCTACTCATTAAAATGTAAGACATAAAAAAAAGAATAATAGAAGCAAAAATCATCCAAAGTAGAAAGACAAAAGCAGATTCACTATATAGCCTATCTTTATCAACATTAATTTCTAGAATATCTTCCTCAATTTGAATAAATATTAGAACGCCTTCTTCAAGATTAGACAAATCATAATCAAACTTTCTTTTCAAATTACTTAAGGATTGATTTAATCTATTAGATAATATTCCTGAATTTAAATTAAATTTTGAAGATAATAATTGTTCATCACTAATAATATTGATTTTCATTTTAAAATCCTGATTTGCTATATTAATTGCATTATTAGTAAGATCACTATTAATCAATTTTACTAAAACATTAATATCAGCGGCCACAGATTCTGTTAGTCTTTTAGAAATAATACTCCATGAGGTTTGATAGAAAACAAATGAAGTAAGCAGGACTATAATAATTATAGGTACAAAGATGATAATTATTGATCTTCCAATTAATGTAGAGGGTATTATTTTTTTAATCATTAAATTTCATTACAAATTAATTTATATCCTTTACCTCTAATAGTTTTAATAAATTGAGGTTGTTTTGCATTTGTTTCAATTTTTTGTCTTAAACGCGTAACTTGTACATCAACTTTTCTTAGTTCAGTTTCATCAAATTCCTGGTCTGCTAGTTCCTCTCTTAAAACAATATCATTTCTTTTATTTATTAACTTTACAAGTAAATTATTTTCTCCTTCTGTTAAATAAATTAATCTATCATTTTTTTGTAATTTAAAATTAGATGTATCAAAGGTAAATTCTCCAAACGAAATCTTAATTTTTTTGTTTTTAAGGTTTTCAAATAAATCTAGTAAATTTTTAATCCTTAAAAATAATTCTTCTGGCTCAAATGGTTTAGATAAATAATCATCAGCACCAATTTTTAATCCATCAATTTTATCTTTGTCTTCTCCCATTGCTGTAAGCATGATTATCGGTGTATTAGAAAATTGTTTTACATGCTCAATAAGCTCTATGCCATCACCACTTGGCATCATTCTATCAAGGATGATTAAATCAAAGAAAACGAGAGATAAAATTTCTTTTGCTTCATTGTAATCCTCACTTTGATAAACTTGTAAATTTTTTTCAGTTAAATAATCTTTTAACAGTTCTCTTAATCTTTTATCATCATCAACAATCAAGATATTTTTATTCATTATTATCTATTTATTTCATCAAACTTTTCTTTATTTTTATCATCGACCATTTCATACAGTATTTTTTTAAAACCATTTATATCCATTTCATTAAATTTTAATAAAACATTACGTATTTTTTTTATTTGAATTTCAGACAATCTTTTTTCTAATTCTTGACCTTTTTTTGAAAGTATTAATTTCTTAGTACGTTTATCTTCACCCACAGATAATATAATATATTTTTCATTTACAAGCTGGTTCAATACTCTAGACAAACTTTGTTTAGTTATTTTCAATATTGAAAGAAGTTCCTTAATTGTAAGATTTTTTTGCTTTCCAACAAAATATATCACCCTATGATGCGCCCTGCCAAAATTTATTTTTTCCAAAATTTTATCAGGACCTTCTGTGAAATCTCTATATGAGAAAAATAATAGCTCTATAATCTTCCTAATTTCCCCCTCATTTAAAAAAAGAGGTGTTAACAATTTATTTAGGTCAGCCATATTGACTTAATTATGCATCACTGATAGTCAATTGTCATTAAAAAAAGTTAATAAAGAACATGCTTAAATCATTTGAAAATAGAGAAGGATGGATTTGGATGAATGGTAAAATAATTCCATGGCAGGATGCAAATTCCCATGTAATCTCTCAAGGTCTTCATTATGCAAGTGCAGTTTTTGAAGGGGAAAGAGCCTACAATGGCAAAATTTTTAAATCAGAGGAGCATACTAAAAGGTTTTTTAAATCTGCTGAAATAATTGGAATGGAAATTCCTTTCACTCATGATCAAATTAACAGAGCAAAATACGAACTTATTGATAAAATGAATTATAAAAATTGTTATGTAAGACCACTAGCTTGGAGAGGTGGAGATCAAATGGGTTTATCAACAGGCAAATCGAATATCAATGTAGCCATTGCTGTTTGGGATGATTGGGCAACTTATTTTAAAATTGAAGATCAAAAAGCAGGTTTGAGATTAATTACCTCTCCTTGGAAAAGACCTGCACCAGATACTGCTCCATATGAAGCAAAAGCTTCTGGTCCTTACATTATTTGTACTTTGTCAAAAGAATTTGCAGAAAAAAAAGGCTATCACGATGCCTTGATGTTAGATTACAGAGGTTATGTTGCTGAAGGAACAGGAGCAAACATTTTTTTTATTAAAGACAACAATATACATACTCCTATTCCGGATTGTTTTCTAAATGGGATTACACGTCAAACAGTTATTGAAATGGCAACTAATCAAGGTTTTGAAATAACAGAGAAGCATTTAATGCCTGATGAAATTGGAAATTATGATGAAGCTTTTTTAACAGGAACCGCTGCAGAAATTACTCCTATTAAATCCATTGATGATTTTAAATATAATACTGGTGATAATACTACCACTTTTAAATTTATGAATGATTTTAGTGATATGGTTAAAAACGCTAGCTAGAATTTTCTAACCATTCATCATCTTTATAATAAAATTCATTTTTCCAGAATGGAGCATCTTTTTTTAAATAATCCATAACAAACTCACAAGCCTCAAAACTATTTTTTCTATGGTGTGAAAAACAACAAACTAAAACAATTTTTTCATTAACATATAATTTTCCATATCTATGAATTATCAAGGTATCAATTAAGCTCCATTTTTTAGTCGCTTTATGTTCAATTTTTGATAATTCTTTAAATGCCATTTCTTCATAAACTTCTAAATTTAAATATTTAACATCTTTATTGTTATTTAAATCTCTTACATAACCAACAAAAGATGTTAGTGCCCCTATGTCTGAATGTTTATTTTTAATTTTCTCAATTTCTTCTTCTAAATTAAAATTTTTTTTTTGTATTTTTATCATTACCCACCACTAACTGGTGGAAAGATTGCAATTTCATCAATTGGTTTTAAATTCAAATTTTCTGAAACATATTCTTGATTAACTGCAAATCTTAAAACATCTTGTAAAAAATGTTTTTTTAGCTCTGGATATAAATTTTCTAAATATTTTTTTAATTCTTGTATGGTTTCAGGGTGATTTATATCAATTATGTCGTCATCTTTATTTGTTATATCCTTAATCCAAGCAAAATATCGAATTCTCATTTTAAAAATGTTTTATTGACCCTTTAATATAATCATAAGCTGTATAGAGAGTTAGAATTCCAGCAATCCATAGAAAAGTTTTACCTAAATAAATAATAAATAATAAATTTAGATTACTCTCGGATAATATAAGTAAACCAAGTGATGCTAGTTGAAGAAAAGTTTTTGCTTTTGCAATTCTTGAAACCGGTATGCTAATTTTTATCCCAGCTAAGTATTCCCTTAAACCTGATACTGTTATTTCTCTTAATAATATTATAAGAGCTGGAATAGTATCCCAATCTTTTATTACACCTTTAGAAGTTAAAATAAGAATAACTGCTGCTACTAATAATTTATCTGCAATTGGATCTAAAAATGTTCCAAAATTTGTTACTTCATTTCTTAGCCTCGCTAAATAACCATCAAAGTAATCTGTTATTCCAGCTAAACAAAATAATATAAAGGCGATCCAGCCAAAGTATGGATTAGTAAGATATATACAAAGAACTATAATTGGGATTATAGCAATTCTAATTATTGTTAGAATATTTGATATGTTCATTTCTAATCTTTGTAGATGAAGAATTTTTTAAACGCTATGAAAATATTCATAAATTTTTGTTAGAATTGACTCAGGTATAGATTTAACCTCTTTTAATTCATCTAAACTAGCTAATTTTAATTTTTCCACTGTACCAAAGTGTTTTTTTAAAATTTTCTTTCTTTCAGGACCTACCCCTTCAATTTCATCAAATACAGATCTAACACTCATCTTTGTTCTTTTTGATCGATGTGTTGTTATTGCAAATCTGTGCACTTCATCTCTAATATTTTGTAAAAAGTGCAGAAGTGGATTATTTTCATTTAATCTATGTGTAAATTTTTCATGTATCAGAATTTCTCTACCTGCATCTCTTTCTTGGCCTTTTGCCATAGAGATAATCGGTATATCTATTTTTAAATTATCTAATACTTTTTTTGCAGAATTATATTGTCCTTTGCCTCCATCTATAAGCAATAAACTTGGCAAATCTATTTCGTCTTGAAATTTTGAATTACTAAATCTCCTAGTTAACATTTCTTTCATCATGTAATAATCGTCAACTTGATTTTTGTTTTTTTCAAGATCAAATCGAATATTAAATTTTCTATAATTTGATTTTATAAATCCATTTTGATTATAGGCAACCATTACACCTATAGGATATTTTCCAAATGTATGGCTATTATCATAAGCTTCTATTTTTATAATTTCATCTTTGAGTTTGAATATTTTTTTAATTTCTGAATTAAAATTATCAAAAGATTTAAGTTTATTTAATTTGATATCTAAATTTATTTTAGAATTTTTTTCTGCAAATTTAAGTAAATTTTTTTTAGGTCCTTTCAATGGATTAATAAATTTTGTTTTATCAAAATTTTTTCCTAAAATTTGTGAATTATTATTTTTATCAATAACTATATTAGTAATAATTGTTTCAGGGATATATTTTTCTGCATAAAATATATTTAAGAAACCTAACATTATTTCTTCGTGATCCAATAAGTTGTCATGATCTGGATAGAAAGCTTTACCCCCATAAGAAGTATTATTTCTAAAAAAACTTCCATAAATACACGTTTTGCCTTCATTTGATGTTATTGCAAAAATATCAGCATTTTTTATATCCTTAATCTTAATTGAATTATTTTGTTCAATATGTTTTAAAGCTTTAAGTCTATCTCTTAAAGATGCTGCTAATTCAAAATTATTTTTTTTTGATGCTTTATACATTTGATCTGTAAAACTCTTTTGTATTTTTTGAGAATTACCACTACTTAAAAAATCATCTGCTGCCTCTATTAATTTAGAATAGGCTTCCTTCGTTATTTTTCCTCCACAAGGACCAGAACATCTTTTAAGATAATAATTGAAGCATAATTTATTTCCTGCATTTACCTCTTTATCTGTACATGACCTTAAAAGAAATATTCGTTGTATTGTATTAATAGTTCTATTCACTGCATCTGGACTTGCAAATGGTCCATAATATCTACCCTTTTTCTTTTGTGGTCCACGATGTTTTTCAATTCTAGGAAAATCATGCTCTGAAGAAATAAATATGTAAGGGAATGACTTATCATCTCTTAAAAGAACATTAAATCGAGGTTTATGTTTTTTAATTAAATTACATTCAAGTATGATTGCTTCTAACTCTGTATTTGTTACATAAAAGTTCATTGATTTAGTTAGACTAACCATTCTTTGAATTCTTCTAGTTAGGTTATTTATAGATAGATAATTCTTTACTCTATTGGATAATACTTTTGCTTTTCCAATATATAAAATATTACCTTTATCATCTTGCATTTGGTATACACCAGGTTGGTTAGGCAAAGTTTTAGATGTAGCCTTAATAATCTCTTGTCCAAGAAGCGTCATTTTATCAATCGTAAATAATTATTTTTTCATTAAATAGGAATCTTATAAAATTAATAAATAACTAACAAGATTATTGTAGTTCATTTAAAAATTAATTTAATGTAGGTAAGAATAATATATTAAGGGATTATTATGGCAAAAATGACAACAGAAGAAGCTTTTGTAAAAGTTTTACAAAAACACGGTATTCAACACGCTTTTGGAATAATTGGATCAGCGTTTATGCCAATATCAGATCTATTTCCTAAAGCTGGTATAACATTTTGGGATGTTGCTCATGAGTCTAACGGTGGAATTATGGCTGATGGCTATACAAGATCTACTGGTAAAATTGCAATGTGTATTGCGCAAAATGGACCTGGTATAACTGGCTTGGTTACACCTATAAAAACTGCTTTTTGGAATCATACTCCAATGCTCTTAGTTACCCCTCAAGCAGCCAATAAAACTATTGGTCAAGGAGGTTTTCAAGAAGTCGAGCAAATGAACTTATTTAAAGATATGGTCTGTTATCAAGAAGAAGTAAGAGATCCCTCCAGAGTTGCAGAAGTTTTAAATCGAGTTATTTCAAAAGCTATTAAAGGATCTGCACCTGCTCAATTAAATATACCAAGAGATTTTTGGACTCAAGTTGTTGATATTGATCTGCCACCTATAATTAAATTTGAAAGACCTTCAGGTGGAACAGAGGCAATTAAAGAAGCTGCTGATCTTTTATCTAATGCAAAATTTCCAGTCATTTTATCTGGTGCTGGAGTTATTTTAGCTGATGCTATTAATGATTGCAAAAAACTTGCAGAAAAATTAAGTGCTCCAGTTGCCTGCGGATACCAACACAATGATAGTTTTCCTGGCAAACATCCTCTTGCAGTTGGTCCCTTAGGATACAACGGATCTAAAGCAGCAATGGAAATAATATCTAAAGCAGACGTAGTTTTAGCACTTGGCACAAGATTGAATCCCTTCTCAACTTTACCAGGTTATGGAATAGATTATTGGCCAAAAAATGCGGATGTCATTCAAGTTGATATCAATTCTGATCGCATTGGTTTAACAAAAAAAATAAGTGTTGGTATTTGTGGAGATGCAAAACTAGTTGCAGAACAAATTTTAGAAAACCTTACAACAAATGCAGGTGATAAAGATAGAAGAGAACGAGAGGAGTTAATTCATAAGACAAAGTCAGCTTGGCTTCAAACATTAACTGGCCTTGATCATGAAGAAGATGATCCTGGCACATCTTGGAATAAAGATTCACGAGATAGAGAACCAGAAAAAATGTCACCAAGAATGGCATGGCGAGCTATTCAAGCAGGTCTTCCTGAAGATGCAATTATATCAAGTGATATAGGAAATAATTGTGCAATTGGCAATGCTTATCCAACATTTGAGAATGGTAGAAAGTATTTGGCACCTGGTTTATTTGGGCCATGTGGGTATGGTTTTCCATCTGTAATTGGAGCAAAGATTGGTTGTCCTAATACACCAGTTGTTGGCTTTGCAGGTGACGGCGCATTTGGAATTAGTATGAGTGAGATGACTTCTTGTAATAGAGAAGGTTGGCCAAATATTACAATGATAATTTTTAGAAATTATCAATGGGGAGCAGAGAAAAGAAATACTACACTTTGGTATAATAATAATTTTGTTGGAACAGAACTTGATCCTAAATTAAGTTATGCAAAGATTGCAGAAGCATGTGGATTTAAAGGCGTTAAAGTTTACACTCAAGAGGAACTAACAGAAGCTTTACAACAATCTTGCAAAGAACAAATGGAAGGCGTAACTACTTTTATAGAAGTAATGTTAAATCAAGAATTAGGAGAACCTTTTAGAAGAGATGCTATGAAAGCACCAGTTGAAGTTGCTGGAATTGATCCTAAAGATACAGTAGTTCAATAATTATTTTTGATCGTTAATAATTAAGTCTGATGCTTTTTCAGCAATCATCATAGTAGGAGCATTCGTATTACCTGATGTTATAGTTGGCATCACAGATGCATCAACAACTCTTAAGTTATTTATTCCTTTTACTTTAAGATTATCACTTACAACTGAGTTTTCATCATTACCCATTTTACATGTACTTACTGGATGAAAAATAGTATTCGCAAATTTACCAGCTTCTTTTGCTAAAGATTGATTATCTTTAAATTGAATCCCCGGTCTATATTCTTCTGGTTCATAATTTTTATAGGCTTTTGATTCTAAAACTATTTTTCTTACAATTTTAATTGATTTTCCTGCAATTTCCCTATCTTCATCAGTAGATAAATAGTTCATTTTTATTTGAGGATAAATTCTTGTATCTGAAGATTTAATTTCTACAGAGCCTCTACTTGTAGGTTGTATATTTGTTATTGTAGGAGTGAATGCTGGAAATTTATGTAGGTCTGCTTTTCCTAATAAATCAGTGCTTGCTGGTGAAATATGAAATTGTAGATTAGGGTTTTCTAAATACGAATCACTTTTAATAAAGCCGCATAAGTAACTTGCTCCAACTGTTAAAGGACCTTTTTTATAAATTAAATAATTTAATCCTGTTAAAAATTTTTTAGTAAAACTGTGATATATATCGTTTAATGTTTCTAAGTTTTTAATTTTGTAAACTGGTCTTAACATTAAATGATCGGTTAAATTTTTTCCAACACCTTTAATTTCTTTTACAATATTAATATTATTTTCATTTAATAATTTACCTGGACCAATACCTGAAGCTTGTAATATGTGAGGAGATCCAATTGTTCCTGCAGACAATAAAACTTCTTTATTTACAGAATATGAAAATTCTTCATTGTTTTTCCATAAATTGACAGTTTTTACTTTTAAATTTTCAATTGTTAATTTTTTAACATGTCCCTTGGTTATAATTTTTAAATTTTTTCTATTTTTTATAGGATTTAAGAAAGCAACTGCAGCACTACATCTATACCCTTTATCAATTGTCATTGGAAAATAACCCATTCCTTCATTGTCACCATCGTTAAAGTCTTCATTTTTTTTGTATCCAAATTCTTGAGAGGCCTCTAAAAATAAATCCAATAATTTAAAATTTGATCTAATTTTCTCTACTTTGATGGGTCCACTCGTACCATGAAATTCACTTTTAGAAATTCTGTAATCTTCAGATTTTTTAAAGTACGGTAATACGTCTTCCCAAGACCATCCAATATTACCTAATTGTCTCCAGTAATTGTAGTCATTTGCATGACCTCTTATATATAACATCCCATTAATTGATGAACTTCCACCCAATGTTTTTCCTCTTGGAATAAGCATTTTTCTATTATTACAAAATTTTTCCTCTTCAGTTGTGAAGCACCAATCAGTTTTAGGATTATGCATTGTTTTAAAATAACCACCCGGAATATGTATCCAAGGATTAGTGTCTTTTCCTCCAGCCTCAATCAACAGTACTTTAATGTTTTCATTCTCTGAAAGTCTATTTGCTAATATGCAACCAGCTGTACCTGCACCAATAATAATATAGTCAAAACTTTCGTTCATAATTTAGAAAAATTTATTTATTATATACTATTTAATTTAAACATATAACTAACTTAAATAATTAAAAGTTTTCAATGGATATTTTATTTTCGATAATTGGATTAGGTCTTCTAGTTTTAGGTGCTGAAATAATTATAAGAGGTTCAGTTAGTTTTGGAAGAAAGATTAATATCTCATTGTTTGCAATTGGTGTTGTAATTGTGGCTGGGGGAACATCATTACCTGAATTGGCAAGCAGCATTAATGCAGTTCTTAATGATTTTTCGGATCTTGCTTTAGGCGCAGTAGTCGGAAGTAATATTGCAAACTTGATACTTGTAATGGCCACCACAACATTAATTTTTCCAATTGTAAATATAAATAAAAATCAAATTAACCAAGCTTGGATAAATATTATTTTAGGGATTGTATTAATTATTATGACTTTTTTTTATTTTAATTTTATTTTTGGATTAGTTGCAACTACATCATTGATTTATCTAATGTATGTTCAAATAAAAAAAGGAGAAATTGATAATTTAGAAATAGATAAAAATGATTATTCAATAACAATCTCATTAATATTAATTATAATAGGTATAGCATGTTTAGTATTTGGTGCAGATTTACTTGTTGATTCTGCAATTAATATTGCAAGAACTTATAATGTTCCAGCTTCAGTAATTGGATTATCATTAGTAGCTTTTGGAACTTCCCTTCCAGAACTTGCAGTTGGTATTGTTTCTGCCTTTAGAAAAAAGATTGATTTCGCTTTAGGAAATATTCTGGGGTCTAATATTTATAATGTATTAGGTGTGCTAGGTATTAGTTCATTTTTTGGTAATTTTAAAGTTCCTGCAGTTTTAGCAAATCAAGACTTATACTTCATGTTATCAATTACAGCATTAATTTTAATGTTTATGATTTTTGCAAAAAAAATTGGACGTACTTATGGAATTATTGGATTAACTTTATATTTTGGATATATGTATTTCATTTACGTATAATTTTAATTAATAAAAAAATTCTGTTAAAAGAATCATGAACTTAGAATTACATAAATCAAAAAATTTATTAAAAATATTAAATACTGCTATAGATGCAGGTAAGGAAATTCAAAAAGTATATAAAAAATCTTTTAATGTAGAAATAAAAGATGATAATTCACCTATTACCGAAGCTGATATAAAATCAAATAATTTAATTTTAAATAGATTAAAATCTTTTAGCCCGAATGTTCCTATATTAAGTGAAGAAAGCCTAATAGAATGGAAAGAAAGAAAAACTTGGAATTCATATTGGTTAATAGATCCATTAGATGGAACTAAAGAATTTATAAAAAAAAATGGAGAATTTACAGTTAACATTGCATTAATAAAAAATAATTCACCAATATTTGGTATTATATATGCGCCTGCTAAGTCTTTGCTTTATTATGCTTTAAAAAACAATGGCACATATAAATTAATTACAGAGTCAAATATTGAATCAACTAAAGATTTTATAAAAATAAATTCAGTAAAAGACAAAAGTAATTTAACAAAGGTTATTGGTAGTCGATCACATTCTAATAAAGATTTTGATAATTGGATAAATGATAATTGTAATAATTTTGAGTTAATCCAAATTGGTAGTTCTCTTAAATTTTGTTACTTAGCTGAAAGTAAGGCAAATATCTATCCAAGACTTGGTCCAACTTCAGAATGGGATATTGCTGCGGGACATATTATTCTTGAAGAGGCAGGAGGTTCAGTTAAAGATTTTAATAAAAATATATTACTATACAACACGAAAGAAAGTGTTATTAACCCTAATTTTATCGCTAAAATATAAATTACAATCATATGAAAATACTTATTTGTGGTCTTCCTGGTGCTGGCAAAACTTGGTTAGCTGAAAGGCTTATTAAAGTAATTGATAATTGTGCTTGGTATAACGCAGATGTAGTCAGGAAGTCAGCAAACGATTGGGATTTTACGATGGAAGGTAGAATACGACAAGCCAATAGAATGAAAACATTTGCCGATTTCGAAAAACAAAATGGAAGATGGGTAATTTGTGACTTCGTAGCACCAACTGAAAAAGCAAGAGAAGCTTTCGAGCCTGATTTTGTTATCTGGCTGGATACTATTAAAGAAGGTAGGTTTGAAGATACAAATAAAATGTTTGAACAACCAAATAAAACTGACATTAAAATAACTAAATTTTTATCAGATGAAGAAATAGAAAATCTAGCAAAGGAGATTAAAAATGTTTGATTGGAAAAAACCAACAGTACAAATGTTAGGTAGATGGCAACCATGGCATGACGGACATACAGAATTATTTAAAAGAGCTCTTCAGAAAACAGGTCAGGTATGTATTATGTATCGTGACGTGGGAGGTGTAGATGCAGGTGTAGAGGGTCAAGCTGACAATCCATTTCAATTTGAAGAAGTAAAAGCAAAAATTAATGAAGGTTTAGCTCAACATGGTTTTACTGATGGAAAAGAATATGTAGTTGTTAAGGTTCCAAACATTATTGATATTTCTTATGGAAGAGGAGTTGGTTATTCATTTACAGAACATGATTTAGGAAAAGAAATACATGATATCTCGGCAACAAAAATTAGAAATGAAATGAGAGTTAAAGGGGAATTAAAATAAGCTAAATTTTTTCTCCTGCTGGTTTTCCATATCCAACATTTTTTTTCCCATATCGTCTTACTCTCACATTACATTGTTCTGCATGACCTATAAAACCTTCTAAATGTGAAAGTCTAGATCCATATTCTCCGATGAGAGTTGCAGCTTCATCTGTCATAATCTTTTGATAAGTATGGGTTTTAATGAACTTACCAACCCACAAACCACCAGTATATCTTCCAGCTTTTTTAGTAGGAAGAGTATGATTAGTGCCTATGACTTTATCACCATTAGCAACATTAGTTCTAGCACCCAAAAATAGAGCTCCATAAGATGTCATATTTTCTAAAAACCAATCATCTTTTTTTGTCATAACTTGAACGTGTTCTGAAGCTATTTCATTTGCTTTAGATAACATCTCCTCATAAGTATCACATAAAATCATTTCTCCATAATCTCTCCAGCTTGTACTTGCTGTTTCTTTAGTAGGTAAAATTTCTAAAATTCTATCAATTTCTTTAAATGTTTCTTCTGCAAGTTTTCTTGAATTTGTTATCATCACAGCAGGAGAATTATATCCATGTTCAGCTTGTCCTAATAAGTCTGTTGCACATATTTCACCATCAACAGTTTCATCTGCAATTACCATTGTTTCAGTTGGACCGGCAAATAAATCGATACCAACTTTGCCATACAATTGTCTTTTTGCTTCAGCAACAAATGCATTACCAGGTCCAACAAGCATATCGACAGGTTTAATTGTTTCTGTACCAATAGCCATAGCACCAACTCCTTGCATTCCTCCCAAAACATAAATTTCGTGAGCACCGCCCATTTTCATTGCCGTAACGACAGCTGGATTTGGCTTACCTTTAAAAGGTGGGGTAGTGGCAACAATTCTTGGAACCCCGGCAACAGAGGCAGTCACAACTGACATATGCGCAGAAGCTACCATTGGGAATTTTCCAGCAGGCACATAACATCCAACTGCTTGTACTGGTATATTTTTATGACCAAGAATCACACCTGGATGTGTTTCTACTTCTAATTCACTTAAAGTTTTAAGTTGTGCTTCCGCAAATGATCGCACTTGTTTTTGAGCAAATTTAATATCTTCTTTGTCATCATCAGAGACTTCACTCATTAATTGATTTATTTGATCTTCACTTAATCTAAAATTATCTGGAGAGTAATTATCAAATTTTTGAGATAACTCTCTAATATGTTTATCGCCTTCTGATTCAATTTTACTTAATGTTTGTTCAACAATTTTTTTTACTTTATCATTATCTTCAATTCTTTGTTTTTCATCTAAACCTTTTTTTAAATATTCAATTGCCATAATTATTTTTTATGAATTAATTTAAAGATATCAATGCCTATTTGATCTAATAAGTGTGCTATATCGATTGGTACCCAATTTTCTCTAATTAGCCCTTCATGATGTAAATAAAAATCCATGACTCTCATTGTTATTTTTTTTTGAGTTGGTTCATATCCTAGCCAATCACTTGATCCATGAACACACTGAATACTATGCCAACCACCAGTCATAGAATAATTTCCATCTCCAATTTCAATATAATGACCGATTTTCCAATAATCTCTATCCTTGAACGTAAGTCTAAATGGGAGTTGGTGATGATCAACAAAACCATCTAAACCTCTAGCTGTACCTATACCACTTGGCCCATACCACATCATTTTTGGATGCCAATAATCTTGTTGAGGATGATTAATTAATTTTTCTCTTATTTGATCTTTTGTAAGACCTGGCTCAGTCTCAGGTTTAATATTTAAACTTCTTTGCATGGTTAAATCTTGATTCAAAGATTGAAGAGACAGCTCCTTATCTAAATTTTGATTATTTTCTCCATCACCTGTGATGGGACTAGGCCACATCCCTTCTACACCAAGAGATTTATTAATGGGCCAATGACCAGCCTGACGAATAAAGTCTACAGTATCAATTAATGTGTAAGATTTTATTATTTTATTGTTTGTAATTTGATGCGCTTCACATGTTCGAAGATAAATTGTTTTATTAGTCGGCTTTACACCTAACCACTCATTTTTAAAAGTTCCAGTTAAATGACTAATAAATGAAACAAAAACTTTATCTCTAAATGAACCACCAATTACTAGATTATTTCTTCTTTCAAGATCGGGGAATGCCTTTTTTAGAGGTATTAAATATTTATTTTTTATTTCTTCAATTCCATTAATTTCATTAATTGGATGAAAGCCATTAAACTCAGCATCTGCGTGATATAGATTTTCAAGATTTTTATCTAAATCATCTAAAGAGCACTCGGCAATTTTTTTTAATAAATTTTTGAAATATATTTTGTTTTCAATATTTATCTTTGGATCAAGATCTAAATGAATTATATTTGAGTTATCTTTCTCACCTGTATCAAAGTTTTGTATTTTATTTGCCATAATAATTTAATAACACTATTGTTAAATAATAATTGATTTATTCATTATTTTGAATAATATTCAAAAAAAATGAATAAAAGATCATTACAATATGTCAATTAATATTACATCTAGATTAGCGAAATTCGATGAACTTATTCCTAGTAATATACCATTTGTTGAGGGAAAACTAAAAGGTCATCAAGATAGAAAAAATTATTCAGTTATAGGTCCTGGCGTAAGCGAAGATGCTAAACAAAATGTTAAAATAGCTGAAGAACATGGCTTTAATATTGGTGCGGTAAGCGCTGCGCCGATGAATGGCTCTGGATTACATAGTCACACAACTGCTGAGGTTTTTATCATTCATTCAGGAGCTTGGCGTTTTTATTGGGGTGTTGATGGCACAGAAGGAGAAGTAATACTAAAAAAAGGTGACATCGCTTCCTTTCCCACAAACATGTTCAGAGGTTTTCAAAATGTAAGTGATGAAGAAGCTTTAATGTTTGTTGTGTTAGGAGAAAATGATCCAGGTGTTATTACTTGGACACCAAAACTTTTAAAAGATGCAAAAGAATCTGGCATGGTATTAATGAATGATAATTCTTTAATCGACACAGAGAAACAGAAAATAACAGATGAAACTAAAATTATTCAGCCACTAGAAGATAATGAATTAGAGAGTTTCGATCATTACTCTTCAGAAGACATAGAAAAGTTTGTTATTAGATTTAATGATAAAGATAAATATTTTGTCGATGATGATCACTATCAATCTAATAAAATTATCAACTACATTGATCAGTTTCAAATTCATGATAAATCTTTTACCCCTAATATACCGCATGCAACAGGTTTTAGCCTTTCACTTCTCAACGGCAAGAGTGCTCATATACATGAATACAAACTGGAGAAATCAGAAGTGTATCATTGTTTATCTGGTGAATGGGAAATAGATTGTGATGGAAACAGAGTTGTAATTAAAGAAAAAGATACTTTTTCTGTTCCAAAAAATTCACTTCGTTCAATAAGACAGATAAGTGATCATGATGGTAATTTATTTATAATACGACAAACTAATTAAATATTAATTATATGAAAGGATTTGATGCACAATTCAAAGATTTTCCTGATTATATTTTAAAGATCACATATCAAATTTGGGAAAACAACGATGTTGAAGCAATAAGAGATTATTATGCTGATACCCCAAATGTAAATCTTCCAACACCTACAAGATCTCCATCTGGAGTAATTTATGGTGCAGACCCGGTAATAGAAAGTACTTATGCTAGTAAAAAACTATTTCCCGACAGAACACTTTTAGGTGAAGATGTAATTTGGACAGGAAATGATGAAGAGGGATATTTTTCATCACACCGCATCTTATCAACCTCAACTCATGCTGTTGATGGGATGTATGGGAAAGCAACAGGGAAAAAACTTTATTACCGAACTATCGCTGATTGTGCATGCATGAATAATCAAGTTTATGATGAGTGGCTTGTGAGAGATCAAGGAGCAATTGTGAGACAAATTGGAATTGATCCTAAGAAATTTGCAAGCAATCTTATTAAAGATGAAGGTGGTCCTGAAAAAGCTAGTAAACCCTTTGATGAAAATACACCTGTTAAATCTATTTATAAATCTCCTATATTAGCTTCTGGTAATTCTGGAGAATTATATGCAAGTATCTTAACCTCTATAATGAACATTAATTTAGAGAAAACAATAAATGATAGTTATGACAGAGCTATACAGCAATTTCAACCAGGTGGAAAAACTCACCATGGTAGAGATGAGGTAATAAAATTTTGGAAACAATTAAGAGATGCTTTTCCTAACGCATTGTTCTCAGTCGAGCATATTGCATTTACTGAAGAAAAATATCAACCTAAAAAAGCCTCAGTTCGATGGTCCATGGTAGGTAAACATGAAGGGGATGGTCTTTTTGGGAAAGCCTCTAATTCGAAAATTTATATAATGGGTATTAATCATGTTGAATTTGGAGAAAGAGGTATTAAAAATGAATGGGTTCTCTATGATGAAACTATGATCTGGAAACAGATTTTATTAAAAACAGGTTAATTTAATGTCTAATATTTTAACAACGCATGTTGGAAGCCTTCCTAGATCAAAAGAACTTTCAGAATTTTTATTTGCAAAAGATAAAGGAGAGAAATTTAGTCAAAGTACTTTTGATGAAGTATTAAAAAATAACGTGGAAAGTGTTGTTAAGAGCCAACTTGATGTTGGAATTGATTTTGTCAGTGATGGGGAGATGAGTAAAATTAGCTACGCTACATATATTAAAGACAGAATTGATGGCTTCTCAGGTGAAAGTGAAAGAAGAGCACCTGCTGATCTTGATGATTTTCCAGAATACAAAGAAAAGATTGCTAAAAGTGGTGGCACGCCAACTTATACCAGACCATGTTGTACAAACGAATTAAAAGTAAAAGATGAAACGTCTCTTCTACAGGATATAAATAATTTTAAAAATTCACTTGATAAACTTAATCACCGACATGCATTTATGAACTCAGCATCACCTGGCGTCATAAATGTTTTTATGCCAAATAAATTTTATAGTACCGAAGATGAATATTTGGATAAATTATCTAATATTATGGCTAAAGAATATGAGCTAATAACAAAATCAGATATCCAAGTTCAATTAGATTGCCCAGACCTTGCTTTAGCAAGACATATGAATTTTAAAAATTTATCTGAAGATGAGTTTATAAAACGTGCAGAACTACAAATTGAATGCCTAAACTCAGCATTATCTAATGTAGATGTTGAGCAAACTAGAATGCATATATGTTGGGGCAATTATGAAGGACCTCACACACACGATATTTCTCTAGATAAAATATTACCTATAATTTTGAAATCAAAGGTAAAATACTTTCTCATTGAATCTTCTAATCCTAGGCACGCACATGAATGGAAAGTTTTTCAAGATATAAAGTTACCAAAAGATAAAGTCTTAGTACCAGGTGTAATCGACTCGACCTCTAATTTTGTTGAACATCCAGAAGTTGTTGCAGATAGATTGATTCAGTTTTCTACAGTCATTCCAAAAGATCAATTAATGGCAGGGACAGATTGTGGTTTTAGTACATTTGCTGGTTTTGGAAAAATTGATGAAAAAATTTGTTATGAAAAGCTTCATGCATTAGTTGAGGGCACTAAACTTGCTTCAAAAGTTATCTAATTACTGATTTAAAAATTTTGCTCTTTCTAAAAGATCCACTCCTAGTTTTTTTAAAAAATGTAAATGATCAATAAAGATCCAGTTTTCAGCTAGTTTATCTCCATCTCTTCGATATAAATCTACAACTCTCATTTCTGATTCAATATCACTTGCATTTGTTAATCCTAAATATTCTCCTTTAGGTTTCATAATTAAATTTGGCCAACCAAACCAACCTCCAAGATCATCTTCAGAGCTACTAAGTATGTGTCCATTGAAACGAACAAACTCTAAACCATCTTGAAATGGTTTTGTGTGACCTTTTTCATAACCATCAATAGTATATGAAGCCCCTATGCCTCCTGGTCCCCACCAAATCATGTCATTATGCCAATCTAATTCTAATTCTTCTTTATAAGATTGCATTTTGGATCCTTTAACAAGTCGATCGCGCATTCTATGAATTAAATCCAATGTTTTTTGACTTTCACTTTCATTAGAAATATCAAATTTTAAACCTTTATGATTCATTGGCCCTGGAGTCACACAAACGAGACCTGTAGATTCAGGAATTATAGAAAGACCTAGTTGCTGCATTAAATTCATTACATCTAAAAAAATTGCTCCTTCAGTAATTTTATTATTCTCCACTTTATAAAATTCAGCAAATCTTAATAAAGTAGATTTATAATTTGGTTTAAGGCCTACAAACGGTTTATTGAAAACACCCATTAAATGACCCATGCTGGAGATCCATTTCCCTTTATTTTTATCTAATGAATTTATCCCAGCATAAAATATATCTAATCGACGTTGTATAGGTGAAAATGAATCTTTAATTGGTTTCCAAAGATTATTTGCAACAAGATCTATACTACCTAGTTCGTTGAATGGGTGGGTACATTTCATACTAAAATCTTCTGATGCGTATTTGGATATAACTTCAGATAATGAATCAATGTTGCAACTATCTATTTCATTGAAATAATCTAATACTAATTTTTTTTCTGCTTGGAGATCAGTCATTTCATTTTGATTATATTAATATATTAAAAAAGACAATATTCATTTTTTTGAATAAAATTTCATTGCTTTGAAATATTTTTAAATGTATCTCATTACAAATACAAATTATGAAATTTAATAAAATTACAGATAAAAGACCAGAAGCTCTTCAAGATCATCATATGCCTAAAAGTTATGATATTTCATTAAAAGCATACGGTGGTGGAGGAACAGCTAAGTCATTAAATCCAAAACCAAAAAAACTTAAACATCAATCAATGAAGGGGTTTGAGGATCAGTATAAAAATATAATCGATTATATTGTAAGGATTACATATCAAATCTGGGAAGAAAAAAATATTGGTTACATCTATGACACCTACAGTAAAGATTGCAGAGTTTGGGATGAATTTGGTTTACAATCTGGATCTGAAAAAATAGTAGCTGATACTGTACACACAAACAACGCCTTTCCAGATATTCGATTATTTGCAGATGAAGTTATTTGGGCAGGGAATGAAAATGCAAGTTTTCATACTTCGCATAGAACAATTATTACTGGAACAAATACGGGATTTAGCAAATTTTCCAAACCAACTGGTAAAAAAGTAAGATTATTTTGTATTGCTAATTGTGTAGCCAAAAATAATGAAATTTATTACGAAAATGTTGTCTACGATACAGCAGGTTTAATTACACAACTCGGATTAGATTTAAATCAGGTAGCCAAGCAACTTGTTGATGAGGGAATTGCAGGACCCCATGCCCCTCATTTTAAAAACTCTAAACCAACAAGAAATATTTCTAAATTAAAACCAATTAGTTTTGATATTCCAGATAAAATTACAAATGTAAGAGAGTTTGTTCATGCAGTTTATGATACAATTTGGAATAGACGAAACTTTTCTGCAATAAATAAAGCATACTCGAGTAAGGTAGAATTTGAAGGTTCAACTGGTCGTAAATTTAAAGGAGTTTTGCAATTAAGAAAATTTATAATTTCACTTTTAGCTTCGTTTCCTGATCTTGCACTTAGTATTGAAGATTTATACTGGATGGGAAATACAAAAGACGGCTATTTAGTATCGGTTCGTTGGGGTGCAGTAGGAACGCATAAAGGGAATGGTTCATATGGCCAACCATCTAATAGAGAAGTGTATTTGTGGGGAATCACTCAATGGGAAATTAAAAATAATAAAATTATTAAAGAGTGGACTGGTTTTAATGAGCTTGCAATTCTAATGCAAATTTTAGGAGATAAAAAATGACTTTAGATGAAAGTAAAAAATTATTAGCTGATATGTATGATGCACTTAATGCTCAAGATCTAGAAGCACAACACAAATACTGGCATGATGATATGGTCTGGCATGGTCCTCCAGGTTTTGGTGATATCCATGGTATAGATAATTTTAAATATAAAGTTCTAAAACCTTTTTATGAAGCATTTCCAGATTATCATGTAAAAAATGATATCGTGGTTGCTGAAGGTGAGTGGATTAGTGCAACGGGATTTCTAACAGGCACACATAGTGGAACATATCTTGGAGTAGAGCCAACAGGCAAATCTATCAAAATGCAATTTTCAGATTTTTGGACCATTAAAGACGGAAAGTTTTTAGATAATTACGTTATGGTAGATAATCATGGTGTTTTCGAACAGATGGGATTAAAATTTAAGTAAATTATTTTGTAGTTTTTCTTTTTATAAGTCTTCCCTGTACAATATGATTTATAGGTTCAAAATCTGGATCCTTAATAAATTCATTTATTAATTGAGTTGCTAGTTTTGACATTTGTCTAATAGGCTGTCTCACAGTTGTCAGGTTATATGATTCCCAAGATGACATAGATATATCGTCATAACCAATAATTTCTAATTGAGAAGGTGTTTTTAATGAAGTATTTTTTTTAATATAATCTAAACAACCAAATGCCATTGTGTCATCAGCACAAAATATTGCACTTATGTTTTTATTAAAAATTTTTTCAGTTGCTTGATATCCACCTTCATAGGTAAAAAAACCTTTTTCAATATTTAATTTAATTTTTTTATTTTTTTTAAGATAATTTTTAAAACCTTTGCATCGCTCATCGCTAACAAAAGATCCTTTTGGCCCTTCAATGAGGCCAATATTTTTATGGTTTTTCTTTGTAAAATATTCTGCAACTATTTCTCCTCCATTACGATGATCACACGCAACGGAACTTATTGTTGGTATATTCCAACTTCTATTATAGGCAATAAACTGTATTCTTTTTTGATTGCAGTCTTCAACAAATTTTTCAGTAGGTTTTGTGGCTGATATTATTGCAATAAGTTTTTCTTTTAAGTATGGCTGTATTAATTTTTCATCTAATTCTTCACCATCGTCAGTCGTAATTAATAAAATTCTAAAGCCTCCATTCCTAAGTGCTTCATGTAACTCAATTAAAACTTCTGGATAATATCTGCTTGTAACGTAAGGTAAAATGACAGCCACTAATCCGCTATCATCATTAGATACTGAATTAGAAGATATATTAGGTGCTTTATATTTTAATTTTCTAGCTGCTTCCAAGACTCTCAACTTTGTCCTGCTAGAAATGCTTGCACCTTTAGTAAAACATCTGGAAACTGCTGATTGGGATACTCCTGCTAATTTTGCTACGTCCTGTGATGTCGCAGTCTTTTTAAAACTCATGAATTATCCCCCCATTTCAATATTCAAAATCTTGAATATCAATTCATATTATTGCATTATTTTCTAATACCAATATAAAGGATTTATACTTAAATGTGAATTTCACACTTTATTAATAAGGGGAAATATATGAAAAAACTATTAATAGCTCTATTGTTCACATTTGTTAGCACAAGTGCATATGCCGGCGGGCATTCACCTTGTGGAGTAACAGATGGATCAATAAAGATTCTAGCAAACGAATTTACAACATACAGAATTTTCATGGATGAAGTAAAAAGTTGTGCAGGACCTAGTGCAGATTTTTCTGTCACTCATTCCGTTGATCATAATAAATTACAAGTTGCAGCCCTATCAGCTAACCCAGCTGAATTCTCTGCTAAACTTGTAACTAATGGTTCAATTACAACTTTAATGAATGATAACTTAATTCGTCCACTTGATGATTTAGTTGCTAAATACGGAAGTGCATTACAAGACAATCAAAAAATCGTGATTGATGGAAAGATCTATGCAATAGCTTTCATGGCTAATGCTCAGCATCTTTGGTACAGAGAAAGTATTCTTAATGATTTAGGTATCGCAGTTCCTTCAACATATGAAGAAGTAATTGCAGCTGCAGAAAAAATTAAAGCTTCTGGTAAAATGGCTAACCCATATGCTGGTGCTTTTAAATCTGGATGGAACCTCGGTCAAGAGTTCGTAAATATGTACCTTGGTCATGGAGGTGATTTCTTTAAAGCTGGAACAGCTGAAGTTAGTGTAAATAACGCTAAAGGTGTAGCTGCTCTTAACATGCTTAAAAGATTAACAGAAGTAAGTAACCCTGATTTCTTAACTCAAGATACAAATGCAGTTAAAGAAGAATGGGAGTCTGGTAATGTAGCATTAATGCATATCTGGAATTCAGGTGCCGCTTCATTGTTAGATGATGAAGGTGATCAAGCAATTAAAGCTGATACTAGATTAGCTCCTTCTCCATCTGTAGGTGGTGGAAGTAAACCAGCAACAACTCTATGGTGGGATGGATTTGGAATTGCAACAAATACTTCTGATGAAAATGCAGAAGCATCTTTTAGAGCTCTTTTAGGTGCAGCAACTTCAACAGAAATGGCAAATGCTAATCCAAATGCAACAATTTGGTTGATTGATGGTTATTCGCCCGGAGATACAGCAGGACCAGTTGTTGATGCTGCTAACAGAGGTGCAACACCTTATCCAAGCTTACCATACATGAGTCTATTACATGGTGCTTTGAGTACAGAACTTGTTGAATTCCTTCAAGGAAATGAGTCTGCTGAAAAAGCATTAGCGGATGTAGAAGCTGCTTATGTAGCAAAAGCTACTGAGCAAGGTTTTCTATAAACCGTATAATTATTTATGATAAAGTGGAACATTATTATGTTCCACTTTTTTTTTAGCAAGAAATAGATGCCCCACAGAACATTTTTTTGGTTCTTCTTTCCAAGTGGATTGGCAATGCTATTATTTATTGGCCTTCCAATTATTTCTAGTTTTTTTCAATCTCTTCACATTGAACCTGAACAAATTTTAATGGAAGTAGAAAAATGCGATCCATTTGGATGTAAAACTGAAACTAAAGTAGATATTGAGGCCACTACAAAATTACAGGAAGAACAACCTCTTGGAAGATTTAATGGTTTAGGAACATACGGCGATAGAAATCATTTAGCTTTTGATGAAATTAAAGAGGCTTGGACTAATTCCTCATCGATAGCTGAGTTTACAGATATCTTACTAAATTTACCTTTTTACAAAGCACTTTTATTTACACTTACATTTTGTTTTGCAGTTACGCCACCAGTTGTAGTTTTAGGTTTCATTGTTGCTTTAAGTGTAAATACAATTACAAAAAGCTTAAAAGGCCCAACCATTTTTGGTGTTATATTGCCTATGATTGTAACACCATTGATTGGGTCTCTCGTTTTATTTTGGATGATAGATGCTAAAGGAATATTAGGTTCATTCATTCAATTCTTATTTGATGATCCAAATCTATCTCTAAAGTCTTCAAGTCAATTGACTTGGATTACTCTGATTATTTATGGGATCTGGCACAATACACCATTTGCTTTTGTTGTCTTTTATGCTGCATTACAAACTGTTCCTCAAGATCCAATTGAAGCAGCGATCATAGATGGCGCCTCAAGATATGAAAGAGTCAGACACATTGTTATTCCACATCTTTATCCGGTAGCAACATTTATTATATTAATTTGTCTAATGGATAATTTTAGGGTTCTTGAGCCAATAATTGGGTTCGCTGCTGAAGGAGTTGCTCAATCACTTTCTTGGATGATTTATAACGACTTAAGAAGTGAAAACAAAATGTTATTTGGGTCTGCAGGAGCAACATCTATGTTAACTATTATTGGTGTAGCAATTCTATTAACACCAGTACTTATAAGAACATGGAGAGAATTTAGGACAGAAAGATAATATGGAATCAAAAATTAACAGATACTCAAAACAACTAATTTTAATAAATAGTTTTTTTATTCTTGCTTGGTTAATTATTTCTGTGTTTCCTTTTATATGGACTTTTTGGGGATCATTTAAAGTAAAAGCCGACTTTTTCTCAAGAGCTGATTGGATGTTTGCAGTCACAGGAGTTAATACTTTGATAGAAACAGGAAATACTTCTACAGTTAAGGCATATGTAGAGTCTTGGACTGAAGGTGAATTTTGGAAAGCAACAATGAATACAATTATTATCACTGTTTCAGTTGTTACGATCTCTTTATTTTTAGGAACATTAGGTGCTTATGCCTTGTCTAGATCGACATATAAATATACTTTTTGGATTTTAATAGCTGCCTTGATTTTTAGAGCGATGCCACACATTACATTAGTTTCTGGTTATCTGTTTCCTTTCTTTCAATTGAACGTTTGGGGCATACTTCCAACTACCATAATTGTTTTAGTTGCAATCAATCAACCATTTACATTATGGTTACTTTATTCCTTCTTTAAAACAGTTCCTAAAGAGTTAGATGAAAGTGCACTAATTGATGGCTGTTCATATTTTCAAGCGTTTCGCTTTGTTATAATGCCTGTTATGTGGCCTGGAGTTGTTACAGCAGGTTTATTCAGTATGATGTTAGCCTATAATGATTTTACAGTTACTTCACTTCTTTTAAATCAGCAGAATTATACTATGGTTCCTAAAATTAATGCTTATTTGGGCACAATTGAACATAGTGGAAATTATATGTGGGCAGTCTCAAGTGTTGTTTCAGCAACTGCGCCACTTTTTATGATAATCATGTTTTTCCAAAGACAATTAATAAGTGGTTTAACTGCTGGAGCAGTAAAAGGTTAATAATAAATTTCTAATCTTATGAAATATAAAGCACTTATATTTGGATCTATCGGGACACTAATTGAATCTTCTAACATTCAACGTAACTCATTTAATGAAGCTTTTAAAGAAGCTGGACTTGATTGGTATTGGGATGAGCAAGATTATAAAATTTTGTTAAAAAAATCTGGCGGGACAAAAAGGGTAGAAGATTTTGCTGAAAAAAATAATACTAATGTAAATGCTTCACAAATTAGAAATAGAAAAACAGAAATCTTTAGCTCGTACATTATTCAGAATAAACAAAAATTAAGAAAGAGCGTTGGTGCAATAATTAAGTATACAAAAGATAATAATATTAAACTTGCTTTCTCAACTTCTACAACTTTAAATAATGTTGATGCAGTATTTGAAAGTCTTTCTGATCAAATTTCAAAAGAAGAATTTGAATTCATTGGTAATAAGTCATTTGTTAAAAATGAAAAACCACATCCAGAAATATACAAAGTCACATTAGATAAATTAAATTTACAGCCAGAAGATTGTCTAGCAATAGAGGATACTGAAGAAAGTAGCAATTCTGCTGTAAACGCTGGAATTAAATGCATTGGGTTCCCAGGTGATTACCATTTAGAAGATAGTTTTCAAATGTGTATTAAAAAAATGAATTTATTAGATCAATCTATTCTTTCATTGTAAATAATCAGATCAAATGTTTCTAAAAAATTTTAATATAAAAAATAAGACTGCTCTTGTGACAGGGTCAGGCAAAGGCATAGGTAAAGCATGTGCTATAGCATTAGCAGAAGCAGGCGCAAATGTAATAATTCTTAGTCGTACAGAGAAAGACCTTTTAATTGTTCAAAGCAAAATTAAAAAACTTAAAAAGAAATGTAGTTATTATGTGTGTGATGTAACTAATTTAAAAGAAATAAAAAAAATATTTTCTGAAATCAATAAATTAGACATATTAGTAAATAATGCTGGCACAAATAGACCTGAATATTTCACCAAAATTAAAAGAAAAGATATGAGTGAAGTGGTTGATCTTAATATTAAAGCATCATTCGATATTGCTCAATTAGCTACAAAAGTTATGCTTAAATCAAAAAATAGAAAAAAAATTGGTGGATCAATAATAAATATCTCTTCTCAGTTAGGTAAAGTAGGAGCTCCTCTTAGAAGTGTTTATAATATGACTAAGTTTGGTGTTGAAGGTCTTACCAAAGGGATGGCTATTGATTTGGCTAAGCACAACATTAGAGTTAATTCCGTTTGTCCTACATTTGTGGAAACCCCAATGGTCAAAAAATTTTTCAAAGATAAAAGTTTTAAAAAATCTGTTATTGAAAACATACCTTTAGGAAAAATAGCAACAGAAAGTGATATTGCTAGCGCAGTAGTGTATCTTGCTTCAGATGCCGCATCAATGATGACTGGTTCATCTCTAGTAATTGATGGAGGGTGGACAGCTAAATAATCAAAAATTAATTTTCTTTATTTATAAAATAAGTTGCTACTATTACAATCATACCACCAATAAAAGTAATTAAAGTTGGTATTTCATAAAAAATTATAAATGTTAACAAAACACCAAATACAGGAAATAAAGCGTAAAATGGAAATACTCTATTAACAGGATACATCCTATATAAATAGAACATCGACATGTGAGCAGCGATTGAAACAAAGATACCTGAATGCAATATTAATAACCATGACTGAAAACTAATATTTTTTATTTCATTTAATGTTTGTCCTTCAAATATTGATGATGAAATAATTAGTAATACAAATCCAACTAGTCCCATTACTGCATTTGTGAGAGTGACTTCTAAATCTTTTAGGTACCTAGAAAATACTTGTGCACTAGCATAGAAGAATGCCATTAACGTAATTAAGAATAATGCAAAAATTTCATTTCTTATTAATGGATCAAAGCCCAATAAAATGATACCAAAAAAAGAAATAAATATTAGTAACCATTTTTTAATACTTACTTTCTCTTTTAAAAAAAATGAGCTTAATAATATTGCAAATGGTACAGCCAATTGAGAGCCAATAATTATTGGAGAAACTATATTTGCTTCATTTAAAGATAAAGTCATAAAAACATTTGCTAAAAAACCCATAGCAATTGAAAAAAAGAGAAGTGGTAACCAGTATTTTTTTTCAGGAATTCTAAATCGCCAAAAAGGCAAAAGGCATATGAAAACCACTAACATTCTTAAACTTCCCATTAATAATGGAGGTACATTTTCATTAAAAATAACTTTCTGAACAGGGTAGGCACTTCCAAATAAAAAAGTGATTATTAAAATTAAAAAGTAATGTCTTAAAAGCATTCGAGCTAAAATTTATCTATTAATTAGTTATTTGCAGCAACTACAGCTGCCATAATTGATGCAAGTTTAGAATTTTTACTATCTGCTCTACTAGGAACCACAACTGGTACTTTACCACCAATTACTATTCCTGCAGCACATGCGTTCATAAAATAAACCATTATTTTAGATAAAGAATTTCCAGTTTCTAAATTAGGCACTAATAGTATATCAGCATCACCAGCAACATCATTTTTGATTCCTTTTATTGTAGCCGCTTCCTCAGAAACAGCATTATCAAAAGCAAGCGGTCCATGAATAAAAGCATTAATTTTTTCTTCTAACGCAAGTTCCATAACTTTTTTGGCATCAACTGAACTTGGCATACTCTCAATTGGATCTTCTGTGCCTGATAAAATTGCTACTTTTGGTTTGTTGCTATTTAATTTGTTATAAAACTGAACAGCATTTTTGAGAATCTGTAATTTAATATCAACTCTTGGTAAAACATTTAAGGCGCCATCAGTGATAAAAAGGGGCTTTTTAAGCTGTGGTGTAGTCATATGCCAAATATGACTTAATCTTCTACCATCAAGTAAATTAAATTCTTTTTTTAAATAAGAGCGCATTAAAATATCAGTATGAAGATTCCCTTTAATTATGATTTTACTTTTATTTTCATTAGAAATTTGACAAGCAATTGAAGCACTATCCTCTTCATCTTTAGCCTCTACAATATTAAAATTTGCAATATCCAAACTTAATTTTTTAGCTGTTTCAGCAATTAAACTTTTATTTCCAATTAAAGTTGGATCGATGAGGTTCATATTCTTACCTTCAATTACAGCTGATAAGATGCTTTCTTGATTGGGGCACACAACTGCTGCTGGTATGTTGGGAGTCTCTAAAGCTTTACTTTTAAGATCTTCTGGTAATGTGCTCATATTTGGTATTCTCTCTATACCACTGCTACAATTTTTCCTATGATATTTCTTTATTGTGTAAGAAATATTCTTTGATTTATCGTTAATTTCATATACTCAATCTCTATTAAGGAAAAAAATGGACTTAGAAAAAAGAACTGAAATACCTAATTCATTAGAAGAACATTGGATGCCATTTACATCTAATAGAGACTATAAAAATAGTCCAAGATTAATGGTTAAGGCAGAAGGTGTTTATTATACTGATCATTATGGAAATAAATTAATTGATGCTAGCTCAGGATTATTTTGTAGTCCAGCGGGTCATTCAAGACCAGAAATAAGAGAAGCAGTATCAAAACAATTAGAGCAATTAGATTATGTTCAACCATTTCAACAAGGTTTTGGTGGTTCATTTGATTTAGCTAGAAAAGTTTCAAAACATACGCCCGAAGATTTAAATAAAATATTTTTTACTATTTGTGGTTCATCAGCTGTAGAAACAGCAATTAAAACAGCCATAGCATATTTTAAAGCAAAAGGAGAAGGTCATAGATCTCATATAGTGGGAAGAGAAAGAGGTTATCATGGAATGAATATTGGAGGAATTTCTGTAGGCGGAATGATTGCTAACAGAAAAACTTTTTCAAATATTCTCATGCCAAATGTACATCATCTAAGACATACTCATTTACCTGAAAATTTATTTGTAAAAGGCGAACCTGAAACAGGTGCTGACCTAGCAGATGATCTTGAAAGAATTGCTGGTAACATAGGTGCTGAAAATATTGCAGCATGTATTGTTGAGCCAGTAGCAGGATCAACAGGAACTTTAGTTCCACCAAAAGGATATTTAAAAAGACTAAGAGAAATTTGTGACAAACACGGAATTCTTTTAATTTTTGATGAAGTTATTACTGGCTGGGGAAGAATGGGCGCTCCATTTGCAGCTCAAGCTTTTGATGTTTGTCCTGATATCATGACAATGGCTAAAGCAATTACTAATGGTGTTGTGCCTTTAGGAGCAGTAGCTTCACGTGATCATATCTATGACACTATTCTTGATGCTTCACCTACAGGAGCTATAGAATTTTTTCATGGTTATACTTATTCTGCTATACCTGTTTCAATGGCGGCAGGTTTAGCAATGCAAGATATAATCGAGAAAGAAGATTTATTTAATAGAGCAAAAGATATGTCTCCATATTTTTTAGATGGTTTATTTACTTTGAAAGACTTAGATATCATTACTGATATAAGAGGATATGGAATGATGGGAGGAATTGATATTAAAATGGATGAGCGTTTAGGCAAAGCTGGATATGCTTGTTTTAAAAAATTATTTGAAGCAGGCTTAAGCTTGAAAGCAACAGGTGATTGTTTAATTGTTGCACCTCCATTTACTTGTGAAAAAAAACATATTGATGAGATAATTGAAAAATTAAGAACAGGTATCTCAAACTATATGCATGACAGATAATGAAAATAGGTGTTCCCTCTGAGATTAAAGCTCAGGAGTCTAGGGTTGGGCTTACTCCGCAAAGTGTTAAAGAATTAGTAAAGAATAAACATACAGTACTAATTCAAAAAGATGCCGGTATTGGTGCTGGATTTTCAAATAGTGATTATGAATTATCAGGTGCAAAAATTGTAAATTCAGCTGAGGATATTTTCAATGATTCTGAAATGATTGTAAAAGTAAAAGAACCTCTAATGAATGAAGTATCAATGATAAGAGAAAACCAAATTTTGTTTACTTACTTACATCTTTCAGCAGCTCCAGAATTGACAAAGGGTTTAATTGATTCAAATTCAATTTGTATAGCTTATGAAACAGTAAGTGATCATAATAATAAATTACCACTTCTTGCACCTATGAGTGCTGTAGCTGGTAGAATGTCGATTCAAGCTGGTGCGTATTCACTTGAAAAACATAAGGGTGGAAGCGGTTTACTCTTAGGGGGTGCGCCTGGGGTTCAACCTGGAAATGTCTTAATTTTAGGTGGAGGTGTTGTAGGTGAAAATGCAGCAATAATTGCTACCGGTATGCAAGCAAAAGTTTTTATTGTTGATAAATCAGAAAAAAGATTAGAAGAATTACAAGAAAAATTTGGTGATAAAATAGAACCACTACACAGTGATAAAATAAATCTAAAAGATTATATTTCTGAATGTGATTTACTTATTGGTGGCGTACTTGTTCCAGGCTCTAATGCTCCAAAGATTATAACTAAGGACATGATAAAAGAGATGAAAAGTGGATCTGTAATTGTTGATGTTGCAATTGATCAAGGTGGTTGTGTTGAAACTAGTAAACCAACAACTCATGCAAACCCTACATATGTTGTTGATGATGTTGTTCATTATTGTGTTGCAAATATGCCAGGAGGAGTTCCTAGAACTTCCACTCTTGCTTTAAATGCAGTGACTTTGCCATTTATTCAAAACTTAGCTTCTAATGGTTTTAAAGATGCTTTAAAAAATGATAAAAATTTTATGAATGGTTTAAATATTTTTAAAGGTGCTGTTACATATAAAGCTATTGCTGATGATTTAAATTATGATTATGCTAATCCAGAAACTTTATTACACTAAAAACTATTAGAAGCTTCTACCATTATCTTTAATTTTATTTTTGCCAAATCTCGAGGTAAGTGACCAAGGCCACAATCAGGAGCGACAATTAATTGTTCCTTATCAATAAACCTTAATGCATCATTTATTCTTGAGACAATTTCTTCTTTAGTCTCAACTTGAGAGCTTGCTATTTTTACTAAACCAAAAATAACTTTTGTTTGTTTAAAATCTTTTAAAAAATTTAAATCATTATATCGATGAGCATCTTCAATAGAAACTGTATCTATAATTGACTCATCTAATGCTTTACTAATTTTACTGTAAGAATCTAAAGGCGCTTTCGGATAATCTACTGCATCTAATTTATCAGGATAGCCACAACAAATATGAGTAATTTTTTCAATACTTTGATTATTAATATCCTTAAAACATCTTTCTAGGTTTTTGATTCCAAAATTAAGAGCATTTTCTGGTTTTCTAGCAAACAACGGTTCATCGACTTGAATATATTTGCATCCTGCATCAACCAATCTTTTAATTTCTACATTAATAGCATCAGCTAAGTCTTCACCCATATGTTCATCTGAGTCATAAAATGTATTTGCTATGGTGTCTGTTATAGTCATTGGTCCAGGAATAGTAATTTTTAAATCTTTATTGGTTAAGCTCTGATTTTTTTTCCACTCTTCAACTAAAAAAGATTCTTTTGCTTTAACTTTTGAAGTTATTGTTGGTAACCAGCATTTATAATTCCCTGTCCTAGCAACTTTTTCTGTGAGATTTGCAAAATCAATTCCTTCTAAATATCTACAATGATAGTGAATATAATTTTCTCTTCTAACTTCACCATCGGTTAGGATATCAATACCGCATTCTTCCTGATCACTAATTATTTCTTTGGTAGCTTTATTAAATAACTCTTCAACATTATCGCCCATTTTTTTTATTTCATCTTCATAAAATTTAGTTGGATATTCTGTATCTGTACCACCAGAAGCATTGAACCAATCAGTTATTTTTAAGTAGCTTGGTTTGGGATAGGCTCCTATAACAGTCGTTAACATATCTTTTTTATTCCATTTTTCTACTAAATGGTCCAGAATTTGTATTAACACCTGAACTAGAAAGTTTAGTATTCGATAACTGTCGTTCCTGATGAATCATGCGGTGACTTAGCAATTTTGATACTAAATCATTTTTAATGTCTTGAAATTCTTTTACCCTAGATAAATTATTAATTTCATTAGGATCATTTTCTAAATCAAATAATAAACATGGTAATGAAGGAAAATGAACATATTTCCATTTATTATCTCTAATGACTGATAGATTACATTGTTCGGGTGCTAATTTTTTATCTATAACAAATGAAGTACTTTCTCTAAAATCATAATCAAAAACAACATATTCTTTATTAGGTGATTTTTCGTATTTATTATTGATATTGTGCATCAGTGATTGACCATTCCAATCAATGGGGATGTCACCACCAAGCCATTCTAAAATTGTAGGAGCAACATCTACAGATTCTGTTAAATGGTTAATCTCTTTTGGATTGTTTTGAGGTACATAAATAAATAATGGAATTCTATAAGAGGAGTCCCACCAACCTAATTTTCCCCATAAATTATTTTCATTTAACATTTCTCCATGATCACTGGTAAATATTATCATTGTATTCTCTTCTTGCCCTGATTCTTTTAGAGCATTTAAAATTTTACCAATATTAAAATCAACTTCTGCACACATTGCAAAATAGACACTCATAATATTTTTGATGTCTTGATCTTTTAAAAGATCATAATTAATTTCAGAGAAATTTTCTTTTAATAAAAATTTTTTGCATAATTCTTTAAGTAGAGGATGTTTTTTTGATAATTCTTTAAGTGAAATATCATTTTTAGATAAATTAATATTATCTGGATTAAATTTACTAAACCATGGATCAGCTATATGAAAGGGCGGGTGTGGTTTTAAAAAAGATACATGCATAAAAAATGGATCTTTCACTTTTTTTAAATCATTAACAACTTTGTCTGCTAAAAATGCGGTGTCTGAAAATTCAGTTGGAATATAATATGGTTCATAAATATATGCTTGATCATCTTTTGGCTTTCTTCCTTTGTACAGATCTTCTGCTTTATTAATTTCAAAACCATTTTGATTAAGATGGTTAGCCCAAGGTTCCGGTTTTCCTCCTGGTAAAACACAGCCATCATCAAACCCTTCCATTGGTGATTCGTAAGTAAAATTTTTTTCATCTTTTGGATCTAAGTATCTTGGATCCCAAGAAGTATCGGTGTATCCATAAAGACTTGGATTGTAATTTAATTTTCGAGCTTCTTTTGCAATATTTGTAAATCTTTTATCAAGAGGAGCACCATTATATACTGAACGATGTATAAATGGATATAAACCAGTCAGCATTGTAGTTCTCGAAGGACCACATGGAACAATACCTGCAAAGTGTGATTTAAAAATAACACTTTTTTTTGCTAATTTATCCAAATTAGGAGTGAGAGCATATTCATGATTTAAAAAACTAAAGCAATCGAAGCGCCACTGATCAGCACAGATAAAAAGTACAGATTTTTTGATTTTCTTCATATTCTACAAAATACTAAAGTAATTAAAAAGAAATACACAATTTTTTAAATAAAAACGTAATAAATTTGTCAATTATTTTTGCTAAAAGCTCAAATTTGTATAAAAAAAATACATACGATAAATTTATCTTATAGGAGAAAATATATGTTAAAAAAAATACTCGTAGCATTGGTATTTTCTTCCGCAATGTTTGTATGGAGTGGAAGCTCTTTTGCAGGCGGTCATTGCGTAGGCTCAACCATGAGCGATGCATATACTGGCGGAAAATATCCACAGCAATATGAGTTATCAGAATACGAAAGTGCAGCTAGTTGTACAATGAAGTTTTCAGAGAACCCAAGTATTGCAAGTATTAATGCAACAATTCAAGGGAACCCAGGAAGCCTACCTCCAGTTGAGGATAGATTACCTGATGAACCACTTGTTATAGTGCCATATGAATCAATTGGTAAATATGGAAACACTATTAACTTCTTATCTAATGCAACTGAAGCTGGTACTTCAGATATGCTTTCTACTCGACATGTTAACTTAGTTCGTTTTGCTGATGACTTGTCAACTGTAGTTCCAAATGTTGCAAAAGATTATGAATGGAATGATGATTTTACTACTTTAACATTCATGTTACGTAAAGGTCACAAGTGGTCAAATGGTGAACCTTTTGTAGCTAGAGATGTAGAGTTTTGGTACGAAGACTTGATGATGAATCCAAAGATTCGTGAAAAACCATATCCATATCTGTTAGTTGGTGGTGAACCAATGACTGTTGATGTAATTGATGATCAAACAGTAAGATTTAACTTACCATCTCCATTTCCTGGTTTACTTGCTACTTTAGCTACATCTTATAACCAAGCTTTTATGCCTTCACATTTCCTAGAACAATTCCATCCGGAAATTGATTCAAATGCTGATGCGAATGCACAAGCTTTAGGTTTTGCAGATGGCTGGGATGCTTTAGCGGCTTATTATGGGAATTCAGGTTGGACTGATACTCCAACTCCATTATTAAGAAATCCAGAGTTAGTAGATGGTTTACCATATGCTGCTTATCCTTCTTTAGAAGCTTACATGACCATTGAAGATACTACTGAAGGTAGAGTATATGCTGCAAACCCATACTTTTTCCAAGTTGATACAGCTGGGAATCAATTACCATACATTGATTATCAAAATGAGAGATATATCAATGAAAATGAAATAAGATTATTGAAACTTGTTAATGGTGAAGTTGATTACAAATCTCAATCTGTACAACTTGAGTCTGCGCCTCAATTATTAGATGGAGCAGAGTCTGGAGGGTATAATATTCAAATTAACCCTGGTTGTGGAGCAGCACTATTTAGCTTCAATGTTACTCACCCGGACTTAGAAAAACGTAAAGTTTACGGTGATATTCGTTTCCGTCAAGCAATGTCAATTGCTCTAGATAGAAATGAAATTAACGATGTAGCTTACTATGGTATGGGTGTTGTAGAGCAGTTCACAGGTATGTCACCAGCTCCTGATTTCGTACGTGAAGATATGAAAATGTATATGACTCAATATGATCCAGATGGTGCTAAAGCACTTCTAGATGAAGTTGGTCTTAAGGACGTTGACGGTGATGGCTTTAGAGAACTCCCTAACGGAGAGCCTTTTGCTATGAACATTGACTATGCTACTCAAGGTATAGGTGGTGTAGAGGTTGAGTTAGTTGCTCGTATGTGGAACGATGTAGGAGTTAAAACTTCTTTTAAAGAGGTAACTCCTGATGAATATCGTGGTTCACAATCTTCAAATGCATTAGATGTCCATGCATGGGATAAAGGTCAACCATTAGCAATTATTGCAGGTGATCCTGAAACATTCAAAGCGCCTTTTGGAAACTACTTTAACCATACGCAAGGAATGTTGTGGGCAGCTTATATTGATAGTAACGGTGATGAAGGTGTAGAACCTCCTCAATGGGTTTACGATTTAAGTGATGGTATTGATAAATTTCAATCATATGCTTTAGGTACACCTGAATCAAATGAGTGGGGTGAAAAAATTACAACAATGTTAACAGAGCAAACTTTGTTAATTGGAACTGTAAAAGCACCTTTCCCAACATATCATAGAAATGCTTTGAAAAACTTTACACAATTCAAAACAACTTCTTATGAATATTATAGAACTTATCCATATTTAGCTACTCAGTGGTGGTTAGACGAATAAGTCAACTATAAATATACTTAAAAGCGGCAATTTTTTATTGCCGCTTTTCTTTTTTCTACTATTCTCAAAAATCAATTAAGTGAAATCATGCTATGATTAATTTTGTTCAGTTTACATTTACAAGAGCATTTTTAGCTATTGTAACTTTATTAATTGTTTGTTTCATAGTTTTTTCTTTAATGGAATTAGTACCTGGAACGTGTGCTGAAAGATATTTAGCTTTTAAAAATACTCAAGGCTCTCAAATTACTTATGAAGATATTGAAGCAGAAAAAATTCGCTTAGGCTTAGATAAACCATTCCTTTATAGATATGGAAAGTGGATTTCTGACATTGTTATCAATCAAGATTTTGGTGATAGTTGTATTCTAAGAATGAATATTAATGAATTATTAAGTGGAAGATTTACTTTATCTCTAACCATATGTTTAGTGGCATTAATATTTTCATATTTAATTGCTATACCCGTAGGAATTATTTCAGCCACGACAAAATATGCATCATTAGATAACACTCTAAAGTTTGTTAGTTACCTTGGCATAGCATTGCCAAATTTTTTAGTAGCACTTTGTATAATGCTTTTTATGACAATCTATTATGGAGATACGATGACAGGATTATTTTCTCAGGAATATGAAAATGAACCATGGTCATCAGCAAAGTTAATGGATTTTTTAGGTAGAGCATGGCTACCTATTTTTGTTTTAGGATGGAATGCAACTGCCTTTGCATTACAAACTGTCAGAGCTTTAATGTTAGATGAAAATGACAAGTTATATGTAATGGCGGCAAGAGCAAGAGGTGTATCAGGGATGAGTTTGCTTTGGCGATATCCAGCAAAGCATTCTTTAGGACCTGTAATAAATTCAATAGGATTTGATTTAAATAGAATTTTTAGTGCACTTCCAATAGTTGCTCTGATTTTAATTTTGACTGAGGCAGGAGCTTTATTAATAGAAGCTTTGGCTAGATCAAATGATCAGCAACTAGCTGGAGCAATAATATTTTTACTTACAGCAACAATCGTTTTTGTTAATTTTGTTACAGATATAATTTTAGCAATAATGGATCCAAGAATAAGAAAAGGAGTTATGGGTGGAGGTTAGTAATCAAAAAAAAGAAGCTTATTATACAGCTACACAGATGCAATTAGTAAGAACACGCTTTTTTGGAAATAGATCGGCAATGATTGCAGGTTCAATATTACTTTTCATGATTGTTTGTAGTCTATTCTCAGATTTTTTATCTCCATATGATCCTACTATTAATGGTCGCGACAAAGATTATGAAAACGGAGCACCTCAGGTTCCGATGTTTTGGGATGAAAATGGTTTTTCACCAAGGCCATTTTTACACACTTTAACAAAATATAGAGGAGCTGATACTAATTTTAGATGGGTCTATAAAACTGATACTGAAAAAAGAAGATACGTTTATTTTTTTGTTGAAGGTTGGGAGTATAAAGTTTTTGATTTTAATATAAATCTTCCAGGAAAAATTTTAGATTTTAAAATTCCAGGTTTTACATTCAATACTCATTTATTTGGAGTTGAAGAAGGTGGTATTCATATATTTGGAACAGATAAGGCAGGAAAAGATTTATTTAGCAGAACCTTGAGTGCAATTTATATTTCACTAGCTGTAGGAACACTTGGTGTTTTTATATCATTTGTACTATCCCTAATTATAGGTGGAATATCAGGTTACTATGGTGGATGGATTGATAGTGTATTGCAAATGTTTACTGATGCAATTCGAACGGTTCCGCCAATACCTCTGTTTATGTGTCTTGCTGCCTTTGCGCCATTAGAATGGAGTTCTGAATTAAGGTTCTTTTTTATTTCCTGTTTACTTGGATTAATTTCATGGCCAACACTTGCTAGAAGAGTAAGAACGCATCTACTTAGTGAAAGAAGCCAAGAATATATTCTTGCTGCAAAACTTTGTGGAGCATCATCTACTCACATTATTATAAGACACTTGTTACCAAGTTTCACGAGCTATATTATTGTCGATTTAGTCATTAGTTTCCCATACATGTTATTATCTGAAACAGCTTTAAGTTTTATAGGACTTGGTTTGAGAGAACCAGTAAACTCTCTAGGTGTACTTTTACAAAATGCAACAAAGGCCGACGTACTTTTAAACTATCAATGGTATTTTATCCCTGTATTTTTCTTAGTCGTATTAATTTTAACATTTGTCTATGTGGGGGATGGATTACGTGATGCAGCTGATCCTCATAAGGTAAAATAATATGAGTCATTTATTAGAAGTAAAAAATTTAGATGTAAAATTTGATACTGATGAAGGTAGAATTACTGCAGTTGAAAATATCTCTCTTTCTGTAGATCAAGGTGAAGTACTTGGTATAGTTGGTGAATCCGGATCAGGTAAATCTGTGACTGCTAAATCGATTATGAAATTAAATCCAGGTAATACTTCTTATAATGAAGACGCAGAAATAATTTTAGACAACGAAAATGTTCTTCAATTTACCTCTAAGCAAGACTTAAAAAAAATAAGAGGTGGTAAAGTATCAATGATTTTTCAAGAGCCTATGGCAAGTTTTGCTCCAGCAATAAAAATTGGCGCACAAATGGTTGAGCAATTACTAATTCATAAAAATATTAATAAAGAGGAAGCAAAATCAATATCCATAAACATGCTAAAAAGAGTAGGCATAGCAGATGCAGAAAAACGGTTTAATCAATATGCATTTGAATTATCTGGTGGAATGCGTCAAAGAGCAATGATAGCTATGGCACTATCAACAATGCCTAAACTTTTATTAGCAGATGAGCCAACAACTGCTTTAGATGTAACAATTCAAGCTCAAGTAATTAACCTAATTAAAGATATTATTAAAGAATATCAAATGGGAGTAATATTTATTACTCACGATCTAGGTGTTATTGCACAGGTAGCTGATCATGTAGCGGTTATGTATTTGGGAAGTGTAGTGGAGAAAGGTCCAGTAAATGAGATCCTTAAAAACCCAAAACATCCTTATACAAAAGGGCTATTACAAGCTTTACCTGACATAAATAACTTAGACGCACCGTTATCTCCAATACCTGGAAATATTCCAAGTCCATTAGATAGACCAACAGGGTGTGTATTTAGAACTAGATGCCCCCATCATAATCCAGAAGGAAAAGATGGTAAAATAGAAATGAAATTAATTGAAGTTGAACCAGGTCACTGGGTCGATCAATGTGGAATTCAGTGTGGTCAAAATGGATGATAATTTAATTTCAGTAAATAACGTTTCAGTAAATTTTGATTATCAAGAAAATTTTATTTCAAAAAAACAAAAAATACATGCTGTAAACAATATCAATATCAAAATTAAAAAAGGATCTTTTTTTGGTTTAGTGGGTGAATCTGGTTCAGGAAAAACTACTCTTGGTAGAGCAATACTTGGAGCTAATAAAATTAGTTCTGGAAATGTTATTTTTCATGACGATGAAAGAGATTATGATTTAACAGATATGAACAAACAAGATTTAAAAGAATATAGAAAAAAAGCTCAATTAATTTTTCAAGATCCTTATGCTGCTTTAAGTCCAAGAATGACAGTGAGAGATATTATTGCAGAGCCTTTAGAAGTGATGAAAATAACAAACTCAAGACAAGAAACTGATGAAAGAGTAAGAGACATTGCTTCAAAATGTAGATTAAATATTGAGCATTTAAGAAGATTTCCTCATGCATTTTCTGGAGGACAAAGACAAAGAATATCAATTGCAAGAGCCTTAGTAAGTAATCCAAAATTTATAGTAGCAGACGAAAGTGTTGCTGCTTTAGATGTATCAATACAAGCAGATATATTAAATCTTTTAAAACAACTTCAAACCGAGCTTAACTTAACTTATTTATTCATAAGTCATGATTTAAGTGTAGTAGCTCATGTATGTGATGTTGTTGCAGTTATGTATTTGGGGCACATAGTTGAAATGGGACCCTCAAGAGAATTATTTAAGAATCCAAAACATTCTTACACAAAGGCACTATTATCTTCTATTCCATCAATTGATCCAGAGAAAAGATCTGAAGCTATAGAACTAAAGGGAGAAATTCCTAGTGCATTAAATCCACCTCCAGGTTGTGTGTTTAGAACCAGATGTCCTAATCCTGGAGTAGATTGCAAAGGTGGAGAAATAAAAATGGGCCTTATTGAAGTTGAACCAGGTCACTGGGTCGATCAGTGTTGTGCTCTATAAGTAGTTTTTATAACTGTAATGAAAAATATAGCATTTATTGGAACCTCTCATATTCATACACCAAATTTTATTTCTAAGGTAATTACAAACATTAAAATTAATTGTATTGGTGTTTGGGACAAAGACAAGAACAGGTCAAAAAGTTACTCAGAAAAACTGAAATGTAAAAATTATGATAACTATATTGATTTATTGAAAGAACCTAATTTAGATGGTGTTATTGTGTGTTCAGAAACTAATTTGCACTATGAATTAGTTAAACAGATTACCGAGAATAAAAAAAACTGTTTTATAGAAAAACCTTTGGGGATAGGAAAAAAAGATTCTTTTGAAATGGCAAATCTTATTGAGTCTTCAAATATTATTTTTCAAACTGGATATTTCATGAGAAGCAATCCTGTTTACATAAAACTTAAAGAATTAATTGCTGCGAATTATTTTGGCGAAATTTCAAGAATTCGACTCATTAATTGTCACGATGGTCTTATGAGGGATATTTTCAAAAACTATCAATGGATGACAGATCCTAAGGTTGCAGGCGTTGGAGCTTTTGGTGATTTAGGAACACATGTTTTAGATCTTCTTTTATGGTTTTTTTCTGATGTTGAGTCAGTGAGCGCAACCTTTACAAAAGTATATAATCAATATCCAGATTGTGAAGAAAGTGGAGAAGCTTTAATAAAATTTAAAAGCGGGTTGATAGCTAGTATTGCTGCGGGATGGATAGATGTAGCTCAGCCTTATACTATTTTTGTAAGTGGAACGAAAGCTCACGCAAGAACAACGAATGAGCAATTAATTATAAACGAAAATAAGGAAGGTAAAAAAATAGAAAGAATAGAAGAAAATTTACCAGAAACATTGCCTCATGCATTTGATTTGTTTCTCAATTCATTAATTGATAACAATACTAAAAACCTAGTTACTCCTTCAGAAGCAGCATTGAGAAGTAGTATAATGGAATCAATTTACCAATCAGAAAAAGAAAAAAAATGGATAAATATCTAAATTAAAAAATATAAATATGAGTAAAATAAAAGTTGGCATTATTGGCGTCGGTGGCATTGCAAAGCTACATGTACCTGGTTGGCACCTGTCAGAACATGCTGAATTAATAGCAGGCTCTGATATAAACAAATCAACTCTCGAAGATTGGGGTAATACAAATCAAATAAAAAAATTATATCTTGATCCCTTAGACATGATTAATGATCCAGATATAGATGTAATAGATATTTGTGCGCCTAATAACTATCATTGTGATTTAGCAATTAAAGCAATGCAAGCAGGTAAAGATGTTTTATGTGAAAAACCCTTAGCTCCAAATGCCTCACAAATAAAAAAAATGATTGAAGTAAGAGATCAAACGAATAAAAAATTAATGTGTGCTCAACACTTTAGATTCAGAAAAGATTCTCAATTAATAAAAGATCAATCCACATCAATTGGTTCGATATATCATGCACGTTCTTGGATGCTTAGGAGAAATTTTTTACCAGTCTCACTTGGTTTTTTAAAAAAAGAAAATTCAGGAGGAGGGCCTTGTATTGATATAGGGGTGCACGTGTTAGATTTAACTCTTTGGTTTATGAACAATCCAGAACCACTTTCTGTGACGGGTGTGTCAAAAACAGAATTAGCAAAGCAGCCAAATTCTTTTAGTTACAATGGAGAGTACGATAAGGAAGCAATGAACGTTGAAGATTTTGCAGCTGCGTTTGTTAGGTTTAAAAATGGTGCAACCCTGATGCTTGAAGTATCTTGGATGCTTCATCATAAATTGCCAGAAGATAAAATAGAAGATATGCAGGTATGGTTATACGGAAGAGAAGCTGGTTTGCATTGGCCTAATTGTGAGATTATAAAAAATGATATTAATTCTCAAACTCATATAACTAAAAAAATTGAAGGAAATTTAAAAGACACTATTGAACCTCATGCCAAAGAATGTATCGAGTTTGCAGAGTTTGTTGCAAACGATCAACCAGTTACAATTCCGGCTGAACACTCTCTACAAGTAATGAAAATTTTAGATGGAATTTATAAAAGTCAAGAAGTAGGAAAAGAAATTATTTTAGAATAATAGATTATGATTAATGAAAAATAATTTATTTTTAGCTGTTATATTATCACTTTCAGGTTTGTTTTTATTGGATTGTATGGGGATTGCGATAAAGTTTTTACGAAACGAATATCCAGCAGCTCAACTTTCTGTTTTTAGAAATTTATTTGGAATGATTCCATGTGTTATTGCTTTATATTTTTCAAATGATTGGCATCGAAATGGTAGACAAATAAAAATAACACAATGGAAGTTAGGATTATTCCGCGGAGTATTTGTAGCATTGGCTCAATTGTGTCTCTATACTTCTTATGCCTACCTACCTTTTGCTTTAGTAGCTACCATGGAATACACTGGGCCCATGATGGTTACCCTTCTTGCAATTCCTTTATTAGGTGAAAAATTTGGTTGGTACAAAATGAGTGCAGTAATTTCTGGTTTTGTAGGTATCGTTTTAATTATGCAACCTTGGTCATCAGACTTTAATTATATGTTGTTACTTCCTATACTTGCTGCTTTTGGATATTCTTTAGCAAGGGTAACATCCTTAAGTTTTGAGGATCATGTTCCTTCACCACTTATCAACTTGTATGGTCAAACAGGAACAATCATAGTTGCATGTATGTTAGTGGTATTTTTTGGTATGTGGGAAAATTTCAAAAGTATAAATGATTTCTTAGTAGTTTGTGTAATGGGGATTGCAGGAGGATCTGGAACTTTACTTTTAATATATGGTGCTAGAAAAGCAGAACTTAGTAAGATTATGCCATTTGATTATATTGAGATATTTTTTGCACTTATTTTAGGTTGGATATTTTTTGCAGAATGGCCAGTTGATCAACTCTTCCCTGGCGCTTTTTTCATAGTTTTAGGTGGATTAATCATTTATCTTCAACAAAGAAAAAATAATTTTCAAAGATTAAGGAAAACATAATGGAATATAAAATTACCAAACTTCAAAATGATAAAGGTTTAGATATTGACATAGTTAATATTATTAACTCAAACAATTATAGTTTTAGTTTTTATACTTATGGTGGTTATATGAGTGAAGTTTGTATTCCAACTTCTTCGAATGTTTCTGAAACAGAGGATGTTTTATTAGGTTATGGTAATTTAGATGATTGCCTGGAAGCTAATGGATATTTTAATTCTATTATTGGAAGAGTTTGTAATCGTACTGGAAAAAGCAAATTTTTTTTGAATGGAATAGAATATAATTTATATTCTAATGATTCTGAAAATCATCTTCATGGAGGGAAAGAAGGTTTTAATAAAAAGATATGGAAAATAAGTGATATTAAAAAAACAAGTGAAAGTATAAAAGTAGAGCTCACTTATCAATCTAAACATTTAGAAGAAAATTATCCAGGCAACTTAAATTGTAAAACTATTTATGAGATTAATAACAATAACGAAATTTTAATTTCCTTTAATGCTACTACAGATAAAGATACTATTGTTAATATGACTAATCATAACTATTGGAATTTCCATGGCCATAAAGATAATTACAAAAATATTACTGATCATGTTGTCAGAATATCATCTAATCAAATTTGTGAAATAGACGAGGGTTCAATTCCTACAGGAAAGCTATTTGATGTAGTTAATACAAAATATGATCTTAATAATTCATTTGAAATAAATAATGCTTTTTTAGAAAGTGGTGGCATCGATCACAATTATGTTCTCAAAGATCATTCTATTGATAAATCTATAGCTTCCATCTACAGTAAAATTACTGGTATGGGAGTTGAATACTCAACTGATCAACCTGGAATACAATTTTATACTGGGAATATGATGAAAGACTCATACAATGGAAAACATGATAGAAATTATGGTTTACAATATGGAATGTGTTTAGAGACACAAATCTTCCCCGATGCTATTAATCAACCAAATTTTCCATCAACTATATTAAAAAAAGGTGAAAAATATACTTCAAACACTAAAATAAAATTAAGAAATGATTTTAAATAAATTAATTTATTGTTTAATCATTTTATATCTATAGACATCCGCATAAATGAAAATTAGTAAAAAAATCATCGATAATTTAAAAAAAGGTGGAGTAGATTTTTATTTAAGTGTTCCGTGTAAGTTGTTAGCTAATATGATTGATATTCTTGAAAATGATAAGGATGTTTATTATTCGGCTGTACCACGAGAGGAAGAAGGCATGGGTATTTGTGCTGGAGCTTATTTAGGAAATAAATTCCCATGTATAATGATGCAAAATACAGGAATTGGAAATTCAGTGAATGCAATTGTATCTTTATTACAATTATATCAAATGCCTGTTGTTTTTCTAATTAGTTACAGAGGTACACCAGGTGAGCCAGTAGGGGCACAAGGCGGAATGGCTAAAATAACTGAAGATATTTTACAAACGTTAAGAATACCTATGTTGCATTGTTCTTCAGATAATGATCTCGAGAAAATTTCAACATTTAGCAAACATGCAAAAGTTGTTGAGTCTCCAGTTGCTATATTGTGTGATTTCAATTTAATGAAAGATGATACATGAACCGTTTTGACCTATTAAATAAAATTCAAAATATTCTTAAAGATAACTTAGTTATTTGTAATATAGGTCTTCCATCTCAAGAATTATATAAAATTAACGATCAACCAAACTTTTTTTATATGTTAGGCAGTATGGGCTTGTCCTCTTCTATTGGTTTAGGTTTGTCATTATCTCAAAATAAAAATGTTATTAGTATAGATGGTGATGGATCTGTTTTAATGAATATGAATACACTAGCAACAATTGGCAATAGAGCACCATCAAATTATACTTTATTAATAATTGATAATGGATCATATGGATCAACAGGAGATCAACGAACTTTTACTGATGAAAATACTTCTTTAAAAGATGTTGCAATAGGCGCTGGTTGTAAAAATGTAGTTGAATGTTCTGGAGATGAAACAGTAAATGCATTGAACAAAGCTATTGATGATAAAGATAATTCATATGTAATAATTTCAAAGATCAATTCTGGGAATGTTAAAATTGATCCTATTCCAATCAATCCTATAACTATAAGAGATAGGTTTAGAAAGTTTATCGGTATAGTTAAATACCTTTAATTAATATTTTATGATCATTTGTGCAGGATCAATATTTACAGATTACATAAGTAGGATAGATAAATTTCCGAAAAAACCAATTAAAGTTTTATCTAGAGGTATTGATAAAAGATTAGGTGGGTCAGCAGCAGTATCAGCATTTACTGCAAAAATTTTAGGATCTGAATCAAAATTCATTGGAAAATTTGGAGATGATGATTCTTCAGTCTTTTTAAAAAATGAATTAAAAAAATTTTCTATCAATATTAGTAAATCAATTTTTATAAAAAAATGTCAGTCTTCGCAAAGCTTTGTAATTGAGGATACAAAGGGTGAAAGATTACTAGCAGCTTACAATGATCCAAAGCTACTTGATTATAAGAAAATACCGAAATTAAATTTTAGAAAACAAGATATTTATTCAATAGATATGAGATGGATAGATATGGCTTTTAATATTGCTATTAATACTAATAAAAAAAATATTAAATGTGTTGCAGATTTAGATAATTTTAAAAGTTCAAATAAAATTTCTCAAATCGTTAACAAAGCTTCTCACCCTATATTTTCTGAAGAAGGTTTGAAAACTTATAAAAAAAATATCAATATGCAAAAAGCTCTTTTTCAAATATTCAACGAAACAAATAAATTTGTTGCAGTTACTATGGGATCTAAAGGTGTATATTGGGTTGAAAATAATTCTTTATATCATTGTAAAGTTCCAAAGGTAAAAACAACTGAAACAAATTGTGCAGGAGATGTTTTTCATGGTGCTTTTGCAACAGCTCTATCATTAAATAAATCAAATTCTCAAAGTATTCAGTTAGCAGCAGCAACCGCAACATTAAAATGTATGAAAAAGGGAGGAATATACTCAATACCAAAAAAAAATATGGTAAATAAATTTTTAAAAAAAATAAAGATAAAAAAAATTAAATGATAAATATTTTAATTACTGAATTTTTAGATAAGCAAGTTTTAAATAATTTAAATAAAGATTTTAATATAATTTATAATGAGGAAATTTGGCAAAATAGAGATTACTTAGAAAAAGAAATACATAATTTTGATGGAATAATTGTAAGAAATAAAACAAATCTAGATGAAAGTATTTTAGAAAAAGCAGTTAATTTAAAATATATCGGAAGACTAGGAGTTGGTCTTGATAACATAGACACTGAATACTGTAATAAAAATAATATATTTGTTCAACCAGCAACAGGTATGAATGCAGACTCTGTTGCTGAATATGTGGTTAATTCTTCTCTAATATTATTGAAAAAAACTTTAATTGTGAGTGATCAGACTAGAAAAGGAAATTGGCCAAGGAATACTATTGTCACAAATGAGTTGAAAGGGAAGACATTAGGTTTAATAGGTTTTGGTTACATTGCAAAAAAAGTTTTTAAACTAGCTAACTCATTTGATGTTTCATTTATTACTTACGATCCATTTATTTCTTTTGAACAAATAGAGAGTTTCAATGTAAAAAAAGTATCTTTCAATGAGATTTTGAAGTTATCAGATATTATTTCAATACACGTGCCTTTAAGTGAAGAAACTAAATATATGTTTAATAAACAAGTTTTCTCCAAAATAAAAAAAAAACCTATTATTATTAATTCTTCAAGAGGTGGAATAATTAATGAAAGAGACTTACTAGACGCATACTCAAATAATATCATATCTGGTTTTGCGTTAGATGTTTTTGAGAATGAACCTATTGACGAAGAATTCTATAAAAAAATCACTAAAAATATGAATTGTATCTTAACTCCACATACAGCAGGAGTAACTGAAGAGTCAAATACCAGAGTAAGTAATTTTATAGTTGATACAACAAATAAATTTTTTCAAAGCCTTAAAGATTAAATTCACTCATTTCAACTACTCTTCCTTCTTTTGCCGATATCTCAGCTGCTTGGCCCATAGCAACAGAATACAGACCATCTTTTATTGAAACTTCCGCAGGCAGCTTATTATTTATACTATTTATAAAACCTAAATGTTCATAATATGTTGATCCATGGTGGTGACCAGCATCAAATATTTTTTTATCTACTGTAATATTTTCAAGAATAGGACTATTTTGATTTCTCATACCAATTCTTAAAGTAGAAGAATTTTTACCAGACTTATTAGATGGCACTCCAGTCTCTATTTTACCTAAGTTTCCAACAGCACAAAATTCCTCTTGTAAATCTGTATTTTCAGCAAACATACATAAATCTAAAGTGCTCCTTACACCATTTTTAAAATCAACAATTACAAATGCATTATCTATAATATCTGGTACTTCATTATTATAACTCTCTTCTAAATGATTTACATCTTGTCCAGCACTTGCAAATATTTTAGTTGGTTCACTTTGAATGATGAGTCTCATTAAATCAAAAAAATGACAACATTTTTCAACAAGCGTTCCACCAGTATTTCGGGAAAATCTATTCCAATCTCTTACTTTTTCTAAAAAAGGCTGACGATGCTCCTTTATAGTTAGCATTTTCAGATCACCAATTTTCTTCGTATGTATATATTCCGTCATTTTACTTACAGGGAGCATGTATCTGTACTCCATAGCTATCCAAATTGTGCTTTTATAATTTTTAGTAATTTTTTGTAGTTCAAAACAGTCATCAACATTTGTACACATTGGTTTTTCTATTAGGAGATGTTTATTTGCTACTAAAACTTTTTTAATTACATCTATATGTGTGAAGTTTGGTGTAGAAATAACATAAGCATCAGCACTATCATCTTTAATCAAACTATCTATATTATTAAAACACTTAATACCTTTATTGTTAGCCAATTCATAACTTGCTTTTATTGAACCCTCAAATGTATCGCACAAAGCAACAACTTCTGCATTTTCAATGATTTCAATGTTCCTAATATGCTCTCTGCCCATTGCCCCAGTACCAATTATTGCATATTTAATTTTTTGATTCATAAAGTGTATACTGGTATTTTTAATTTATTACCTAATGATAATAGATCTTCGTATATATCTCCATAAGTAAATGCAATATGATGTTCCATTCCACTAAGCAAAAATTCTTCAATAATTCTTGTAGTAGATTTACCAAATGAAACAACACCAGATGTTCCAGAAAAAGAATTTTTTTCATCCAAAACTTTTCCTTTTAAAATAAAAAATTTTAGCTTGTTACGGGATTTTGAAACTCTAAATATCGTTATCTTTCCTTTTTTAAATGCAAAATTAAACAACAGTGGTTTTTTTCTATTAGAATGAAGAATGGCTTTAGATTTCTTTTTATTTGACATACTAATTGGTGCAAGCCCACAGTGCCAAAAAACAACATTATTTTTTTTATAATCTAAATCCACTATATCAACTAATAATGATGGTTTATTGTTGATTTGGTTTAGAATTCTGCAACTAATACTGCCTAATACATCAGCTTCACATGCTGAGCTAATTTTTTTTTCATTAAGCATAGCCATAGGACCGCACGCAGCACATCCAAATTTAGTAAACATTTCTGGCCAACATCTTATTGCAAAAGAATCAATATCCTTTTCCTTCTTTATATTTTGTAAACCATGAAAAATTGAAAGACTTTTATTTAGTTCAACTGAGTTAAGTTTCTCTAAACCTGAGGTATAATTACCTATTTTATTTTTTGTGTGATTTAACTCTTCCTTAAATATTTTTTTTGATTCTGCAAATAATTTATCTAGACTTATTTTTTTAATATTTGTTTTAAGTCTATTTTTTATTTCTAACTCATTATAATCACATGTGTAAAAACCATTTGGTCTTTCTCCCACTAATCCTAAATTTAATTTTTCAATTTTTGGAATAATATTTTTTTTATTTTTAGTGGTTATTTTTTTTAAATAATTTAAATTGCCAATGCTTTTACGATCTACGAAATCTTTTATTTTTTCTTTAATAGTTCTTGAGTTATTGTCAAATATTAGAAATTCTCCCTTTTTATTATTTTTGCCTAAAGCATGTAATGCTAAATTTACTCCACAAATAGAATTTAATCTTAATCTTTTTCCACTTCTTGGTTCCTTGATTGAAATAAAAAGTATTGGTTTATTAAATTTTAAGGCAAATTTTAGAATAAATTCGGCATCTGTAAACGTAGATTGAATAACTATATATTTATCACATTCTTTATTCTTAAAATACTTAATCGCCTTATCCCCATCATTTTGTGATAAAATTAATTTATCGAATTCAGAAATTTTGTAATCAAGTTTTTTAAGTATCTTAGATATATTGTAAATTTTTTGTTTAGCGTACTTAATATCAAAAGTATCTCTGCCTAAACTTAAATAACCAATCATTTGTTCTTCAATTTAATTATATTTTGAAATAGTAGTTTAATTTATTATTATTTAAAAGGATTTTAATTTGAACTCTACATATTTAAGAAAAAATTTACTAACTTTATTAAAAATTGATAACAAAAATAATTTTTTTAAAAAAAATTAATCTCAAAGACAAATTGGAATAATTATGTTTTAGAGGATTGGATATTTATTAAAAATAAAAAAGAAAGAATTCCTTTTTATTTTATAAAACCAGATCAAACAAATGTTTTTCCAGCAGTTTTATATTGTCATGCTCATGGAGGTAACTATTCAATAGGAAGAAATGAATTATTAAATGGCAGATCAGCACTTTTATCAAATTATGCCTCTTTTTTTTTAAAAAGGAATATAGCAGTTTTATGTATTGAAATGCCAACTTTTGGAAGTAGGCAAATACCAAATGAATCTAGTTTATCAAAATCTTTAAGTTGGAATGGAAAAAACTTATTTGGAAAAATGATTTCAGAATTATTATTAGGGGTAAATTTTCTATATGAACATAAATCTATAAATAAAAAAAAAATAATAACATTTGGTTTTTCTATGGGTGCAACTCATTCCTATTGGGTTGCAGCTTTAGATAGAAGAATAACAGCTTCAATACATTTGTGTTCTTTTGCAGATCTTAGAAATTTGATTAAAAAAAAAACACATGATGGACATGGGCATTATATGACCGTACCAGGTTTATTAGAAAAATTTAGTACTGCAAAAATTGCTGGTCTTATTGCACCTAGAAATCAATTAATATGTGTAGGCTTAAAAGATAAATTTACTGATTTTAAATCATTTTATATTTCAAAGAATGAACTTGAAACAATTTATAGAAAAAATAAAAGTGAAGCCAATCTAGAGTTTTGTGTGGAAAGAAAATCAGGCCACATAGAAACCTTAAAATTTAGGAAAAAAGTTGATAATTTTCTGAATAAAATTTTATAAAAAAATAACAAATATTTAACAATTTATAAGTTTAACTAACTGTTGACATGAAATACAGTGATTGTATGGTTTAATAATTAATGGAGGAATTATGAAAATTTTCTTAAAAACAAAAAATAAACTATCTGTATTTATTACAAGTTTGTTTATTTTATCAACTTCATTTGCAGCTTCTTCTACTAATTTATCTATTATGATGAGTGCTGACGGACCAGAAGTTGAGCTAATGGAAAACTTGATTTCAAAATATAAATCAGTGGAACCAAGCGTTAATATTGAAATAAATTTAGTTGGTTACAATGTTATTAGAGAACAACTACCGGTTCAATTAGAAGCAGGTTCAGGACCTGATATTGGTAAAATAACTGATCTTGGAGGTTTAAACCCTTATTATGTAGACTTAACCCCATATGTTGATGCTGCAGAATGGAATAAACAATACGGTGGAGTTTTACCTTGGTACAGAGCTGGAAAACCTGATGGTATATTTGGTTTTCACAACGAGATGACTGTCACAGGCCCTTATGTAAATTTATCAATGTTTGAAGAAGCTGGAGTTGAAGTACCTTCTGCTGGTGCAACTTGGGATGATTGGGCTGATGCTACAAGGCAGGTAATGGAAAATACTGGAAGTTATGCTGGTATGGTTATGGATCGTTCTGGTCATAGAATGGCTGGACCGGCTATGTCATATGGAGCAAAATATTTTGACTCAAACGGTAATATGATTGTTGACGATGGTTTTAAAACATTTGCACAAAAAATGGTTGATTGGCATGCCGAAGGTTTAATGCCTGCAGATATTTGGCCAGCTGTTTCAGGATCTAAATATGCAAACGGTAACGAAATGTTTTTTAATCAAGACGTACCATTTTATATGTCTGGATCTTGGAATGTTACTAATGTTATGAACAGTGTTGGAGACAGTTTTGAATGGACTAAAGTTCCAGTTCCTTGTGGTCCTGCAGGATGTGGTATTATGCCAGGTGGTTCAGGATTTGTTGCCTTTAACCATTCACCAAATGCAGAAGCTGCTGCAAAGTTTGTAGCTTGGCTAGGAGAATATGAACAAGCTAGAGAATGGTATACTTACAGAATGGCTATTCCTGCTCATGCTCAAATTCAAGCTGAAGGAATAGATTATTCTGAAGCTGGTGCTAGTGAATCTGTTTCTAATGCACTTAATGTTTTTGCTGCAGATGCTGCAAGAGCTGCAAAAGAAACTCCTCAAGCATATCAACTACAAGGAAGTAAATTTGGATTTGTAATTTATAATGCTACAACCCAATATTTGGGTGGTGTTATGAACGGTGAATATGATCTTGATACAGCAATTGAAAGAATTAAGTCTGAAATTGCTGAGAAAACAGGTCAGTAAAAACCATTAAGGTAGGCCGCACTTATTGCGGCCTACATACCCTATGAATTATACTGGAAGTTTTTTAATAGGAATTTTATTAGCTTGGATTTTTTTAGGAGGTTTTTGGCTTTTTAAAGAAAGACAGTACAAGATTTATCAAATACCTCAGTTCTTTGTTGATCTAATAGGCTTGCCAGTTGAGTTGTCTCAAAAAATATGGGGTAAATCTGGAGTGCCATATGCTCTTTTACTTCCAAATCTTCTAATTTTCGGTCTATTTACTTTTTTACCAGTCATTTTGAATTTTTGGGTATCATTAACTGGTGGAGATTCAATTTTATTGTACAAAAGACCCTATGTAGGTTGGAAGCATTATTTAGATATATTTGATTGTGAGTCTATTTTCAATCCATCAACTTGCTCTAATGCTGGTTATGATTTTTGGAATTCACTATATAATACATTTACTTTTGTATTTTTCCAGGTCCCAATAATGTGTATTGTAGCTCTTACAACAGCAGTAATACTTAATAAATCATTTATTGGTAGAGGATTTTGGAGAGCCGTATTTTTTTATCCTGTATTACTTTCACCTGTAGTAATTGCAAATATATGGACATGGGTTCTTCACAGAAAAGGAGTTTTGAACGATGTAGTTGGGTCCTCTATTAAAGGAATAAATTTAATCGCTGGTCAAGCTGGTTTTGATATTATTCTTACGGTCATAATAGGTATAGTTTTAATTTTTATTCTTCAAAAATTAATAAAACCAAAAAAACAAATATCTGTATCTTGGTCCTTTGTTTTTGCTGCTGTATTTTTTTTAATATTTATTTGGTCCAATCCAATATATTTAGTCAGTGAAAGCTTATCTCACTATAATATTTACTTTGGGTTATTTTTTACCTTCATTTATGTATATTTAATAATTAATGAAAATAGCTTCAGTTATTTAATTACTATTTTTTTGGCTTTAATTTCATCATTGCTATTACTTACAATACAATTTGATAGTGTATTTGATTTTGGAAAATTTCGTCCAATAAATTGGCTAGTTACTCCAAAATCTGGATGGCCATTCTTTTGGTTAGTATTTGTTTTTTGTTGGTCGCACATGGGTTTTTATATGTTAATTATTTTAGCCGGTTTACAGGCTATTCCAAAGGATCTTTACGAAGCTGCAGAAATGGATGCAGCAAAACCTACAAGAGTTTTTTTTAGAATTACTTTTCCTCTTCTTATGCCTACATTTACTGTTGTTGTAGTTTTGTGTCTAATAAGAAGCTTCCAAATTTTTGATGAAGTTTATTTACTTACTGGTGGTGGTCCAGGAAAGGAAACATTTATGATGGTGCAAAATATTTATGAAGAAGCATTTACTGTATCGGCTGGTTCATCTCCAAATTATGGAGGTGCAGCTGCTGCATCTGTTTTGATGGCAATTGTAATAGCCATATTTACTTTTTTTCAATTATATATCACAAGAAAACAATCAGAGCTTTAAAAGAAATGTCAAAAAAAATATTTAAATTTTTAACTGCCACAAAGGGATCTAAAAATAAGAGTAGATTAGGTGTTCAAGATATTATTTCATATATTTATCTTCTTTTTGGATTTATAATAATTTTTCTTCCTGTGACATGGACACTTTTAAGTTCATTTAAATCAAAAGAGTCACTAGAAAAATTTGATACAAGGGTATTTCCATATGAGCATGTCACTACTATTGTTGAAAATGTAGGTGAAAAATTTTTATATGAGATTCCATCTGAAAACAATCAGATTGTATTTAAGGCAGGACCAACAAAAAAAATTACTAAAGTAGCCACTATTGAAAATCCTACTGAAGTATTTGAAATTGAAAAAAAGAAACTTACACCTAAAGAAAATGTAAGAGTATCAATTGAAAATTATTTAGATCCCATACTAAGAATAAATGGACAAGAAAGATTTTTATTTTTTACATATTTTTTTAATAGTATTTTCATTACAGTAGTTGCTACTGCTATAACTCTAATAATCAATTCAATGGCTGCTTTTGCTCTATCTAAATATGAGTTTAAAGGAAGACTAACATTTACTCTTTTAATAGTCGCAACATTATTGATACCATCAACTATAATTTTAGTTGCATTATTTTTTGTAGTTTGGTCATTTGGTATATTTGGTTCTTTATGGGGTGTGATAATTCCTGCAGCTGCTACACCTACAGGTGTTTTTTTATTAAGACAGTATATGTTAACTATCCCAAATGAACTTCTTGAAGCTGCTAGAATGGATGCAGCATCAGAATGGAGAATATATTGGAGAATAGTTATGCCACTATCTCTACCAGCCTTATCAGTATTAGCTATATTAAGTATTATATGGAGATGGAACGATTTCTTATGGCCATTAATTGTTTTAATATCAGATCCTCAACAACATACTTTACAAATTGGCTTAACAACATTTGCTGGAGAATTTGATACTGATTATAATTATATTTTAGCAATGACAGTTACAACATTAATTCCAGTAACAATAGTATTTGCCTATCTTCAAAAATATATAACTACTGGTATAGCAACAACAGGACTGAAATAATGAATGCAAAAGCGTTAAAACTTGAAAATATATTTAAATCTTTTGGTGATGTAAAAGTCTTAAAAGATATAAACCTAGAAATAAATGAAGGAGAATTCGTCGTATTTGTTGGACCCTCTGGTTGTGGAAAATCAACTCTCTTAAGAATAATATCAGGTCTAGAGGTTCCTACAGAAGGAGACATAATTATTCGAGAAAAACTCGTTAATAATATTCCGGCCTCAGAGAGAGATTTATCGATGGTATTCCAATCATACGCTTTGTATCCGCATATGTCAGTTAAAAAAAATCTTTCATTTGGTTTAGAAAATTTAAGAATAGATAAGAGTGAAATAGAAGAAAGAATTAAATCCGCAGCAAAATTACTAAGAATTGAAGAACTTATGGCAAGAAGACCAGGACAATTATCCGGAGGCCAAAGACAAAGAGTTGCTATAGGTAGATCAATAGTAAGAAAACCAATTATTTTTCTATTTGATGAACCTTTATCAAATCTAGATGCAGAATTAAGAATGCAAATGAGGGTCGAATTATCAGACTTGCATGAAGAACTTGGAAATACAATGATTTATGTAACACATGATCAGATTGAAGCTATGACAATGGCAGACAGAATTGTCGTAATGAGAGATGGTGTAATTGAACAGATTGGTACACCTTTGGAATTATATAATTATCCTACTAACAAATTTGTTGCTGGATTTATTGGTGCTCCACAAATGAATTTTATAAATGCAAAAAAAATGCCTGATGGTCTTACAATAGTAAATAATCATCATATTAAATCAGTTTATAATAATGATAATCAAAACAGTGAATTGATATTAGGAATTAGACCTGAACATATAGATGTATCTCTTGAGGGTGAAGGTGATTTAAAAGCAATTATAGATAATTTTGAACAACTAGGATCTGTTACATATATTTATTTAAAACTAGAGTCTAATGAGTCACTTACTGTACAACTGCCTTATCAAGTATCTTTAAAAAGAAATCAAAAAATTGCAGTTTCATTTGATAATGAAAAAATACATATATTTGACAGTGAAACTGAAAAAATTTTGAATAGTAAAAAACTTTGAACGCTTCTAAAAAATATGGAGTTGTCCTTATTGGATTAGGCATGGTAAGTAAAGTGTATGTTGAAGCCTTAAATTCATTGTCAAATAATATATCTGTTATAGGAATTATTGCTTCAAATATTAATTCAAGTAATAAATTTTTATCTAGCAATCAAATTGAGATTTTTAAAAATATTAAAATTTTTTCTAGCATTGATGAAATTTGTAATAATGATTCTATAGATTTTGCAATTTTAACTACACCACCAAATGTACGAATTGAAATAGTTAAAAAATTAATACAAAGTAAAATACCTATATTAATGGAAAAACCAATTGAAAGGAATTTGTCTAATGCAAAAGAAATTGAAATTTTAAGTCTAAAAGCTCAAATACCTATTGGAATTATGCTCCAACATCGAGCAAGACCCTCTGCTTTAAAATTGAAAAACATATTATCTCAAGATTTTCAAAAAATTGGAAAATTATCTGCAGTTGAAATTTATATCCCATGGTGGAGAGAACAATCTTACTATGATCAACCTGGAAGGGGAACTTACAGTAGAGATGGAGGTGGTGTATTAATAAGCCAAGCAATACATACTTTGGATCTTGCTTTACAGTTTACGGGACAAATTAATGCTGTTACCTCAATGAATAAAACATCCTCTTTTCATTCAATGGAGTCTGAAGATTTCGTAAGTGCAGGATTAGAATTTGAAGATCAAGTCTTCGGCACATTATTTGCTTCAACTGCATCCTATCCAGGAAGAACAGAAGAAATAATTCTGCATTATAAAAATGTAACAGTTTTATTAAAATCTAATCTTTTAAAACTATTTTGGCGAAATGGAAAAGAAGAAACTATAGGGGATGAAGAATCTTCAGGAGCAGGAGCAGATCCCATGGCATTCACAAGTGATTGGCATAGAGATATGATTTTAAATTTTCAGAACTCAATTAAAGAGAAACGAGAACCAATAGCTTCAATAAGTTCTGCAATAGAGGTTCATAGATTAATATCTATGCTTGAATATTCTTCAAAAAAACAAATGAGAATAAAAAGAGAGGAAATTTAATGAAAAAGTTAAAACTAGGGGTATTGGGAATCGATCACGGCCATATTTACGATATGCTTAGCGAAATGTTAAATTTAGGCTGCACATGTGATTATTGGTGGACGAAAGAAGAAACAAATAACAATAAAACTTTTCAAGATAAATTTCCTTTCCTATCTAAAGTTGAAGATAAAATGAAAATAATTGAAGATGATACAATTGATATGATTTTAATTTCTTCGATACCTAAAGATCGAGCTGAATTAGCAATTTTAGCAATGCAAAATGGAAAGGATGTAATGGTTGATAAGCCAGGATGCACAACTTTAGAGCAACTTGAACAAATTAAATCAGTAGTAAAAAATCATCGAAGAATATGGTCAGTAAACTTTTCTGAAAGATTTCAAGTTCCAGCTGTTGCAAAAGCGGAAGATTTAGTCAATAGTGGTGTAATAGGGAAAGTTGTACAAACTATTGGAACAGGTCCACATAGGAAAGGTAATTATGCAAGACCAGATTGGTTCTATGATAGAGAATCTTATGGGGGAATATTAACTGATATTGGCTCTCATCAAGTGCATCAGTTTTTAATTTTTACTGGATCAACTACTGCAAAAATAAACCATGCGTTAGTGCAAAATTCTAGTATACCAGAAAAAAAAGGTTTCCAAGATTTTGGCGAAATAAATTTGACTGGAAACTCTGGTCATGGATATATAAGATTAGATTGGTTTACTCCAGATGCTTTACCAACTTGGGGAGATGGCAGATTATTTATACTAGGTGATAAAGGTTATATTGAACTTAGAAAATATACAGACATAGCCAAAAAATCTTCGGGGGATCATTTATTTTATGCAAACAATACAGAAGTTAAATACATTGATTGTAGCAATATAAAGCTTCCATATTTTTCAAACTTAATAAGTGATGTATTAAACAGAACTGAAACGGCAACATCACAAAAAATTACATTTTTATCAATGGAGCTTGCATTGCAAGCTCAAATAATTGCAGAAAATGATCAATAGACTTTTTAAAGTAGCTATAATTGGAGCGGGTATTGGTAAAGAACACTTGAATGCATTTAATACGCAATTGGATAGATTTAGTGTAAAATATATTTGTGATTTAGATGTTGATAAAGCAAAGAGATTAATTTCAAACAATAATACAAAAATAACTGAAGATTATGAAGAAGTTCTCAACGATGATGAAATAGATCTGATTGATATATGTTTACCTCCTGATTTACATTTTGAATATGTAAAAAAAGCCTTAGAAGCAGGTAAGCATGCAATTTGTGAAAAACCATTAGCAGGTAGTCTTGAAGAAGTAGACCAATTAATAAAAATTTCTCAAATAACAAAAAAGAATATTTACCCTGTTTTTCAATATAGATTTGGTAAAGGTACAAAACAATTAAACTTATTAATAGAAAGTGGGTTAGCAGGAAAACCTTTTGTTGCTTCTCTAGAGACATATTGGAATAGGGACTCAAATTATTACGATAATGAATGGAGAGGAACATGGAAGGGTGAAAGAGGAGGGGCTATTCTTGGTCACGCTATACATATTCATGATTTATTAACTATGGTATTTGGTGAGATATTTTCTGTTTATGCAAAATTATCAACTAGAGTAAATAATATAGAAGTAGAAGATTGTGCAGCACTATCAATCCAAATGCAAAATGGCTCTCTTGTAACTAGCTCAATTACTCTAGGAGCTGCAAATGATACTTCAAGACTAAAGTTTTCATTTGAGAATTTAACGGCCACTTCAGGAAATTCACCTTATAAACCTGCAGAAGATACTTGGACTTTTGAGGCCAGAAAACCAAATGAACAAAAAAAAATTGATGAAGTGATTAGAAACGTTGAAAACATTCAATCCGGTTATGCAGGTTTATTTAGCGAGATTGCTAACAACTTAGAAGGAAAAAAAAGTAATGAGGTAAATTTATATGATGGAAGAAAATCAATAGAATTTGTAACTGCCGTTTATAAATCATTTAATGAAGATAAAAATATCATTTTACCAATAAAAAAAGAGAGTATTTATTATAAATCTTGGATACCTAAAAAATACAATAAGAATTAATGGTAAAGCCTTTAATTTTTTTTGACCCTTATCCTAGAACTAAAGAAATGGTCTTATCATCAACTTTAGAAAAAAAATTAAAAAAAATTTCTAGATTAAAAACTTATTTCGGTAAAAGAGCACCAATAAATATTGTTGAGAGTATTTTACCAGATGTAGAAATTATTGTAGGTCAAACTTCAATGGACAGGAGAAGATTAAAATTATCCAAAAAACTTAAAGCAATTATTAACGTTAAGGGAAATTGGGAAAATAATATTGATTATAAAGAAGCATATAAAAAAGGAATATATGTCTTATCTGCAGCTCCTGCTATGGCTCCAGCTGTAGCAGAAGCATGCATTGGTCATGCTATTGCGCTATCAAGAAATACTTATGTAAATCATAGAGATTTTATTCTTGCTAAAGAAAAATATGGAATTGAGGGAAATAGAAATTCATATAATTTATACGATGCAAATGTAGGTTTTATTGGATTTGGGAATCTAGCTAAATCTCTTATTAAGCTGCTTAAACCATTTAATTGTAAAATTTCATCCTATGATCCATGGTTAACAAAACAAGAATTTGATAAATTTAATGTCAGAAAGACACATTTAAACTCAATATTAAAAAATAATCAATTTATATTTATTTTATCTGGTGTCACAAAAGATAATATAAATTTATTAAATAGAACTAAGTTAAAAATGATTAAAAAAGATGCCTCAGTTATTTTGATAAGTAGAGCAGAGGTTGTGGATTTTGAGGCATTTGTTGAATTAGCTGAAAAAAAATATTTTAGAGCGGCAATAGATGTTTTTCCTGAAGAGCCTGTACCATTAGACTCTTTTTTGAGAAAAAAAAATAACATTATTTTTAATTCACATTTAGCAGGAGGAATGTATTTTTCTTATATGAAAATTAGAGATATGATGTTTGATGATATATCAAGGATACTTAAGAATAAAAAACCCAGAAATTTAGAGCATGCAATTCCAGATAAGGCAAAATTGAGAATCGATAAATGAAAAAAGTAGAAGTTCAAACTATTCTAGAAAATACATTAAACAAAATTAAAATTTTAGATATTCATACACATTTATTTCCTCCCCAGCATGAAAACTATTATTTAAGCGGACTTGTAGAAACTTTAAATTATCATTATTTAATTGCGGAGTTATTTGTTACAACAAATATTGATATTCATAAATTTAAATCATTAGATAAATTACAGAAGGCTGAAATCGTATGGAATGAATTATTTAATAAAAGAACTCCAATATCTGAAGCTTGCAAAGGAGTTTTAACAATTTTAGAATCATTATCTATTCCGATAAAAGATAAAAATTTTTTACAAATAAATGAATTGTACGCTGGTTTAAAGCTAACTGATAAAGAAATATTCAATAAAAGTAATATAGATTCAATAGTTATGACAAATAATCCATTTGATGAAGATGAATGGTCAATTTTTTCTTCTGAAGCATGGGATAAAAAAAGATATCGTTCTTCATTGAGATTGGATAGTCTAATGTTGGAATTTAATAAATCAATTTCAATAGCTCAAAATTTCAGTAATGAAACTTCAAATAAATTTATTCAAATAATTGATTATTTAGAACTCTGTTTTCAAAAATCTCAACCAATTTATGCTGCAATTTCTTTAGATACGGAAAAATTTAGAGAAATTCTTAATAGCGATTTATGGAAAGAAATATTAAAATGGTTATTAAAAAAGAATCTGCCATTATCTTTAATGTTGGGAGTTAAAAGAGGAGTAAACAAGAATTTTGATGAAGCAGGTGATGGAATTGGAAATATAGATTTAAAAGATTTATCTAAACTTTGTAATAATTATCCTAAAAATAAATTCTTAGTAACTTGTTTGTCATTAAATGATCAACATGAACTTACTGTTTTAGGAAGAAAACATCAAAATTTAAAAATTTTTGGTTTCTGGTGGTTTATGAATCAACCAAGTATAATTGAACCAATTTTAAAAATGAGAATGGATTTATTAGGTCTGTCCTTTATTCCTCAACATTCTGATGCTAGAATTACAGATCAATTAATATATAAATGGTCTCATTTTAAAGAAATTTTATCTTCAGTAATGATAGAAAATTATGAGCATTTAATTAAAAAAAACTATCCTTTAAGTAAGGAAATTATAAACAGAGATTTGAACAATCTCTTAATTAATAATGCCAAGACCTTTTTAGGAATTAAATAAATTTCTAACTCAATATTGGGTCTTTAACAGGAATAATTGGTACTCCGCCTGGAGATTGTTCTGTACCAGAGATTTCAATGGTACTGATATTGCTTCGCCATCTAACACTTAAAGCAAACATTATAGCATCAGCAATATCTCTTGGCTCTAGAAGAGTAAAACCAGACATAAATTTTTTTGCTTTATTTTTATCTGTAAAAGCAGCTTTACCAAAATTTGTTTTAGTTCTTCCAGGGCATATTTCAGAAACTTTCACTCTTGATCCACTAAGTTCAATTCTTAAACTTTGAGCAATTCTGTGGACAGCGCCTTTTTGACCACCATAAACAGTACTCATTTGTGGATATAGACCCGCAAGTGATCCCATTAAAATTACATGACCTTTTCTTCTTTTTATCATTCCTGGAACAATAGCTTTTAAGGTATGAAGATATGACTCAACATTTAATCTTGTAGATAATTCAATATCTTGTCTTGACGCTTTTAATATACCTTCTGCTCCTCTTCCAATACCAGCATTACAAACTACAATATCAACGTTAAGTTTAGTAAGTTTTTCATAAATTTGATCAGTATTAAAAAGATCAATTTGAATGATTTCAAATTTATATTTTTTTTTTAATTTCTCTAATGCTGAAATATCTTTATCAAGAGCATAAATTTTTATTTTTTCTTTAAAAAATCTTTTAAGAGTTTCTAATCCAATACCACTTGAGGCACCTGTTATTAAGACACTTTTATATATTTTATTGATCATCTTCCGTTTAAGTATATTTTAAATACTAATATGCAATTAAATAAAAATATAAACAGAAATCTATTAAAAGAACAATCTTTTCCAACTTATAATATTAATAATAATAAAGACTCTATAGTGCATTTCGGTGTTGGTAACTTTCATAGAGCACATCAGGCGCTTTATATTCATGAAATATTAGAAAATAATAAAAATATTTCCATAATTGGGGTTAATTTAAGATCAGACGAAACAAACAAAAAAATGAAAAAGCAAGATTACTTGTATACTTTAGTAAGGGTATCAAATAACTACAAAAAAGTTGATATTTTAAATCCAATAAAAAAAATACTATTTGGCTTAAATAACAAGAATGAAATTAGAAATTTAATAGCATCAGAAAAAATCAAACTAATCACTATTACTGTCACAGAAAAAGGATATCATTTTGATAGAAATAAAAAACTGAATTTTTCAAATGAAATCAAAAATGATCTAGAGGACAAAGATCTATCTACTATGATAGGTCACTTGGGTTTTGGAATAATAGAAAGATATAAACAAAATAAGAAAAAATTAATTGTACTGAGTTGTGATAATTTATCTGAAAATGGAAAAATTTTACAAAATTTAATCAAGGAATTTATAGAAAAAAAATATCCTGAATGTTTAGATTGGTTTAAAGAAAATATTGAATTTCCATTATCTATGGTTGATGGAATTGTACCAAATAATAATAAGCAATCTGAATTTTTTAACTTACCCTATCTTGATAATGCAATTGTTGTTACAGAACCTTATAGAGATTGGTACATTCAATCAAAAAATAATGAACTAAAAAATATTTTAGCAAACAATAAAATTAAGTTTGTTGATGATGTAAAATTTTATGAAAATATTAAACTTAAAATTCTCAATGCGTCTCATTCAGTATTAGCATATATTGGTCATTTGTGTGGATACACTTATGTTCATGAAGCAATTAAAGATGAAAATATTTATAATTTCATTTTAAATTTTTTAGATAAGGAAGTATTACCTACTTTAGAAACTAAAGATAATTTTAATATTAATGAATATAAAATCAAAATATTGGAAAGATTTCAAAATACTTTCATAGAAGATAAATTATTAAGAATTGCTATGGATGGATCTTTAAAAATACCCATTAGAATACTTGATACTTATAATAATAATAAAGGTGAAACTAAATACATCCACTTTATTATATCTTGTTGGTTATTTTTTTTATTTCAAATTATTGAAGAAGATCAAAATAGACTGGATGATGCTAATAATGAATATTTCTACAAAGTTTATAAAAACAATAAGAGTAATTTTTTTGAAGAAATTGTTAATAACAAAAATATTTTTAATCTATCTGAAAGTAAAAAAGAAAAAATGTTAACAGCAGTCAAAAAAAATATAAATTTAATGAAAGAAAATCCTTTAAAATCATTATTAAAAGAAATAATTTCATAAGATGAAAATTTTACCTAACAAAATAAATAAATTTTTTGATAGCATTTTCTCAAAACTATCTGTTCCAAAAAAAGATAGAAATTTACTTATTAAATCACTTTTAGATTCTTCTATTAGAGGTGTGGACAGTCATGGTATTAGATTATTTTCTCATTATGTAAAATGTATTGAAAACGGAAGAATAAAAGCAAAACCTAAAATGAAGCTTATAAAAAAAAATAGAGGTGTAGCTGTCTATGATGCTGATGATGGCTTAGGACATGTTGCAGCTTTAAAGGCTTCAGCAATAGTATCATCTATGGCAAAGAAGAATGGAATTGCTTCAATAGGTATAATCAACTCCTCACACTATGGTGCCGCAGGTGTATATTCTATGGATATTGCACAAAATGACTGCGTTGGTTTTTCATTTACACACTCAGATGCTTTTGCCATACCTTATAATGGTAAGAAACCTTTTCACGGGACTAATCCTTATTCTTTTACAGCACCAATAGGTAATAAAGACTTTTTACATGCTGATTTTTCTTCAACTTCGATAGCATGGAATAAAGTTATGAGAGCCAGAGCAAATTCTACTAAATTAAATTCTGAGATTGCCCTCGATAAATACGGAAATTACACAACTAACCCTTATAACGCTGTTTCTTTGGCTCCACTTGGAGGTAAAGAATATGGATATAAAGGTTTTGGATTATCTTCTTCGGTAGAAATAATGTGTGGACCTCTTATTGGTATGGCTCATGGATATCGTTTATTATCAATGATTGGACCAGATTTTAGTACACCAAGAAAGTTAGGACATTTCTTAATTGCCATTTCATTAAATGCTTTCACAACAAAAAAACAATATTTTAACGGCATGCAAAACTATATAAATGATTTAAAAAAGCAAAAGTCAAAAAAAAATAATAATCCGATTTTATATCCAGGAGAAAAGGAAAAAATTACTTCTAAAAATAGATTAAAAACAGGTATTCCAATAGATAAGGAATTAAAAACTGATTTTTTATTTTTAGCAAATAAATATAAGGTAAAAATTAATTTATAGCTTTTATTACACCTTTAAGCTGATCTAGCCCTTTCATTCTGCCTAATAATGAATATCCAGGTATTACTGAATTAAATTGGTCATGAAGTATTGTATGCCCATGATCAGGCCTCATAGGAATTTGTTTAATAGGGTGATTATTTTTTTTCCTTTTATTTTCTTCTTTTAATATTGCTTTAACAATAGATACCATGTCCAGGCTTCCATTAAGATGATCATCTTCATAAAAATCGAGAGAATTTGGAATGTGTCTTATATTTCTTAAATGAATAAAATTTATATAAGATCCGTATTTTTTAATTATATTTACTAAGTTATTTTTTTTATTAACACCAAGGGATCCTGTACAAAAAGTTAAACCTACATTTATATCTTTTTTTATATTCACAATAAAATTAATATCTTTCTCATTAGAAACAATTCTTGGTAATCCATAAACATTATATGGAGGATCATCTGGATGAATATTGTAATGAATATTATATTTTTTTATGATTGGATAAATTTCTTCTATAAAATCTTTTAAATTATTTTGTAAATCACTATGATTTAATTCTGCAAATTGATCAATCTCATAATTTAAATCTTTAATTGTATACTTTCTATCGTTTGCAGCTAACCCTCCAAGTAAAGACATCTTAAGTTTTTTTAAATCACTAGAATTCATTTTTTGTAATATTTTTTTTGAAGTATGGATGTCTTTGGATGAATACCTTGTTTTTGCTGTTTTAGATTTCAAAATAAAATTTTCAAATGCACAGACATGAAGATGATTATATTTTAGAGCAAATGCTCCATTTGGTAGTTGATGATTTAAATCTGTTCTCACCCAATCAATCAATGGCATAAAATTGTAACAAATATTTTTAATTTTATTCTTTCCTAAATTTATCAATGACTCTTTGTATTGATCTATGTAATATTTGTATCTCCCTGATCTCTTTTTTATATCATTATGAACAGGAAGACTTTCAACAACACTCCAAGTTAAATTTTTATTGTTATTAATTTTGAAACTTTCAATAAATTTCTTTCTTTTCTTAATTTCAAATGCAGACCATTTTTCACCATATTTTATTTGTGCTAGTGATGATACGATTCCTTCAACACCTATCTGTCGAATTTGATCTAATTTTGAAGGATCATTATGACCAAACCATCTAAATGAATACAGCATGCGACAATAGTAATATCAATATAATTATAAATAAATACTTTATTTTATTTTTGTTGATTTAAGTTCTAATTCTGCTTACATTAAAAATAATTTAAGGAGGAATAATGAAAAAATTTATTATATTTTTAACTTCTTTTTTTGCTTTACTAGCATCACCTGTTTTTGCAGGTGGTCATGGTGTTACTAAAGTAGCTCTAGTCCCTGGTGGCCCACACCCATATTTTGCTGCGTGGGAACAAGCAGGTTTAGATGCTGTAGAAGACTTTGGTTTAGGAAAAGCAGATTACAGAGTCCCTGCAGAGTGGGATCTAAGTCAACAAAATGAGTTAATTGAAAGTTTAGTTGGCCAAGGTTACAATGCAGTACTTGTATTCCCTGGTGATGCAGTTGGAACAAATAAAATTTTAGGTGAACTAGATGATGCTGGTATACCAACAGCTGCTTTAGCAGGTTGTGTTGAGCAACCAACTCAAGCAAAATTTTGTTTTGGAACGGACACTGGTCACTCAGCTTATCTTGGTACAAAAGAATTAATTAAAGCTTTAGGCGGCAAAGGAAAAATTGCTCACTTTACTGGCTTCTTAGTTGATCCAAATACAACTCTAAGAATCAATGCTGTTGAACAAGCTGTTTCAGAAGCAGGTGGTGGAGTAGAAATTATTCAAGTTATTGCTGATATTGATGCTTATGAACCGGCTGATGAAAAAATTAATGCTTTCATGGCGGCTCAAGGAAGTGAAGTAGATGGTATTGTTACTACTGCTTGGGTTCCTGCTGTTGTAGCAGCACAAGCTTTAACTAATATGGGCGATAAAAGAATTAAAATGGTTGGTATTGATCATGACGAAGTAGTTTTAAAAGCTATTAAAGATGGTTATGTTCACGGAACTATGCTTCAAAACCCATATGGACAAGGTTACATTGGTTCATATGTAATGGACAAAGTTAGACAAGGTTGTGAGTTCAAAGCTGATGCACCTTGGAAATCAACTGCACAAACTGATCAATTTATTGATTCAGGTACTGTATTTGTTGATATTAGCGATGTTGATACATACGTTATGGCTATGAGAGGAATTTCTTTAGAGATTTTAGAAACTTTTGATAGCACATATCTAAACTGTCCAAGTTAAAATAATATGGGGGCATTAAGCCCCCTTTTTTTATGAATAATAAAATTCCTAATTTTGTAAAAACTAATCAGTTTGGTTTACTTATATTGGTAATTGTATTTATTTGTATTTTTTCCTTTTCAACTGATGGATTTACTTCAAGATTTAATATTTATGCTCTCTCAAGAGTAGTCGCTCTGGATATAATGATTGGTTTAGCAATGATGGTAGTTATCCTTACTGGAGGTTTAAATCTATCTCTAGGTGCTTTAGGTGTTTCTGCAGCAATGTTTGGTGGTTGGTGTATGGAAAGTATGGGGATTCCTATTTCTTTAACTATTATTTTAGTTTTAGCTTTTGGTTCATTCCTAGGTTGGATTAATGGATTTGTTACTGTCAGAACGGGCGTTCACAGTTTCATTGTTACACTGGCAACGATGAGTATTTATTTTGGCTTCATGACCTTGCTCACTGAAGCAGAAGCATTTAGAAAATTACCAGAGGCTTTTACAGATTTTGGAAGTTTAAAACTTTTTAACAAATATATTTCACCATTACTAATTATTAGTGTGCTTACTTGTTTTGTTCTCTATTACATATTTAAATACACTGATATTGGACGAAAGCTTATTGCAGCTGGAGCTAATCCTGATGCTGCAGAATTATCAGGTATTTCTGTAGATAGAATGTTTATTTATTGTCATATGCTTTCAGGTTTCTTAGCAGCACTTGCGGGTATTATGTTAACAGCAAGAATTGGAGCTGCAATTCCGTCTATGGCTGGTCATTTAGGATTTGATTGGTTATTACCAGCTTTCTTAGCTCCAGTATTAGGTGGAACACTTCTTTCTGGAGGCAAGGTTACAGTTTTTGGAACAATGCTAGGAGCAATTCTTGTTACATTAATAAATAATGGATTATACCTAATCGATGTTGGTGAATTCTGGGTAAGATTTTTTCTTGGCATTATATTATTGGGAGCTGTTCTTCTAGATAGAGCTAGAGAATATTTTACTGTTAAAAATTCAATTGTTTCATGAGCGCACTTTTAAAAAAAGATTGGTTTGGACTTGGCTTAGTTTTAATTTTTGGCTCAATTTTAATTTCATTGTTTAAACCTGCATTTATTTCTCCATTTAACTTATATGTTTTAATGCTGAGTGTTAGTTTGATGCTCGTTGTGGCAATGTCACAAATGATTATCATTGCAATTGGTCAAATGAACCTATCTGTTGGAGCAATTGGAGGCTTAGTTGCAATTTCATTTACTGGCCTAATGGAAGTTTATAGTATGTCTATTTTGCCTGCTGTTCTTATTGGATTATTAATTGGTCTTGCTTGTGGTTTTATTAATGGATACATCACCGTTAAAACTGGCATATCAGCTTTTATTATTACCCTAGCTACACTTTACATTTTTAAAGGAATGAATTTAGGAATAACAGAGGCTCAACCTTTTTATGAAATTCCCGAAGCTGTAAAATTTTTTGGAAACGCAAAAATCTTTGGCCCTATACCTTACTTAGTAATCATTCCAATTATTATAACTGTTCTGATGTGGATTTTAATGAATAGAACATCTCTTGGAAGATATATGCTAGCATATGGTAATAATGTTCAATCATCAGAATTAATAGGTATATCTTCAACAAAAATAGTTATCTATGCTCATGTTGTATCCGGTCTATTGGCAGCCATAGGTGGAATGTTAGTTGTTTGTAGATTACAACTTGGGACACCTAATATAGGAGATTCGTGGTTGTTACCTTCATTTGCTGCACCAGTAATTGGAGGCGCTATACTGGCTGGAGGAAAAGTAGATGTTATTGCTACTGCTTTTGGTGTGATATTAGTTTCTATAATTTCTCAAGCTTTAGTTATTTTTAAAATTGATCCTTTTTTTGTTCAAATATTTTTAGGCTTTATGATTTTATTAGCAGTATTTATAAATAGATACAGAGAATATAGAGAAGAGAGAAGAACAAAGGTTTTTTCAGATGAGTGATTATATTTTAGAACTTAATAATATTACAAAAAATTTTCCAGGTGTTAAAGCACTTGATAATGCAAATTTTAAACTCAAAAAAAAATCAATCCATGCACTTCTTGGTGAAAATGGAGCAGGTAAATCTACATTAATTAAAATTATAACAGGAGTTTATAACCAAAATGAAGGAAAACTATTTTTAAATAATCAAGAGAAGTCTTTTTCGTCACCCAATGAAGCAATGAATGCTGGAATTTCAGTTGTGCACCAAGAAAGAAATTTAATTAGGAGGTTTTCAGTTGGTGAAAATTTAATGTTAACTAACCTTCCTAAAAATAATTTAGGTTTAATAGATTATAATACTGTTGCAAAAGAATCAAAAAAATGGCTTGATATTATGGAGTTGGACATAGACCCAAATACTATAGTCTCAGATTTAACAGTTGCAAAAATGCAACTGTGTGAAATAGCTAAAGCTTTATCCTTAGAGTCAAAAATACTATTATTAGATGAGCCAACTTCATCATTATCCCCACAAGATACAAAAAATTTATTTGCATTACTTAAACGATTAGTTGCAGAGCAAGATGTAAGTATAGTTTTTGTTAGTCACAAATTAGAGGAAGTATTTGAAATTTGTGATGAAGTCACTGTTTTGAGAGATGGTAAAAATGCTTGTGAATCTGAACAAATCACTAATCTTAACAGACAGAAACTTGTTAAATTAATGATTGGTAGGGATGAGCAAATAATTAAATCTAAGAAGGATATTGATTTTACGGATGAAAATTTACTAGATCTACAATCAATAAACACTGACCTTGGTCATAAAAATATTAATTTAAATTTAAAAAAAGGTGAAATACTTGGATTGTACGGTTTAGTTGGGGCAGGAAGAACGGAATTAATAAAATGTGTCCTTGGGCTTGATAAAATTAATTCTGGACAAATTTTACTCAACAATAAAGAAATTAAAATTAAATCTCCAAAAGATGCGCTAGAAAAATATAAAATTGGATACATAAGTGAAGACAGAAAAAAAGAAGGACTAATTCTAATGCATGATGTTTTATCCAATGCTGGAATAACAGTCTGGTCAAATTTGAAAAAAATATTATCCTTTTTAAATGATAGAATAGTTTATAATAAAGTAGATCCATATGTGAAACAACTTGAAGTAAAAACACCTTCATATCAACAAATCGTTTCTAATTTATCTGGAGGTAACCAGCAAAAAATTAGTGTAGCTAAATGGCTTGCTTCTGGAACTGATATATTATTTATTGATGAACCTACAGTTGGTATTGATATAAAAACAAAATCTTACCTTCATGAATTAATTATTGAACTATCTTTAAAAGGTACATCGATTATTCTAATAACTAGTGATATGCCTGAAATGATTAGTTTAGCTGATAGAATTATAACGATGAAAGATTTTAAAGTAGTTGGTGAAACAATAAATAATCATAGCTATGAAGAAATGAGTTCATCAATTATGAGGAATATTCATGAATAAAAGACAACTCGGAAATACAAATATAAACTTAACCGCTATAGGATTTGGCGGAGCACCTTTAGGTAATTTGTTTGAAAATCTCGATGAACGAAATTGTTATGATATTCTAGAAAAAACCTATAACGAGGGTATTAATATTTACGATACATCTCCGCTTTATGGTTATGGTTTAAGTGAACACAGATTAGGTAACTTTTTAAAAACTGTAGATGAAGAAAGTTATTTTTTATCAACTAAAGTTGGCAGGTATCTTACTCCAGCAAAAAAAGAAAGTATAGATAGGGGAAGATTTGCAGGAAGTTTAAATTTTTCTCCTAATTTAGATTATTCTTATGATGGTGTGATGAGAGCATTTGAACAATCATTGCTAAGATTAGCTGTTTCAAAAGTAGATATTTGCTTAATTCATGATGTAGATCGATTTAATTTTGGTGACGAGGTTGATCATTATTTTAAATTAGCAATGGATGGAGCATATAAAGCCGTTCAAAAACTAAAAGAAGAAAAAGTAATTAAGGCTATTGGCGTAGGTGTAAATGATTCTGATATATGTGCAAGATTTGCTAATGCTGGCGATTTTGATTGCATGGTTCTAGCAGGTAGATATTCATTATTAGATCAAAATGCTTTAAATGATTTTTTCCCAATTGCTGAAAAAAACAACATAGGCATTATTCTTGCTGGAATTTTTAATTCTGGAATTTTAGCTAAAGGTGTGGGTGAAAATATTACCTACTTTTATGATAAAATTCCTGAAGAAGTTAAACAAAGATACTTAAAAATTGCTAATATATGTAAAAAATATGAGGTACCTGTTCCAGCAGCAGCAATTCAATTTTGTTACACAAATAAACTTGTCACTTCCATGATTTTGGGGATGGATAGAGTGGAGCAAGTAAAGCAAAATTTAGATTATTTAAATTTTCCTATTCCTGAAGATTTATGGAAAGATTTACTTAATGAAAAATTAATTGATGAAAGATGCCCAATATGAAAATAATTGATATTAAAACTCAGGATATTCGTTTTCCAACCTCAAAAGATAATTTGGGGACTGATGCAGTTCATGTAGATTGTGATTACTCTGCAACCTACGTGACAATATTTACAGATCAAGAAGATTTAAATGGTATTGGTCTAACTTTTACAATTGGAAAGGGTAATGATCTTTGTTGTACAGTCATAGAATATTTCAAAGAATTTATAATTGGAAAAGATATTCAGGAAATAGAAAAGAATATTGCATCGATATGGGAAAAAATTACAAACCACAGTCAATTGCGTTGGGTAGGACCACAAAAAGGTGTTACACATCTTGCAGCAGCAGCTTTTTTTAATGCAATATGGGATTTAATTTCTAAATTCCATAAAAAGCCACTATGGAGATACATAATAGAATTAGAAACAAGAGATTTATTAGATAAACTTTCTTTTTCTTATATTGATGATGTCATCACTAAAGATGAAGCGGCTAAAATAATTAATCAGAAAAAAACAAATCTACCTTCAAATTTAGACGATTTAAATTCTACTATTTTTCCAGCATATACAACAGCTGCAGGATGGTTAGGATATTCAGATGAAAAAATGAAAAGGCTAGTTCAAGAAAATTTATCTAAGGGCTGGACTCATTTTAAAATGAAAGTTGGTCAAGATATAGAAAGGGATATTCATCGCTGTAAGTTAGTAAGAGAATTAATAGGTAATGACAATAAATTGATGGTAGACTCAAATCAAATATGGAGTGTTAATGAGACAATTGAAAATATTGGAAAATTAAAACAATTTGATATTTTATTTTATGAAGAACCAACTAATCCTGATGATGTATTAGGTTTTAAAAAAATTAAAGATGCACATCCAGATGTTAACCTAGCAACTGGAGAAATGATACAAAATAAAGTTATGTTTAAACAATTTATAGAAAATAAATCTTTAGATTATTGTCAAATTGATAGCTGTAGAATTGCAAGTATTAATGAAATTTTACCAGTTCTTTTAATAGCAAGTAAGTATAATACCCCAGTTATTCCTCACGCTGGCGGCGTCGGTTTATGTGAATATGTTCAACATCTTAATCTAATTAATAAGTTTATAATATCTAATCACGATTTATTATTAAGTGAATATGCTGAAAGCTGCTCTGAACATTTTGTAAATCCAGCAATAATAAAAGATGGTGGATATGTAACCCCAACAAATCCAGGATACTCAGTAAAAATAAAGGATAGTTCTCTTAATGAGTTTGATTATAATAATGGAAAATATTGGAAATAAATGTACGTAGATAGTCATCAACATTTTTGGAAACTTTCAAGAGGAGATTATTCATGGATGACTCCAGATATGAAAGTTTTATATAAAGATTTTTTTCCGGAAGATCTTGAACCGTTAATTAAAGATAAAAATATAACCCAAACAGTTATTGTTCAAGCAGCGGATACAGTAGCAGAAACAGAATTCACTTTAAGTTTAGCATCCAAGCATGATTTTATTGCAGGTGTTGTTGGTTGGGTTGATTTAGATAACGATAAAGCTAAGGATGATATTGATAAACTTTGTGAAAGTAATTTTTTAAAAGGTTTCAGACCAATGATACATGATATTCAAGATGACGAATGGATGTTAAAAGAAAATCTCAGTGAAAATTTAAAATATATGAATAAAAAAAATTTAACATTTGACGCTTTAGTTAGGCCAAATCATCTTAAGCACCTAATAAAATTTGTAAATAAATATGATTTTCTACCAGTCGTAATAGATCATATTGCTAAACCCGTCATAATAAATTCAGAAATTGATGAATGGAAAAAAGATATGACTGAATTATCAAAGGCTAATAACGTTCATTGTAAATTTTCAGGAATTGTTACTGAAGTGGGTAAAGATTATAAAAAAAATCAATTAGATCCTTATATAGATTTTATTCTCAATTTATTTGGTCCAGATAAATTAATGTGGGGAAGTGATTGGCCCGTATTAACTATGGCAGATTCATATGGAAATTGGTTTGATTTAGCTATGGATTATTGCTCCTCTTTTTCGGAAGATGAAAAAAACAAAATTTTTTCATTAAATGCAAAAAATTTTTACAATCTTTAATTTTCATTTATAATTTTAATAATGAAAAATATTTTAATTACAGGTGGTGCGGGTGGTATTGGCCTAGAAATAGTCCATTATTTTGAAAAAAAAAATTTCAACATAATAATTTTAGATAAAACTTTAAAAAAAGATTTTAAAATAAATTTTAAAAAAATTAAAAAAAATATTTTTTATTTTGAAGTTGATCTTTTAGAAATTAAAAAAACAGAAAAAAAAATTCAACAAATTATTTCTAAGTTTAAAACAATCGATATATTGATTAATTGTGCTGGCATTCAATATATTTCTAAAATAGAAAATTTTCCAACAAATGAATGGAGAAAAGTTATTGATATAAATTTAACAAGTAGTTTTATAACTTCTAAATATATTATTCCCGTAATGAAAAAGAATAATTCAGGCAGAATTATTAATATATCCTCAGTACACGGATTAGTAGCTTCAGAAAACAAATCAGCTTATGTAGCTTCCAAGCACGGTCTGATTGGATTAACTAAAGCAATTGCGTTAGAATTATCTAAAACCAAAATTACTTGTAATGCTATAAGTCCAGGATGGGTACTTACACCTTTAGTAGAAAAACAAATAAAAAAACTAGCATCTAAAAATAAAACTTCAATAGAAATAGAAAAAAAGAATTTACTTTTTGAAAAGCATCCTAATCAAAAATTTGTAAGCGGTAAAGAAATCGCGTCTTTAGTAAATTTTCTAATTTCTAAAGATGCTCAGAATATCACTGGCTCCTCTTATTCAATTGACGGTGGTTGGGTTAGTGTATAATTTAAATTTTAATATTTTGTCATATGAAAACAAGTATTAATAATGATGAACTTATAAATAGTGGAGGAGGTTGGGCTCCTGGTAAACTTGATCATAATAAAATCCCATTTCTTGTTTGGCCTCCGAAACCTCTAAAATTTTTAAAATGGTTATTTCATCCATCAGATGGATACATATTTCCATGGGCAGCATTACATTTTAGTTTAGCGTTACTCTCATATCTTTTTCTGCTTCCTTCTTACGAAACTTTGTCCACTTTAAGCTTTAATTGGATTGGGATAATATTTATTAGAAACTTTATTTTTGTACTAATTTATTCTAGTGTTTGGCACTACTATCTTCATGTTTACCGCTTTCAAAAAGATCAATACAGATTTAATTTAAGACCATTAGGAAAGGGAAAAAATTGGCTATTTGGTTCGCAAACTAAAGAAAATATGTTTTGGAGTTTATTTAGTGCCGTACCTATTCAAACATTTTATGAATCTTTAATGTTATGGTGTTTTGTAAATGACTATATGTTATTTCCTATTAAAGATTGGTTTTCTTCTCCTTTCATAATAATTTATTTTGTTCTGTTAGTTTTGTTTGTACCAATGATACAACATATTCATTTCTATTTTTTCCATCGTATTATGCATTTTAGTTTTTTATATAAATGGTTCCATTATCTTCATCATAAAAATGTAAATGTCGGTCCTTGGTCTGGACTATCGATGCATCCAGTTGAGCATTTTTTTTATCTTACAACTATACTTGTACATTTTATTATTCCGTCACATCCAATTCATTTTATTTATCAAGGAATTCATACAACCATTGGTGCACAAAAAGGTCATTCAGGCTATGAAAGATTAATTGTAAACCCAAAAACAGGTAAATCTGTGCCAAGTGCGGGATACTATCATTATCTTCATCATAAGTATTTTGAATGCAACTATGGTGAAATTACACATCCATTTGACAAATGGTTTGGCACCTTTCATGATGGAACTAAAGTAACTCATGAAAAATTATTTGGTAAAAAAAGCTAAACTTTTTTTCTCATTCTATCTAAGGTTTTTTTTGTACTAATATCTGATCCGTCGTGAAAAGTACCAAAAATATAATCTAAAAAAGTTGTATTCCCTGATGAATAATTACATTCAAAATACTTATGATGCAGGTAATGCATATAATCTCCACATGGTAGCCATTTTCCATTTTTAAAAATAATTTTATCATAACCACTGTGACCAGCATTAGGTGTAATTCCAGCATAGAAAATATGATAAAGTATTAAAAAAGGGTGCGCTGGAATTAATAAATAAATAAAAACACCTGAGAAATATATTATGTGCTCAATCGGATGCATTGATAATCCTGACCAAGGTCCAGGATTATTATTATGATGATGTATTTTATGGGCAATATTATAAAGAATTTTTGTGTGAAGTAGTCTGTGTGTAAAATAAAAGTGAATACTATGAAAAATGGGTATCAAAAGAAATAATATAATAAAATAAATTGGATTTGATCCAAAATTAATTGATATAATATAACCATTAGCAAACATCCAAAAAAATGTAATCTCATAGGCTGACCAAATTGGTACAGCACTTAAAAAAGTCCAAATTAAATTATCAATAAATTGATTTTTAAATATAAACTTTGAACTTCTATTTTCTAGCGGGCTCAAATTGTATTTAAAATTATTATCCTGAAATTTAAAGACATATAAATATAGATGAAAAAAACTAGTATATAAAAAAATAATGACTGCATTCCTTACATAAATGTATAGACACCAATCAACATTAAAATTTTTCATAGTTTTAATGTCTGGGGTAAAATAAAACCAAACTAAAAGTGCCATTAAGGCCCACAAAATATTATATGGAAAAAGATAACCCGGCAAACCAAATATATTTTTAAAAATTTTATTTAAGTTAAAAATATCTTTTAATACTGGCTTTGGTATTAGCAATTCATTAGGTATCCAGAAACCCTTTTCATTTCTATAGCCATAATCTTCTTCATTCATTTAAATTAATTATACATAAAAAAATGAAACATACCAAAATAAAATAATTCCTTTTCAAAAACTAGTATACTAGTATTTTTAAAATTAGATGGTAAAAATTAAAATACATCTTGATAGAAAAAAATCTCTTGGAGAACAAATCTATTTAAGTTTAAGAGAAAAAATAATTTCAACCGAGTTATATCCACTTACTGAAATTTCAGAAGGTGAACTCTCAAAAATCATTAATGTTAGTAGAACTCCAATTAGAGATGCGTTAAAAAAATTAGAAAATGAAGGATTAATTAATACTATTCCTCAGGTTAAATCCATAGTTTCTAAAATTAATACTAATCAAATTAGTGAAGCAAATAAAATAAGATCAGTTTTAGAGACAAATGTTGTTGAACAACTATCTCATAATATTAACTCAACTCAACTAAAAAAACTAAAGCAAATTAATCTAAATATTTTAGATAATCTTAAGAAAAAAAATTTTAGAAAAGTATTTTATTTTGATAATATGTTTCATCAAACCTTAGCAATACAAGCAAAAATGCCTATTTCATGGCAAATTATTTCTCAGATCAATACTCAAATTGATAGAGTAAGAAATATTTCATATTTACATGAGGACGATAATACATTTGGGCCTTTACAAGCGATAAAAGATCATCAAGAAATAGTCAAACATCTAACTTCTAAAAATATGCTAAAAGTAGTTCAATCAATGAAAAAACACATTTCTTCTTTAGAACGATATACAGATTTTATAAAAAAAACTAAAAAGTATAAAGATATTATAAATTAATATTATTAATTATAATCGTTTTCAATTCTCGTAAGCCAGTATGCAGCATCAAAATTTTTGTCATTTGTAATATGACGCCATAATCTTATCCTGTTTAAAATATCTAATCTTCCACTATCTGCTTCAAACCACGGTTCAGTTTTTTGAAGAATTTCTTTGATACTATTTTTTTCGATACCTCTATTCCAATAAAGAGCTTCTTCATCATGATTGTTTTTATATGTTTTGTTAGTCCATAATTTAACTTGTTTTTGTGTTGGCATTAATCGAATTTTAAAACCATATCTTATTTTTTTAGAATTATTAATTCCGGCGCCATGCCATATATTGTGATGAAAAATAATAATGGTCCCGGCAGGACAAACTACATGCTTTTGCCCTCTAATATTATGATATCTTGCTATAGCAAACTCATTCACCATTCTAAAATGAGAACCAGGAATATATCTTGTTCCTCCCATATTTTTTTCAACTGCAGTTGGGAAATAAAATAATTGTATATCAAAAGTTTTTTCTCTTGGATCTATTACGCAATCATTATGATTGCCCTGAGATATTTTTTGATTTGCATCATGATAATATTTAGATGGAAAAGTTATGTGTAGAAAATGATGGTCTAACTTTGGTCTATCTCCCACCAAACTTTTAATTGCTCCTGATAAAACTGGATTATTAATAACATCATTTAATGCAGAGTTTTTTTTATAAGCTTTCTTTAATGGTGTTCCAGCTTTAACCAATGGTATTTTACTGGTTTTCATAATTTCATTATAATGTTCTGCTAACCAAGCTTGATCAGTATTTTTTTTGTTCAAAGAAGTTGAAGTATGACCAATTTCACTTAAAAATTTTTTATTAGTTTTATTATCAATAATATTTTCAAAAATTAAATATCCCTTAGAAACGAATTCTGCCATTTGATTATCCGATAATAAAAAATTATTTTTTTTTCTTTTTTTCATTTTATTTTCTCAAAAAAAAATTCATATTTTAAATATCCTGTTCTATATTCATCACCTTTTGGATGTTGTTCCAGTTGACTACTTTGAAATAATCTCCATCCATCATGTATTGCTTCAATACCCTTTTCATAAGGTGGGCTATCATTGTCACCTGGCATTCCAATTTTTTTTTTATCGCCATAATGTCTTGCCCACCCAATTACGTTAGATTCTAAGCTAGAATTTGATAAATATAGTATTAAAATATCTTGTTTTTTCATAATAATTTTTAAATTATCCTAATATTTCATAAAAATAAATCAATAGTCTTTGATTTAACTAGTATACTAGTATACATTTTTTTTATACTTTAATTACGAATGAGGAGGATAAATGAAAAATATAATTAATTTTTTCTTAACAATCTGCGTTGCAGTTTTTTTCTCTGCTCACGCAAATGCTAAGACTAAAGTATCGCTATGGAGTGAATCTGCAGCTGATCCTGCTTTCTCTGCTTTAAACAAAATTGTTGCTGACTTTAATGCAAGTCAAGATGAAATCGAAGTAGAGCACACAGCATATGAAAATACACCTTATGAAACTACATTGAAAACAGCTTTTTCTGGAGGAACACCTGCAGATATCGTTACAATCAATGGTGGTTCAAATATGTATCAATATGCTGAAGTTGGTGGATTGGTTGATATTACTGATTTTGTAAATTCAATTTCAGATAGAATCGCTCCAGGTGTTGAATCTGTTTATACATTTGATGGAAAACTTTGGGGAGTACCGCAAGGTTTACATATTGGAAATTTGATTTGGTACAGAAAAGATATGTTCGAAGAAATGGGTATTGATCCTAAAGAAATGGAAACTTGGAGTGGCTTCACTGGTGTTGCTCAAAAGTTTCTAGATGCTGGAATTACTCCTATTGCTTTTGGAAACTCTGAAGGTTGGCCAGGTAATCACTATAACAATCACTTACTAAGAAGAATGTTAAGCACTGAAGATTACATAAATATTGGTTTAAGAACCTATAACCCTACTTTAGAAGCAGGAACGAAATTTAACGATCCAGCTGCTGTTAAAGCTTGGGAACTTTATAGAAGTTTATTAGACAAAGGATATTTTACTTCAGGCTATTTAGCTGATGACTTTCCAACTGCTGCAGGCTTGCTATTTACAGGTAAAGCTCCAATATTCTCTAACGGATCGTGGGTAGCAGGAATGATAAAAGATCAAGCTCCAGATGCTCCAATAGGAGTTATGGCTTTTCCTGCTGTAGAAGGTGCTCCAGGTGCTAATACAGAACTTGTTATCAATAGTGTTGTGCTTACAATTACTAGAGGTGCAGTTGCAAACGGAACAGTTGATGCTGCAAAAAAATTCCTAGATTATTATACAAGTGCCGCTGCAGTTAAGGTTTGGTCTGAAATGACTCAAGCTTTAGCTCCATACACGCATGATACTTCATCTTGGGATTATGATCCAATTATTCAAGATATTAGCGCAATTATAGCTTCATCTACAAGCTCAGCCCCATTCCTTGACATGTTAGAAGATTACGCATGTAATGTTCCACATACTTGGGATGCAAGTCAGGGTATATTGACGGGTGATCTCACACCTCAACAAGCTGGTGATGATCATGAGCAATGTGTAATAGACTTGATAGAAACTAAGTACTAAAAATAAATAGTATATAATTGAAAGGACGTTTTACGTCCTTTCAAGATAAAATATGAAAAATAAAAGAACAAATAGATATGCTCATTTAATTTTTATTGGGCCAGCATTTTTCTTCTATACGATGTTTTGGATCATTCCAACATTGGTGGCTATATGGATTAGTTTTACTCGCTGGAATGGTATTTCATGGGCTCACATTAAGTGGGCAGGTTTCGCAAACTATTTTAAATTATTTAATGATAGGTTTTTTTATACTGCTCTTCAGAATAATCTGCTTTTTGTGTTTTGTGCTGTAGCTATTATATTTTTTACTGCTTTAGCTATAGCTTTAATTTTAAATTTAAAACCTTTTGGATGGAGATTGTTTCAAACTACTTTCTTTGTACCCATTGTAATTTCAAGTGTAGTTATAGGCCTTCTATTTAAATTGTTTTTAAGCCCAACAACTGGAATTATTAACGAATTTGCAGATATTTTAAATTTAGAAAGTTTTAAAAATGTACAGTGGTTAGGAAGTAAAGAAACAGCAACGTATTCAGTGATGACCGTTTATATCTGGAGAGATTTAGGATTTTCTATTTTATTATTTGGAGCAGGCTTACAAGCAGTTCCAAAAGATTTAATTGAAGCAGCTAAAATTGATGGTGCATCTGTTTTTGCCACTATTCGTTTTGTAACTATTCCATTAATTAGAAATATTTCATTAGTAGTAATTATACTTGCTGTAACAAATGCATTTTTATTATTTGATTTAGTATATGCAATGACCTTAGGTGGTCCGTATCATGCTTCAGAAGTTTTAGCCACGTATATGTATTATCATGGATTTTCAAGAGGGCAGATCAGTTATGGTACTGCTATTGCTGTTCTTTTGTTTTTCATAGTAATTATTGTAACTGCAATTCAATTAATTATTGCAAGACTGATTGAAAAATGAGTATCAATGAAATTCCAATTTGGGCTAGAGTATTATGTTACGCATTACTTTTAACATTTGCAATAACAATAGTATTCCCATTTATGTGGATGGTTTTTACCTCATTGAAGTCAATGGAAGATTATACGAATAACCCTTTTGGAATACCTACAAAGTTTGTTTTTGAAAATATTATTGAAGCATGGGGTACTGGCAACTTTTTAAGACTATATATAAATTCTATTGGTATAACTTCATTTTCAGTTTTAGGAATTGTTACATTTTGTGGTGCTGCTGGATACGGGTTAGCACATTTTGAATTTAGAGGAAGAATGTTAATTTTCTTTTATTTCCTTCTAGGAATGATGATACCGCCACAAGTAATATTAATTCCTGCTTTTAAAATAATGAATACAATTGGTTTGGTTAATACATATTTTGCAGTAATATTTACTTACTTAGCCTGGGTTCCTTTTGCTATATTTTTTTTCAGAGCTTATTTTCTTGGAATACCAAAAGATTTAATTGAAGCTGCAAAAATTGATGGAGCATCTGACTTAGTAATATTTTTTCAAATCATGATGCCATTAGCTAAACCTGCTGTTGTTACAGTTGCAATAATTTACTTTGTTTGGATATTTAATGATTTTATGTGGCCTTTAATTTATTTAAATGATCACGATCTCAGAACAGTAACTCTTGGAATGATGTCTTTCCAAGGAAAATATAGTGGAGCTACAACTTTAAAAACTGCAGCTTTAATGTTAGCCACAATGCCACCAATGATAGTATTCCTAATATTTAGAAATCAAATTCAAAGTGGGCTTGTTGATGGTGCTTTAAAAAGATAGGAGAATAATATGAGTATAGGAATGCAATATCAATCTACATGGGAGTCTATAAAACAACATACAACTCCTAGTTGGTTTAAAAAAGCTAAATATGGAATTTATGCCCATTGGGGACCTTACTCAGTTCCTGCGGCTGGACCAAATGTTACTTGGTATCCTTATTGGATGTATAGAGAACCGAGTCCACAATTTGATCATCATGTTAAACATTTTGGCCATCCTTCAAAATTTGGGTACAAAGATTTCATTCCAATGTTTACTGCTGAAAAGTTTGATGCAGAAGAATGGGCTGATTTATATTCACGCTCAGGTGCAAAATTTGCAGGTCCTGTTGCCGAACATCATGATGGATTTCCAATGTGGGACTGCTCCGATACTGAATGGTGCGCTTCCAAAATGGGACCAAAAAGAGATGTTGTTGGAGAATTAGAAAAAGCAATTAGAAATAAAGGTATGAAATATATGGTAGCAATGCACCATGCTGAAAATTGGTATTTTTTTCCTCATTGGAATAAAGACTTCGATACTTCAAAAAAAGAATTTGAAGGCTTATACGGTGAACTTCACAATTTAGATAATAGTGATAACCAAGCAATATATCCAGATCATTGGGGTAGAAAGACAGAATATCAAGATAAACCTAGTAAAGCCTTTCATGATCGTTGGTTAAATAGACTAAAAGAAGTAGTAGATAATTACCGACCAGATTATGTTTGGTTTGATTTTGGTATTAGATATATTCATGAGAAATATAAAAAAGATTTTCTTTCATACTACTATAACAAAGAGAAAGAATGGGGTAGTGAGGTTGTTGTATCTTATAAATGGCATGATTTACCTCCTGGTTCTGGGTTATTGGATCTTGAATTGGGAAGAGAATCAGAATTAACACATTATGATTGGATAACAGATACTACAGTTCACGATGGAAGTGCATGGGCATACATGAAAGATTCAGAATACAAATCAACAACTGATTTAGTTCATTACTTAATAGATAATGTAAGTAAAAATGGTTACATACTCTTAAATATAGGACCAAAACCTGATGGAACAATTCCAGATGAAGACAAAAGCCTTTTAGAAGGTATCGGTAAGTGGCTTGAAGTAAGTGGAGAAGCAATTTTTGATACTGAAACTTGGGATAAATATGGAGAAGGGCCAACAGAAATGACTGAAGCTGGTCCATTTTCTGATAATCGTGCAAAACTTAAGTATACAGCTCAAGATTTTCGTTTTACAACCAAAGGAAATTCACTTTATGCGACTGCACTAGGTTGGCCAGGTAAAGATTTTACCATAGAAAGTATGGATAAACTCTTTGATAATGAGGTTGAGTCAGTTGAACTTCTTGGTAGTAATGAAAAAGTTGAATGGAAACAAACAAAAGATGGTCTTCATATTACTAGACCAGACAACAAACCATGTGATCATGCAGTTAGTTTTAAAATTAATAGAAAGGAAAATCTTTAAATGACACGATTAGGTATGACTCTTGGAGTTAGAGAAGATAAAATTGATGAATACAAAAAATTGCATGCAAATGTATGGCCTGAGATTTTAGATAATTTGACAGAACTAAATTTTAAAAACTTTTCTATCTATTTACATAAAAACACACTATTTGGATACATGGAATATCATGGGGACGATCTTGAAAGAGATAATAAATTAATGGCAGCAAATCCTAAGGTGCAAGAATGGTGGAGCTTATGTGGACCATGTCAAGTTCCAGACCCAAATAGGAAAAAAGGTGAATGGTGGTCAATAATGGAAGAGGTTTTTCACCACGATTGATATTAAAACATGAAAATAAATGTATGCTCAATCGGTGAAGCAATGATTGAGATTTCAAATGTTAAAAATAATTTGTACAATCAGTCATTTGCTGGAGACACACTTAATTTTTGTAACTATCTTGATAAGAAAAAGTTAAACGCTTTTTTTTTAAGTGCTATTGGAAAATCTGAAATCAATCAATCACTATTAGATTTTATCAAATCTAAAAATATTTCAACAAAATATATAAAACAAATAAATCAATTTGAAATAGGATTATATTTAATAAAAAACAAAGACAATGGTGAAAAGCAATTTTTTTATTGGAGAGATGAAAGTGCAGCAAAACAATACTTCAATAATATTGATTTCATAAATTTATATAAAGAGCTTAAAAATTTTGATTACATTTATTTTTCTGGCATAACTCTCTCAATAATACATGTATCAAAACTAAATAATTTTATAAAATTATTAAAGCTATTAAAAAGCAAAAAAATAAAAATTGTTTTTGATTTTAATATACGCCCAACTCGATGGAATAAAAAAAATTTAAATAATTTTTTTGATTCAGTACTTAAATTTGTAGACATATGTTTTATATCTGGTGAAGATATGAGTTATTGGAAAAACAAAAATGGTATCAAGTCTTATGAGCAAATAGTAAAGAAATACAAAATTAAACACAGTATATTCAGAAAAAATGCCAAATTTACCTATGTATTTCTTAATAAAAATAAGTATGTTTTTAAGAATAAATTACTTAAAAAGGTAGTTGATACTTCAGGTGCTGGCGATGGATTTAATGCTGCTTATTTATCTAATTTTATTGTAAATAATGATCCAGTTTTAGCATTAAAAGCTGGCAGCACTTTAGGTTCTAAAATAGTAATGAAAAAAGGCGCTATTGTAGATGTTAAATAATCAATTAAAATCTGATCTCCATAAACAACAATTATTACCAATTTTTAATACAACAAATCTTGAAAGTGATATTGCAAGATTAAAAAAATATTTAAATCAAAATAAATCAATTGAATATATAGAGATAACATTAAGAGAAAAAGAATCTTTTTCTATTGCTGTAGAATTAAAAAAATATTTTTCAGATTGTAAATTCGGACTAGGTTCTGTTTTAACAAAAGAAGACGTAATTAGAGGTCAAGATCATAATTTTAATTTTTATGTTTCCCCTGGTATCATTGAAGAAATATTAGAAATGAAAAATCCATCCTACATTCCAGGTGCTGAGACGGTTAGTGAATTCATACATCTTAGTAAAAAAGGTTATGAAATAATTAAATTTTTCCCAGCTAATTTAAATGGAGAGGATAAAAAATTACAATCTATTAAAAATATTTTAAGGAATATAAAATTCATACCAACAGGTGGAGTCAATAAAGATAATATTGATAAATATCTAAATTTGAAAAATGTATTATGTGTTGGAACTTCTAATTTTGAAGAATTTTAATTTACTTTTGTCATAGTACAAAGCATTTCAAAGGCAATTGTTGCTCCAACTAATGAAGTCATATTATTAACATCAAATGGAGGAGAAACTTCTACTACATCACCGCCTACAAAATTAATTTTCTTTAGTGCCCTTATAATAGTTTGTGCTTCTCTTACATTAAAGCCCCCAACTTCAGGAGTCCCAGTACCTGGTGCAAAAGTTGGGTCTATTCCGTCAATATCAAATGTAAAATAAGTATCTGTTGTAGCTAGAACCTCATAAATTTTTTCAATACATTTATTAAATCCCATTTCATAATAATCATCTATAGTAATTAAAGTTACACCTTGTTCTCTAGCCCAACTCAAATCTTCAGGGTCATACAAGGCTCCACGAAGACCAAGGATTACATATTTTTTTGGATCTATCAGATTTTCTTCTATAGCTCTTCTAAATGGTGTACCATGCGTATATTTAAATCCTCCAAAATAGGTATCCCAAGTATCAGAATGAGAATCAAACTGAAATAAACCTAAAGGTTTTTCTTTCGCAATACCTCTAAGAATTGGAAGACTAATTAAATGATCACCTCCAATTGATAATGGAATTGTTTTGGAATTATAAATATTAGAGTAAAATTTTTCTATTTTATTTAAACTATCTTCTAAATCTGCTGGGTTCACAGGACAATCACCAATATCTGCTATATTAAATTTATCATAAGGACTCTTAAGTGAAACTGGGTGATAAAGTCTTACAAGTGATGATGCATTTCTGATTTCTCTAGGACCATGTCTAGCTCCAGGTCTATTAGTAGTGCCACCATCCCATGGTACCCCTGCAACACAGTAGTCTAATTTATTTAAATTTTTCACAACAGGTAAACGAAAAAAAGTAGCAACATCAGCAAAGCGAGGAGTTTCCATACTAGATAGAGGTTTAATTTGAGTCATAAAACTATCTTATGGTATATAGAATTGGAATATACAAGACAAATTACTATGGATTATAGCAAATTTCCTAAACCGCAAAATGATGGAAAAGCTGATCATCTTTTAAATAAGTTTTTGCCGGATATTTCTCTTAAAAATCAAGAGGGAAATCTATTAAAAATAAAAAGATCTGACACTTTTCGTTTAATTTTATATTTTTATCCAATGACAGGTAATCCAAATGAAAGTTTACCTAAAAATTGGAATCAAACTCCAGGCGCCATTGGCTGTACTGTGGAGACCTGTAGTTTTAGAGATAATTATGAAGAATTAATCAAACTCAATGCGCTGCCTATAGGAATATCAACTCAAACAATAGATTACATTAAGGAAATGACAGATAGATTAGTAATTCCTTATGATGTTTTAAGTGATTCAGAAAATATTTTGCTCAATTCATTAAAAATGCCACATTTTGAAATTGAAAACAAAATTTATTTTAAAAGATTAACTCTTATTGTGGAAAAAAATATTGTTAAAAAAGTATTCTACCCTATTTTTCCTCCTAACAAACATATAAATGAAGTACTGCAATGGCTAAAAGCAAACTAACTATTTTTTTATTTTCTGTATTTTTGTTTTTTTCTAACTTATCAATAGCTAATCCAAATATAGATCAATGGTTAGAGTCAGAAAAATCTTATAAAGATCTTATTAATGAAGGATTTGAAGTAAAGAGCTACGCTATAAGTGACATAGAGGTTGGAAATGATTTAACAATAATCTTATTTGTTACAGTTCTTCAAAAAGACAACGAATTATATGAGTGTCAAGAATATCAAACTATAGATAAAAATGTTGAGACTTTAGATATGAACTTAATATGTAAAGAATTAGTTCAACCTTATGAAAGAGGTATAGGAACTTAGTTTCTTTCAATGTTTAAAAAAAACCATTGTAATGCTATTAGTGTTAGCCCATTTAAAATTTCTTTTTTATTCATCTTTGTTTTTACTTCATCAAAACTATAACTTTTAACTAATATATCTTCATTTTCATTCTCTAGTCCTCTTATAATTTCTTTTTCTGGAGCAATTACCTCCCCTAAAAAAAGATTATAAAAAGATTCAGACGATCCAGGGGCAGGAAAGTAACCTTGTATAGATGTAAGATTGCTTACTTCACATCCAGTTTCTTCCAAGCATTCTCTTTTGGCGGTATCTTCTGGAGTTTCACCAGCGTCAATTATTCCAGCAACTATTTCATCTAGATAATTTTGATTATCTTTAGAAATAGTCCCGGGTCTGAACTGTTGAATTAAAACAATTTTTTTATTTACAGGGTCATATGGTAAGACTGCGGATACTTGTGCACCACCAAATAACTCTCTTTTTATTTCATTACTCCAATTTCCATCATATTTTTTGTATTTAAGAGTAACTTCATTCATTTTAAAGAAACCGTCGTGAATATTCTTTTTATCTAAAATTTTAAATTTTGGACTCATAAAAATTGATATATTTTATATTACATATATATTTATAAATATGGAAAAAGCATTATTTGGTGCAGGTTGTTTCTGGGGTGTGGAAGAAACATTTTGTAAAACTCCAGGTGTAATAAATACCATAGTTGGCTATTCTGGAGGCGATACTATTAACCCTTCTTATGAAAGTGTTTGCCAAGGAAATACAAATCATACTGAGGTTGTTTTAGTCGAATTTGATAATTCTAAAATATCTTATGAAGATCTTTTGCAGGTTTTCTGGAAGTGTCATGATCCTACCACTTTAAATAGACAAGGTCCTGATATTGGAACACAATATAGATCAGCGATATATTATTATAACGAAGATCAAAAAAATAAATCTATTCATTCAAAAAATGAATATGCTAAAAATGCAGGAATAAATATTGTTACTGAAATTTCAGAAGCTAAGGAATTCTATAAAGCTGAAGAATATCATCAAAAATATATCCAAAAAACAGGTTTGCACTGCGCTATATAGATTAATTCTTTAGGGAACTTATGTCTGTCGATTTTTATTACGCATTTTTAACAGGCTGGGTAATACTTTTATTATTTTGGAGTACTATTGTTTTCTTTGTATATTTGAGAAAACCTCCTAAATCCAAATTAACTAAAAGTTTTGTAATCAAATCCTATCTGTTTTTTTTGGCACTATTGTTTATAATTTTATTTTTTCGATAAACCGATTCGTTTTTCTTATAAATTATGTATCAACATATAGTAGGTCAAAAAGATTAAGATACTAACATATTGATAATTAACAACTTTTTTATATTTAATGTTGAATACTGGTTTTTTCATAAATATAAACTACCTCGAATTTAATAGAAAAATTATTATGTCTATATTAAAAAACTATTTTAAACAAAACAGTGTGATGCACAGTTTCTCAAGTTGCCAATGGCCAATTGGAGATCCACAAGAAAAAGATTTTCATTTTTGTGAAGCTGATACCGTTGCTGGGAAGCCTTATTGTCAGAGTCACTGTGATGTTGCGTATATTGACGAAAAAGAGCTTAAAAAAGAAAAAGAAGCTCAAAAAAATCGTCGCATTGCTGCTTAAGTTAATCTCTACAAATTATTTTCTCATCAAATGTTAATAATTTAGAGTTATTGACATAAGTGACGTTTTTCTTAAAATAAAAAAAAATGTTATTCAGTATACTGAAAAAACTTAATTTTGATGGAACATTAGAAATTATAGATTCTAATGACAAGATTTATAAATTTGGAAATTCAAATCCACACGTTTGTATAAGATTAAAAAACAAATCTATTGAAAGAAAACTATTCCTAAACCCTAATCTTCATATAGGTGAAGCATATATGAATGAGGAGTTAGTTATTGAAAAAGGCACTATAGAAGACTTTCTTAATTTAATAACTAATTGTTACGATGACTTTATTTCTAACAATAAGTTTTATAAATTTTATGAATATTTATCTTCTATTTTTATGCCATTTCAGCAGATTAATCAGCTTGTAAATTCAAAAAAAAATGTAGCACACCACTACGATATAAATGAAGATTTATATAAATTATTTCTTGATCAGGATATGCAATATTCTTGTGCATATTTTCACAATCCCAATATGAGTTTAGATCAAGCACAGAAAGATAAAAAAGAACATATAATTAAAAAACTTCAAATTACTGAAAATATGGATGTTCTTGATATTGGGTGTGGTTGGGGAGGAATGGCAATTGAAATAGCTAAATCTACTGGCGCCAAAGTTAAAGGAATTACACTTTCAGAAAATCAATTTAAAACTGCATCTGAACGAGCACAAAAAGAAGGTTTGAGTGATAAAGTTTCATTTGCACTACAAGATTATAGAAATGAGACTGAAAAATATGATCGTATAGTATCAGTTGGAATGTTTGAGCATGTTGGTATTAAATACTTCAAAACTTATTTAAGTAAAGCTAATGATATTCTTAAAGAAAATGGTGTTTTTCTTTTGCATACTATTGGTCAAAGGGGTAAACCAACAGCTACTAGCCCTTGGATAAGAAAATATATTTTCCCTGGTGGTTATATTCCATCATTATCTGAGGTAATGAATGAAACACAAAAACTTAATATAAATGTAACAGATGTTGAGGTTTTAAGACTACATTACGCTCACACTCTTTCAAAGTGGTATCAAAATGTTATTAAAAATAAAGATAAAATTATAAAGATGTTTGATCAACGTTTCTTTAGAATGTGGGAGTTTTATCTATTGGCAAGTAAGTATTCCTTTGTAAATATGGGTAATGTTGTTTTTCAAATACAAATAGCAAAGAATATTAACAATCTGCCTCTCACAAGAAATTATATATACAACTAAACAGTCAATATTTATTGAATTTCCAAGATAGGTAATATAATCTTTTATTTATGGCACTATCCTTAAATAATTACATAATTAGATCATCAATATTCTTGGTTGCTGTCTTTCTTATTGTTGTTTTATTATATCCAGTTTTACAAAATGCTTTTTTATCAAATATCTTTATTAACATTATAATATTATTGGCTTTAGTAATTGGTATTATATTTAATTTTTTTCATCTCATTAACTTGAATTATAAATATATATCTTTCTCGAACTTTAATATTACAAATTCTATAGAAGCATTCTCTAATTTAAGAGGGCAAGACAAAAATATTTCTCTTGAATTAAAAAATCTTGACGGAAAATTTGTTTTTAAAAGTTCATCAATAAATAGATTAATAGAGAATTCTGATATGACTTTGATAAGCATAAGAGAAACTTCTCGTTACCTGGTAGGTTTGCTAGTCTTTTTAGGACTCCTAGGAACTTTCTGGGGACTTCTAAAAACCATTGGATCTGTTGGCAATGTTATTAGCGGCCTAGGTATAGATGATACAAATGTTGCAGGTTTTTTTAATTCTCTTAAAGATGGATTAAATGCTCCACTAGAAGGAATGAGTATTGCATTTAGCAGTTCTTTATTAGGTTTAGCTGGCTCTTTAATATTAGGATTACTTGATTTAAATCTTGGACAAGCTCAAAATAAATTTAGTCAATACTTTGAAAAAATCCTTAATAGCAATTCTTCTCCAGATTTTTCTAAAGTAGAAGATAAGCCTACAGTTGAAGCAATTCAAAAAATCTATGATAACTTAGAAAACCTCTTAAATGCTTTTAAAAAATCGTCTGACAATCAAACTAAAATTTCAAACAATTTAGAGAAGTTCAATGAAATACTTAACAAAATCAATTTCAACTCTTCAAATCTTGATAAACAATTATCAAATTTCTTATCTTCACAATTAAACACACAATCTACACTAATGAACCTTACAGAAGCTTTAAGCAAAAATGGAATATTAGAATCAAAAAAAATTAAAGAATATTTTAAGAAAATTGAAATAGAACTAAAGAAAATTAAAAAATAATAATGTCTACTAGGTCTTTAAGAAATAGACTTGCTGATACAACAAATATTTGGCCTGGTTTTGTCGATGTTCTAGCTACTCTTTTAATAGTAATCATATTTGTGCTAATGGTTTTTACTGTTTCACAAATATATCTTAGTGATGCTATATCTGGCCGAGATAAGGCGCTTCAAGATTTAAGAACAAAAATAAATGAATTATCTAAAATACTTGTTATTGAAACTAAAGACAAAGAAGAAGCTCTTTCAACTCTTTCTGAAACTGAGAAAAAACTTGAAGATACAGAATTAAATTTACAAAGTGAGCAATTATTAAGTGAGCAATTACAAACTGATGTTGCAAAAAAACGATCAGAAATATTTGTTCAGGAACAAAATATAATAGCTTTATCCGATCAAATTAGTAGTCTTTTAAAAGAACTGAGAATAGTTGCAAATGCATTAGAAACTTATGAAGGACAAGAAATTACTTTACTTGAAACCGAGGGACTCGGAGAACGAATTAATAAAGCACTTGCAACAAGAATTGATCAACTAAAAATACTTAATCAAGAATTAGATAATGCTAATTTTAAACTACTTGAAAGTGAAAAATCTCTCAAATCTACAATAGCAGAATTAAATGAGAAGAATGAAAATTTAATGGCCATTAACGAAAGTTTGGGTTTAGAGGAAGGTGGAATTCAAGAGCAGTTACTTGCAATTAAAAATAAAAATGAAAAGCTTCTAAGTTTAAATGATGAATTAGAAAAGACTAACATTGAACTTTCATTGAGAGATGAAGAACTACAAAGTCAAATATCTCAATATCAAGAACTTATGAATGATCTTTTAGAGATTAATGATAGTCTTGGCTTAAAAGATGCATCACTTAATGAGCAACTTGATGCAATTAGATTTAAAAATGAAGAACTAGCAAGATTAAATAAAGATTTATTACAGAAAGATAATACTATTTTCAATCTTCGTGGAAAAATTTCTGAATTAAATAATGTACTGTCTTTGTCTGAAGAAAAACAAAAACAACAACTTGAAAAACTTGAACTCCTCCAAAATCAAATTGTTTCTTTAGAAGAAGAGAATCAAGCACAAATGGAAACGTCACTTGAAGAAATTGAAAAAATGGAAATACAAGCTTCAAAAACATTAGAACAGGTAGAAATTCTCTCTAATCAAATTGATACTTTACAAAAAGAAATAGCTTTACTGAATAGTGCTTTAGAAGCGAGTGAAAGTCAGGCTTTAATTAAGGATTTAGAAATTGAAGTACTTGGAGAAAAATTAAACAAAGCCCTTACATCTAAAGTATTTGAGCTCCAAAAATATAGATCTGAGTTTTTTGGAAAATTACAATCTATTTTAGGTGATAGAAAAGACATTAAAATTGTAGGAGATAGATTTATTTTTGAATCAGAGCTATTATTTGATTCTGCTTCAGCAGATTTACAGCTATCTGGTAAAGAAAAGTTAAGTGAAATTGGCCTTACTTTAAAAGAGACTACTAATGATATCCCCTCCGATATTGACTGGATTATTATGGTAGAAGGACATACTGATAAACGACCTATACAGACAATAAGATATCCATCTAACTGGGAACTATCTTCAGCTAGAGCTAATACAGTGCTAAAACTTCTTCTTAATCTAGGTTTTCCTCCAAATAGATTAGCATCTGCAGGATATGGAGAGTTTTATCCTATCAGTAATGGAGAAACTGAGAGTGATCTACAACAGAATAGAAGGATTGAATTAAAACTCACTTCACGCTAATTTGCCTTAAATTTAACATAAACTAATCATAAAAAATTAAATATGAGATTTTTAATTTTATTTGTTTTAAGTTTCTTTAGCTCACATCCTGTATTTGCTGCTTGCAGTGATCAACCAGCAAATGAGGTAGATTGGACTAATTGTAATTTTGTAGAAAATCTCGATCTTTCTGGTACTGGTTTGGCAAATTCTCAAATGTCAGGAGTTAATTTATCTTTATCTAATTTTGAAAAATCTCAACTTAATAATTCAAATTTATCTATTGGGAATTTTATCTTCTCAAATTTCAGTAATTCAAATTTATATGCTTCAAATTTACAAGGAGCAAATTGTAATAATGCTAACTTTGATAATGCAAACCTTGCAAAAGTAAATTTTGAGGGATCTAATCTCTTTGGAGCGACTTTTAAAGGTGCAAATTTATATGAGGCAAATCTACTTGGTGCTAATATTTCAGGTGCAATTTTTGATGAAGCAAATTTGTCAAATGCTATATGGATAGATGGTAAAAAATGTGCTCTTGGTTCTATAGGCAGTTGCCAATAATTTTTTTATTTCTTTTTATTTACAGTTGCAAAATGTCAACCGTATCTGAAATACAAAGAAAAGATGATAATAAAGTTAATTTTAAGATTTCAGGAAGTAAAACAACAGGTATTCAAATAAATAACTAAAATATTAATTTACTTTTATTAAATTTAATGATTTGACCTTTTAATAATGAGTCAAAATTCTTATTTATATGCTTTTAGTGTAGTATTTCTTGCTGGAATTTTTTGGAGTTTTGGAGCGTTGACCGTTAGATATATGGTGGATGGTCATCAATATGTTTTTCAATATTTATTTTATAGAGGTTTAACAATTTCAATTATTCTTCTTATATATTTATTTTTTCGGGAAGGTTTTGCTTTTTATAAAAATTTTCTCAAAATAGGAATACCATCTATACTTGGAGGTTTATTTCTAGCAACAGCTTTTACTGGGTTCATTTTTTCTATTACTATGACTACGGCTGCCGTAACATTATTTATGTTAGCAGCGATGCCTTTTATTGCAGCCATTGTTGGTTATTTTGTTCTTGGTGAAATACTAAAAAGATCAACATTAATTGCAATGGTTGTAGCATTTATAGGTGTGTGCGTAATGATTATAAATGACAGTATTTCTGGAACTGCTTTAGGTGCAATAATAGGATTTATTTCTGCAACTGGTTTTGCATTATACACGGTAACAATAAGATGGAAACCTGAAACACCAAAATTCACAACAGTTGTTTTAGCGGGACTATTTTGTACAATATTTGCGTTCTTTATTTTAGGCTTCTCTTTTGACCCTTTCATTCTGATGCCTGAAATAAATAGTTATTTGAGTATACTTCATGGAATAATTGTTGCTGCCGGCTTAATACTTTACAGTCTTGGAGCAAAATACTTACCCTCAGCTGAGCTAGCACTTTTATCGTTAATGGAAGTTGTTGGAGGAGTTCTATGGGTTTGGCTTCCAATTTTTGGAATAAATGAAGTACCAAGTACAACTGTAATAATTGGAGGTTTTATAATAACTTTAGCTGTAGTTTATTATGGTTTTGCTGCTAGGCAGATTGATGTTAATATTAAAACTTAAATATTTGCTGTAAATTTATTAATATTTTTTCTTGGTAAATTATTTTTAGACCAAACTGTATCAAGAGCCTTAATCATATTTTCGATATGCTCTTTTCTATGTTTTGGGGTAACAGTTATTCTTAGTCTTTCTAAACCTTTTGGTACAGTTGGGAAAAAAATTGGTTGTACATAAATACCATGATCATCAATTAAATCTTTAGACACTTTTTTGCATAAAAAAGGATCATTAATTAATACTGCTACAATATGAGAATTTGTATCCAAATAAGGGATTGCTAAAGAATCTAAATTTTCTCTTATTAAAGCTGCGTTTTCTTTTATTCTTATTCTTAGTTGTTCTGCCAGAGAAACAATATCTATTGCTTTAGCTGCTCCTGCAGCAATTGATGGGCAGATTGAAGTTGTAAAAATAAAACCTGGAGAGAAACTTCTAATATAGTCAATTATTTCTGAACTAGCTGCAATATAACCTCCCATTTGACCATATGCTTTTGCTAAAGTTCCATTAATAATATCTATTTTATCTTCAACTCCCATTTCTACTGCAATACCTTTACCTTCTTTACCGTAAAGTCCAACTGAATGAACTTCATCCAGATATGTCATACAGTTATATTTTTTTGCTAACTCTACAATTTTAACTATAGGCGATCTTATACCTTCCATAGAGTATAAACTTTCAAAAACGATTAACTTAGGACTATCTACATTTGACTCTTTTAGTAACTGTTCTAAATGATCAATGTCATTGTGTTTAAATATATGACACTTAGCTCCACTATTCTTAATACCTTGTATTAAAGATGCATGATTTAATTCATCAGAAAATATCTCAATATCTTTAATTTTTTTTCCTAAAGTCCATAAAGTAGATTGGTTTGCTGTATAAGCAGAAGCAAAAACTAATGCCGCCTCTTTATTATGAACGTTTGCCAGTTTTTTTTCAAGTTCAGTATGATAGGTTGATGTACCAGAAATATTTCTTGTTCCACCTGAACCAGATCCATATTCAAGTAGTGTTTTTACAATTTCATTTACGACTTCTGGGTGCTGACTCATGTTCAGATAGTCATTAGAACACCAAACCTCTACTTCTCTTTCTTTATTTTTGAAACTTTCATCTGCATTTGGAAAACTTCTTATAGGTCTGTCTATATTTCTAAAGTCCCTATAAAGACCCTGATCTTTTAAATTTTTCAATTCAGATTTAAAGAAATTTTTGTATTGCATATTTATTAGATATCTTACCCAATCTTTAATTGTAAGTATTTAATAGAATGAATTGTCACACCTTATTTCTACTAAAAGACATTCTCCTCCAGACACCATATTTATCTTTAATTATAAATCTATGATACAACGCAGCTGCAATATGCAGCGAAAAAAGAGCTGTTAACATAAGTGCTGAGTAGTAGTGTATAGCAAGAGCTTGAGGGTATAAAAAAAAGTTCTCTTCGATTAAAGGTGGTATTTTAATTAATCCCAAGAGATGAACATCTTCTCCTCCAAGCCATGTCATAAAGGTACCTTGAATAGGAATAAGAATTACTAAACCATAAAGTACAAAATGGACTAAATTTGAAACTAATTTATGAAATAAAGGAATATTTTCATATTTAGGATGAGTATTAAATATGTATTTCCACATTAATCTAAGCACAACTAAACTAAAGACTAAGGTACCAAAAAATTTATGAGTAATAATAAAACCCATTTTAAGAGGAGAAAATTCCATATTATGAAGGCTAATCCCTGTTGCAACTTGCCAAAAAAGAAGAAGTGCCAATGACCAATGAAAAAGTTTTGCAACCAAGCCCCACGAAGATTTTGTACCTTTAAATTCAATCATTACCAATTTTACAATATAGTGTTATTTATAGAAATATAAGTAATGAAAATAAGAATTTTATCTAGAAAAAGTGACTTGGCAATAATTCAAGCACGTGAATTTTCCGACTATTTGCAATCAAAATATCCTTTTGTAGAAATAGAATTTTTAACAAGAAGTACTTCAGGAGATAAAGATCTAAAAACACCTCTTTCTGAAATGCCAACAGAAGGTGTTTTTACTAATGATTTAAGAGATGAATTAATAAATAACAAATGTGATATAATTGTTCATTCTTGGAAGGATCTTCCAATTGAAGTTGGTGATAAAACCAAAATAGCTGCAACATTAAAACGAGCCGACAAAAGAGATATATTATTCTTAAAAAAAAATAAAAAAATGGATAGTAAGAAAATTACTATTCTTTGCTCCTCACCTCGAAGACAATATAATTTAGAAAATTTTATTGAAAATTATCTTCCACATAAGTTTGATGAAGTTTACTTTGAAAATATAAGAGGTAACATACCCACTAGATTTAAAAAATTTTTGGAAGATCCTAATAGTGATGGTTTTATTGTTGCTAAGGCAGCAATTGATAGATTACTTTTAAATAATTATTCTGAATTTAATGAATTAAAAACAACTCTGAAAAAATATATTAACGTATGTCTATGGTCTGTTTTACCATTGTCAATAAACCCTTGTTCTCCTGGACAAGGAGCTCTAGCGATTGAAACAAGAATTAAAGATAATAAACTAAACGAAATTTTAAATGATATTAATTTTTCCAAAGATTATTCGAATGTAATTCAAGAAAGAAATATTTTAAAAAATTATGGAGGAGGATGTCACCAAAAAATAGGAGTATCTTACATCTCTCATAAATTAGGATTAGTTGTATCTAAAAGAGGTGAAGATGAAAATGGCAATCATTTTGAGAGCTGGGATTTTATTGATCCAAAAGATATAAGTTTTTCTAGTAATACAACAGATGAAATTTATCCTGAAAATTTAAAAAATTATAAAATATTTTCTAGAAAACAAATAAATGAAAATGTCGATGATATAAATAATTTGCAAAATAAATGTATTTATGTTTCACGAATTAGCTCAATCCCAGATAGGTCAAAAATCAAATCAAATAATGTTATTTGGACTAGTGGTTTAAGAACATGGAAAAATTTATCTGAAAGAGGTATTTGGGTTAATGGAACTTCAGATGGTTTGGGTGAGGATTTTGATAAAGATATTAATTCACTTACAAATAATCCTTGGGTTAAGTTAACTCATTCTCAATCTCCTGAAAGTTTGATAAAAAATAAAATTGAAACGTATCAATTGGAGTCTATCGATTTTGAAATAGATATAGAAAAGAAAAAGTACTTTTATTGGATGAGCAGCTCAGCTTTTAAGGCGAGTATTGATAAATATCCTAAAATTATAGAAAAATATCATTTTTGTGGCCCAGGAAATACTTACAATGAAATTAGTAAAATATTAGGGAATGATAAAAATCTTTTTGTTGAGCTATCTTATGATAGTTGGAAGAAAAAATTACTAAAAGCCAAAAAATGACAAATATCTTATTCGAAAATGCTCTCAAAAGAAATATTCAAAAAACACCACCCATTTGGTTCATGAGACAGGCTGGAAGGTACCATTCGCATTATCTTAAGCTCAAAGAAAAATATACTTTTGAAGAACTTTGTAAAACTCCGGATCTAGCTGCAGAAGTTGCTTTTGGTCCAATACAAGAGTTTGATTACGATATTGCAATTTTATTCAGTGATATTTTATTTATTTTGGAGGGACTTGGTTTAGAATTAAAGTTTGACCCAGGACCGAAATTTAATTCTTATATAAATTCAGAAAACATTAATGATTATAGTAATATTGATCGTGGCATTGAGCATATGCAATTTCAATTTGAAGCTATAAAAATAACAAAAGAGAAATTGCCAAATAATAAAAGTTTAATTGGATTTGTTGGTGGACCTTGGACATTATCAAAATATGCATTTGGAAATAATAACTCTGATTTAATCGACACTAAAATGAATTTAGAATTTATTTCAAAAATTCTTTTACCCCTTCTTAAGAAAAATATTCAATTACAATTAGATGCAGGTGTTGAACTTGTCATGATTTTTGATAGCTCCTTGTATGATTTAGATAAAAAAAATTTTCATGAAATTTATTCAAAATTTTTGGAAGAGATTGCAATTTCTTTTCCAAATAAACTTGGCTATTATTCAAGAGGTAAGAGTTTAACAGATCTAAATTCCATCATCAGTTTTCCTTTTGCAGGTTTTGGCTATGATCACACAATAGATCTTAAATCTATGTTTCAAAATCAAAAACATGGATTTATTCAAGGAAATTTCAATGAACAATTAATGTTAAGTGAAACAGATACATTTCTTAATGATTTAAAAGATTTTATTAAAAAAATGAAATCAATTGAAAAGCTTAATGGCTGGATTTGTGGCCTTGGACATGGAATTAATAAAAATACTCCAGAAAAAAATGTTCATTTATTTATAGAAAATATCAGAAAAGAATTTAGCTAATAGATATGGTTAAATATATTGGTGAAAAAGATTATGAGCATGGGAGTAAAGAAAAAATTGGTGTTTTAATTACTAACCTAGGCACCCCAGATGCTCCAAATAAAAAAGAACTAAAAGTTTATCTTAATCAATTTTTGTCAGACCCTAGAGTAATCGAATTACCTAAAATCTTATGGCAAATTATATTGAAGCTAGTAATTTTACAAATAAGGCCATCAAAGTCAGCAGAAGCATACAAACAAATCTGGACTGATAAGGGTTCTCCGCTTTTAGATATCGCAAACAGACAACTAAATAAAATTCAATCATCTTTTTCTTCAAAAAATGAAAATATAGTTTTTGAAGTTGGGATGCGTTATGGCAATCCGTCAATTCCAGATGCTTTGTTAAAACTTCAAAAAAAACAAGTAAGAAGATTATTAGTTCTACCTATGTATCCGCAATATTGTGCTGCAACAACAGGTAGTACATTTGATGAAGTAACAAATGTATTACAAAAATGGCGTTGGATACCTGAAATGCGTTTTATCAATCAGTACTTTGAAGAAAAAAATTATATTGAAGCATTGTCAAATTCAATAAAGTCATTTTGGAAAATAAATTCAAAACCACAAAAAATTATTTTTAGTTATCATGGTATACCAAAACGGTATTTGACTAATGGTGATCCGTATCATTGCTTTTGTCTTAAAACCACAAGATTGGTCAAAGAACATATGGGATTATCTGATGATGAGATAATGACTACATTCCAAAGTAGATTTGGAAGAGAGGAATGGTTAAAGCCATATACAAGTGAAACATTAAAAGAATTACCAAAACAAGGGATTAAAAATATACATATAATATCTCCTGGTTTCAGTAGTGATTGTCTTGAAACACTTGAAGAACTTGAAGAAGAAAATAAAGAATATTTTATGGAGTCAGGTGGAGAAAATTATCATTATATACCTTGCTTGAATGATCACGATGATCACATAAACCTATTTGTAAATCTGATAAAAAAACATACTCAAGGCTGGCCATTATGATTGCTGATCCAAAATTTAATACTGCAAAAGAATGGTTTGAAAAATTACGAGATAACTTAGTTGAAACTATTCAAAACATTGATGAAAATCAATTTGAAATAACTAACTGGGATCACAAAGGTGATGGTGGTGGTAAAATGAGTAAAATAAAGGGTAATATAATTGAAAAAGGTGGAGTAAATATTTCTACTGTCTCTGGGACATTTAACGAAAATATGAGAGATGCTATTCCGGGTGCTAAAGAAGATCCAAATTATAATGCAACTGGCATTAGTGTTGTATTACATCCTGTTTCACCTAAAATTCCTTCTATGCATTTTAATACAAGATTTATTAAAACCACTCAGGAATGGTTTGGTGGAGGTATGGATATTACACCTTGTGTAATATTTGAGGATGAAGAAAAATATCATCGTGGTTTAGAACTTTTATGTAATAAATATGATAAATCATATTATCCTAAATTTAAAAAATGGTGTGATGACTATTTTTTTCTTAAACATAGAAACGAACCAAGAGGTGTTGGAGGAATATTTTTTGATTACCTTCAAACTGGCGATTGGGGAAAAGATTTTGAATTTGTCCAAGGCGTAGGTACTTATTTTCATCAGTTTATCAAAAATACTTTAATTGCACTTAAGGATAAGGAGTGGAATGAAGAGGAAAAAAAGATACAATTAGTTAAGCGTAGTCGCTATGCTGAATTTAACTTATTATATGACAGAGGTACAAAATTTGGTCTAGAGACTGGTGGTAATGTTGATGCTATACTAATGTCAATGCCTCCCCACGCGGTATGGGAATAAATAATGTTATTTAATACTCTTAAAGTTATTCATATTTTTAGTATCATAGCTTGGATGGCTGGACTTTTATATCTGCCACGTTTGTTTGTAAATCATGCTAATCCTGAAATTACAAAAGAAACCTCAGAAACATTCAAACTAATGGAAGGAAAATTGTACAGAATAATAATGTTTCCAGCTTTTATAGTGACGTGGATATCAGGTTTTACACTCACACATTATGTGGGTATCGATACTTGGTTGCTTTTAAAAATTTTATTTGTAATCTTATTATCTGGCTATCATTTTTTTTGTTTAAAATGTCTTAATGATTTTAAAAATGATAAAAATAAATACTCCACTAAGTTTTTTAGAATTACAAATGAAGCTCCAGCAGTAATATTGATTTTTATACTTATACTTGTTGTATTTCAGCCTTTTTAATTACTACTTTTTTGTTTTAATAGGCGTTTTTCTCTTTGGATTACAAACCTTGCATATTTCACACTTCAAACCATAACAACTTCTTGCCTGACAAAATTCTCTTCCATAAAATATTATTTGTAAATGAAGTTTGTTCCAAGATTTTTTTGGAAAAAGATATTTTAAATCTTTTTCTGTTTGGGCAACATTTTTACCATTTGTTAAACCCCAACGTTGAGCTAAACGATGAATGTGCGTATCAACTGGAAATGCTGGATGACCAAATCCTTGAGACATAACAACACTGGCTGTTTTGTGACCAACACCTGGCAACTTTTCTAATTCCTCAAAACTTTCTGGAACATTGCCTTTAAATTTTTTAACAAGAATTCTTGATAGTTCAAAAATTGCTTTTGATTTTTGAGGTGCCAAACCACAAGGGCGGATAATATTATAAATTGTTTTTTTAGGCACTTTTGTCATTTTTATAGCTGTGTTAGCTTTTTTAAATAGTATTGGTGTAACCTGATTAACTCTTTCATCTGTACATTGAGCACTAAGAAGTACAGCCACAACTAATTCAAATTTATTTTTGTGGTTAAGAGGAATAGGTACTTTTCTGTATATACGATTTAGTATTCTAGAGATCTCTTGTGCCTTCTCTATTTTTTTCACTATATCAAGCCTCCTCCATGGTTATGTCTAAATTAATACTAATAATTATGACAAAATATAGCACTTATTAATACTAATAATATTGAATATTTCCATTGAAGTTGTATGGGTCTAACATCAAATTTCTATGGAGGAAATAATATGAAAAAAACTTTAAGCATTGTTTTGTCTTTGCTTTTCATGGGTATTTTCTCACCAGCATTTGCAAACACTATTAAATGGTCAATGCCTGGTGACTCTTTAACTCTTGATCCGCATGCACAAAACGAAGGACCAACTCACATGGTTTCACGTCAAGTATATGAAGGTTTAGTAACTCCAGGTATTAATATGGAAATACTTCCTCAACTTGCTGAATCATGGAAAACAACTGCTGATGACACTTGGATATTTACAATTCGTAAGGGTGTAAAATTTCATGATGGATCAGATTTAACAGCTAGTGATATTGCTTTTAGTATCAATAGAGCAAAAACTGCTCCATCTGATATGGTAGATTTAATTAAAAGCATTAAATCAGCATCAGCATTAACTGATCACACAGTTCAGATTGTAACAGATGGACCAAATCCAATTCTTTTAAATCAATTAACTCAGATATTTGTTATGTCTGAAGATTGGGCAAAAGCAAATGGTTGTGAAGTTTCATACAACTGGGATGCAGGTGAAACATCTTATTGTGCTTCTAATGCAAACGGAACTGGACCTTTCAAAATTACTTTTAGAGAACAGGACGTAAGAACTGTTTTTGAAAAAAATAATGATTGGTGGGGTGATGATAGTACTTTCAATGTAGATACTATTGAATTACTTCCAATTGCAAATGATGCAACAAGAGTTGCAGCACTTCTGTCTGGAGAAATTGACTACACAAACGTTGTTCCTGTTCAAGATATTGAGAGAATCAAATCTTCTGCTGGACATGGTGTAAAAATGACTCCTCAAAATAGAACAATATTTTTTGGTATGGATCAAGGTTCTGCTGAATTAAATTCATCTAATATCAAAGGTAAAAATCCTTTTGCAGATAAAAGAGTTCGTTTAGCTATGTACCATGCTTTAGATATGGAAGCTATTAAGGATAAGGTAATGAGAGGACAAAGTGTTCCTGCAGGAATTATCACTGCTCCTGGTGTAAACGGTCATACAGCTGCGCGTGATCAAAGATTACCTTATGATCCAGAGCTTTCAAAAAAACTATTAGCAGAAGCTGGTTATCCAGATGGATTTGAGGTTACACTAGATTGTCCAAATGATCGTTATATTAATGATGAAGCAATCTGTGTTGCTGCAATTGGTATGTTTGCTAAAATTGGAGTTGATGTAACTCTTGATGCAAAAACTAAAAGTCAACACTTCTCAGAAGTTAAAGAAGGTGACGCAAATGGTATGACAAGTGACATGTACATGTTAGGTTGGGGTGTTCCAACTTTTGATAGTCACTACGTATACTCGTACTTATTTGATAGTGCTGGCAGCTGGAATAAAGTTAATTTCAGCAATGCTAGAGTTGATGAGTTAGTAGCGGCAATGGGTGTTGAAACAGATCAAGATAAAAGAAATGCTATGATTGCTGAAGCTTGGGATATTACTCAAGATGATGTAACATATCTTCCTTTACATCACCAAGTTGTCAACCAAGCATCAAAAAGTAATGTCGATGTTCCAATTAGAATGAACAACGAGCCATTATTTAGATTTGCAAACGTAAACTAATAAATTTTATATTTTCTGGCCAGTAATCTGGCCAGAAATTAAACCATGTTTAGCTATTTCTTTAAAAGACTCTTTCAATCTATTCTTGTAATGATTGTTGTAGCTTTTGTTTCATTTTCCTTATTTAATTTTGTTGGTGATCCAGTAAATAGTATGACTGGAGAAGATGCTTCAGATGAAAGACGTGCTGAGGTTAGAGAGGTATTGGGTTTAAATGATCCTGTTTACGTTCAATTTTCACGTTTTATAGGAAATGTAATTCAAGGTGATTTTGGAATATCATACCAATTAAAAAGAGAAGTTTCAGACTTAATTGCAGAAAGAATGCCTGCAACTTTAGAATTAGTTTTCGTCTCCGCTTTAATTGCAATCATTAGCGGTGTTATTTTGGGTGTATATACAGGAATTCACAGAGACAGTTTTGTTTCTAATATTATTCTTGTAATTTCTCTAGCAGGGGTTTCTTTACCAACATTCATTATAGGAATAATGTTAATTTATTTGTTTTCAGTAATTTTAGGAGTTCTTCCATCCTTTGGAAGAGGTGAAGTTACACAATTAGGTTTTTGGACTACAGGATTTTTAACTACTTCTGGTTTAAAAGCACTGATACTCCCATCTGTTACGTTAAGTTTATTTCAAATGACCTATGTTATTAGATTAGTCCGCGCTGAAATGATGGAAATTTTACAAACAGATTATATTAAATTTGCAAAAGCAAGAGGTATAAAAAGGGGTGTTATTAATTATAAGCATGCGCTCAAAAATGGATTAATTCCAGTTATTACAATTACAGGTATCAACATCGGAACGTTAATTGCTTTTTCAATTATTACAGAAACAGTTTTTCAATGGCCAGGCATGGGGTCATTATTTATCAAAGCAGTATACTTTGTCGATATTCCTATAATGTCAGCATATATGATCATGGTAGCTTTTATATTTGTTATGATAAATTTTATTGTAGACATCACATATTATTTTATTGATCCTAGAATTAGGCTCAAGGAAGAGGGTAGTTAGAAATGCTATTTAAAACGTACAATAAAATATATGATACTGATATTGGATATAGTTTCTTTAATTCTAAATTAGCAGTAATTTCTTCAACAATATTTTTTATTATACTTTTTTGTTCTGTATTTGCTGGGATAGTTGCTCCTTATAATCCTTTTGATCCAGCATCAGTTTCTTTAATGGATGCCTTTACCCCACCAGTATGGTCGGAGGGAGGAAGTTTTAGCTTCATTTTAGGAACTGATCAGCAGGGAAGAGATATGTTTTCAACAATGATTTATGGTTCAAGAATTTCACTGATCGTTGGTTTTGCATCTATAATTTTTGCGATGATACTTGGAGTTTTTCTTGGAATAACAGCTGGATATATTGGTGGTAGATATGAGATTATTGTAATGCGTCTTACAGATGTGCAGTTAACTATTCCAAGTATTTTAATGGCTTTACTTGTTGATGGTATTGCAAGGGCAATTATCTCACAATCAATGCATGACGAAATGGCAATTTATGTTTTGATTTTTGCCATTGGTATTTCAGAATGGCCTCAGTTTGCAAGAGTATCGAGAGCATCAACCTTAGTTGAAAAAAATAAAGAGTATGTCTCAGCTTCAAGAATTATTGGATTATCAAATATATTAATTATGTTTAAGCATATTTTACCAAATATACTTCGGCCTATCTTAGTAATTGCTACAATCGGATTAGCACTTGCTATTATTACAGAGTCCACCTTAAGTTTTTTAGGTGTTGGCGTTCCACCAACAACACCTTCTCTTGGGACTCTAATAAGGTTTGGAAATAATTTTTTATTTTCAGGTGAGTGGTGGATTACTTTTTTTCCAGCAATTTTCTTAATTGTTTTAGCATTATCAATTAATTTATTAGGGGATTGGATGAGAGATGCTTTAAATCCAAAATTAAAAAAGAGATGAGTTTTTTAGAAATTAAAAACTTAAACATAAGTTATCCAACACGCAAGGAAACTATTGTTGCAAGTAAAAATGTAGAATTTTCTTTAGAAAGAGGTGAAATATTAGGAATTGTCGGTGAGTCTGGATCTGGAAAATCTACAATTGCAAATGCAATAATTAATTTGATTGATCCTCCAGGTGAAATCACAGATGGCTCAATAAAAATAGACAATATTGAATTAAGAAGTAATGAAGAAATAATTCAAAATATTAGAGGAAAAAAAATAGGATTTGTCTTTCAAGACCCTCAAACTTCATTAAATCCTCTATTTAAAATAAAAGATCAATTAATTGAAACTATTCAGGCTCATTTAAATTTAAGTTATCAAGATTCACTTAAAAAATCAATTCAACTACTCAAAGAGGTTGGAATAGAGAACGCTGAAAAAAGAATAGAGGACTATCCACACCAATTTAGTGGCGGTATGCGTCAAAGAGTTGTGATAGCTTTAGCGATAAGTTGTGAACCTGACCTAATAATTGCAGATGAACCAACAACAGCTTTAGATGTAAGTATTCAATATCAAATATTAGAACTACTCAAAGATCTTACAAAGAAAAGAAATCTTGGTGTTATAATTATTACCCATGATATGGGAGTCATAGCAGAGACGACTGATAAAGTTATTGTCATGAGATACGGACATATTGTTGAACAAGGTGAGACTAAAGAATTATTAACAAATCCAAAATCAACAGAAGCAAGAAGCTTAGTAATTTCAGTGCCACCAACAAATAAGAAAATTAATAGATTTAAATTGATTAGCCCCGATGGTAAGGAAATAACATCTAGTTCCAAGGATTTGACTAAAAATATTATTAAAACATGGGGAATAAGGGAAAATAAAAATGAAAAATTATTAAAACTTGAGGAAGTGACAAAAGTTTTTGATGATAATTCTTTAGGTAGTGGTTTTCCATTTATTTCTAATAAAAGTTCAAATGATAAAATAGTTAAAGCTGTCGACAATGTATCTTTTGAATTATTTGAAGGTGAGACACTTGGATTAGTTGGAGAGTCTGGTTCAGGTAAATCAACCATTGCAAAGATTATTACTGGATTAATTAGTCCTAACAAAGGTGATTTAATTTATAATAATGAGCCTCTATATAATTCAAATAAAAAATATCAAATTCATAATAGTAGAGGTCAAATTCAAATGATTTTTCAAGATCCTTACTCATCTCTAAATCCTCGTTTCAAAGTTAAGGATATTATTGCAGAACCAATTAAATTTTTTCAAAAAAATATTAGTAATAATGAACTTTTACAAAATGTTTACGACTTAATAGATATTGTTGGAATGACCAGACAATCTCTAGATCGATACCCACATGAATTCTCAGGAGGGCAAAGGCAGAGAATATCTATTGCTCGTGCCTTGGCAACAAGACCACGATTATTAATATGTGATGAACCAACTTCTGCATTGGATGTCAGTATACAAGCACAAATATTGAATTTGTTAAAAGATATACAAGATGAACTTCACCTCACTATGCTATTTATTAGCCATGACCTCCCTGTAATTCGTCAAATGTGTAACAGAATAATTGTACTAAAAAACGGTGCTGTTTGTGAAACAAAAAATACAGAGGAATTATTTAATAATCCTGAGCATGAATATACGAAGGAATTAATTAGACTTATGCCTAAAATTGAATCAATAATTTAATTAATTAATAATAGGTAAATTTTCAGGAGTTCTAGTACTCAAAAGTTTATAGGAATCTTTAGTTATTAATAAATTTTCCTCTTGTACTAATATTCTATTTTTGTCCAATTCAATTGATGGTTCTAGAGTTATAATCATTTTTTCTTCAAGTAATGTTTTGTCATTTTTCATAATACTTGGTGGCTCAGTTAGTTGTAAGCCTAAACCATGACCCATCCTTCCAACTGATATTTTGTTATTTGTTAAACTATGAGATAATTTAGAATATATTTCTGAACAACTAATTCCAGGTTTTATAATTTCTAAAGTTCTCTCAGTTGCTTCCCACAATTTATTATATGCATCAAGAACTTGCTTGTGAATTTTTCCAAAGCCAAAATTTCTATCAAAATCTGAAAAATAACCATTTAAAGTTGCACCGGTATCAATAATTAGAATATCACCATCTTTAATTACCCTTTCTGTTGGGTTACAGATAATCTGATTATAACCATTAAATCCCGAAACACACGCCATGTATTGAATATAATCTGCGCCACTTTCAATTAATTCTTTTTTAAATATTGATGCAATTTCTTTTTCACTCATTCCTAAATTAATTTTTTGAGGAAAATCGTCAAATACCTTACTTGTAATAGAACAAATTTTTTTAATATTATTGATCTCAATTTCAGATTTTATTTTTCTTATACTCCAAAGTATTTTACTAGCATCAATAAAATTATATTCTGATAAATTTTTTTTTATATCCTGATAATCGTTAATACTCATTCGCAAAAAAGTTTCATTTCCTAATTCAAATCCAATATTTGAACTTTTAGGAAAACTTCTAATATTTTTTTTTAATAAAGTTATTCCTTCATCTTTTGGATTTGGAGACTCCCAAGTTTCGATATCATTGACTAATGTTTCTTGCATAGCTGTAATACCAATAGATGGTATTATAGCTTTTATTGGATTTTTTTTTGAAATAATTAAATACCACGGTCTTGTAGGACTTTCCCAAAAATTACTATCAAGTCCAGTGAAATATCTAAAATTTGACGGTGAAGTTATAATAACAGCATCAATATTTTCTTTTTCAATATGTATTTGTATTTTTTCAATTCTGGAAATAAATTCTTCTTTTGGAAAATCGTTCATAAATTGATAAGTAACATAACAATAACATAAATTAACAATAAGAAATACTTTGATCTATTCATCATTATTTATTTTTTGTTTGTCTTTAGGTACTTTTTTTCCTTTTGCTTCAGAGACATATTTATCAGCACTATTATTATCTAATAAGTATAATCCATTTTTATTATTATTTTTTGCTTCAGCAGGTAATATTTTAGGATCTCTAATCAGTTGGATATGTGGTTACTTTGTAAATTTTCTTATTAAGAAACCTTGGTTTCCAGTAAATAAATACTTATTACAGAAAGCTACAGATATTTTCAAAAAGTATGGAAAATGGTCATTATTATTTTCATGGGTACCTATTATTGGAGATCCAATCGCATTTGCAGCCGGTACAGTAAAATACAATATTACTTTTTTTTTAATATTTGTATCTATTGGGAAAATTGCTAGATATTTGATAATATATTTATATCTTATCTAAATAGTGATGTTTGAAAATCTTATATTTGTTTTCATTATTGGTTTTTTATCTGGAGTTGGTTTTTTAGCAATTTTATTTTTTCTTCGCAAATCAAAAAGTTCTGAAATAAAAGATGATACTGATCTTACTTCCTTAAAAAATCACATGCAATCAATTCAGCAATCTTTACAAAATTTTAATTTAGCTCAAGATAGAATTGAGAATACATTAATTAGAGGTGGTGCGCTTCAACAAGGTCCTTGGGGAGAATTTGTACTTAAAAATATTTTAGATAGTGTTGGTTTAAGAGAAGGAGAAGAGTACTCAACTCAAAAAACTTTTAGAGATGAAGATGGCAATTTACAAAAACCCGATGTAATTGTTCATATGCCAGGTAATAGGCACATAATTATAGATTCAAAAGTGTCCTTAGATTCTTGGCATGATTATTCTAATACAAATGACAATCAACAAAAGAAGATATTTTTGAAAAAATTTTTGGATTCAACAAAAACTTCGATTAGAAGTTTGAGTAAAGATAATTATTCAAAAATATATGGAATCAATACAATTGATAATGTTTTAATGTTTGTTCCAATAGAACCAGCACTACTTACTTTATATAATGAGGCAAATAAACTTATAGAAGATTCATGGAACAATAAAATAATTATTGTTGGGCCATCAACTTTACCCTTTTTACTTAAAGCTGTAGAAAATATGTGGCGGGTTGATAAACAATCTAAAACAATAAAAGATATAGCATCAGCTGCATCAGATATTTATGATAAAACAGTCAGTGTATATGAGTCATTTGTAAAAGCTAATCAGTCAATAGATTTAGCTAAATCAAAAATGGATGAAGCTAAACAAAGATTGCAAGATGGTTCAGGAAGTTTGACTAAAAAAGTAGAAAAGATGAAAAAATTAGGAAGATTAAGCACTAAAAAACAGTTGCCAGATATAAATGACGATGTAATAAACTAAATAAATGCCTAGTTTTGATATTGTAAACAGATTAGATCATCAAGAAATTGATAACGCATTAGGAAATGCTACAAGAGAAATTACTACTAGGTACGATTTTAAAGGATCAGATACTTCAATTGAAAAAAAAGAAAATACTATAGTTGTTACTACTGATGATGAAATGAAAGCTGGTCAAGTAAATGACATGCTGGTTACTCATTTTGTAAGACGAAAAGTTGATCCTTTATGTTTAAAAAAAAATGATATGGAAAAAGCTGGGGGGAATAAAATTCGTCAGACGTATGAATTAGTAGAAGGAATTGAGCAATCACTGTGTAAAAAAATTACTTCTGATATCAAAAGTTCTAAATTAAAAGTTCAAGTAAAGATCAATGGGAATGAACTTCGTGTTGAAGGAAAGAAAAAAGATGATTTACAAAGTGTAATGAAGCTTATTGAGGATGCTAAGATAGGTATACCAGTCCAATTTGTAAATTTTAGAGATTAAAAAATGATTACATGGGAATTAATAGCTGCTTTAGCAGTGTATAATTTTATTATGTACGTAACTCCAGGTCCAAATAATAGTATTTTAACTGCATCAGGTATAAAATTCGGATTTATAAGATCTATACCTAATATTTTTGGCATTCCTTCTGGTCATGGTTTGCAATTAGCACTTGTATGTCTCGGTCTTGGGTCTTTGTTTATTACCTATCCTATACTCTATGATATTTTAAGATATGTTGGCGCAGGCTACATTCTTTATTTAGCATATAAAATGTTTGGGTCTTTAAATATTTCAAAGACTGAAGATAGATCAAGACCATTAAAATATCATGAAGCAATTTTGTTTCAATTTGTAAATCCAAAAGCTTGGGTAATCTGTTCAACTGCAGTAACATTATATTATCCAAAAGATGAAAATATAATAATTGGAACACTATTTATGGTCATTATGTCTACAGTAGTAAATATTCCTTCTATAAGTATATGGGCATATGGAGGAAGTGTTATCAGACAATATCTTAATAATGAAAAATTAAAAATAATTGTTGAATGGTTTTTAGCAATCCTTTTAATTATTACCGCAGGCTCAGTTTTATTTTACAACGCTTAAGGCTTAGGAATTTCATTAAATTCACCTAGAGAATTATATCCTTTAATAACAGCAGGTCTTATTGATATTTGTTTATACCATCTCAACACATTTGGATACTCATGCAAATTTATTTGATGTCTTTCATAACGAGCGGTCCAAGGCCAAATTGAAATATCAGCTATTGAATAGGTATCCGAAAAATATTCTTGTTTAGAAAGTCTTTTGTCTAAAATTGAATATATATGCTGTGCATAACCTTTTGTTTTATCCTCTGCAAATTTGCTTTTACCAGGATGATAAAATAAATATTGATGAGCCTGGCCTAGCATTGGCCCAACATAAGCCATTTGAAAAAAAACCCATTGTATTATTTCCCAATACTTATCTTTATTTAGAAATTTATCATATTTTTTTGCCAGATAAAGAAGGATAGCCCCGGATTCGAATACTGTTTGGTTGTTATCATTATCTACAATTACAGGAATTTTATTTGCAGGAGATATTTTTGAAAACTCTTCACTAAACTGCTCTTTTTTATCTAAATTTATTAAAATAGGATTAAAATCTACACCTAATTCTTCAAGCATAATGCTAATTTTTCGACCATTAGGCGTAGGTGATGAATACAAATCAATCATTTTTTTTAGAATTTAATTAATAGAGAACTATATTCATAATATGCAGGAGAATATAGATAATATTATTAAATTAGCCTGGTGTGATAAAACCTCTTTTGAAAAAATAAAAAGAATTCACGGTGTAACCGAATCAGAGGTTATAAAAATAATGAGAACAAATCTTAAACCAAGATCATTTAAGTTATGGAGAACTAGAGTAACAGGGAGAACGAGAAAGCATGAAAAGAAAAGAAATCTATCCGAAAAATCATTTAAATATGAGAGTTATCTTTAAAATATTAATTGTCAGTATAAGTCTTTTGTTTGCTTGTAAGATAGCATTAGCAGATCAAAATGATCCACGGCTAAATAATTTGTTTAAAAAATTAAATGAGACTGAAAATCAGGATGAGATAAGAGATTTGATATCTGACATTTGGAATATATGGTATGAAGTTGATGATCCAAAAGTAATTGAATATTTTGAGAAGGGTATCCAAGCTATGAATTTAAGAAATTATCCACTAGCAATTAGATTTTTTAATAATTTAATTGAAGAAGATCCTAATTTTGCTGAAGGTTGGAATAAAAGAGCTACAGTTCACTTTATGATGGGTAATTTTGATCAATCTATGCAAGACATTATTAAAACTCTTGAATTAGAACCAAGACATTTTGGTGCCCTAGACGGAATGGGTTTAATTTTTATTCATCAGGGTCAGTTTCAACAGGCAATTGATGTATATGACAAGATGTTAGAGATTTTTCCTTTTAGTGTTAAAACTATGGATAAAAAAGAGAGAATAAAATCGTTTATTTCTCAATCTACGTAATATCAAAAAATACTAATAATAAAGACAGTGTAAAAAAACTAACAAACGTACTTAATACTACATTTGAAGAAACTAGTGCTTTTAGTGAGTTATATCTGTATGCAAAATAATATGACTGAGATCCACTTGGTAAAGCTGCGGCCATAGTAACAATAATTACCAAGAGATTATCAAGCTCTAGTATAAAATTCGCTAAACAAAATGCAATTATAGGGTGAATAAAATTTTTTAAGATAGTTAATAGTATTGCACCATAAATATTTTCTCTAATTTTAAAATTTCCTAATGCAAGACCTAAAGAAATGAGAACCATTGGAAGAGCAAGGTTCACAAAAATATCTAAGGGCTCTTTCATAATAGATGGAACAATAAGATTAGAGTAATTAAGAATGATACCAATTATCATTCCAAAAAGTACAATATTTTTAATTATACCTAATAATATTTGATAAAAAATTTCGACAATGTTTTTTTGTCTATTTCTATAAACTTCTATTATAATAACAGTATAGCTAAAATGAACAATACCATGAAAAAAAACTAATATCATATAAGGGATTGTATTTATTGGACCCAAAACTGCATACATAAGAGGTATTCCCATTGCTACTGTGTTACCAAAACAAGCAGCTAATCCAAAAAGTGCAGAGTCATCTGTTTTAAAATTTAAAAATTGTTTGCTAATTAAAAATCCAGTTATGGATATAAAAATTCCTGAAGCAAAAAATGAGATGATCAAGCCAATAGAATTAATTTGAGGAAATGAGACTTGCCAAAAATATATAATTAAAGCTAAAGGTAAAAGAATGTTGAAACCTGTAAAATCAAAATAATCAATATATTTTTTTGGAAGTATTTGTAATTTATTTACAAAAAATCCAAAAAGGATATATCCAAACACACTGCTAACTATATTTAATAAGTCAATCATTTAAATCAAAA
>CABYHL010000001.1 GCA_902518895.1 uncultured Alphaproteobacteria bacterium | reverse complement strand
CTAATTCAAAAAATTTTTTTGGATAAAGATTTAGGGGATGATCTGAAAAATAAAAACCAATTACCTCTAATTCATTGGATAAGATTTCTGAATTTTTCCACTTTGCATAATTTTGATTAAATAAATTTTTGTCTTCAAAAGAAATCTCATTTTCTTCAAAAAGCATGTCTTGATTGATATTTTTTTCTCCTCCAAATAAGTCAACAAATTTTGGTACATTATTAAATAATTTTGATCTATTAAAGTCTATACTGTCAAATGCACCAGCCTGAATAAGCTTTTCTAGTTGCCTCTTGTTGATCACATCTTTAGAAACTCTATTCATAAAATCTATAATATTCTTAAATTTTCCATTTTTATTTCTTTCCTCTACCATTCTTGAAATTGATTTTAATCCAACGCCCTTAATTGCGGCTAGCCCAAATCTAATCGATTTTGATGATTGATTGTTTTCAATTGAAAATAAAGAATTTGAATAATTTATATCTGGTTTTAAAAAGTTAATATTTAACCTTTCTATTTCTTGTTTAAGTAAAATAATTTTATCTGTTCTATCAATTGAATAGTTTAATGTTGCTGTAAGGAATTCATGTGGAAAATTAGCTTTTAAATATGCAGTCTGATAAGAAATTAGTGCATAAGCAGCTGCATGGCTTTTGTTGAAACCATAGCCAGCAAATTTATCAACTAAATCAAATATTTTTGATGCTTCTTTTTTTTCAATGTTATTTTGAATTGCGCCTTCAATAAATCTTGATTTTTGCATATCCATTTCTTTTTGAATTTTTTTTCCCATTGCTCTTCTTAATAAATCTGCTTCACCTAAAGAATAATTTGATAAAACTTGTGCAATTTGCATAACTTGCTCTTGATAGACAATAATTCCATAAGTTTCTTTTAAAACATCTTCTAACATTGAATGAAGATATTTGATTTCTTCACGTCCATGTTTTCTATTACAAAAAGAAGGAATATTATCCATCGGTCCAGGTCTAAACAAAGCTACTACGGCAATTATTTCTTCAAATCTATCAGGTTGCAATTGGCGAAGCACACTACCCATACCATTACTTTCTAATTGGAATATTCCTACTGTATCTCCCTTACTCAATTGATCATAAGTTTTTGTATCATTAAGAGGTATTTTGTTTATTAAAAAATTTTTATTTTCTTTAACTATTAATTTTGTACAATCATCTATAATGGATAATGTAGTTAAACCAAGAAAATCAAATTTTATTAAACCTGCTTCTTCAACATACTTCATTGAAAATTGTGTAGCATTTGTGTTAGTATTTTGATCTTTGTATAAAGGAACTACTTTAGATAACTTTTCATGACCAATTACAACTCCAGCAGCATGGGTTGAAGCGTGTCTATGGGTTCCTTCAATTTTTAGACTTACATCAATAATATTTGAAATTCTTTCATCACTCTCTATCCTTTCTTGCAAGCTTCTTTCAGATTTAATAGACTCACTTAAAGTAAGTGGATTTGATGGATTAAAAGGTATTAATTTAGCAAAAGAATCTACTTCTCCATACGGAACTTCTAAAACCCTTCCAATATCTCTTACTGCAGCTCTTGATGCCAAAGTACCAAATGTAATTATATGAGCGACACACTCACGTCCATATTTATTATTTACATATTCAATAACTTCATCTCTTCTAGTTTGACAAAAATCTATGTCAAAATCTGGCATCGACACTCTTTCTGGATTTAAAAATCTTTCAAATAATAATTCATACTCTAATGGATCTAAATCCGTTATTCCTAAACACCAAGCTACTAAACTGCCTGCACCTGATCCTCTTCCGGGACCAACAGGAATGAATTGCTCTTTAGCCCAATTAACAAAATCTGCTACTATTAAAAAGTATCCTGCAAAGCCCATTCTAATTATTATTTCATTTTCATAATTCAATCTTTCATTATAAATTTCTATATTCTTAATATTTTTCTCTTTTATTTTTTTTTCAAGCCCTAGTTCTGAGGATTTTAATAAAAAATCTTCTGCTGATAAATTTAAATCATTTTTAAATTCAGGTAATTGTGGTTTTGTTGATTCAGGAAAATAATTACAAGATAGAGAAATATTTAAGTTATTTTGTATTATCTCAGGAATATCTTCAAAATTTGAATACATTTCTTCAGTTGACTTAAAATAAATATTTTCATTTGAAGTATTTCTTTGAGAATTATTAATAGTAGATTTTTGCGCAATACATAGTAATGCATCGTGTGCAGTATAATCATCTTTATTAGCATACTTAATATTATTTGAACCAATAAGGGGTATGTCAAATTCTTTAGATAAATTAATAAATTCTTTTTCAAAAATATCGATATTTTGATCATTTATTCTTTGAATTTCAAAAAGAAAATTTTGCTTAAAAATTTTTTTAAAATCACCTATTAATTGAATGATATCTTTTTTTTTGTTTTCTTTATTTAATAAAAGTAAAGGATTAAATTCACCACCTATATAACAGAATAAACCTTCAGAAAATTCCTCTAATTGTGAAAAGTATATACCAACATTATTTCCTTCATTAAGATGAGAAAGTGAGCTTAATGCTAATAGATTTCTATACCCAATTTCATTTTTGACTAAAAATGTAACTTGGGAAACTTGATTAGTTGTAATAATATCTAATAAATTAATTGAAGATCCAATTATAGGTTGAATATTATTTTTTACACATTCTTTAGAAAATTCAAATACTCCAAACATATTATTATTATCTGTAATAGCGATTGCTGGCATCTCATTTTTTTTTGCAAGATCGACTAAATTAGTAATTTTTAGAGTACTTTCAGATAAAGAATATGAAGATAAAGATCGTAAATGAATAAAAGGATTATTCATTTTTTAATTGTATATTCTTGTTTTTAAAATAATAAATTTCATCAGCTAGTAAAGAATACGTTTTGTTATGAGTAACATATACTAAAGTTTTTTTATTTTGTTCGATATAATTTATAAAAAATTTAAAAATGTTGTTAGCAGTATCTTCATCAAGATTTCCAGTCATCTCATCAGCTAAAATTAAATCTGGATTGTTAACTAATGATCTTGCAATAGCGACTCTTTGTTGTTCTCCTCCTGATAACTTTAAAGGTTTATAATTAATCCTTTCATCTAAACCAAATTCAAGAAGTAGTTTTTTGGATATTTCATAACTTTTCTTTTCATTTTTATTTATTAATAATGGAAGCATAACATTCTCGATAACAGTGAGTTCAGGAATCAAATGAAAAAATTGATGAATAAAACCAATTGATAATCCTCTAATTTTATTTGTTTCATCTTTAGAGCATAAAGAAATATTTTTATTCTTAAAATAAACCTTTCCATCATATTCAGAGTCAAGTAGACCAATAATATTAAGAAAAGTAGTTTTGCCTGAACCTGAAGGCCCAACAATCACAACTTTAGTGTTTTGCATTAATTTAAAATTCAGATTTTTAATTATCTCAATTTTTAAATTATTTTCATTTGAATAATGTTTACTTAAATTGGATATCTCTAATAAATATTTGTTATTCACTTCTTAAACTCTTAACTGGATCTATTCTGGCTGAACTTAAAGCTGGAAAAATAGTTGAAATAATTGATATGATTATAGTGACACAAAGTACGTAAACAACTTCATTTATACTAATCTTTGAAGGCAAAGATGATAAATAATAGACTTCTTCGGAAAAGAGCTTTGTCCCAAGTAAATATTCTAAAAAACTTTGAATTGATTTAATATTTATTGTGAAAAGTATTCCAATTATCAATCCTATTAATGAGCCAATCAAGCCAATTGAGATTCCAATAGTAAAAAATATTTTTATAATACTTTTATTACTCATTCCAATAGTTTTTAAAATGCCAATATCCTTATTTTTTTCTTTTACAAAAATAATTAAACCTGAAATAATATTTAATGATGCAACTAAGATGATTAAAGAAAGGATAATAAACATAACATTCTTTTCTACTTTAAGTGCATTTATTAAAGTTTTGTTTTGATCCTTCCAAGATATTGAATAAAAATTTAATAAAAGATTAGATGTTTCTAATTCTACTTTATTTTTAAATAACTCAATTTCGTTAGGAGATGATGTAAAGAATTCAATTTTGTTATATATATCTTCATCATATAAGATTAATTTTCTAACAAGTTCTGAAGATAAAAAAATTAAATTTGAATCATATTCATATAAACCTAAATCAAATACACCTACTACCTCCAATGTTTTAAATCTTGGAATATTTCCTAATATTGTTTTATCAGTCTTTGGAATTGCAATTTTAACCTTATCTCCCACGCTTAAATTCATTTCGCTCGCTAAGGAATCTCCAATTAATATTTCACTTTTTGGATTTTGAATTAATGCACCCATAATAATTGAATTAAACAAATAATGATTTTTATCATATCTATCATAGCCTTTGATCATCACACCTTTTGAGTTATTTGATTTTATAATTAATCCATTTGTTTCAATAGATTTGTAGTGTTGGTAAAAAAAAGAATTATCAATATTCAATATAAGTTCATCAGCTTGCTTATTTGTTATCTCATTATCAAAACTATAAATATTAAGGTGCGAATTAAGTCCAATTATTCTGTTAGTTAGATCAATTCTAAAACCATTCATAACAGACATTACTATAATAATTGCTGCTACTCCTAAACTAATACCTATTATTGAAAACCAAGCAAAAATAGACACATAGCCATCGGATTTCTTAGAAAATAAAAACCTAAAAATCAGTAATCGTTCTGATTTAGAAATCATCTATTTTTTTAACTTATTATTAATAAAATCAATGACACTACTGGACGAAATTTTTTCACTTTCATTATTTTGGCGATTTTTTATTTCTACTAAATTATCTTTTAAATCTCTTTTGCCAATAATAATTTGATATGGTGTCCCAATTAACTCATTATCAGATAATTTTTTTCCTATACTGCAGTTTCTATCATCTAAAATGACTTCAATATTATTTTTCATAAAATATTCATAATATTCTGATGATTTTGTGGCACAATCTTGATCTTCTGGCATTAAATTAACTATGGAAACCTTAAATGGAGCAACTTCTAAAGGCCATCTAATTCCTTTTTCATCATGATAAGCTTCTATAATTGCACCCACAAGTCTTGAAACGCCAATGCCATATGATCCCATATGTACTGGAACATTTTTCCCACTTTTATCTTGAACAAATGCGTTTAATTTCTCAGAATATTTTGTTCCAAAATAAAATATATGGCCTACTTCAATGCCTTTAGAAATTTTTAAATTTTCATTTGAAATTGGGCAATTTTTTTCATCATGTTGATCATCAACTGCAGCATAAAATGACTGCAACTCATTTGGATCTATAGTTTCGGGGTTAAGTGTTTCTAATTTTTTATCATAATAAAGTGTACTTTCACCAGTCTTAGCTAGTATTTGAAATTCATGACTTAAGTTACCGCCAATTGGTCCAGTTTCCGCTCTTAAGGAAATTGGTGTTAAACCTATTCTAATAAAAGTTTTTATGTATGCTTTAAACATATTGTCATAAGATTTTTTTGCTTCGTTTTCATCAAGATCAAATGAATAATTATCCTTCATTAAGAATTCTCTTCCTCGCATAACTCCAAACCTAGGCCTAACTTCATCTCGGAATTTCCATTGAATATGATAGAGGTTTTTTGGAAGATCTTTGTAAGAATTAATATGTGATTGAAATATATCAGTAATTAATTCTTCATTTGTTGGGCCGTATAGCATATCTCTTCCACTTCGATCTGTAATCCTCAACATTTCTTTTCCATAATCATCATATCTTCCTGATTTAATCCATAAATCAGAAGATTGTATCGTAGGCATAAGCAATTCTATTGCTCCTGCATTATTTTGTTCTTCTCGGACAATCTGTTCAATTTTTTTTAATACAAGTAAACCTAATGGTAACCAAGAATAAATACCTGCACTAGATTGCTTAATCATACCTGCTCTGATCATTAATTTATGTGAAATTATTTCAGCATCTGATGGTGCATCTTTAATAGTGGGAAGAAAAAAATTAGAATATTTCATTTATTAAATATATTTGATAAATCAAATCCAAATAAAATCAAAAAAAATAAAATTAAAGCTGATATTAATGAAGTTACTATAAATTTTATTAGAAGATATGGCTTACTCGGAGCACTTTTCGCATGTCCAGATTCTACTTTTTGAGGTACTTTTATCTTAATCGGTAGGAGTATGAAAAATAAAATCCACCAAACAAGGATAAAAATTAGAACATGAGTAAATAGTGCCATTAAGATCGTATTAAATGAACTTCAATTTCTGGTTTTTTTTGAATTGAATTTTTTATAATCTTTCTAAAACTACTTTTAACTAAGTCAGATACTATAAGATCTGATGATTTTTGATCTTTGTTAAGTTTTGTAAAGTTTTCAATAAAAAGTATTTTAAAATCACTTTTAATATTTTCTTCATCTATTCCCGGCAATCCTTTTAAGGTAAGTAACATATTTTTATTAATTGAATAGTCGTCATCATTGATAATTAAAGAAATTAAAACTAGCCCCTCAAATGAATATTTCCTTCTCTCTTTAATAAATGCAGATTCAGAGTCATAAAGATTTTTACCCTCAACAATTAACTTTCCAGTTTCAAATTTTTCTACAATTTTAGGTTCACCTGGTGCAATTTTGAGACATTTTCCATTTTCTAAAATTTTAGTAAATGGCACTTGAGATGAGTAAGATAATTGTTTATGCGCTTCTAGATGCATGGGTTCACCATGCACAGGAATAGATAGGTAGGGTTTTGTCCAATTATACATTTGTTTTATTTCATCTGCATAACCATGACCTGAAACATGTACTAAATCATCATCAGCTGTTACTATCTCAACTCTTTGTCTAACAAGTAAGTTCTTTAAATTATTTATTGATTTTTCATTACCAGGAATATCTCTAGAGCTAAAAATTACTACATCTTCAGGCTCTAAATGTAAATGTTGATGAGAATTATAAGCTATTCTGAAAAGCGCAGATCTTTTTTCACCCTGACTTCCAGTACAAATTATGACTAAATTTTCTCTTGGTATATAAGAAGCTTCATCTTCACTAATAAAAATTTCATCATCTGCAACATAACCACATTTTCTTGCTACTTCGATATTTTTTTTCATACTCCTGCCAACAAGAGCGACTTTTCTTTTATTTTTTTTTGCTGCATGAATAATATTTTTCATTCTTGCAATATTTGAAGAAAAACAGGTAACAACAATTCTATTAGAAAATCTTGAAAATATACTTGTCATTTCATCCCTAACGTCACTTTCAGATTCTGATTTGCCAGGCACATTTGCGTTAGTAGAGTCACCTATTAAGGCAAGTAATCCATCATTTCCTAATTTTTCAAATTTTTCTTTTGAAAATGAGTCTCCTAAAGTAGGTGAATGATCTATTTTCCAATCAGCAGTATGAAGTAATGATCCATATGTTGTTTTAATTACTATTGCACTTGGTTCTGGAATTGAGTGCGTAGTTGGAATAAAACTTATATCAAAATTATTGAATATTAATTTCTTGTCTAGATTTATCTCTTCTAAAGTAAATCCTTCTACTTTATTGAATTCTTTTAGCCGATTTTCGATAAGGAATTTTGCAAATTTACTTGCATATACAGGACATTTAATTTTATTTGCTAAGAACGCAACAGCTCCCGCATGATCTTCATGACCATGGCTGATAATAATAGCCTCGAGATTATCTCCTAAACTTTCTATATGATCTATTTTTGGTACCAATAAATCTACACCAGGAAACTTTTCATCTGCAAATGAAAGACCTAAATCTATCATTATCCATTTTCCATCACATCCATAAAGATAACAATTTGCACCTATTTCTCCAATACCCCCAAGAGATAAAAAGTGAAGTCCTTCATTAAAATCATTTAGTTGTAAATTATTACTCATAAAAATATTTGTTACCGATTTCTTTTATTCCTTCTAATGTTAAATGTTCCATATATATAGGTTTATAAATAATTTTATCCCTAAATATTTTACCTAGACCACCCGTAATATAGACTTTGGGCTTAAAATTATTCTCCTTGATAATTTGCTTTAATATCCCATTAACTGCATGCAAATAACCAAAATAGAAACCTGATTGAATAGAAGCAGATGTATTATTATTAACAATTTTATTTGATTTTGAGATTTTTGAAGTTTTTATTAACTCAGCATTTTTTAAAAGTGTCTCTATTGAAAGATTTATACCTGGAAAAATTAATCCACCTAAATATTGATTATTTTTAATGACATCAAAAGTAGTAGCTGTACCAAAGTCAACAATTATACAGTCTTTTATTTTCTTACTATATACATAGGCATAGTTTGCTATGCGATCACTTCCAATTTGATTTAAGTTATAATTGATACTATTTCTAAATGGTATTTTTGTTGGATTAATTACATAAAATTTGAATTTATTTTTTTGAAAGATATTTTTAAAAATTAAATTTAAAGAAGGTACAACAGAGGACAAGATGCAAAATTTATCTTTAAGACTATTAATCAACTTTTTGTTAGATTTAAAAAATTTATTTATTTCTTTTTGTGTAATGTTGATTTTTTTTTCTGTTTTTAATCTAATAATTTTATTTAATTTGTTTTTTGTATAAAAACCTATAACTATATTAGTATTACCTGCATCTATAACAATCATTAAATTATTCTAGCGTTATATATATTTTCAAAATTAATATTATTTTTTAAAGTGATTGACCCATCTGGGTTAAGATTATGAAATATTCCTTGTTTTACACTTTGTTCATCGATTTTTAAATTAATATTGCCTCCTAAATATAATAATCTACTTTTATATTCAGTCATAATTTTTTCGTGATCATTTAGCAGTTGTTTAAAATTATTAAAATACTCTTCCATAATTTCATATACAAAATAAAAATTATTAATTTCTTTATTGTATTTATAAATATTAGTTGTAGGATAATTTTCTATTTTTGGAGAAGATACTATGTTAACTCCAAAACCAGTATTTATATATTCATCACTTTTGATACTAAATATTTCAGAAATTATTCCAGAAATTTTTTCGTTATTAATTAAAATATCATTTGGCCATTTAATTTGAGTTTTAACATTACAAATATTTTCAATTACAGAACAGATCATATTAGTAATAAAAGCATTATTTAAAAAATGATTTTCTATTGGCAATATATTTTTAGATAAAATAGAAATATAGACATTATTTTTTGGACTTTCCCAAGTTGTACCTCTTCTTCCAAATCCTTTTTTTTGTTCATTTGCCATCAAACATATATTTCTATTATAAATAAGTTTTTTAATCTCTGACATTGTAGAATCTACAGATTCAATAAAATGAAAATCAAAATTGTTTTTATTTAATAGATTTTTAATTTTATCTAATGACATTAATTAAATGGTCAAATTTGCTGATATATTAATTAATAAAGACGGGTAAAATATGAAACAAATAATTAAAAACAAGCTTAAGGATAGAATAATTTTTGATTGAAATGAAATTTTAAAATTGATTATTCCTTCACTTATACTTTCATCAAAATATATTATCTTAATAATTCTTAAATAATAAAAAGCAGAAATAACACTAGCTAGAACACCAAGAACTGAAAGTACATATAATTCCTGTTCAATTGCAGCAATTAAAACATAAAACTTTCCAAAAAATCCTATAAATGGTGGAATACCAGCCATAGATAGCATTATTATTGAAATAGCAAGACTAACGATTGGATTACTTTTACTTAACCCTTTTAAATCACTTATGTTAATTAAATATTCATTTTTAACTTTTAATGAAAGTAAAATAGCAAAAATAGCAACATTCATTATCATGTATGAAAACATATAAATAGATGCTGCTTTAATTCCATCATCATTTGCGGCAACTAAAGCTATTAATATATAACCTATATGTCCGATAGAACTATAAGCTAATAATCTTTTAATATTTGACTGTGCTATAGCAGCGATAGCCCCAAGAAACATTGAGGCTATTGATAAAAATAAAATTATTTGACTCCATTCTAAGTAAAAATTTTCAAATGGAATTAAACAAAAACGATAAATTAAAGCTACTGCAGCAATCTTAGGGACAATAGCAAAAAAACCTGTAATTGAGTTTGGCGCTCCTTCATAAACATCTGGAGTCCACATATGGAAAGGTACGGCTGAAACCTTAAAAGCCAAGCCTACCATCACAAATACAAGACCAAATATTAGACCTAAATTTAAATTATCATATTTTGATAAATAGAAACTTATATCATCAAAATTCATTGAACCAGTGAATCCATAAATTAAGGAGAAACCATACAATAGTATACCAGACGATAATGCTCCTAAAATAAAGTATTTTACTCCTGACTCAGCTGATGAAATTGAATCTCTTTTTATTGCTGCAGCAACATACAAAGATAAACTTTGCAGTTCTATTGCTAAATACATGGACATAAGATTATTTGAAGCAATCATTAACATCATCCCAAGTGTTGAAAATAAAAATAAAACGGGAATTTCAAAATTTTTAAGCTTAATGCCTAAGAAATAATCTTTAGAAATAATGATACTAGCTATAGATCCTAATAGAGCTAAAATTTTAAAAAAATTTATAAAAGAAGAATGGCTAAATAAACTTTTATAATTTGCAAAATTGGATTCACTATCATAGTAAACAAGGAAAATGGTTAACAATAAAACAAAAACTGCTAGATTAGAAGTTTGTCTAAAGGCATTCTTTTTTAAAAAAAGACCAAAAAGTAAACATACAAGAGAAGAGCATGCTAAAAAAATTTCAGGTATAAAAAAAATATTGTAAATATTATTTAGCATTGGCTATTTCATAGTTTGTTATAATTAGTTCAAGTGATAATCTCATAGGATCTAAAAATAGATTTGGAAATATACCTAGTAATATTACTGAAATTGCTAAAGGAATTAATATGATTTTCTCTCTTGTATTTATATCTAAAATATCTGCAAGTTTATTATTAGTTATGGTGCCAAAAATAATTCTTTTATAAAGATATAGCATGTAAACAGCAGATAATATTATTCCAAAAGCCGCGCCAATAACAACGTAACTTGAAAATTTAAATGCTCCAATAATAACTAAAAATTCTCCAACAAAACCACTAGTCCCAGGTAATCCAACTGATCCCAGCATGAAAATCATAAATACTGTTGCATAAAGTGGCATTCTTTGAACTAATCCTCCATAAAATTCAATTTCCCTAGTATGCATTCGATCATAAATAACACCAACACATAAAAATAATGCTGCTGAAACTAGTCCATGACTAATCATTTGCATCATTGCCCCTTCTAAACCTTGTTGATTAACTAAGAAAATTCCAATTGTTACAATTCCCATATGAGCAACAGATGAATATGCAATTAGTTTTTTAATATCAGTTTGTGCTAGTGCTACTAAGGAAGTGTATACTATGGCAACAATACTTAATGTCATAATTAAAGGAATAAAAAACTCTGTTGCTTCTGGAAGCATACCTAAAGAGAAACGAATAAAACCATATCCGCCCATTTTTAAAAGTACTCCAGCTAAAATAACAGATCCAGCCGTTGGAGCTTCAACATGTGCATCAGGCAACCATGTATGAAAAGGCCACATAGGAATTTTAACTGCAAAGGAAGCAAAGAAGGCAAGCCATAGAAACAATTGAGTATTATAGGAAAAATAATTACCTTGTAAGAACTCTATACTCATTGAGCTTGTATTTCTATACATCACAATAATAGCAATCAACATGAGTACTGACCCCAAAAGAGTATAGAGAAAGAATTTAAAAGAAGCATAGATTCTTCTATTTCCTCCCCAAATACCTATGATTAGATACATTGGTATTAATACAGCTTCAAAAAAAATATAAAATAAAAGTATATCTATAGAAGCGAACATTCCAATCATTACAGTCTCTAAAAATAGAAAAGAAAGCATATATTCCTTGACTCTTTTTTTTATATTATTCCAACTAGCTAAAATACAAAGTGGGGTTAAAAATGTACTTAATAAAATCATAAAAAGTGAGATACCGTCAACACCAACATGGTAGAAGAAATTAAAATCATCGAACCATCTAAATTTTTCTTCATATTGATAAGATGGATTGGAATAATCAAATTGTAACCAAAGTATTAAACTTAAAATAAATGTTCCTAACGTTGTTAGTAAAGCAGCCCGTTTAATATTAATTGATGTTAATTCATCTTCTTTAATAAAAAGAATAATTAAAGCGCCAATTAAAGGTAAAAAAATTATTACTGATACTAGTGGCCAGTCAATCATTTAGTAATATAAAAACCATGTTAAAATTATTACTAAGCCGCCGAGCATAGCAAAAGCATAATGAAACAAATACCCTGATTGAAATAAACTTACATAAGATGAAGATTTTGAAATAATCCAGGACACTCCGTTTGGCCCTAAACCATCTATAGTTTTTTCATCTCCTCTTTTCCAAAAAAAGTTTGCTAATTTGAAAAAAGTTAAAACAAATACTTTATGATATAGTTCATCCACATACCATTTATTTTTAGAAAGAGAATATAGGGGATCTAAGTTATAAGAAAGATTTTTTGCTCTATTTAAATTATTTGAATATATCAACACACAGACAAGAATTCCAATTGCAACAGCTGATTTTGATATTAAGGATTGTGTAAGAGGAAGATATTTATGAGAGCTCTCTGTTAATAATACTGCATTATCCCAAAATTCTTTTTTGTAATATCCAATAAAATAATCAGCAAAGAATATTCCTGAAAAAATAGAGCCAATTGCAAGAATAAATAATGGAGCTGTCATAACTAAAGGTGATTCATGGGCATGATCATATGTTTTATTTTCTGATCTATTTTCACCATGAAATGTTAGAAATAATAATCTCCATGAATAAAAAGCTGTAAGTAGAGCAGTTAAAATACCTACTAAATATGCAAAATATGCTATTCCATTTGATGCATAGAAAGCATTTTCTAAAATACTTTCTTTTGAATAGTAGCCAGATAGATACGGGAAACCAATAATTGCAAGAGATCCAATCCACATCATTGTAGCGGTAAAAGGTATTTTTTTGAAAAGTCCACCCATTTTTCTCATATCCTGTTCATGATGCATTGCGTGAATTACAGAACCTGCAGAAAGAAATAGAAGGGCTTTAAAAAAGGCATGGGTTGTTAAGTGAAATATTGATGCATTATAAGCACCTACACCTGCTGCGAAAAACATATATCCTAATTGACTACATGTTGAATATGCAATGACTCGTTTAATATCATTTTGTGTTAAGGCTATAGAGGCGGCAAAAATAGCTGTAGCCGCGCCTACAAAAGTAATGAATAAATTAGTAAATGCAGCAAACTCATATAGAGGGCTCATTCTTGCAACTAAAAATACGCCAGCTGTTACCATTGTTGCAGCATGTATTAGCGCAGAAACAGGAGTAGGTCCTTCCATAGCATCTGGTAGCCAAGTGTGTAAACCTAATTGGGCAGATTTACCCATTGCTCCTATAAATAAAAGAAAACATAAAAAATCTAAAGTTGGAAAACTAAATGAAAGGAATTGAATTTGATGCTCACTAAATTGATCCACTTGCTCAAAAATACTGTCGAAACTTATCGTACCAAAAATGTAAAAAATTCCTGCAATTCCAATTGCGTATCCAAAATCTCCAACTCTATTTACGACAAATGCTTTTATTGCAGCTTTGTTGGCTGAATCTTTATGGTGCCAAAAACCAATTAATAAATATGAGGCTAGTCCAACACCCTCCCAACCAAAAAACATTTGCAACAAGTTATTACTTGATACAAGCACCAGCATAAAAAAAGTAAATAAGCTTAGATAGCCCATAAATCTTATCTTTGATGGATCTTCTTCCATATAACCTATTGAATATAAGTGAACACAAGCGGAAACAGTTGTAACCACAATGAACATTACGGCAGTTAATGTGTCTAATCTTATTGACCAATCAACAATAAAGTTTCCAGAAGTAATCCAGTTAAGAATAAAGATTGTTTCAGTTTCCTTATTATTAATAAACTGAATGAATATTATCCAAGAAAATAATGCGCAAAGAAAAAGAATTGAAGTTGTAGATATTTGATAAATCTTATAGTGAAACTGTTTACCTAGCAAAAAACAAAAAAGAAAACCAAGTAGGGGTAAAAATATAATTGAGGTTGCCATCTGCTATCCCTTAAGCTGATTAATTTTATTTACTTCTATTGATCCTAAATTTCTAAAAAATACTACAAGTATGGCAAGTCCAATTGCTGCTTCAGCTGCTGCAACAGTAAGTGTAAGCATTGCAAAAATTTGCCCTGAGATATCATTAATATACGTTGAGAAAGCAATAAAATTAATATTTACCGACAACAAGATGAGTTCTATAGACATTAAAATTATAATTAAATTTTTCTTATTTAAAAATATTCCTAAAACACCTAAGGTAAAAATAATTGCGCCGAGAAAAAGATAGTGTTCAAGAGTAATCATTAATTAAATTCCTTCGCCTATTTTTACTTTTTTCTTTTCTATAGCTGTTGATGCATCAACTGTATTTTGAGAATCTATATTTTGCCTTTTAACACCACCTTTATCTCTTAATGTAAGTGTAATAGAGCCAATCATTGCGACTAATAAAATTATCCCACATATTTGAAATAAATAAAAATATTCAGTGTAGAGTATTTGCCCAATCATTTTTGTATTTTCCACTTCATTAACTATAGGTTGTAGTGGTGTTTGATTTTTATAAATATTAGACGATCTATCTGTTAAAAAAAGTATTCCAAGTTCAATTACTAGAACTATCCCTAATAATGCTCCAAAAGGTAAATATTGCAAAAAACCTTCTCTCAACTTTACAAAATTTATATCAAGCATCATTACAACGAATAGAAAAAGGACTGCAACAGCTCCAACATATACAACGACAAGGATCATTGCCAAAAATTCAGCACCTAATAAAACAAAGAGTCCTGATGCGTTAACAAAGCTTAAAATTAAGAACAAAACTGAATGAACTGGATTTTTTGCACTTATAACCATTAGAGCAGAAAGAACTGCAACAGATGAAAAAAGATAAAATGTTAATGAATAAAGAACCATTCTTATCTATATTTTCTATCGAGATGAATGTTTTGAGCAATTTCTTGCTCCCATCTATCTCCATTTTCTAAAAGTTTATCTTTATTATAAATTAATTCTTCTCTTGTTTCAGTGGCAAATTCAAAATTTGGTCCTTCTACTATCGCATCAACTGGGCAAGATTCTTGACATAAACCACAGTAAATACATTTAGTCATATCTATATCATATCTTGTTGTTCTTCTGCTTCCATCCTCTCTTGGCTCTGCTTCAATTGTAATTGCTTGAGCAGGACATACTGCTTCACAAAGTTTACATGCAATACATCTCTCTTCCCCACTTGGGTATCTTCTCAAAGCATGCTCGCCTCTAAAACGTGGGCTTAATGGACCTTTTTCGTGAGGATAATTTATTGTAACTTTAGATTTAAATATGTATTTGAAAGTTAAAAATAGTCCTTGAAATAATTCAAATAAAGTAAAAGATTTAATTAATTTATACATATTATTTTGGCAGCATGTCAAAATATACTAAAAAACCAGAAGTTGCCACAACCCAAAGCAAAGAAAACGGTAAAAAAACTTTCCATCCAAGTCTCATTAACTGATCATATCTATATCTTGGGAAAGTTCCTCTAACCCAAATAAATAAAAATAATATAAATATTACTTTCACAGTAAACCAGATTACTCCAGGAACAACATTTAATGGGTATACATCAAATGGAGGAAGCCATCCGCCTAAAAAAAGAATGACAGTCATAGAAGACATTAAAATCATACTCGCGTATTCACCTAAAAAAAATAATACAAATGAAGCAGATGAATATTCGGTAAAAAATCCTGCAACAAGTGTTGATTCATCTTCAGGAAGATCAAAAGGTAATCTATTTGTTTCAGCTAACGCAGAAATAAAAAAAATAATGAACATAGGTAATAATGGAATTGCAAACCATACAGTCTGCTGAGCTAAAACTATCTTTGATAAATTTAAAGAACCTACACATAATAATACAGTAATTATTACAAATCCAATAGATACTTCATATGAAACCATTTGAGCAGCTGATCTTAATGCTCCTAGAAAAGGATATTGAGAGTTACTAGCCCATCCAGCCATTATTATTCCGTATACTCCAAGAGATGATACTGCAAACAGATACATGATACCTACGTTAATATCAGAGACTACCCATCCTGGAGCAAAAGGTATTACTGCCCAACCTGCTAAGCTAAGAACCATTGTTATTATGGGTGCTAAAATAAAAACAATTTTATTTGATCCACTAGGTATAATATTTTCTTTAGTAATAAGTTTTAATGCATCAGCAAAGCTTTGTAATATGCCAAAAGGCCCTACTATATTTGGACCCCTTCTTAATTGAATTAATGCTAATACTTTTCTTTCAGCATAAACTAAAAAAGCTACAGATATTAAAACTGGTACAACAACAGCAAGTATTTGGGCAATGATTATTAACCCTGTAATTAATATATCATGAGTCATCTAATTATTATGCTGCCTTATTTAAAATATCTTTAGTACATTTTGCCATTGTTTCAGAAGATCTAGAAATAGAATCATTCATATAAAAATTTTCAATGTTATATTTAATTTTAATATTCTCAATTTTATTATTTTTAGCAAAAGTTATTTCGCCAATAGAATTAACTTCATTTAAAAGAGCAAATTGACCATAGGTACTTGTAAGCTCATTTCGAAGCTCCCCAAGATTATTAAAATTTAAATTTTTTTCAAATAAGTCGCTTAAAACTCTAAAAATTTTCCACTCCTCTTTAGCTTCACCAATTGGATTGTGACACTTAGTTGTTTGAATAACTCTACCTTCTATATTCATATAAGTAGAACTTTTCTCAGTATATGCAGGGGTTGGTAAAATTATATCAGCTATAGATGCTGAAACATCTCCATGATGACCAAGATAAACAACAAAAGAATTTTCAAATGTTGAAAAATTTATCTCATCTAACCCCATTAAGAAAACTACAGGCTTTGTTTTATCAATATGTTTTTTTAATTGTTTATTGTAATCATTATCAAATTTTTTATTATAAAATTTCAAATCTAATGCTCCTACTCTAGAAATATCTTGGTTAAGAATATTTAATGGATTTATATTTTTATTTTTTTGAATTTTTTTCGCAATTAATCCTGCAGTTTCTAATATTTTTTTTCCATGATCATTATTTATTGCTGAAGTACCTAATATTATAAGTGGGTTTTTTGCAGATTTTAAAACTTTATTGAATTCAGATTTATTATTAGATAATTTATTAAGGTAATCTAAAGAATCAGATAAATGATGATAATCGTAAGTAAGATTTAATTTAGGACCTATAAGGCCAATTTTGCAGTTATTTTCAATATATGCTTTTCTAATTCTAGCGTTTAGTACAGCTGCTTCCCATCTAGGGTTTGATCCGATTAAAAGAATAGCATCAGCCTTTTCAATTTCTTGAATTGTTGAATTAAATTTATAACTTGAAGATGAATTATCGATAATTTGTGTATTATCAAATCTGCAATCATAGTTTTTTGATTTTAGTGAATTGCTAAATTTTTGTGCGGAATATAAAGTTTCAATATCAGTAAACTTACCAGATAGGAATACAGTATTTTCTTTACCTCTTTTTGTAATTTCTTTTTTTATTAATTCAAATGCATTATCCCATGAAGATTTTTGGAGTTTATTATTTGATTTAGAATATACATTATCCAATCTTTGACTTGAGAGTCCATCAACTGCAAATCTAGATTTATCACTTATCCATTCTTCATTGGTTTCTTCATTTATTCTAGGAAGAGCTCTTAAAACTTTTTTTCCTCTTGTATCAATCCTTATACTTGAGCCTATACCATCAAACACATCAAATGTTTCTGTCTTGGTTAGCTCCCATGGTCTAGATTTAAATGCATATGGTTTACTTGTTAAAGCACCTACGGGGCATAAATCAATTACATTTCCTGATAATTCTGACTCAATAGTTTTTTCTAAGTAAGTCGTGATCTCAGCATTTTCACCTCTGCCAAGTAATCCTATATCATCAACACCCGCAACTTCAGTAGAAAACCTTACGCATCTTGTACAATGTATACATCTTGTCATAATTGTTTTGACAAGTGGTCCCATATTTTTATTTTGAACTGCTCTTTTGTTTTCTTCATATCTAGTTTTATCAAAACCATAATACATTGCTTGATCTTGAAGATCACATTCTCCTCCTTGATCACAAATAGGGCAATCCAATGGATGATTAATGAGAAGAAACTCCATTACACCTTTTCGAGCTTTTTTTACTGTTTCTGTTTTTGTTTTTATAACCATTCCATCTGCAGCTGGCATGGCACATGATGCAATAGGTTTTGGAGCTTTTTCCATTTCTACTAAACACATTCTACAGTTTCCTGCTATTGAGAGTTTTTCATGATAACAAAATCTTGGAATTTCAGTTCCTGCTTGTTCACAAGCTTGCATTACGGTCATGCCGTTTTCAAATTCGTATTCTTTATTATCAATTGTTATCTTTGGCACTAGGCTACTCTTCTATTTCTTTCTTGAATTCTTTTTTCAATTTCAGGTCTAAAGTGTCTAAACAAACCTTGAATAGGCCAAGCAGCAGCATCACCTAAGGCACAAATAGTATGACCTTCAATTTGCTTAGTCACATCTAAAATTTTATCAATATCTTGATGTTTTACATTTCCATGAACCATTTTTTCCATCATTCTGTACATCCATCCAGTACCTTCTCTGCAAGGAGTACATTGACCACAGCTTTCATGTTTATAAAAATGTGATAATCTAGCTATTGCTTCAACAATATCTGTTGATTTATTCATTACAATAACAGCAGCAGTTCCTAATCCACTTTGAACTTCTTTTAGGCTATCAAAATCCATTTTAACTGTATCGCAAATAGACTTAGGTAATAAAGGCACACTTGCACCTCCAGGAATTACAGCTAATAAATTTTCCCAACCACCAATTACACCACCTGCATGTTTTTCAATCAGTTCTTTTAATGGTATCCCCATTTCCTCTTCTACATTGCATGGATTATTAACGTGTCCTGAAATACTAAAAATTTTTGTACCTGTATTGTTGGCACTTCCTAAGTCAGCGAACCATTTTGAACCACGTCTTAAAATAGTTGGTGAAACGGCAACTGTTTCAACATTTGTAACTGTTGTTGGGCATCCATATAAACCTGCGCCAGCGGGAAACGGAGGTTTTAATCGAGGTTGGCCTTTTTTACCTTCTAAACTTTCAAGTAAAGCAGTTTCTTCACCACAAATATATGCTCCTGCTCCTCTGTGAAGATAAATATCAAAATCCCACCCTGTACCACATGCATTTTTACCAATTAAATTATTTGCGTAGGCTTCATCTATTGCTTTTTGTAAATTAGAAGATTCAGAATAATATTCACCCCTTATATAAATATAACAAGTATGTGCATGCATAGCAAAGGCAGCAACTAAACAACCTTCTAAAAGAAGATGTGGGTCGTTTCTCATAATCTCTCGATCTTTACATGTGCCTGGCTCTGACTCATCTGCATTAACAACTAGGTAATGATCTTTTCCAGAGTCTTTTGGCATAAATGACCACTTAAGTCCTGCAGGGAAACCTGCTCCTCCTCTTCCTCTTAATTGACTATTTTTAATTTCCTCAACAATTTTTTCGCTACCCATTTTAATAAGTTCTTTAGTATTTGACCAAATACCTCTTTTTTTGGCACCTTCTAATTTCCAGTCATCAAAACCGTATAAATTTTTAAAAATTTTATCTTTTTCCTTAAGCATCAAATTTTCTTTCAGGTTGTGATGATTTTCTACCAATTTGTGAACCTACTTTTATTGATTTATTATCTTTTAAATCTTGAAGTATTTTTTTAAAACTCTCTTCATCTAAATCTTCATAATAATCATCATTGATCTGGACCATAGGAGCATTGCAACATGCACCTAAGCATTCAACTTCAACAACTGTAAATATTTCATCATCACTTGTCTCGCCAATATTAGTTTCGCAAACTTCTTGTGCAACTTTAGACAGTTTATCACTCCCTCTTAACCAACAAGGTGTCGTTCTACAAATTTGAACAAAATTTTTACCAATAGGTTCTAAATTAAACATGGAATAAAAAGTGGCAACTTCCAACACTCTTATATAAGACATACTTAGAGTTTCAGCTACTTTTTCCATTGAGTTTTTACTTAGCCATCCATTATTTTGTCTTTGTGCTAAATCAAGTAAAGGAATAACTGCGCTTTGAATACGGTTTGATGGATATTTTTTTATTATTTCAGAAATTTTTTTAAAATTTTCTGATGACCATTCAAAATTATCATTAATTTTTTTATATACTTTATTATTTGTACCAGGATGATGCATTATCTATCTATCTCTCCAAAAACAATATCTAGGCTACCTAGTATAGCGGCTATGTCAGCCATTAAGTGACCTTTAGATAAATGATCCAATGTTTGAAGGTGTGCAAAACCTGGTGCTCTTATTTTACATCTATATGGTTTACTAGATCCATCAGAAACAAGGTAAACGCCAAATTCACCCTTTGGAGCTTCTACTGCACTATAAACTTGACCAGCGGGAACACGGTAACCTTCAGTGAAAAGTTTAAAATGATGAATTAAAGCTTCCATTGATTTTTTCATTTGATTTCTTTTAGGAGGTGTAATTTTATTATCCTCAATTGATATTGGACCTGGTTTGATTTTATTTAAACATTGGTTAATAATACTAATGCTTTGTCTCATTTCCTCTATGCGAACCAAATATCGATCAAAACAATCACCCTTTTTTCCAACAGGAACTTCAAAATCAACTTGATCATAGGCGTCATAAGGTTGAGATCTTCTTAAATCCCATGCTACACCTGCACTTCTTAATACAGGACCAGAACACCCCCATTCAATTGCTTCTGACTTTGAAATTATTCCTATATCAACTGATCTTTGTCTTAAAATTCTGTTATTAGTAAGCAAGCTTTCAAGATCATCAATAAATTTTGGAAGAGTTTTAAAATGTTCAAATAATTTTTCTTCCATTCCTTCTGGCATATCTTGATGAACACCACCGGGTCTAAAATAGGCTGCATGAAATCTTGCCCCAGATACGGCTTCATGAAACTCCAAAAGCTTTTCCCTTTCTTCAAAACACCATAAAAAAGGTGTCACTGCACCAATGTCAGCAGCATAGGCAGGTATATTTAATAAATGATTTAGTATTCTAGTAATTTCTGCAAAAATGACCCGAATATATTTAGCTCTTTCAGGAACATTGATACCTAGGAGATTTTCGGTTGCCAATGCAAAAGCATGTTCTTGACACATTGGTGAAACGTAATCAAGTCTATCAAAATAAGGGACAGCCTGAAGATAAGTTTTATATTCAATTAATTTTTCTGTCCCCCTATGTAACAATCCGATGTGTGGTTCTGCTCTTTGAACTACTTCACCTTCAAGCTCAACTACTAAACGTAAAACACCATGCGCAGCTGGATGTTGAGGGCCAAAGTTAATTGTAGTTGTATTAAGCTCTACTTCTTTCATTTAATTTTCACCAGTAGATTTCTCATCACCAAAAAGTTTGTTTTCCATTCCTTCCCAAGGAGATTCACTATCGAAATTTCTAAATTCTTGAGTTAACTTAACAGGCTCATATATTACTTTTTTTTCAAGGTCATCGTAACGAACTTCTGTATGTCCTGTTAAAGGAAAATCTTTGCGCAACGGATAACCTTCAAAATTGTAATCCGTCATTATCCTTCTTAAATCAGGATGGTTAATAAATTCAATTCCAAATAAATCATAACATTCTCTTTCATACCAATCCGCAGATTTGTGAATATTGGTAATTGACTCTATGTTTTCATTTTCTTTAATAAAAGTTTTAAGAATAATTTTTTTATTTTTAGTTAAACTTTGCAAAATATAAATCAAATCAAATCTAAATTCTCTTGAAGGATAATCTACAGCTGTAATATCTAATAATTGATTGAAATTAAGCTCAGTATTATCTCTTAATTCGTTAAAAATTTTTATAATATTATTTTTTTCAAATTCTATTTCTAACAAATTATTATTCTCTAAAACATTATTTATGCCATCTATTTTAGTAAGAAATTTAATCATATAAAATTATCTTTTAAATTTATTTTCTCGTCTAATTTTTTTCTGTAATTGCAATATACCGTAAACTAATGCTTCTGCTGTTGGGGGGCATCCTGGTACGTAAACATCAACGGGAACTATCCTATCACACCCTCTAACTACTGAATACGAGTAGTGATAATATCCACCACCATTTGCACATGAACCCATTGATATTACCCACCGAGGTTCAGGCATTTGATCATAAACTTTTCTTAAAGCCGGTGCCATTTTATTTGTTAGTGTTCCAGCAACAATCATTACATCAGATTGTCTAGGACTACCTCTTGGTATGACTCCATAACGATCTAGATCATATCTTGCCATATAAGAATGTATCATTTCTACTCCACAACATGCCAATCCGAATGTCATAGGCCATAAGGAACCAGTTCTAGCCCAGGTAAGAATTTTATCATAGCTAGCAACTAAGAAACCCTTAGAAGATAATTCTGTGTTTAGAGTATCATCAACAATTTTTTTTGCTTCATCTACTCCCATTCTAAAGCTCCTTTTTTCCATTCATAAATAAAACCAATAGTTAAAACAGTCAGGAAAATCATCATTGACCAAAAACCAAACAATCCGATTTTACCAAGTGTTATTGCCCATGGAAACAAGAATGCAACTTCTAAATCAAAGATAATAAATAAGATTGCCACTAAATAAAATCTTACATCAAATCTTCCACGAGCATCATCAAAAGCCTCAAATCCACATTCATAAGCAGATAATTTTTCTTGGTCTGGTTGAGAGTCTCCTACTACAAAAGATAATAAAGTCATTCCAACAGCCAATGCCAAAGCTATGAAAATAAAAATCAATATGGGTAAATATTCAAATAGAAATTCTGACACTATAATCTCACAATTAAATTAGTAATGTATTTAACGATTTATTCAACAATAACAACGTGTCTAGTTGCGACTTTAGTACACAAAAAAAGATTAAGAATTGGCGCGAGAGACGGGATTCGAACCCGCGGCCTCTGCCGTGACAGGGCAGCGTTCTAACCAGCTGAACTACTCCCGCGCGTGGTGGGTGTTGAGAGACTTGAACTCCCGACCCTCTCGGTGTAAACGAGATGCTCTACCAACTGAGCTAAACACCCAAATAAATGCGGCTGTTAAATTTATTTAACAGCCGGTGCAAGAAAAAAAGATAATTAATTATTTACTGAGTCTTTTAAAGCTTTTCCTACAGTAAATTTTGGTCTTTTAGACGCTGGTATTTGAATTGATTCACCTGTTCTGGGGTTTCTCCCAGTAGTTGCTTTCCTGTGGCTTACACTAAAATTACCAAAACCAACAATACTAACCTTTTCATCTCTTTTTAATGAATTAGTTATTGCATCTAGAAAGCTTTCAATTGCTCTAGTTGCATCAGATTTAGATAATCCTGCGGAAGATGCTACAGAAGCGATAAGATCATTTTTGTTCACTTTTAATCTCCTTTATTAATTTGTACTGATAATTCTCTGTTTTCTCTACAAGTCAATATTATTATAAAAAATTTCCCAGAAACAAAGGAATTTATCAATATATTGGCTTAATACAATGTTTTTTTGAATAAAATTATTAGTGAGTACTAGTGGTATTTTGGTTATTTTTTAATTGAGATTCGGTTAAATTTAATGGAATTATTGATTTTACTAGTGTGTGTTCAAGAATTGAAAATGCATCAGAAACTGGGATTATCTTAATTCCTTTAATGACTTCTTTATCAAACTCAGAAACTTCTCTAAAATTTTCTTGAGGTATAAGGACTTTTTTAATACCAGCTCTACTAGCAGCATAAATCTTTTCTTTTAAACCGCCTATAGGCAAAACTCGACCTCTAAGAGTAATTTCTCCAGTCATTGCAACATCTCTTTTAATTTTATTATTTGTCAAGGACGAAACTAAAGAATTAAAAATGGCTATACCTGCACTTGGTCCATCTTTAGGAGTAGCTCCTTCAGGTACGTGAATATGAATATCATAATTTTCAAAATCTTTAGGGTTTATTCCTAGGCTTATAGATTTTGACTTTACATAAGAAGTTGCTGCTTGAATTGACTCTCTCATCACTTCACCTAATTTACCTGTTATAGTGAGTTTTCCTTTACCTATAGATAATATAACTTCGACTGATAAAATTTCTCCACCTACTTCTGTCCAAGCTAAACCATTAGTGACACCCACCAAATTCTTTTTTTCAATTTCACTTGATCTAAATTTTGCAATACCTAGGAGTTCTTGTAAAGATTTATCATTTAAATTAATTTTTTTTGTTTTTGTAGTTTCTAATTTTTTTACAGTCTTTCTACAAACTTTAGAGATTTCTTTTTCAAGATTTCTTACGCCAGCCTCTCTGGTATAGTTTCTAATAATTGAGTTTAAAACTCTAGAATTAAATGAAATCTCAGATTTTTTTATTCCATGATTTTTAATTTGTTTAGGAACTAAATATCTTTTTGCAATTTGATTTTTTTCTTTTTCTGTGTACCCAGGTATTCTTATAACCTCCATTCTATCAAGGAGAGCTGGTGGTATATTGAGGGTATTAGCTGTACATACAAACATTACATCAGAAAGATCATAGTCAAGCTCTAAGTAATGATCATTAAATTTACTATTTTGTTCAGGATCAAGAACTTCAAGAAGTGCAGAAGATGGATCTCCTCTCCAATCAGATCCAAGCTTATCAATTTCATCGAGTAATATAAGTGGATTTGAAGATTTTGATTTTTTCATTGCTTGGATAAATCTTCCAGGCATTGAACCAATATACGTTTTTCTATGACCTCTTATTTCAGCTTCATCTCTTACTCCTCCTAGGGACATTCTAACGAAACTTCTTCCTGTTGAATTCGCAATGGATTTACCAAGAGATGTCTTTCCAACGCCAGGAGGTCCAACTAAACACAATATAGGACCTTTAAGTTTATTAGTTCTTTTTTGAACTGCTAAATATTCAAGAATTCTCTCTTTAACCTTGTCTAATCCATAATGATCGTTCTCTAATATTGTTGATGCCTTATTGATGTTTTGAGAAATTTTATCAGGATTGTTCCACGGTATTGACATTACCCAGTCTAGATAGTTTCTAATTACAGTTGCTTCAGCTGACATAGGGCTCATATTTTTTAATTTTTTAATTTCTGAGAGACATTTCTCTTTAGCTTCTTTAGATAAATTATATTGATTTATTTTTTTCTCAAACTCAGCAATTTCATCCAAATCTTCATTATCTCCTAATTCTTTTTGAATTGCTTTCATTTGTTCGTTTAAATAATATTCTTTTTGTGTTTTCTCCATTTGTCTCTTTACTCGACCTTTTATCTTTTTTTCAACTTGAAAAGAGTCAATTTCAGAAACTAAATAACCGTACACTTTATTAAGTCTTTCTTCTGTTTTTATAATTTCTAAAATTTCTTGTTTTTGTGATAATGAAATTGAAATATTAGATACAATTATATCAACAATCTTATCGGGGTCGTTTAGTGTTTTGACATTGTTAATTACATCTAAAGAAACTTTTTTATTAATTTTTTGAAACTCAACAAACTGCTCAATGATAAGCTTTTGTAAAGCTCGTATGTTAGAATTTTTTTTAGTTTTATAATTAATTTCACTAATTGATGCAGTAATAAATTCTTTATTAAAATTAATTTTATTTACTTTTGCTCTTTGAATACCTTCAACCAAAACCTTAAGAGTTCCGTCTGGAAGTTTTAATAACTGGATAACCTTTGCAATTGTACCAAAAGAATATAGGTTTTCTTTATCAGGATTATCAACTTTGGAATTCTTTTGAGAAAGTAAAAAAATTTTTTTATCACCTGTCATTACATGATTAAGAGCATTTACTGATTGTTCTCTTCCAACAAATAATGGAGCTACCATGTTTGGAAATACAACTATATCTCTGAGTGGAAGAACAGGAAATAAGTTTTTTAACATACTATATAAATGTCTATATATAGATCAAATTCAAGAGTTATTAGACATTAATTTTTGATTATTTTCTTTATTTGAATAAATCAAAATTGGATCAGATTTTTTTGCAATAACATCTTTATTTATTACTACTTTATATAAATCCTTCTGATCTGGTACCTTATACATAAGATCCATTAATGAATCCTCTATTATAGATCTTAAACCTCTAGCACCAGTATTTTGAGAAACTGCTAAAGTAGCAATTTCCTTTAAAGCATCTTCCTTTATTTCTAATTTAACTCCATCCATTTTCATAAGAGATTCGAATTGCTTTACAATTGCGTTTTTTGGTTGAGTCATAATTCGAATTAGCATATCTTGATCAAGCTCACTCAAAGTAGTTATTACTGGAAGTCTTCCTATAAACTCTGGTATCATTCCAAATTTTAGTAAATCTTGATTTTCTAGATTTTTGAGTGAAGCACCAACAGTCTTTTTAGGTTCTAAATCTAATTTAGAATTAAATCCAATTGCAGTCCCTTTTAACCTATAATTAATTATTTCTTCTAGACCTGAAAATGCACCTCCACATATAAAAAGTATATTAGATGTATCCACTTGTAAAAATTCTTGCTGAGGGTGTTTTCTTCCACCTTGAGGTGGCACACTAGCAACAGTGCCCTCCATAATTTTAAGCAAAGCTTGTTGGACACCTTCTCCAGAAACATCTCTTGTTATTGAGGGGTTATCACTTTTTCTTCCAATTTTGTCAATTTCGTCAATATATACTATTCCTTTTTGTGCACGTTCAACATTGTAATCAGAAGCTTGTAATAATTTAAGAATAATATTCTCTACATCCTCTCCAACATATCCTGCTTCAGTTAAACTAGTTGCGTCAGCAACTGTAAACGGTACATCTAATATTTTTGCTAAAGTTTGAGCTAATAATGTTTTACCAGTTCCAGTTGGGCCAACTAAAAGAATATTTGATTTAGAAATTTCAATATTATCATTTTCTAAATTAGATGATAATCTCTTATAATGGTTATAAACGGCAACAGAAAGTATTTTCTTTGAGTCTTTCTGACCTATTACATAATCATTTAAAAATTTATTTATTTCTGAAGGTTTGGGTATATCTTTTTTAATCTTGAATTTATTGTTCTTATTATCCTCTTTAATAATATCCATGCATAGTTCTACACATTCATCGCATACAAAAACAGTTGGGCCAGCAATTAATTTTTTTACTTCTTTCTGATTTTTGCCACAAAAAGAGCAAAATAAAGAATCTTTGTCATTTTTTTTATTCATTATTTCCTACCCTTTACAACTTTGTCTATAAGGCCAAATTTTATGGCTTCATCTGCTGAGAAATATTTATCTCTTTCCATTATACTTGATATTTCTGATATTTTTTTTCCAGTATGTTTTGAATAAATTTCATTTAATTTTAATTTTGCTCTCTTTATTTCATTAGTTTGAATTTCAATATCTGTTACCTGACCTTGGTAGCCTCCACTTGGCTGATGAACCATGATTCTAGAATTTGGTAAAGAAAATCTCATCCCTTTTTCACCAGCTGTTAATAGAAGTGAACCAGCAGAAGCAGCTTGACCAATGCAAATAGTCATAATTTTTGAAGAAACATATTGCATTGTATCGTAAATAGCCAATCCAGACCAAACAATACCACCTGGAGAATTAATATAAAAAGAAATTTCTTTTTTTGGATTTTCAGACTCTAGGAATAATATTTGAGCGCATATTAGACTAGCAACATTATCGTCAATAGGGCCCGTTAAAAAAATTATTCTTTCTTTTAATAATCTTGAATAGATATCATAAGATCTTTCACCTCTTGATGATTGTTCAACAACCATTGGAATAAGATTATTTGTAATGTTGTCTATCGGATCTGTCATTTTTTAGCATCTTTAATATCAAATGTTTTAACTTCAAGTTTTTTATATTCATCTTCATTTAATTTTATAACATTTACCTGCGATTTGGAAATGATTGAATCAATTACTTTTTGTTCAATTAGAGGAGCTCGAATTGTATCCAATGATGATGGGTTTTTTTCAAAATATTCCATAATTTGTTTTTCTTGACCTGGATATTGACTACTATACTCTAATATTCCTCTGTTAATGTCTTCTTGAGATAAAACTACTTTTTCTTCTGAGGCGATATGTTGCATTAATAAACCAAGCTTAACCCTTCTTTCTGAAATTTTTTTATATCTTTTTTTAAGATCATCGTCATTTAATAATTTATCATCCTCATCTAAACTACCTTCTTTTTTAGATTTCTCTAAACGATTCCATATTTGATTAAAATCATCTTCTAATACTCCATCAGGTAATTCAAATTTGTAACTATTATCTAAAAGATCCATCAGTTCTTTTTTTTCTATTTGTTTTATACCTTGTTCATATTGAGTTTTCATATTACTCACCAGAAAGTCCTTAAGATTTTTTTCTGTTTTGAAACCATTCTTCTCTAAAAACTCTTTTGTAAGTTCAAATTTAGTTTTTTCTTCAATTGAAATTATTTCAAAATCAAAAGTCGTTTTTTTAAATTTATCATTTTTAAGAATTTTAGATAAATCAATTTTTAGTTCAATCTTATCTCCAGCTTTTACTTTTCTTTTAATCAATTCTTTATTTAAACCTGGAAGTATTCCATCATCAAAACCTAAATCAATGGGAAAATTTTTTTGAGATTTCAAATAATCTGGCAAATCTTCTTGAGAGGATTCAAAATTTACAATAACCTTGTCTGAATTTTTAACCTCTCTTAAACTTTTGATTTTTTTAAAATTTTTTTGCGAATCAATAAAACTCTTAAATTGATTTTCTTCTGCTTTTTTACCTAATTCAATTTCATATTTATTTATTTTAAGATCTTTAAAATCTTTGAGTTTAATCTCAGGTTTTAAGTCAAATTTTAAATTTATAGTTATGGGTTTATTTTTTTCATAGCTACTAAGTTCAACTTTTGGAGCTCTAAAAAGTGAAAATTTTTTTTCGTCAATTAATTTCTTTGTATTTGTATCTACAACTTTTTGAATTACTTCATTCAAAACATTATCTTCATATTTTTTTTTGACAATATTTAGAGGTGCTTTTCCTTTTCTAAAACCAGGAATGTTTACTGTTGGAAGTATTTGATTTATTTTATTATCTACTTCAACGTCAATTTCTTGATAAGGAATTTCTAAAGAATATTCTTTGTAAAGCGTTTTAGATTTTAATTCTTTTGTGTTCATAACTCGTAAACCCAATGGTAGGCCGGAAAGGACTTGAACCTTCACACCTCGCGGCACTAGAACCTAAATCTAGCGTGTCTACCAATTCCACCACCGGCCCTATTATTATTAGCCTTTTATGTACAATAAATTAAAAAACAATAGAGAAAATTAACTAAATATAAAATGGGGCGAACGATGGGATTCGAACCCACGGCATCAGGCACCACAAGCCTGCGCTCTAACCAACTGAGCTACGCTCGCCATATAACTTATTTAAAAGTTTAATTTTTATATTAAATCGCTATATCAAAAATATGGAAGTTTCAAAAAGAATATTTAATTTAGAAACAGAAACAGCATTCTCTATTCTAGCTAGGGCTAATAATCTTGCTGCTAAAGGTAAAGATATTATTAATTTAGGAATAGGACAGCCTGATTTTCCTACACCGATAAATATTCAGGAAGCTGCTATCAAAGCAATTAAAGATGGTTATCACGGTTATACTCCTTCAAATGGAATAGTTGAATTACGAGAAGCAATTTCAGAACTAGTATTCAATAAATACAAAGCAAATATTAAACCAGAAAATGTTTTAATAACTCCAGGAGGTAAACCCGTAATTTTCATTTCAGTATTATTATTAGGTAGTGAAGATAGAGAAATTATTTTTCCTGACCCTGGTTTTCCAATTTATAGATCAATGATTAAATATAGTGGTGCAAAAGCTGTCCCATTAAAGCTTTCAGAAAAAGATAACTTCGAAATTAATACTGAACAATTAAAAGAATTAATTTCTGATAAAACAAGTTTAATAATCATAAATAATCCAAACAATCCAACAGGATCATATATGAATAAGAAAAAAATTACTGATCTTGTTAATTTATTAGAGCAGTATCCAAACGTCTCCATTTTAAGTGATGAAATTTATAGCAATATTATTTTTAATAATGAACAAATGCCATCATTATTAGAATACGAAAGTATAAGAGATAGATTGATAGTTCTTGAAGGATGGAGCAAAACATATTGCATGACTGGATGGAGATTAGGTTGGAGTATATGGCCAGATAACTTAATCGAACATGCAAATAAAATATGTGTCAATTATAATTCATGTGCTACTTCAATTTCACAATACGCTGGATTGGAAGCAATTAAAGGTTCACAGGAAGAAATTACAAAAATTGTTAGTGAATTTCAAAAAAGAAAAGAATACGTTTTTAATGAATTAAACAAATTAGATAAAATAACATGTTTTAAACCAGGTGGTGCATTCTATGCATTCCCAAATATTTCAAAAACGGGATTAAGTGGAAAAAAATTTTCAGACTTGGCGCTTGAAGAAAAAGGAGTTGCTTTAGTTCCAGGATCAAGTTTTGGAGATAATGCAAGTGAATTTGTAAGAATAAGTTTTGCTAATTCTCTAGAAAACATTAAAGAAGCAATTAATAGATTATCAACAATATGAAAAAAATAGAGGCAATTATTAAACCATTTAAACTTTCTCAAGTTAAAGAAGCTCTTCATGAACTTGGTATATCTGGAATGACATTAGTAGATGTAAAAGGTTTTGGCAGACAAAGGGGTTCAACTGGTGGAATTGATCCTAATGATGGGTATGATGATGAATTTTTAGCAAAAATGAAACTTGAGGTAATCGTTGAAGACAGTCAAGTCGATGATGTTATTGAATCAATAAAATCTAGTGCTTATTCTGGAAAAATTGGAGATGGTAAAATTTTTGTATCGAATATTGAGCAGGTAATTAGAATAAGGACTGGCGAAAAAGACAGTGATGCTGTCTAATTTTTCTTTACTTTTATATAAAACCTAGTAATTAAGCAATAATCGTTCAACTCTTTTAGAGTCGGAAGTAGGCATTGTGCCGAAGGAACGCATGCAAAAGTTATAAATCGTTCAACCTATTTTATAGGTCGGAAGTAGGCTTAAAGCTGAAGGAACGCGCATCAAAAGCAGATTTCATAACTAGAGCATGATTTAACCGGGTAACGCTGGATAGCATACCCTTTTGTTGAAGTAAGGAGATAGATATGAAATTAAAAAGCTCGACTCCAAAAGATTTAATGTCCGAAATTAAAGATATGGACATTAAGATGGTTGATATGCGCTTTACTGATATACCAGGAACAACTCAACATTTTACAATACCAATTAAATTTTTAGACGAAGATATATTTTCTGACGGACTTGGTTTTGATGGATCTTCAGTAAGAGGTTTTCAAGAAATTCAAGACAGCGATATGATTGTTTTGCCAGATGCAACAACAGCCTATATTGATCCATTTTTTTCAGAAAAAACTTTGGCATTACATTGTAACATTAAAGATCCTGTAACTTTGGTTGACTATAGTCGTGACCCAAGAAATATTGCTAAAAAAGCTGAAGCCTATTTGAAATCATCTGGTATCGGTGACACAGCATTTTTTGGTCCAGAAGCAGAATTTTTCGTGTTTAATAACGTTCAGTTTGACTCAGGATCTAATTTTGCATTTCATGAAGTTGATTCTGTTGAAGGTACTTGGAATAGTGGCGCTGATGAAAACCCAAACTTAGGTCATAAACCTAGACATAAAGAAGGTTACTTTCCTTTACCGCCAGTTGATACACTTCAAGATGTTAGAACTGAAATGGTAATGACAATGCAAGACATTGGTCTTACAGTTGAAGCACATCACCATGAAGTTGCAACAGGTGGACAATGTGAAATTGATTTAGAATTTTCGCCTTTACTAAAAATGGCTGATGATATGATGAAATATAAGTACGTTGTTAAAAATGTTGCTAGACAACATGGAATGACAGCTACATTTATGCCTAAACCTTTATTCGAAGATAATGGTTCAGGTATGCACGTTCATCAAAGTGTTTGGAAAGACGGTGACACATTAATGTATAAAAAGGGTAACTATGCTAACCTAAGTGATTTAGCTCTAAATTATATTGGCGGTATACTTAAACATGCACCTGCTCTTTTAGCTTTTTGTGCTCCTACAACCAATTCTTATAAAAGATTGGTCCCAGGCTTTGAGGCTCCGGTGAACATTGTTTACTCTCAAAGAAATAGAACTGCATCTGTTAGAATTCCTGCTTATTCTCAAAGCCCTAAAGCAAAAAGAATGGAATTTAGATGTCCAGACCCAAGTGCAAATCCATATTTAGCATTCTCAGCAATGTTAATGGCAGGATTAGATGGAATTAAAAATAAAATTAATCCTGGTGATCCAACAGATATAAATCTCTATGCTGCAAGCGATGAAGTTTTGTCTAAAATTCAATCTACGCCTGGATCTTTAGCTGAATCTCTTGAAGCTCTTGAGAAAGATCATGCATTTTTATTAGAGGGTGATGTATTCACCAAAGATGTAATTGAAACTTATATTAGCTATAAAAAAGAGAGTGAGGTTGACCCTATTAATATTAGACCTCATCCACACGAGTTTAAACTTTACTACGACGTTTAAAATTATACTTGTATCTATAAAGAAAACCGCCTTAGGGCGGTTTTTTTTATGTTTTTAGAACAACACTTTTGATAAGAAATATTTGTGGCTAAAAAATCTACTTATAATGCTAAAGATATTGAAGTACTTGAGGGTCTTGAGCCAGTTCGTAAAAGACCGGGTATGTATATTGGAAGCACAAATCAAGATGGTCTTCATCATTTAGTTAATGAAGTACTAGATAATAGTATAGATGAAGTTTTAGCTGGTCACGCGACCGATATAAGTTTTCAATATAAAAAAGATGGTTCGATAAAAATAAAAGATAATGGAAGAGGTATTCCTATTGACTTTCATCCAAAATATAAAAATAAAAGAGCACTAGAAGTAGTTTTAACTACACTTCACGCAGGTGGTAAATTTAACAGTAATGCTTACAAAACTTCTGGTGGATTACACGGGGTTGGGATTTCTGTTGTGAATGCATTAAGTTCTTTATTACAAGTTCAGGTATTCAAAGATGGAAAAGTGTATAGACAAGATTACTCAAAAGGAAAGGTTAAGACAAAAATAAAAATTGAAAAATGTAGCAAAAAATTAAAAGGTACAGAAATTTCTTTTATCCCAGATGAAAGCATATTTGAAGAAACACAATTTGTTCCAAAAAAATTATATAATTTTATAAATATGAAATCTGTATTAGTTGGAGGCACAACTATCAACTTTGAAATTGATAAAGAATTAATAAAAGATAAAACCCCTAACAAAAAAAGTTTTTTTTATAAAAAAGGAATTGAAGATTATTTTCAATTAGAATACGCAAACAACTCTAAATTATTTGAAAAAAATTTTTTATTAAAATCAAAAATTAAAGATAATGAAAATTTTGAAACTTTAATTTCATTTAATACAAGTGAAAATTCAAGTTTAATGTCATATTGTAACACTATTGAAACACCAGATGGCGGCTCTCATGAAAATGGTATTCGTAATGGAATTCTAAAAGCTATAAAACTTTATGGCCAAAAAAATCAATTCTCAAAAATCAGTAATATCAATCACAGTGATGTTTTTGATTACTCTAACGTTATTATTTCAATCTTTATAAATGATCCAAGTTTTGAAGGTCAAACTAAAAAGAGAATAATAATGCCAAATTTACAAAAAGAAATTGAAACAAAAACACAACAAGAATTTTTATTATGGTTAAATGCTAATAAGAAAAGTTCAAAAATACTTTTAGATAATTTAATTGAAAGAGCTCTTCAAAGAACTGATTTATCAAAAATTAAAGAGTTAGATAGAAAAAGTATTAAAGAAAGAAATCGTCTTCCAGGTAAATTAGTAGATTGTTCGAGTAAATCAATAAAAGATTCTGAAATATTTATTGTTGAAGGCGATAGTGCTGGAGGTTCTGCTAAGCAAGCAAGAAATAGAGAATTTCAAGCAATACTTCCTTTAAGGGGAAAAATATTAAATGTTTATAATGTCGGGCTATCTAAAATTGCTGATAACAATGAAATACAAAATCTTATTCAATCTTTAGGTTGTGGTATTGGAAAAAACTTTGAAATTGCAAAACTTCGATATGAGAAAATAATCTTAATGACTGATGCTGACGTAGATGGTTCACATATTGCAACTCTACTTATTACTTTTTTTTATAAATATATGAAAAGTTTAATTGATGAAAATAAACTATATCTAGCAATGCCTCCTTTGTTTAAAATTTATAACAAAAATAAATCTTTTTACGCATATGATGAAAAAGAGAAAGATAAATTAATTGAAAAAGAATTTAAGTCTGACAATTATAATATTACAAGATTTAAAGGTTTGGGTGAAATGCCAGCTGATCAATTGAAAGAGACTACAATGGATCAAAACAAAAGAAATCTAATATTGATTAACTCTGAAAAAGCTAAGAAAGATATGAAGAATACCGAAAGTTTATTCGAAACCTTAATGGGAAAACAAGCAGAGTTACGTTTTAAATTTATTCAAAATAATGCTAACTTCATTAAAAATTTAGACGTCTAATTTATGAAAAAATATTTTTTGGTAATAGATCAAGGAACAACAAGTTCAAGAATTGTACTTTATAATAAAAAATTTGAAATATTCGATATTGTCCAAAAAGAATTTAAACAATATTTTCCTAATGAAGGATGGGTAGAACATAATGCAACAGAAATTTGGGATGATGTTAGAAATTTAATTTCAAAAATATTAAGAAATAATAAGTTAAATTCAAAAAATATAATTTCAATTGGAATTACCAATCAAAGAGAAACAACAGTTTTGTGGAATAAAAAAACTGGGAAACCAGTTTACAGAGCAATAGTCTGGCAAGATAGAAGAACAGCTAATCTTTGTGAAAATTTAAAAAGAAAAGGGATTGATAAAAAAATTCAAAAAATAACTGGTCTAGAGCTTGATCCATATTTTTCAGCTACTAAAATTAAATGGATTATTGATAATGTTAAGGAAGTAAATAAGAATTTAAAAAATAATGATTTACTTTTTGGAACAATAGACACCTGGCTATTATGGAAATTAACCAAGGGAAAATCTCACCTAACAGATATATCAAATGCCTCAAGAACCATGATTTTTGATTCTCAAAAAGAGCAGTGGTCTGACAAAATTTTAAAAATATTTAATATTCCAAAAAATATCTTACCAACTGTAGTTGAAAATGCATATGATTTTGGCTCTACTAAATTATTTGGTGATTCAATACAAATTGGAGGCATGGCTGGAGACCAACAGTCAGCAACAATTGGTCAAGCTTGTTTTAAAAAAGGGCAATCAAAAAGTACATATGGTACAGGCTGTTTTCTTCTAATGAATATTGGAGAAAAATTTAAATTATCTAAAAATAGATTACTAACAACTGTTGCTTTTAAAATAAATGGTAAAAAAATGTTTTGCTATGAAGGAAGTATTTTTGTAGCAGGCTCTGCCATACAATGGCTTCGCGATAATTTAAAATTTATAAAAGACTCTAGTGAAACTGATAAATTGTATAAAAAAGCTAATAAAGATGAAAGTTTATTTTTTGTCCCAGCCTTAACTGGACTTGGAGCCCCATATTGGAACCCTAATGCAAGAGGAACATTTTTTGGTATCACTAGAAATACGTCTAAAGAAGATATAATCAAAGCAACTTTGGACAGCTTATCTTTTCAAACTTATGAATTAATTGAGTGTATGGAAAAAGATTCTAAGACAAAGATTAGTGAAATAAGAGTTGATGGAGGTATGGTTAAAAATAATAGCTTTCTACAAAGTTTAGCAAATATTTCTCAAATTAAAATTATTAGACCAAGTAATGTTGAGACTACTTCACTTGGCGCAGCATATCTTGCAGCAATTCAATCTGGATATTTAAAAAATACAAGCCAAATAAGTAAACTTTGGAAAAAAGATAAAACAGTAAAAGCAAATATTAACAAATCCATTTCAACTTCTAGTATTAGTAAGTGGAAATCAATTATAAATGTAGTCAATAATTTTTATTAGGATTTAACCAATTTGAAAGTTCTAAAGAATGGATTTCTTCATCAACTACATCATCATATATATGTAGTTCTTTTTTCTCAAGATTATCAGGGTTTTGTAAAATCATTTTTTCGTTTTCAAATTCTGATAAATTTTCATATACTTTTTGTTCCAACAAAATATCTTTTCTCATTTCCATAAGTCCGGCCATCCATTTTGAATTAAATTCTGGATGGTATTGCACTGCCCAAACACTTGATTGATTTACTTCAAAGCTTATAGATTGGAATTGACTGATCTTATTTGAGGCTAGTACCTTAGTTTCTTTTGGAAGCTTTTCTGCTTCATCATAATGCCAACAGAGTGCATTAAATGATTTTTTTTTGTTTTTATACATGGGATGAATTTCACCATCTTGATTTAATGTAATATTTTTAGCTAAAACTGCTTCAAGGCCATTTGGATTTTTTCTTACTTTACCTCCTGCGGCAGTTACTAAAACCTGAAGCCCCCAACAACTACCAAATATTTTATTCTTTTTTTTAAATAATTCTTTAGCTAAATCTATTTGATTGGTTATGGATTTTGTCATGTTATATATATTAAGTAAGCTTCCTGTCCAAGCAACCGCTTCGAAATCGTCAAGACTTATGCCTAAAGGAAGATAATTATTATGAACAGCAGGATGAATTGTTGTAATATTGATAGTTGAACTAGAATATTTTTTTAAAATTTTTTCATATACTTGAAATTGAGTATCCATACCCAATTTTGTATATCGATCAGAAGCTTCTTTTTCATTTCCATCGACTAATAATATGTTCATATTTATCTTTATTTTTCATCTATCATGAAATATGTAAAACTTCATGAAAATTAAACTTGGTATCGCGCCTATTGCCTGGAGCAATGATGATATGCCAGAACTAGGAGGTGACACTCCTATTGAAAAATGTTTAGAGGATGCAAGCACATCTGGATTTTCAGGTATTGAATTAGGTGGAAAATTTCCGAGAAATCCTGGAATAACAAAATATCTTTTAGAAAAATTTAATTTAAAAATGCCAGGTGGTTGGTATGGCGCAATGCTTAAAGAAAGAAGTGTAAAAGAAGAATGGATAGCACTCCAAGATCATTTAAATTTATTAAAGTTAATTAATGCGGATGTTTTTGTTTTTGCTGATATCTCTGGATCAATTCAAGGCGATCAATCAAAAGCTCTTAGTAAAAGACCAATACTTGAAAAAGATGAATGGAAAAGCTATTGTAAAAAAATCAGTGAATTATCTGATATGCTGATGGATGAAGGAATGCCAATGTCGTATCATGAGCATATGGGAACTATTATACAGTCCGAGGAAGATGTAGATCGATTTATGGATATGACAAATCAAAATACATTTTTGCTTTACGATACTGGACACTTAATGTTTGCCGAAGCAAATTACGAAAGAGTATTAAAAAATTATATTTCTCGAATTAACCATGTTCATTGTAAAGATATTAGAAAAGATGTTTTTTTAAAATCTATTAAAGATGACTTAAGTTTTAGAGAGTCTTTTTTAGATGGTGTTTTCACTGTTCCAGGAGATGGTTGCATCGATTACGATCCATTAATTAAGATACTATATGATGCAAAATATCAGAAATGGTTAATTATTGAAGCTGAGCAGGATCCTAAAAAAGCAAACCCTCTTGAATATGCAAAATTAGGACATAATTACTTGCATAATATAATAACAAAAAATGGGTATATTCTTTAAAATAACGATAAGTACTTTAATTTCATTCATTCCTTTATATGTTTTAGCTCACAAAGTAACTTTAGAGGACAAATCATTAGAAAATGTTGTTAACGAAAGAATGGCAATAATGCAAAAAATTAAAAGCACATCATCGAAACTTTACAGATTAATAAATTCAGATCAATATGAAGAAATGTTGGAGCTTAATGAAACTCTTCTTCATTCAGCATCTGAATTTAAAGATTTTTATCCTGAAAATAGTCAAGCAGAAGGAGCTAGTGATAATATTTGGAGTGATCGTGAGACATTTAATGAATATAACCAAAACTTTGTAGATGATATCGAAATGATATCTTTAAGTATAGAATTAGAAGATAAAGAGATGATAAGTGATGCTATTAAAGCAATGGCTGCAAATTGCAGCACTTGTCATAAAAAATTTAGAAATTAATTATTTAATCTTAAGTGTGGATTATATTTCCATTCTAAATATTTAACAAATTGAACCATTAGAAAATTTAAAAAAAGATAAAGAATTCCTGCAGCAATAAATGCTTCAACAGGTGCAAATGTTTTAGCCATTATCTTTCTAGCAATACCTGTCATTTCCATGTATGTTGTCAGACTAACTAAAGAGGTTGCTTTAACCATTAGTATTAATTCATTACCGTAAGACGGTAGAACTTTTCGTATAGCAATAGGTAGAATAATTTTTCTTAAAAGTAAAAATTTTCCAAACCCAAGAGATAGGCCTGATTCAACCTGACTTTTCTCAATTGATTGAATACCACCTCGAAAAATTTCTGCTCCATATGCAACAGTATTAATTGTAAGTGCTATTACTCCGCACCAAAATGGTTCTTTCAATGCGTACCATAAAAAACTTTCTCTAATAAATTTTACTGAACCTAAACCAAAATAAATTAAATATATTTGAACAAGTAAAGGCGTTCCTCTAATGACAAAAATATAACTAGCAATTGTTCTTGATAATAATGCAATTTTAGAAACTCTTCCTAGAGCAAATAATAATGCTAAGACAAAACCAAGTGGTAATGAAATTAGTAATAATAAAATTGTATTATCTAAGCCAGATAGGACCAAAAAGAAATTTTTATAAATAAGAGAATTTTGAATACTATTTAAATATTCAATCATGTCGAAAATCCTTTTGAATAATTTACTTCTAGCGTTTTAAAAACCCTGCCAGAGATTGTTGTTAAACATAAATACAATATTGCGGCTGTTATTAAGAAAGTTAAAGGTGAATGCTCAACGTTAGAAGATATTCTAGATTGACGCATAATTTCAACAAGACCAGTTACGGAAATAAGGGAAGTATCTTTAAGAGTTATTTGCCATACATTCCCTATTCCCGGTAAAGCATGTCTTATAACTTGAGGCGAAATAACTTTAAAAAAAATACTAAATTTATTCATACCCAGTGCCCTTGCAGCTTCTATTTGACCCTTAGATATAGCCAAATAAGAAGCTCTTAAAACTTCACTCGAATATGTAGCTGATATTACTGCAATTGCTATTGTCGCAATTGTAAGTGCGTTTAGTTCTATATATTTATTATATCCAAATACTTTAGCTATACTCATAACAACAGCATTGCCGCCAAAGAAAATTAGATAGATAACTAATAATTCAGGAACACCTCTTATTACTGTTGTATAAAAATTTGCAATAAATCTTGTTATTCTGTTTTGTATTATTTTTGCCCAAACTGTAATAATTGCTAAAAAAAGACCTAACCCCATTGATAAAATGCTTACTAGTAAAGTCATGAGTGTTGCTATAAGAAATTCATCGCCCCACCCTGCATCTCCAAATACAAGTTTATCAAATTTGAACATATAAAAGTAAACAAGTAATGATGAAAAATATACTTGTCTACCTTCTAATATATGAAATTTTAAATCAGAACTTTTTCTATTTCTTCAATCACTCTAGAGACAGGTATTTTATTGATATTTTTTGAGTTAAAATCACTTGAAGATATAGAAAATAGATTTGGATTTTCAGGAGTAAATTTTGTAGAATCTTTTGGACCAAAGAGTTTAATTAATGGGCAATATCCAGTTGATAACATATGACTAACTCCACTATCGTTCGATATGGCTAATTGTAAATATTTGGTGGTAGCCATAATAATTTCTATATTTTGAAATCCAGTAATATGATCTTCGATAAATATTGAGTGAGGAAATATATTTTTTAATTTTTCTTTTAAATAAAGTTCATCAGGTCCAATAAAAAAAACTATAGTCTTATTATTTACTTGAAGATAGTTACATAACTCGATGTATTTTTCTAAAGACCAAATCTTATTTTTTTCACCTGCACCAGGTGCAATTCCTACATAGCTTTTATGTTTTAATAAAATATTACTTATTATTGCTTCGAGATTTTCACTTATTGGAATTTTAAAATCACTTCTATTTTTTTTAGAAACTATTAAATCTAATAAATCTAAAATGTAGTTTAAATAATACTTTCTTTTCTTATTGCTTTTAATTTTTTTAGAAGAAAAAAAACCATTAGCTGATCCAGAAATAAAATTTTTATGCTTGATTCTTTTTAATGCTATAGTTCTTATTACTGATTTTTGTGTATCTAAAATATAATCAAAAAAATCATTTTCTAAATTATATTTTTTTGATATTTTAATCCAAAAAAATGGACTAAGATCTGCTTGATCAAGAATCTCATCAATATAATTACTTGCAATGAATTTAAGAGTACTTGAATAAACAGTTTTACCCTTATTAGTAAGCCAATATAATTTATAGTCTGGAAGTCTCGTTTTAATTTCGTGAAGAAGTTGTAATTTAATTATTCCATCTCCAATTTTTTCACCATTTGAAAAAACTAAAATTTTTTTAGTCATATTAGAACACTTTAACACAATTTTTTTAAGAGTCTAATTTTGAAGAATTGTGGGATTAATTAGCGTAAATAAAATAAAACATTTCGAGGGTGATAAAAGGTAACATTTACGACCTAATTAACTAACCAAAAATTATCAAAACTTAGACTTTTATCTAATAAAAACTGTGTAGTTTATGTTTGAAAAAGCAAAAAAGTTACCCTCAAAAAAAAGGTAAAAAAAAAGTGGTGCCCAGGGGCGGAATCGAACCACCGACACAGGGATTTTCAGTCCCTTGCTCTACCAACTGAGCTACCTGGGCACAAAACATCAGATAAAGTATTTATAATTAAATTCAATTAAAAATAGAATATTTAATCAGATTTTATTTGCAACCCATGTTCATCAGTGAGCCATTTCATCAAATCAAGATTAGCACATTTTTTTGAACAAAAAGGTATAAATGGTGCTTTAGAAACCTTTTTACATGTTGGACATTTAGATTTTTTTTTTAAAGTAATGATATTATTTTTTTTAGATTTTTTTATTTCCATCTAAAAGTAATTCTGCCTTTTGTTAAATCATAAGGTGTCATTTCTACTGTCACTTTATCACCAGCTAATACTCTTATTCTATTTTTTCTCATTTTACCTGATGAATGAGCTAGAATTTCATGATCATTTTCTAATTTTACTTTAAACATTGCGTTTGGAAGAAGTTCTAAGACAACTCCTTGAAATTCAATCGATCCTTCTTTTGGCATATTTTTATAAGCTTATAGTAAATATTATTTCTTTTGTCTAATTTTAACTGATAATTTATGTCCATCTAAACCTTCAAGTCCCGACATTTTTTGAGTATCTTTTGAAAGAGCACTAAAAGATTTTTTATTCATCTCAACAACAGAGGTTCTTTTCATAAAATCTAAAACACCTAACCCTGATGAAAATTTTGCCGCTCCTGATGTCGGCAATACATGATTAGTTCCTACAATATAATCACCAAAAGCTTCAACAGAATACTCACCTAAAAATATACCACCAGCATTATTTATTTTTGATAATAATTTTTTATTATTAGAAATGTGAATATGTAAATGTTCTGGTGCAACAAAATTTATAATTTCTGAAGCAAGTTCTATATTATCGACCAAAGCAATAATTCCATTATTATTTAAACTTTTTTCAATTATTTTCTTTTTTGATAAATCTTTTTTAATTTTTTTAATTGAACTTAAGACTTTAGTTACAAAATCTTTACTATCCGTAATTAAAATTGATTGCGCATTTTCATCATGTTCTGCTTGAGCTATTAGATCTGAAGCTACCCAATCTGGATTATTGTTGTTGTTTGCAACAACTATTATTTCAGATGGTCCTGCTAGTAAATCTATACCTACTTTTCCATACAATTGTTTTTTTGCCTCTGCTACATAAGCATTACCAGGTCCAAATATTTTGTTTACTGGCTCAATAGTTTGAGTGCCAAAAGTTAGCGCGCTAATAGCTTGAGCTCCTCCTACAAAATATGTTTCGTTAATACCTAATTCCTTTATTAATTTTATAAAATATGGATTAATTGATTTAGTTGGTGGTGTTATACAAACAATTCTTTTTACTCCAGCTATGATTGCAGGTACTGCATTCATAATTAAAGATGAGGGATAAAAAGCCCTTCCTCCAGGTACATATAAGCCAACTGAATCAATAGGTTTCCATACAGATTTCAATGTTGCACCATTATTAGTATAGATAATATTTTTAGGTAATTGTTTTTTGTGAAATGATGAAATATTTTTTATAGCTTTTTTAAAACTATTAAATATTTGTGGCTCAACTTTAGATTGTATTTTTATTTTAGATAAATCTAAACTAAGATCATTTTTGCTAATTTTAACTTTATCAAATTTTGCCGCATACTTAATTAGAGATTTATCGCCATTTTTTTTTACATCATAAATAATTTTTTTTACATCTCCTTGAATTGATTTACTTGATAATGAATTTCTTTTTTCAATTATTGTTTGAAGTTGGTTATAAAAATTTGTGTTAAACTTTATTATTTTCATTTTACAAAAGTACCTATTTCAGAAATAATTTTTGAAACCTCATTCATATTTGTCTTATAAGCTGATCTATTAACAATTAATTTAGATTGAATTTTCATTATTTCTTCAATTTCAGTCAAACCATTCTCCTTCAATGTTTTTCCGGTAGAAACTAAATCTACAATTCTTCTACACATATTTAAAGAGGGGGCTAATTCCATTGAACCACTTAGTTTGATAATTTCTACTTGTATTCCCTTATTATAGAAAAATTTTTTAGTAATATTTGGGTATTTAGTTGCAATTCTTATATTACTCCATGTTTCTGGATCCTCTTTTTTTAATAAAGATTTCAGAGCAGCTACAGAAATTCGACAATGACCAATATTTAAATCCAGCGGAGCATATATTTCTGAGTAATCAAATTCATTAATTACATCTTCACCAGCAATGCCTATTTGCGCAGCTCCAAAAGCAACAAATGTACATGCATCAAAGGCTCTTACTTTAATATACTCAATATTTCTTTTTTTAGATTTAAAAGTTAACTTTCTTGTATCTTTATCAAATAGTAGAGGATCAGGGGCAAAACTTGTTTTAAGTAACAAGTTTTTACATTCTTTTGTTATTCTGCCTCTTGGTACTGCAATAACTATTTTGCTCATAAATTGCAGGCTTTTATATTGTGATCAAAGAAAAAACTAGAAAAAGTTAGTTTTTCTTTCTTTTTATATTTACTCCCAAGCCACCTAATGTTTTTTCAATATTTTCATAGCCTCTATCAAGATGATAGACACGATTTAGTGTTGTTTGACCGTTTGCATTCATAGCAGCTAACACTAAACTTATGCTAGCTCGTAAATCACTAGCCATTACCTGCGCTCCTTTGAATGTTTGATTACCTATAATTGTAGCTGTATCTTTTTCTACTGTAATATTTGCACCTAATCGATTCAGTTCAGGAACATGCATAAATCTATTTTCAAAAATTGTTTCTTTAATTTTTGACTTCCCATCAGAGACACACATAAGAGACATTAGCTGAGCTTGTAAATCAGTTGGGAAACCTGGATATGGACTAGTTGAAAGACTAGTAGATTTTAGTTTTGATCCTTTAGAGACTTTTATCGAATTTTTACTTACTTTTAATTTTGCACCCATTTTTTTTAAAATATCAATTAAGGATTTTAAATAAATAGAATTAAAATTATTTATTTCTAAAGTTGAATTTAACATCAAAGCTGCAATTATATATGTGCCAGCTACAATTCTATCAGCAATTATCTGATGCTCTGCTTTTTTTAAATTTGTAACACCTTGCACAAGAATAGTTTTTGTTCCATGGCCTTCTATTTTTGCACCCATTTTTATAAGACAGTTTGATAAATCTTCTATTTCTGGTTCTCTTGCAGCATTAGAAATTTTAGTTTCACCTTTTGCCAATATCGAGGCCATTAGTATGTTTTCGGTAGCTCCTACACTTGGAAAAGGTAATTTAATTTTATTACCAATCAATTGTGATTTTACACTACCAACAACAAAGCCATTTTGAATATCAAAATTAGCTCCCAATTTTGATAAACCATCAAGATGTATATCTATTGGCCTAGTTCCAATGGCACATCCTCCTGGCAAAGATATTCTAGCCTCACCAAATCGAGAAAGTAGTGGACCTAGAATCAATATAGAGGCTCTCATTTTTCGCACGACATCATAATCTGCTGATAGATTCTTAATTTTTGATGGATTTATTTTTAATTTATTTTTTTTGTGTTCAATTTTTACACCATAATTATTTAGTAATTTTATTAAATTTAGAACATCAACTACATTAGGTACATTTGAAAGTTTTAAAGTTTTTTCAGATAAAAGAGAGGATACAATTATTGGTAATGCAGCATTTTTTGATCCATGAACATTAACTGAACCAGAAATTTTTGAACCTCCTTTTATTATTAATTTATCCATTTTTGCTAATAGCTTGTTTTCTTTTTAAAATATTTGATTTCAGTTTTTTTTCTAACCTTTTTAATCTCGTTAAGCGTATTTCTTTTTTAGAATCATCTTTTGCTTGATGTGTATCTTTTTCTTTATTTAATTTATCTGTCATAAATAAGATTTAATTATTATTATTTTTTTTTAATCCATTTTTAGAGCATTTCTTAGAACAATATAAAACATTCTTCCAATCTCTTTCCCATTTTTTTCTCCAAGAGAAAGGCTTATTGCAAACAATACAAACTTTTGATGGTAAGTTTTTCTTCAAGATTTTACTCAAATAGGTAAAAATATCCGTAGGCAACAACTAATGCAGGAATTGCACTATAAAGGGTTGCTAAAATCGCAGCTTTTGGGGCAAGAGCAATTGCTGGGAATAAAGCATCACCATCATTTGAAATAGCATTACCAAGCTCAGCAGAAAGAGGAATAAAGCCATTTAGATAAAACGTTGCTACAACAACTTGCGGTCCACAACCAGGTAAAAAACCAAATAGAATTGCTACCAATGGAACAAACGGTAGCCATAAATCAAAAAATATTTTTAAATCTAAACTTGTAAAGTACATAAATATTTCAAAGACAAGAAAACCACTGATGACCCAGGTGGTTACAAAATTAGTTGTATCTACTACTCTTGATAATAATCCTCTACTTTTGTCAGTTGAGCATTGAAAATCACTTAATGGATTTAATGACCACATAAATATTGAAAGTATTGCTCCAGCAGATGCTACAAAAACTAAAAGTGAGTTGTAAGCTGGTGAAAATTCTATCTGGAATGCAACTAGAATACCTAAAATAAAACCAGGGATAAATAAAAAAAGCCAAAAGAAATTAAAATTCGATACAAAAGTTTTATTTATTTTTTCAAATTCAACTTTTATTTTTGTCTCTGATTGCATAAAATTTATGCCATGAATAAAATCAATTATATAACCTGAAATTGATCCAACAATTATTCCAATACCAAATATTAAAAGTCCTGTTGTGGGCTCAATAGCAAGTATTAAAAAAGCTGCATCACCCATTGTTGCTGTTAACACAGCGACTAAAGACCCAAAAGAAATACGGCCCTGGATATATTGCGTTACAACTATTATAGCTCCACCACATCCAGGTATTGCCCCTAAAAAAGCAGCTATACCAACATGGAACTTTTGTGTCTTAGATAAAAAATTTTTTACATCAAATTTTGTTAAACTATCCAAGCCAATAAAAACAAATAATGTAAATCCTACAAAAACAGATACCTGAATATAAGCATCTATCATTGACGATCGTATAACTTCGCCGAATTCACCTCCTTGAAAAACAAGAGAAAGTAATAATAGACCAAAGAAAGATTTCTTTAATAACCTTCCATCATTCTCAAGAATAATCTTTGTTTTTTCATTAATAGCGTTAATTAGCGCATTCATTAAATGTATATATAGCTAATAAATATAGCTATGGCTACATTTTCTGTTAATTTTTATTGATTATTATGTTAAAAAAAAGGATGTCATTCAGTAAAGTCCGAAATGCTCATAAAACAGAAAATACTGAAGATTATTTAGAACTAATAGCAGAACTTTTAAATTCCAAAGGTGAAGCTCGTATTGTTGATATTGCTGAAAGCTTGGGTATTGCACAAGCCACAGCCAATAAAACAATACAAAGATTACAAACACAGGGTTTCATTAAAAGAGAACCTTATCGATCAATTTTTTTAACTTTTAAAGGTCAAAAAATAGCCAGTGAGTCAAAAAAAAGGCATAATATTGTATTCAATTTTTTACTAAATCTTGGTTTAGACAAGAATACAGCTTCAGAAGATGCTGAAGGAATAGAGCATCATGTTAGTGAAAAGACACTTCGAAAAATGGATAATTTTAACTCGAAAAAATAAATTTAATTTATTGCCAAATCAATTTTATCTAGTGTATAAAAAAAGAAGGGACACGGCGAATATCCCTTCTTTTCATCGTTGGTTTATGGATAGAAAATAAACCTAAGTAATAAATACCCGATTCTCGGTTTTGGCTCAAATTTTTTAATTAAAAAGCCTAAATTTTAATATTTTTGTAATAAAACAATTTTTATTTTTATTTTATTTTTGAAATCATTGTTCAAAGGTAGATAATTTAATGGTCTAGAAATTTTATTGATTTTTAATGACTTTTGATGTTTTTTTAAAATACTTAAAAAATCCTGTTTCTCCCATAAATCTATTCTATGGGTAAATAGTACAAAGCCTTTTTCTTTAATATTTTTATTAATATTAGCAAAAAATTTGTCAAAGTTTTTGCAATACGTTATGGAGCCAATCAGGGAAATGAGATCAAATTTTATTTTATAATGATGTAATTGTTCGAAATTTTTTATTTGTAATTTTTTATAAATTTTTTTTCCTGATGAAATTTTCAGGCTTTTTTTTGAAATATCTGAACCATAAATATGACTTTTTGGATAAACTTTTTTTAATTCAGCACCAAATAAACCAGTTCCACATGCTAAATCTAAGATATTTTTTGGTTTAAAATTAGTTGTTTCTTTTAAAAATTTAATGCTCTTTTTAGGTGCTTGATAATTCCATAACTTAAGTGTTTCATCATATTTTACTGACCAATCATCATAATATTTTCTAGTTTTATTTAAATTTCCAACGCCTGAAACTAATGATTTAAAATTAGTCATATTTTAGAGAAGGAATTTTTTTTCTTATATTTTTAACATCAGAAATATTAATCGTTGAATTAAGAATTGCAGGCTTATTTTTAGTACTATTTACAATATTCCCCCATGGATCTGCTACAAGAGAATATCCATAAGTTTTTCTTTTCATATGATGATTTCCACACATACCTGTTGCTACAATAAAAACATTATTCTCTATAGCTCGTGATCTATTCAGAACCTCCCAATGATCTTTTCCGGTTGGTCTAGTAAAAGCAGCAGGAACTAAAATAATTGAACAATCTTTTTTAGCAAGCTGCCTATACAAATTAGGAAATCGTAAATCATAACAAATTGTCATTCCTAATTTAATATTATTAATTTTTGTAAAAATTATTTTATTTCCTGATTTAAATAAATATGATTCTTGATGTTTTTCATTATTATTAATTTTGACATCAAACATATGAATTTTATCATATGTTTTTTTTATCACTCCATGATTATCAATAAAAAAAGATCTGTTAACTAGTTTGCGTTGTTTTTTTACTTTTAAGAGTAAAGAACCAAGATTTATATTAACCTTATTTTTTTTAGCAAAATTTTTTGCCATTTTTAAAACTGGGCATGTATTTTGATATGGAGCATTTAATAATAAAAAATTTTTATCATTAGTAATAATGTTAGAGCATTCTGGTGTGCAAATCAAATGAGGTTTAAATTTTAATGTTTTTTTAAAATTTTGTTCTAAATTTTTTGCATTTAAATTTGCTATGTGACTAGCACTAAATTGAATTTGAGATATTTTAAGTTTAGCCATTATTTATATTTAAGCATAAATATAACCGCACAAATAAATACTACAAAGGTTAATAAATACATATTTAATGTTAATGAATATGTTTCAGCTAGAAAACCAATTCCAGCAGGTAAAATCATTGTAGAAGACAATCCAATTGTTATAAGATTAGTTACAGTCATTGGGATACTTTCATTGGATTGTTTAACCGCTTGTCGAATTATTATAGGAACTAAATTTGCAATAGCAAATCCATAAATACATAGAACACCTAGTATAATATAGAAGTTATTTGTTAATAAAGACAAAAACATTATAGCTGCGCCAATCATCACAAAGTGACAACCTACAACTTTTTCAGTGAATAAATTAATCAAAGAATTTGAAAATAAATTTGCAAAAATCCCTCCAATGCTAAAAAAGATTAATCCCATACTTGCTAAGTATAGAGGAGTATTTAAATCTTTTGACAACCATAATGTCGACCAATCCATAATTATTCCACCTGATCCAAAAACAAAAAATAACAAAAATCCAAATAAAAGAACATTCGTCTCTGGAAATTTAAATCTCTCACCTTCGCCTTTAAAATCTAAATCTCGAGGTAATCCATAAGAATATACAAAAGAGGAAACTAAGATTGATAAAAATGATAAAATCGTAAACGATATGTAAGGTTCATAATTATTTCTCATTATTAAACCCGCTAATCCCCCTCCAAGGAGAATTCCTAAATTAAATCCCATGGCATAATACGGTGTAATAATTTTTTTAAAATGTCTTTCAATAAGTTGACTATGTATACCTCCAATTGGTCCAGAAGCACCCCATCCTATTCCGCCAGATATAAAAGTTAATAAAAAATAAAAATATGATGAGGAAATAACAGTCAATAAGGCGGAAAATGTAACAATAGGAAAAGCTAAAGTCATAACTAATTTAGTTCCATATTTTGGGACTAATATCCTTCCAGCAACTTGATTAGAAATTATAAAAAAAATACCAAAAAGTAATATTGCATAGCTTAAATCAGACTCGTCAATTGAAAGTCTTTCCATATTCCAAGGTGTTATTCCAAAATAACAACCCACGACTATCATTGGATAGGTAGAAGTAATTACTGATGCAAGCGTAGCTCTTCTAAAAATTATATTTTCTTCTAACACAAAATTTTTTACCAACGATGATGCACATCATCAAAAAAGTACTCTGTGTAAATATTACTGATTTTATCCATCAAAGAAGAAATTTCATTAACTTCACTAGAGGCAGTATTTAGATCTACATGATCCTTATTTTTTGCACCCGGAATAACAACACTCACAGCTTCATGCATTAAAATCCATTTTAGAGATAATTGAGAGAGAGTTATTTCACTGGGAATAATATTTTTTAGATCTTCAACTGCTTCCAATGCTTTTGAATAATTAACACCGGAGAATGTTTCACCAACATCAAATGCATCACCGTTGATATTATAATTTCGATGATCATCAGGTGCAAAGGAAGAATTTTTATCAAATTTTCCTGATAATAAACCACTAGCGAGAGGAACTCTAACTATGATTGCTACTTTTTTTTCTTTTGCAATTTTAAATAATTCTTCTGCAGGTTTTTGTCTAAAAATATTAAATATAACTTGAATTGATTTTGTATTAGGTTTTTGTATGCATTTTAAAGCTTGATTAACTGTTTCAACACTAAACCCATAATTTTGTATTTTTCCTTTACCTACCAAGTAATCTAACATTTCAAAAGTATTATCTGATGAATAAACTTCTGTTGGAGGACAATGCATTTGTAAAAGATCAATAGTTTCAATATTTAGATTTGATAATGATCGGTCTACAAATGACTCCATTAAATCTTTATCATAATAACCATTTGCAACGTGTGGGTTAATACGTCTACCAGCTTTTGTTGCTACATAAATTCTCTCGGAAATAGAATTTATAAAATTTCCCACAAATTTTTCACTTCTACCATCACCATATACATCAGCTGTATCAAAAAAGTTTACTCCATTTTCAAATGATGATTGTAATACTTCATTTGCCTTCTCTTCACTAACCTTTCCCCAATCAGCGCCAATCTGCCAACAGCCTAAACCTATTTCAGATACATTCCAATCAAGAGAGCCAAATTTTCTATATTTCATACTTTAATTTAAGATTATCTGTTCTGTTACTAAAGTCCCGCTATCAACAACTAAACCTGCTCCACCGTTAAGAAAAGGAGAATGATCATCCTCAACTTCAATAATAATTTTATCATTAATGTGTCCAATAATTTTATTTTTTATTACTGTCATTTTTAAATTATATTCTTTAAAAAATTCTACACCAAATTCTTCTTCTTTTAATATTTTATAATCATTATTCATCTTTCCAATGCGTAACTTGTTGCCTTTACAAATTTCAAAGGTGTAGTATTTATTTACACCTTGGACTCTTGATACTATTCCTCCAGAGTTACTAGACTGCAACATAATATTTGATGCAATTGAATAATTTCTCCATATATCTGTTCCAGTAAATAAAATTCCCCTACCATTATTTTGGCAAATTCTAAAATTTTTACCTCTCTTTTCCCATTTGTCTAATGATTGAACCCATGCATTTCTCCAAATTTCACCATAGTAACCCTCTTTTTTTTCTTTACCTCTTTGATAATTTTCTACGTGATCAGGTCTTTTAAATATTTGTTTCGGTTCTCCTTCAAAATTGACGTAGTTAATAACAACTTCTCCATCTTTTTTTTCCTTTGATGCGATATTAAAGCCGATTTGACCAATAGGGTTTGAGCTAGTGTCAGGCACATTCCAAGATATTTGTTTTTTTTCATTTCCACTTAAATTAAAAATATTTGAAGAATTCTTTTGGAGTTTATCATTTTCACCCCAATATTTTGAGAATAATGTGATTGAGATTTCATGAGAAAATATATTTTCTATTTCCAAAGTTACTTTCTGACCTGGAAAAATAGTTGGACAAGAAATATAATCGTAATGAAAGAAATCATCTCTTTTTTTTCCTTTTAAATCTAAAATAACCTCAGGAAAAAATGTTTCTACATAAACTTCTGAAGTTAAATCTTCTGAAAGATTTTTATATGCAATTTTTAAACCTCTTTCTCCTAATGAAGATTTGTATTCAACATTACTGATTTTTGTTTCACAAAAATTATTTCCAACTCTTGTTCGCCAACCTTGTGTTGACTCTTTAATGTCAAAATGAAATCTAGCTCCATTTTTAGGTAAATTTTCTTCTAAACCATTAATTTTTCTAGTTGTATTAATTATTTTATAAGTTTCTGTCAGTGCGTCAGTAAGTGTTTCACCTCCTGATGCAGAGGGGCAATATAAAATATCATTGATAGGAGACAAATAATCAGGACCTGATTTTAGTCCTTCTATTCCATTTTTAATTCCTAAAATACAACCAACATTTCCTGAATTACAATCTGTGTCCCAACCTGCTGTGTTCACAATCATCATAGTTTTTTGAAAATCATCATCTCCAAATAATAAAGCCATAATAATTAAAGCATGGTTGGGCACCATATGACAGTTACCTAAATATTTATCATATCCATAATTCTCAGCAATTTTTTCTCTTGCTTGTTCCCAACCTAAATTTCCTGATCGCCATTCTTGTATGTCAGATATTAATCTAAATATTACGGAATCATCTGGAATAAATTTTTTAGCTTGCTCAACTAACTTTGCTAAATCACTCTCGACAAAAGCCATTGACTCTAGAGCAGCTACAACTTGAGCACCATAAATTGCCTCTCCATCATGACTAACACTTGCAGCAAGTTTAGCATAATGAACTGCTCTTTCTGGATCACCAGGTGCTACCATAGCCCAACCATCAATAAAAATTTGAGCTCCTATTTGTTCAGCAATTATCTTACCATTAGTTTTTATTGAACCACTATCAGGTGCATCGATACCCTGCTTTAAATTTTGAAAAGCTGTGTCTTCTGCTGAATGTCCTTTTCCTCCCCACCATAGAATTGTTTTATCCTCAATAATATTATTTAACCACGTTTTACCTATATCTTTAGCAGTAATATTTTTTTCAAAATTGCACTCTCTAAAAGCACGTAAAAAGGTAAATGTACCAGTAATGTCATCATCGGAGACAGGTAAGGGAAAATCTAATTTTTCATTTACATAATAATTTATAGGTCCCAATTCCTTCATTATTCTTTCATAAGACCAACCTTCAAATGGACGTCCAAGAAATACACCAATTATTTTACCTAATACACCTGCGTACACCTTTTCCTCAAAATTTTTATCTAATTTAAAAGTCATTATTCTTTTAATCCTCCACTTGTTAATCCTGAAATAAATCTTCTTTGGAACAACATGAATAAAACTGCAATAGGAGCTACCATCATTATAGCAGCTGCACTCTGTAAAGCATAATTATTTTCAAATCTAGCTTGAAATGAAAATAGAATTGTAGCCATTGGTTTAAAATTTGGATCAGTGATAAAGGTAAGAGCAAATAAAAATTCATTCCAAACTGCTAATCCAATTATTAAACCAGCAGTTAATATAACCGGCCATGATAATGGTAATGCTATTCTAAAAAAAATTTGAAATGTATTAGCGCCATCAAGTTTTGCAGCATCAAATAATTCATCTGGAAGTCTAATCATATAAGATCTAATTAAAAATGTTGCAAAAGGAGCATTTAATGCAGAATATATAATTATTAGTCCAACATGTGTATTTAATAAACTTAACTCTTTCCAAAGTAGAAACAAGGGAAGTATGTAAAGCTGAGCAGGTATGCTAATACCAACTAATAAATATATTGCTATTACAGTTGATCCTTTTGGGTTTAATTTTGCTAAACTAAAACCAGCTAACAAAGAAACAGCCAGACATAATAAGACTGATCCAAAAACAAGTTTTGCAGAATTAAAAAAAATTTTTGTATATTCTCCAGCTATCCAAGCATCTGGAAAATTTTGTAACCTAATTTCAGATGGAGGGCCTAGAGGATTTAAGCCAAACTCACTAAAAGGTTTAATAGAGTTAAAAAATAAAACTAAAATTGGTAGTACAGCTAAAAGTGCAAATAAAATTAATATAAAATGATTTGGTATTGCTTCTTTTCTTCTAAAATTTGAAACTAACATTTATATTTCCCAACCTAATTTTCTTAAAAGACCAAATATACCAACGATAAATATTACATAAATAAACATTAAAGTTCCAACTGCAGATGCATAGCCAACATTAAATCTAACAAAAGCATGGGTATAAAGATAATTAGCAACAACTTCTGAACTGTATGCGGGCCCACCTCCAGTTAGAATATAAACATAATCAAATACGGGTACTGACCAAATAATTATAATCATAAGACTAAAAATAAAAATTGGTCTAATCATGGGTAAAGTTATGTACCTAAATTTTTGAAACTTGCTGGCACCTTCTATATCGGCCGCTTCATATAAATGATTGTCAACTTGATACATTCCAGTTAAATATATCACGACTAAAAATCCCCAAAAATGCCAACCATCCACAAAAGCAGCAGCATAAAGTGAAGTTTCTTTTGTAGTAAAAGGTGAAGAAGCTAAAGCTTCTATTCCTATAGACTCAAAAAAACCACCTAATCCATGAATAGGATGGAAAAGATATTTCCAAATTTGACAATTAACTACACTTGCAAGCATATAAGGAAAAAAGAAAGCTAAACGATAAAACATTTGCCCACGTTTAATTCCAGTAAGTAAATATGCACACATAAGTGCTATACAAACAGGAACAGTTAAAAAAATAATTGTCCATAAAATATTATGGAAAATAGCTTTTTTAAAATATCTATCATCAAAGAGTTCTATAAAGTTTTCAAAACCGACGTAATTTATTTTACCTAATCCACTCCAATCGGTAAGACATAATGCAAGGCTTAAAATAGATGGAATACCTATTACAAATAAATGAATAAATACTACTGGTATTACAAAATACCAAGCAATGTAACTTTTTTTAGATAAAAGATTCATTAAATTATATTTAAAAGAAAATTATAAAAAAACGAAGCTCAAAGAGCTTCGTTTTTAAAATATATATTAGTCTCTTAATGGAACAGGCAACGTTTCATTTTTCTTTCTTGCCTTATCCCACATTTTTTGATGATCATACATGAAGTCTTCTACAGATATATCACCTGCCCATACAACTTCCATATCTTTCCAGATATGAACTCCTGGCTCAGCTGGCCAAAAAGTCCATGTACAATATCCATAATTACCTTCTCCTGTAATTCTAGCGTACTCATTTAAGTAACTAGTTACTTGAGGAGATATTGTGCTAGGAATATCACTATCATCAAGTAATAGTGGTACTACGAACTCTCCAAATTGGAAGTCACTAGCAATATCAATTACGACATCTTTATTAGACATAATCCAATTTAAAACATCAATTGCACCATCTTTATTTTTTGCAGCAGCATTTACTGACATTGTAGTACCAATTGCAATCATAAAGTTTGGTCCACCTGAGTTAGATGATAGAGATGGTAAAGGAGCCCAGCCCCATTCATCACCAGATTGACCAATACCTAAACTTGTTGCTTGGAATGTCCAAGTTCCAATAGTCATCATAGCTGCTCCACGAGTAGCAAATTGTGCATGGAAATCATCCCAGCCAATAGCATAGTAGTTTTCTAAACTTCCAGACCACCAGCCTTCATCAACCATATGTTTTTTAAGAAGTTCTAAAGCCTCAACAAATACTGGATCAGTCCATTCTCTTTCACCAGTAATTGCTTCGTAAACAGCTTGAGGACCAGCATAATTGTTTAAATAAATTCCAACTAAATGTTCATGGGTTGGCTGCCAACCAGAAGAACCATATGTATAAACATCCATACCTTTAGCTTTAATCTTTCCAGCTACATCTTCTAATTCTTCTAGTGTAGTTGGAACTTTCCATCCATTTTCTTCAAAAAGAGTTTTATTATAAAGCATTACCATTGACTCATGAGTTTTAGGAATAGCATATAAACTGCCATCAAAAACTCCTGAACTATAAGCCCATGGAATTAATTTATCTTTCCATCCAAATTCGGCTGCATATGAATCAAGATTTTCTAACATGCCTGCTTCTTGATATTCTTTTACATAAGAAGGACCAGGTGTTTCAACAATATCAGGACCCATTCCAGCTAGCATTGATGTACGTAGTGATTCTATACGTGTTTCATTTGGCTCAAATTGAATTTCTAATTCATACTTATCTTGAGCACTATTATATGCATTTTGTAACTTTTCTAAAAATATAGGATCTCTATCCGCATTAGATTCCATTGACCAAGTAACTTTAGTTTTTGAAAAAGCAGAAAAAGATACAGATATGATTATAGCAGAAACAAAACTTACTAATGTTTTCATCATAATTCCTCCATTTATATAATACTTTAAAGAAATTTAGTATCACTGCAAGTTGATATTACAAATGTGTCAATAAATATCCTAAAATGACCAATTAAATAAATATTAGAATTTATTTTTAATAGTATTTTTATAAAAAAAATATTAATGTTAAATGCAATGAAAAATAAATTAATTGAAATATGGAGTAACGGTGAGGCTGCAATTAATGGTTGGTTATCTATACCAAATTCATTTACAGCTGAAGCATTTGGAAAAATGGGCTGGGATTCAGTGACTATAGATTTACAACATGGTCAAAATGACTACTCAACCTCTATCTCCATGATACAAGCACTTGCAAATGGCACAGCAGTTCCTCTTACAAGAGTTCCATGGAGTGAACCTGGTATAATAATGAAAATGTTAGACCTTGGGGTATTAGGAATAATTGCTCCAATGATAAATACAAAAGAGGATTGCGAAAAATTTGTATCTTATTGTTATTATCCTCCTATTGGTCAAAGAAGTTTTGGTCCAATGAGGGCGCAGGTTGCTTATGGATCAGATTACTATCAGCACGCAAATAAAAATATAATAAGTTTGGCAATGATTGAAACTAAAGAAGCGGTTGATAATTTAGATGCCATTCTTTCAGTTCCAAATTTAACAGGTATTTACATTGGACCTGCAGATATGAGTTCTTCTTATGGTTTACCGCCTAAGTTTGATGTTAAAGAGGATCCAGTTTTTTCAAATATAAAAATGATTGTAAAAAAAGCTAGAGATAAAGGCAAGATTGCAGGTATTCATAATGGCTCGGTTCAATATTTAAAAGAAATGATTGAAATTGGATTTCAATTTACAAGTTTATTATCAGATTTCAGAATTATGTCATCTCATGCTGAAAGTTTATTAAAAAAATTGAAAGATGTGGATACTAAATCTGATAATACAAGCGCATATTAATAGTCACTCAATTACTAACTAAATCTTCTTCCATTTTAATTAATTCAAACCATCTATTCTCTTTTGTATTAAGGTCACTATTCAGAACTTCCATTTTGGAAGTTATTTCTTGATATCGTTCAAAATTTTCTAAATATAAATTTGTATCCTTCAATTCATTTTTAATATCTTCTAATTCTTGTTGAATATTTTTTATTTGGCTTGGAAGTTGTTCTAATTCATATTGAAACTTATATGATAATTTAGATTTTGAATTCTTTACTTTATTGTTTTCTGTAAGTGATTTTTTAGTTTCTTTATTTTTAGCTACTTGTTGATTTTCAGATTTCAAAAAATCACTGTATCCACCAAAAAACAATGATACATTTCCATCCTCTTTAAAATGTAAAATCTTATTTACAGTTTGATCTAAAAAATCTCGGTCATGCGATACAATTAGTAATGTTCCATTATAATTTGATAACATCTCAGTTAAAAGATCTAGCGTCTCTAAATCTAGATCATTTGTTGGCTCATCTAATATAAGTCCAGTTTTGGGATTAGCTAATACTTTTGCTAAAAGTAGCCTGTTTTGCTCTCCTCCCGATAATGTTTGTATCGTATGGTTAACATTTTTAGGATCAAACTGAAAATCTTTCACATAGCTACAGACATGCCTGTCTCTTCCTTGAACCTTTAAATAGTCTCCTCCAGAGGGAACTAAAATATCTTTAATAGATTTTCTACCATTAAGATCATTACGCATTTGATCAAAATAAGAAAATTCTAAATTTTTTTTCAACTTAATTTTACCTTTAGAAATTTTTATTTCATTAAGAATTGTACGAAGAAAAGTTGATTTACCACTCCCATTATTACCTAAAAGACCAATACGATCATTTTTTGAAATTTTTATGGATAGATTTTTAAAAACAAATTCACTTTGATTAGGATATTTTACGAATACTTCTTGGAGCTCAGCAATAAATTTAGATTGATCAGTAGATTTTTTAGAAACTTGAGGTCTTAAAGATTTAATTGCACTTCTATAAGAAGCTTCATCTTTTTCTAATTGCGCTTTTAATTCTTTCGCTCTTTTTAATCTTTTTTCATTTCGCTTAACTCGCGCCTTTACTCCTTTATTTGCCCACTCAAGTTCAATGTTGACAAATTGTTTTCTATTTCTTAATTCTCTATATTCTTGATCGAGTAACTCCTCTGACCATTTATCAAAATTTTTAAATCCACTAGGACTTACTCGTAATTTTCCCCTATCTATCCAAAATACTTTATTGGTAAAATTACTGAGAAAAGTTCGATCATGGCTAACACATATAATTGTCTTATTTAAATTGCGTAAATAACTTTCTAGCCATTCGATGCATTGCAAATCTAAATGATTGGTTGGCTCATCTAATAACAAAACATCAGAGTCTTTTAATAAAGATCGAATTAAATAAACTTTTCTTTTTTGCCCTCCTGAAAGATCTTCAACATGAGCAAATTTGTCTAAATTGAGTTTGTTGCAAAATATATCAACAAAATGTTTATTTTGTTCATTAAGTAAGTCTGAAAAATTCTCTTCAATGGTTTTGTTATCTAGTTTTTCAAATTTCTGATTAAAATATCCAACTTTTAGATTTGGATAATTCCATAATTCTCCTGCATCTAAATCTTGATCACCATTTATAGTTTTCATAAGTGTTGTTTTGCCAACACCATTTTTGCCAACAAGCGCAATCATATCGCCCTTGTGTAAATTTAAGTTTAGATCTTGGAAAATAACTTTTTTGCCAAATTTGATTTCTACATCTCTTAGAGAAAATAATAAATCACTAGCCACTAATTTAAGTCTTATATAATTTTGTAATAAACAACAATAAAATCAAGGATCATAAATATTATAAATAGTATTGCCACTCTAGTTAATGACCATTGACCTTTTGGAAAAATAAAATTTAGAAACTTCATATTAATTTACTTACCTTGTAACCTAATCCATTTAATACAATCTTCAAGTCTATCATCTCCCCAAAATACTTCCTTACCTTGATATATAAAGGAAGGACTCCCAAAAACTCCTTTTTTGTAGGCATATTCAGTATTGCTTAGATATTTATCCTTTATTTCCTTCTCATTAGCTTTCTTTATAGTTTCTTCTGGATCTAAGTTTAGCTCTTTAAATATTTCGTTTAAGTTTGGCTGTGTAGCTGGTTCTTTTCCTTGCTGAAACCATCTTTGATATGTTTTATAAACATAATCAACTCCCCACCCTTCATTCATTCCAAGAATTGCAATTTGATTTGCTAAATCAAATTCTTTTAATGGATATGGTGCTGGTACCTTAGCTTCAAAACCGTAAAATTTTGCTCGTCTTTCAATATCTCTCCACATGTAATCTGATTTTATTTTTTTGGCTGGTGGCGTGAATGGAATGTTGTCCATATCCATCATAATTTTTCTTACACTAAAAGGATGCCAATTAAATTTAATGTTTTCTTTTTCTGCGACCTCATGCAACCTATTGACTGTTAAATAAGTATAAGTACTTCCTATTGAAAACCAAAAATTTACTTCTTCCATAAAATTACTTTATAAATATTATATATTTATTCAACAATTATTTCATCCGGTGTTGTATCAGTATCAATACTTGGGTTCCACGTAATACCACTTTTACCTGATCCAAATTTAGCTCCTTTATTTGTAAATGGAAGTTTGTATAATTCAGATTCAAAATATTTTTGCATTTTGGGAAGTTGCTTAAAGTTATTAAAAAAATCTGAAATCAGAGGATATTCCAGCAAAGCAAAAACATTATTATTATCTGCATTTTCCACAAAATTATAATAAAGTAAAAACTCACAATAAAGATCTAAAGTGTCAAAAAGGTTAAAGTCTGGAGAAGAAATTTTATTACCTACTAAAAATAATTTAGTTTTGCTTTTATCTTTTGAGGAGAGCCAGTGTTCGAATTTCTGAAGTTTACCAGAGTTAGAATTTTCAAATGCTATATTGTAAACTTCTTTAGCTGCTAATAATTCTTCATCTTTAGAATTAAAATGAGTGTAAGCAAATCTTGTTACAATTGATCTTAAATCTACAGTTTCTTGCAGTAACTGCTCACACTCTATCTCTTCCTCTTGCGTCTCACCAAACATACCAAATTCTTTACCCAAAAAAGTTAGACAGGTATTGGAATGAGATATTATGAATTCTTTATCATCCTTAAAATATTTTAAGTATGGTAAATTAATTAAACTATTTTTTTTCTTTAAATCAATTTTATCATTATCATGCCATGAACTTCCCTCATATATAATCTGATTATTTTCTTCTTTAGGAAGTACTTTATAAATTTTTGCTATTAGAGGAACACCGGCATAAATAATCATTTGTCTTGATGCAGAGCCAAGTCCTTTTGTACTCCAGTATCCTAGTGTAATTTTATTCACATCCATATAAAATATAATTTAAATTAAATATTATTTTATAATCATTCTAAATTTAATTTATAACAAAATCATAATAATTCTCTATTTTTTAGAACTTTCTTGGAAAAAAATACATTAAAAATATTATTAAATAAAAATATTTTTAATCTCTATGTAATAAATTCATAATAACCATCTTATTGCAATCAACAAAGGAGGTAAATATGTATGCAACCTGGAAAATAAGAACTGACTACGCAAATGCTGTAGATATTTTTGATAAAGTTTCACCTTGGTTTAAAGAAAGTGGAGCTCGAATGACTAATGTAACGCATAATATTGGTGGTGATGATAATACATTCACTATGGTAGCAGGATTTGAGAGTTATGAAGCATTTGGAAAAAATGATGATGCTTGGGCTTCATCTCCAGAATGGTGGCAAAAAATGCAACCAAATTTTGTAAACAATCAATTAGTTGAAGCTGTTTATTTAACTGAATTGATTGGAAATATTAAAGGTGCTACTGAGGAAATGCCTGTATGGGCACATTTTGTTTTTAGTCATCCAGATGTGGATGCTATAAAAAAAAGTTTTGAAATTGATGAAAAACACTACATGTCAAATGGTTCATCAGGAATTGCAATTCATAGAATGTTTGGTGATAGAAATAATCAATATTTATTTGCTGCAAGATTTAAAAGTATGCAAGAGTTAGGTAAGTGCATGGATGCTAACCAAAATTCTCCAGATTATTGGGCAAGTCACAAAGATTATTATGCAAACTTAAATATTCATCTTAATTATAATGCCAGAGTAATTAGAAGAAATATTTATTAAAAAAGGAGGTAAAAATGATTATAGGAAGTTGGCAATATAAAATTAGTAATGACAGAGCAATGTCAGGCTACAAAATTGTTTCAAAGTATGCAGAAAAATACGGCGCTATAGGAACTTCAATAGCTACACATCAAGGTGCAGATACATCAGTATATAATATTGATATTGGATATAATAATTATCAACACTTTGGTGAAATGGATGATAGTTGGAGTACAGATAGTGAATTTGGTTCGGAGATGGAAGCTTATTTTGGAATGAGTGAACATGTTAGAATGAATTTCTATGAACCTTTATTGCATGAAATGACATTCAATGGTGTTAAAAGCTGCTTTGCTATCTGGAAATTTTCTCATCCAAATAGAGAATTGGTTTTAAAAGAATCAGAAGCTTTTTTTAAATATTGGATGGATAATGGATCAACAGGATGCACTGTTGGTACTTTAAGCGGTGCTGATTTTGGTCAATACGGCTTTGGTGCTAGATTTAATAACATGGCCGATTATGGAAAAGCATCAGATAAGTTAAATGGAGATAAAGTTTGGGACAATCACCAGGAAATGCTAAGCTCAACAATTTGGGATGGATTTAATCTTAGAAGAGTTTTAGCTGAAAATGGATGGAAAGAATGAAAATTTTAATTATTAATTTTAATCTTAAAAACTTGGGTGTTGATGATTTCAAGGCTCAAGCGCATATTGATGCTATGGATTTCCGTGGAGTAGAAGGTTTAATATCTAAGTACTTTATCGGTGATGAAAATGAAAATGTTTATGGAGGTGTTTATATTTTTAAAGATGAAGATAGTCTGGAAAAATATAAAAATGGTCCAATATTTGAATTTTTATCCACTCATGAAAACTTTGATAACTTTACTACTAAAGAACATGGTGTAATTGATGGACCTTCAATAATTGCAGGAGCTAAAACAGAAACTATTATTTAACAATATTGTTAGCAGATTTAATATCTGCTAACTAATTTACGTGTTATAAGTTTAAGATTTTTTTATTTAAATTTTAAAGTATTTTTTTAAGCTTAAAAATCTAAGTATTTTTAATCGCTTGTGATAAATTAACTCTTGTAGTGTATAAAAAAAATATAAAATTAACTAACCAAACTACACTTATCAGTTTTACATTAAATCCAATGCTGTTAATTTCAGCAGAGTAGCCAATTAAAGCTGGAACTACTAAAAAACCAAAGAAACCTATTGTAGATATGTTAGCAGAAGTAGTGTTAACATTTTCTTTAGTATTCTTAAGGCCAAGTCTAAATAAGACTGGAACAAAATTTGCTGAACAAAAACCAATTAAAAAGAGCCCAATTAAAATTAAGTAAGGATCACCAAAAAATACAATAATTAAATAAATTGAACATCCAAAAAAACTTAGATAACCACCAATTATTCTTTCATTAGTTTTTTTTATTAAAGAAGATCCAAGAAATTTACCAATAGTCTCACCTGATCCCCATGCAACTATTGTTAAACTTGCAAGAGTGCTGGATGTTAGCAGTTCATTTTTAAACCATAATGGAGACCAATCAGAAATTGCACCTATTGATCCAAAAAAAATGAATAGATATAATCCATAAATTAAAATATCTTTTTCAGGGATAGAAAATTTTTCAGTTTTCTGGATATTATCCTTACTTTTCGATAAACCTAAATAAAAAACAAAAATTGGTGAAATAATCGCAATTATTATTAAGAGAGAAAACAAATTATACGTATCAAATTGATACCTTTGAATGATTCCAGAACATAAACCCCCAAATAGAAAACCTAAACTGAAAAAAGCGCTTAAATAAGTTTGCAAAATTCTATTAGTCTTATCTTCTATTAGATTTGTAACGGCTGTAGCAGTTGACCACAGGAATCCAATTCCTATTCCACATGGGATTGCAGATAGTAAAAAAAATGGTACTGAATTTGAAAAACCAAAGAAATATGGTGAAGGTGAAAATATTATCGCGCCTATGGTTAGTGTATTTCTTGAACCTATAACTGGAGCAATGTATCTTCCAACAACTTGAGATGTTAATAAATTAATAATAGCAAAAATCATAAAAAAGTAGCCAATAGTTGAGTGACTCATATTAATTTTACTAGCTATCCAAGGCAAATGCGAAATAGTATTACCCCACACAAAAAAAGGAATAGAAATGGCGATACAAGTTGAAATAAAAGCTCGATTGTAAACTTTCATATCATCCATGGGTATTATCTTTAGGTAGTAAAGCCAAAAACTAAATATTAATTTTAAACAATATTATTTAATTATTAAAAATATGTTTCATTAAAAAAGTATTAAAAAAAATTTAAGTAAATTAAGACTTTATTAAGTTTTTATGTTATTGATAATTTAAGCCGCAGTAACTCAGGGGTAGAGTAACTCATTGGTAATGAGTAAGCCGGCAGTTCGATTCTGCCCTGTGGCACCATTATAATGAAATATATAATTTTATTATTATTAATCATAACAAATTTTGAAATAATGGCAAAAAAAATCTCAGAACTTAATTGGCAAAAAAGACTACTGATCGTATCTTATGAAAATAAAGAGGATGAATTACTCATACAAACTAAAAAATTCATAATAAGTAATAATTGTAAAATTAATGATAGAAAATTAGATATTATTTATTTTGAAAAATTTTTAAACGAGAAATTTGAGACTCCAAAATTTATTGAAAGTAAAAAAGGTATTTGGTTAATAGGTTATGATGGGGGAATTAAAGATTTTAGCTCTGATGATAAAATATTGTTAAGACTTTTTGAAGTTATTGATTCTATGCCAATGAGAAAACAAGAAATGATTAATGATAAATGTTAATTATTTTTTTGTGTCAATATTTTGATAAATAGCTGTTTCTATTTCATTATAGGTTTTGAGGGAAATCTCATTTAAGTAAGGGAGCATTTGCATGAATATTGCACATCCAATTTTATTTTCAAAATCAATCCAAAAAAAACTATTAAAAATTCCTGTCCAAAATATACTACCTTTTGGACGACCTTCATTTGTTTTTTGATTATTAATCATAAAACCATAACCAAATTTCTTTTCAATATTATCATCATAGTCTAAGGAAGCGGATAACTCAGCATCGACTGAAGGCATTCTTTTAACTTCTAGTGATCCTATTTGATTTCTTTTCATCAAGTTTATTGATTCTTGAGAAATAATTTCATTGTGTTCTTTTAGAAATAATCTCATAAATTTAGCATAATCTTGAGTTGTTGACAGTAATCCTCCACCACCAGCATGAAAGGTTTTATTAATTTTATTTTCTTGCTCATCAGCTCTTTCTTGATCAATTTTAATTTGATCTTGAGTGTAATTATATACATATGCAAGATCTTTAAATTTTGTATTATCTAAATGAAAAGTGGTGTTATTCATACCTAGTTTATTGAATAAATTTTCTTTCATATATTCGTTTAATTTTTTGTTCGAAATTTTTTCAATTATATAACCTAATATGTCTATTCCAATACCGTAATTCCATCTTTCTCCCGGTTCAAATAAAATTGGAGCATCTAGAAAATCCGCACCATCATCTTTTAAATCTTGTAATAATTTATTATCAACTAAGTATTTAATTTCAGGATTTAAGAACTGGTATCCATAACCTGAGGTATGATTTAATAAGTGCTTAATTTTTATATTTGATTTAGGTTTTATGTAATTAATTTTGTTATCTGTTTTTTTGATGATTTTTACATCAGAAAATCGCTTATCAATGTCTTGTAAATTTGTTTCTAAACTAATTAAATTCTGCTCAATTAATTGGAAAATACATAGCGATGTAATAGGCTTCGTCATAGATGCAATTCTAACAATTGATAATTCATCAAAAGGAGTTTTATTTTTAGAGTTTTTAAAACCTAAATAGTTTTCATATAAATTCTGATCTTTATTTGTAATAATAACAGATAATGATGGAATTTTATATTTTTCAAAAATATTTTGAATTTTTTCACTTAATATTTTTGAATTCATCTAATTTAATACCTAAACAATCTAATAATTATATTTTGATTTTAATAATTTAATCACAATTTTCTTATATTATTAATTATCATTATTAAACTAAGAAAACTAACTAGAGAAAAAATTATTGCATTTATTGTAATTACATGAATGCTTGTTTCTCCAGGGCTGTCTGTAAAGACATATCTCCAAAAATTTAATGAAGCAAGAAGTTGTAAGATAAAAATTGAAAAAATAAATGGTAACTGCTTTTCTATCCCTTTAAAAAAAATAATGATAAAACCAATAACAAAAGTAAAAAAAATTATTCCTAATACTTCTGATAATCCAGCCACAGCGTGGTTAAAAAAACCTAAATTATTTAAAGCAAATTCATCAGTAAAAATTAATAATTGAATAGAATAATAACTAAAAAATAATAAGTTTACTAGAATAATGGAAATATCTATTATTTTCATCATAAGTGTGTATCATATAATTGCATGAATTTATCAATATGGAAATAACCTTATACTATTTTAAAATACCTTTTTGGAGAGCTGAGGTTGCGCGTTTAGCCTTATTTATTGGTGATATTCCTTTCAAAGATTATCGCTTTGAAAGTCAAGATACGGAAGAGCTAAAAAAAGATGGGAAACTTCCCAACGGGCTAATAGCACCATTTAAGCAGTTACCAGTTTTAGATGTAGATGGTAAAATATTTGCGCAAACTGGAGCAATTGCAAGATTTTGTGGCAAGTTATCTGGTTTGTATCCAAAAAATAATGAATTTGAAGCAGCACAAATTGATCAAATTATTGAAGCGGCGCAAGACATTAACTATCTAGTAACTCTTTCTGGTAGAGATAAAGAAAAGGAACGATTAGAATTAGCGAGAAAAATATTAGCAACAAAACATTTACCAAAATGGTTTCAATTTCTTGAAAATTTACTTTCAGAAAATAAAGATTCTAATTTCTTTGTTGGTAACAAAATTTCTATTGCTGATTTAGCAATTTGGAGATTACTTGGATGGTTAAGTTCAGGACTTTTAGATGGTGTTCCAGCTAACATATTAGAACCCTATGAGAAATTAAATAAATTGAGAGAAGAAGTGTATAAGCATCCAAAAGTAAACGAATGGATGCTTAAAACATATGGAAAAATAATTTAAAGATATTCTTAAGTTTTTTTATAAGTTCCAGAGGCCTCTACTGCTTTTTTTACAGTACTAACCATATCAAATTTTGTATCTAGAATGATTAATTCATTTAACATTCCTGATTGTAAAGCTGTAACCTTCATGGCAAGCATTGATTCATAATCACCTTCTGCTGTAGCAATCATGTCAAAGTCACCTCTTACAAATTCTAAACTATGTAATTTACCTCCAGCTTTTTCAGCAGCACTTCCAACAATCGCAGCTCTATCTTGATCTGGATTACTCATATAACCTTTAACGTACTCTGGACTTAATTTTCCGATTAAATAAAATTTATTCATATTACTCCTTTCAATTTGATGTTATTGATTAGTAAAAATAATAAGTGAAGTTAAAATAAAAAAATTAATAAATTATGACAGCTTTAAGCGTAAATGTGAATAAATTTGCTTTAGTGAGAAATGCAAGAGGTGCTGACTTACCAAACTTGATTGATATTAGTAATAAATGTTTAAACTTTGGTGCTGATGGAATTACAGTACACCCTCGCCCTGATGAAAGACATGCAAAATTTTCTGACCTAGAGCCATTAAAAAATTTATTGGCAAAATTTGAAAATAAAGAGTTCAATATTGAAGGATATCCATCAGATTTTTTTGTTAAAAAAGTAATAGAAGTTAAACCAGATCAAGTCACGTTAGTGCCAGATCCACCTGGTGCATTAACCTCTTCATTTGGTTGGGATTGTCATGAAAATAAACAATTTCTTCGAGATATTGTTAGTGAATTTAAAAAAAATAAAATTCGTGTTTCAATTTTTATAAATCCATCGATTAAAACACTTGAAAATTTAGAAGTTATACAAACTGATAGAGTTGAACTTTATACATACGATTATGCTCATAATTTTACAGAAAATAAAGATACTGCCATAAAATCCTATATAGATGTATCAACATATTTAAAAAAAGAATTTCCTGAAATTAAATTAAATGCAGGCCATGATTTAAATTTGGAAAATTTAAAATTTTTCTTAGAAAATATTAATAATGTCGAAGAGGTTTCTATAGGTCATGCACTGATCTGTGATACCTTTGAATATGGTTTAGAAAAAACAATTAAAAAATATTTATCTCTAACAAAAATTAAATGACTTTTATCTTTTGGCTTCAATTTGCCTTAGTATGTATTGCTGGAGCTATGTCTCCTGGGCCTAGTTTGGCATTAATTATCAGAAACAGTGTTACAATTAATAGATATGCTGGCATTCTGACTTCTATTGGTCACGGGATTGGTATGGGGGTATACGCAATTTTTGCAGTAACTGGACTAATAATTATTTTAACAACAAATGAAATACTATTTCAATTTATACAAATTATTGGAATTCTATTTTTATTATTTATAGGCTTGCAATTTCTTTTTAAAAAAAATCAAGAAATTGACCATATAAATAATCAAAAACATTTTAATTCATTCTTACAGGGCTTTTCTATAGCAATTTTAAATCCTAAAATTCTCATATGGTTTTCTGCAGTATTTTCACAATTTGTAAAAATAGATGCATCTTTTTTTTCACACTCAATTCTTGTCATTACTGCATCTGTAATAGATGGCATTTGGTATATTATAGTTACAGTTATAGTAACAAGTTATGGAATGGGCAATTTTTTTCAGAGAAGAAAAAAATTTATTCAAAAAACATCGGGAATAATTTTAGTTTTAATTGGTATACTTCTAATTATAGATTTCTTCCAAAACTCTTAAGATATTTTTACCCATAATTTTTTCAATTTCAGTGTTTTTATATCCTCTTTTTTCTAAACTTTCTTGAATTATCATGTGATCTAGACAATCACTCCATTTATTTGGCAAACAATCAAGACCATCATAATCACTGCCTATTCCAACATAATCAATACCTATTTGATTTATTACATACTCAATATGATCAACAAATATTTCAATACTCGGACATATATTTGCTAATTTTTTTTGTAGAAAATGTTGTTTTGCGATCCATTGAGATGTTTTGTTTGAATATTTTCTTTCAATAGAATTTAATTCATCAATATATTTTTTTCTTTCTTTGGTTTCTCTTTCTTTAAAAGATTTATCAATAAAGAAAGGGTATGGATTTAGACCAATCAAACCTTTTACTTTTTTAATAGCATCAATTTGATCATCTTTTAAATTACGAAAATGAGGGCACAAATTATACACGCTAGAATGCGAAGCTATAAAAGGTTTGGTACTTATTGAGGCAATATCCCAAAAACTTTTCTCTCCAATGTGCGAAACATCAACTAGCACATTATTATCTTGGCAAATCGAAACAACTTCTTTCCCAAATTCATTTAAGCCGTGGCTTTTTAGCTTTGAAGAATTGTATGTCTCATCATAATTTGATGAAACCCATTCCAAAGAATGATTCCAAGTTGGGCCAAAATAGAAAAGACCCCTTTCAATAAAATGATATAAATTATTGATATCATTTTCTAAACCTTCTCCACCTTCCATTGAAATTGGAAGTATTAACTTATTTTTTTCTATTGCTTCATTAATGTCCGTGAGTTTTTTTGGAATGACAATTTCTTCATGTGATGAAATTCTTTCAATTTCATCATACATTTTATCAGCTCTTTTAAAAAAATTTGGTTCTTTAGAATTGCTTGAAACCCAAATAATTAAAATTTCTAAATCAATTTCTGATTTTAATAACCTTGGTATATCCGTATGCCCGTGCGATGTAAGTTTAGTAACATCTTCACCTTCAATAACTCTTTGCACAAGATCATTATGCAAGTCAGCTACAAACATTTAATTATTTAATAATCTCCATTTTAATTATTTTATCTGGATCGGCAGGTGGTTCACCTCTTGTAATATTATCTACATATTCCATACCTTCGGTAACTTGAGCCCAAACAGTATATTGACCATCTAGAAAAGAACAATCATTAAAACAAATGAAAAATTGACTATTAGCACTATTTGGATTTTGAGCTCTGGCCATGGACACTGCCCCTCTTCCATGAATTTCTGAAGAGAATTCAGCCTCTATATCAGGAAGTTTTGATCCACCTGTACCAGCTCTTGATAGATTAAAATTGTCATTAGTTGAATTTCCAAATTCTACATCTCCCGTCTGAGCCATAAAACCATCTATTACTCTATGAAAAACGACTCCGTCATACTGCCCATCTTCAATAAGTTGCTTAATTTGTTTGACATGTTTTGGTGCTACATCTGGTTTTGTCTCTATTACAACAACACCATCTTTAAGTGTCATGTGTATAATATCTTTTTTTTCATCAGCCATTAAAATCTCTCCTTTTAAAAATATTGAGAAAATGAAGATGAAAATAAATAGTTTTTTAAATTTAATCATATTTGTTTTCTTTACCTTCACCCAAATTGTTTTATATATATGTAATGCACATCTTTGAAGAAAATATCAAGAAATTAGATTTAAATATTCCTGATATGCCAACACCACTAGCAAATTACGTTCCTTATAAAGTTTCCAATAGTACTGTTTATGTATCAGGTCAAGGACCGGTAATAGATGGGAAAATTCTATATAGTGGAAAAGTTGGTGTAGATATTTCTGAAGAAGATGGAATTAAAGCGGCTGAAATTTGCTGCATTAATATTATCGCAGCTCTAAAAACATCCATAAATGGTGATTGGGATAGATTAGACAGCTTTTTAAAACTGGGAGGTTTTGTTAATTGTAATGATAATTTTACTGATCAACCTAAAATTATAAATGGAGCATCAGATTTATTAGTTAATATTTTTGGTGACAAAGGAAGACATGCGCGGTTCGCAGTTGGTTCAAATGCTCTCCCACTCAATATTTCTGTTGAAATAGACGCAATAATTAAAATTAAATAAATACTCCAAATGAGTGAACATTTTTTTTGCTCTTCGCTCAGTAACATCAAAAGTTCTGATTGGAACGAATGTGTTGGTAATGATCATCCGTTTTTACAATATGAATTTCTTTATGCTTTAGAAAAAAGTAATAGTGCAAATACCAAAACAGGTTGGCAGCCATATCATTATATTGAACAAAAAAATGACAAAATTATCTCACTATGTCCTCTTTATATAAAGAATCATTCTTTTGGAGAATATATTTTTGATCATTCTTGGGCTGATGCCTATCATCGATATGGAATAAACTATTATCCAAAACTTCAATCTGCAATACCATTTACACCAGTAACTGGTGATAGAATTGTTTTAAACAAATCAGTAAAAGATAAAAAGGGAAAGCAAGTTCAGGTAATTAATAATATAATAGAAGAGGCTAAAAAAATAAATGTTTCTTCTCTTCATTTTAATTTTGTCAATGATGCATCAAATTGGAACGAAATTGATAATATTATGGTTAGATCAGGAATACAATTTCATTGGAACAATAATGAATATAAAAATTTTAATGAATTCTTAAATGACTTATCCTCAAGAAAAAGAAAAATTGTTAGACGAGAAAGACAATGTATTGAAAATAATAATTTAACTGTAAAATTACTTAATGGAGATGAAATTAAAGAAGAGCATATAAATTTTTTTTACGATTGTTATTTAGATACTACAGGAAGAAAATGGGGCTCTACGTATTTAACTAAAGAATTTTTCTTTGAATTATTACATAATTTTAGAAACAAAATATTACTTATAATGGCTTATCAAGAAGATAAAATGGTTGCCTCTGCAATCAATTTTCTAAGTAAAACTCATTTGTATGGACGATTATGGGGATCAAAATATGATGTGCCATTTTTACATTTTGAACTTTGTTATTATCAAGCAATTGAATATGCAATTCAAAATAAGATTCAAATTGTAGAAGCAGGAGCTCAAGGTGAACATAAATTGCAAAGAGGTTACGCGCCTACAAAAATATGGAGTGCTCATTGGATAAAAGATCAAGAATTTAGCAAAGCTATTCAAAATTTTCTTGATAATGAAAGTCAGCTTATTGATAATCAAAAAGAAAAATTAGAAGATTATCTTCCTTTCAAAAATTAGGCTAATTCTTTTTTTACTTCTTGTTTATTAGAAAATTCAAAGTTAATTTTTTTATCTTTACATGTAATTTCAACATGACCACCTTTAGCAAGCTTACCAAAGATAAGTTCTTCAGCCATCGGTTTTTTAACTTTTTCTTGTATTACTCTACCTAATTCTCTAGCACCGTACACTTCATCATAACCTTCTTCAGCTAGGAACTCTTTTGCCTCTTTATTAATCGATAATGAAACACCTTTATCTTCGAGTTGTGCTTCAATTTCTATAATAAATTTATCTACTATCGAAAGTACAATATTTTTAGATAAATGATTAAAATGAATAATTGAGTCAATACGATTTCTAAATTCTGGTGAAAAAATTCTATTTATTGCATCGCTACTATCATCGTTAGATCTTTTTGCATTAAAGCCGATTTTGTTTTTAGATACATCAATTGCACCAGCGTTAGTTGTCATTATTAATATAACATTTCTAAAGTCTATAGTCTTACCATTGTGATCTGTTAGTTTTCCGTAATCCATTACTTGTAAAAGTATATTGAATAAATCAAAGTGAGCTTTTTCAATTTCATCTAAAAGAAGTACACAATGAGGATTTTGATCTACACCATCTGTTAATAATCCCCCTTGATCAAAGCCAACATAACCTGGAGGAGCCCCAATCAGTCTACTCACAGTATGACGTTCCATATATTCTGACATATCAAATCTAAGAAGTTTGATACCAAGTGTATTACTTAATTGTTTAGCTACCTCAGTCTTTCCAACCCCAGTAGGTCCAGAAAATAAGTATGAACCTATTGGCTTACCATCTTCTCTAAGTCCTGCTCTTGCTAACTTTATGGAAGATGAAAGCTCTTCTATAGCTTGGTCTTGACCAAATACGAAATTTTTCAAATCTCTTTCTAGATTTTTTAGACTATTCTTATCACTTTGATTAACAGATTTAGTTGGAATTCTTGCCATTAAAGCAACAACTGCTTCTATATCTTTTGATAGAATAATTTTCTTTCTTTTCTCTTCAGGCAATAAATATTGTGATGCACCTGCTTCGTCAATGACATCAATGGCTTTATCAGGAAGTTTCCTATCACCTATATATTTATTTGATAATTCAACAGCGCTAATAATTGCTTCAGGTGAATATTTAATATTATGATGTTCTTCATAGTAACTTTTTAAACCTTCAAGAATTTTGATTGTCTCATCTTTTGATGGTTCTTTAACGTCAATTTTTTGGAATCTTCTGACCAAAGCTCTATCTTTTTCAAAATAGTTTTTAAACTCCTTATAAGTAGTTGACCCAATACATTTAAGAGTACCGTTGCCTAGTGAAGGTTTTAATAAGTTACTAGCATCCATTGATCCTCCACTGGTAGCTCCTGCACCAATAACAGTATGGATTTCATCTATAAATAAAACAGCTTTGTCTTTTTTTTGTAACTCTTTAAGAACTGCTTTCAATCTCTCTTCAAAATCACCTCTGTATCTTGTACCTGCAAGAAGAGCGCCCATATCCAGTGAATATATAATTGCGTCCTCCATAATTTTAGGTACTTTTTTTTCTGTAATTCTTTTTGCCAATCCTTCAGCAATTGCTGTTTTCCCCACACCAGGGTCTCCAACAAATAAAGGATTATTTTTTTGTCTTCTGCATAAAATTTGAATTGTTCTATCTAGCTCTTTGCTTCTTCCGATTAGCTTATCAATTTTACCATCTTTTGATTTTTCATTTAAATTAATACAAAACTGACCTAAAGCACTTTTTGGTTTTTGTTGTTCATTATTGTCATTTGTTTGACTATCTACAAATTCTTCATTTTCAAAACTTTCATTACTTTTAGAAATACCGTGTGAAATATATTGCACAGCATCTAATCTGCTCATATTTTGTTGATGAAGAAAATATACAGCATGACTTTCTTTCTCAGAAAATAAAGCTACAATCATGTTAGCTCCTGTAACACTCTCTCTTCCACTCGATTGCACGTGGATAGCAGCTCTTTGCAAAACTCTTTGAAAACCATTTGTTAATTTTGGCTCTCCAGTAAAGTTCTCTTTAAGATTTTCTAAATCATTAATAATAAATTTCTCAACGCTTTCTTTTAAATTTGAAATATCTACTGCGCACGCTTTAAGAACACTAATTGCATCTTGGTCTTCCAAAAGAGAAAATAATAAATGCTCTAGGGTTACATACTCATGCTTATATGTAGTCGCTAGTTGATATGCTTCTCTTAATGTTTTTTCTAAATTTTGTGACAGCATTAACTTTTTTCCATTGTGCATTGTAAAGGATGTTCATTTTTTTTTGCCATATCCATTACTGATTTACATTTTGACTCAGCCACTTCATAAGTAAATGTTCCACAAACACCAATACCATTTTTGTGAACATGAAGCATGATTTGTGTAGCCTCCTCTTGTTTTTTATTAAATATTTTTTCTAATACCATAACAACAAACTCCATAGGAGTATAGTCATCATTTAAAAGTAGAACATTGTACATGGATGGTTTTTTTGTCTTAGGTTTTGTATCTAATAAAAGGCCTCTTTGAAAATCGTCCTTATTATTGTTATTATTTTGATCTTCATTTGCCATATTTCTTAAATAATATGTTTTAGAATATTTTAAAGTATTTTTCTGTTTGAAAGCATCGAAAATCTTATGTTAATCAAGAAAAAATGAAAAAAAATTTATTATTAATCATAATTTTAAATAGCTTTTTAATATTAGGTTTTTCATCAAATCTTTTTGCTAAAAAAGCAGCAATCGTTATTGATTTTGACACAGAAGAAGTACTATTCGAAGTCAACGCCGATACGAGGAATTATCCAGCATCCTTAACAAAAATAATGACTCTCTACATAGTATTTGATTATATTAAAAAAGGAAAACTTAGTTATGATAGTCAATTAAGTGTCTCAAATATTGCTGCTTCAAGATCACCAAGCAAACTTTATTTAGAAGCAGGATCAAGTATAAAAGTTAGAGATGCAATTAATGCGCTTATAATTAAATCAGCAAATGATGTAGCAACTGTAGTTTCTGAAAATATATCAGGTAGTGAAAAAGAATTTGCTAAACTTATGACAAGCTATGCAAAAAATTTAGGTATGAATAATACAACTTTTAAAAATGCGTCAGGTCTGCCTAATAGAGCGCAATTAACAACTGCAAGAGATATAGCAAAACTTTCACGTGCACTAATTTTAAATTTTCCAGAAGAGTATAAATTGTTTAGCAAAACAAAATTTACTTATAAGGGTAAGACGTACAAAACGCATAATAAATTAATGTTAAGCTATGATGGTGCTGATGGAATTAAAACTGGATATATAAAAGCATCTGGTTTTCAATTAGCCTTTTCAGCTGTTAGAGATGATAAGAGATTAATAGGAATTATTTTTGGGGGTGATACAGGAAGCCAACGCAATCAATCTTTGAAAATAATAATGGATAAAGAATTTGCTGAATTAAATATTAAGACAAAAAGTAGTAATAAAAAAATAGTTAAAAAAGATGAGACTCCAAACAAAAAAATTGAAAAGAAAAAAAATACTTATTCCATTGTTGTTGGAACATTTAAGTATAGAAATAATGCAGAAAAACAAATCAAATTAATTAAAAGTAAATATCCAGTTTCTACTAAAGATAAAATTTCAAATGTTGTGCTGATCAAAGTTAGCGGTAAACAACTTTATGAATCTAGATTTGAAAATTTTTCTAAAAAAGAAGCCTATAAAGCTTGTAAAAGATTGAAAAAATATAATCGTGATTGTTTTGTTAGACTGTAAACTTATAATTTACACCGCTTAGAGATAACTGATTTTCGATAATTGCTATTAAAGACTTAAGGCCTTCTTGAGAAGTAGACTCTGCTCTACAAGTTAGTTGGTTTTGGGTATTACTAGCTCTCATTAGAAACCATCCATCATCATTTTCCACTCTTATGCCGTCAATATCTATTATTTTACCTTCTGTATTTTTTATTCTTTCTTTTATTTCTTCAATAATTAAAAATTTTTTTGTTTCATCTACATCAAACCTTGTTTCAGGGGTTGAATAAGTTTTTGGATATATATTAATTAACTCATTCAAGGATTTTTCTTGATTACATAATATTCGTAATAAGCGTAACGCAACATACATTGCATCATCGTAACCATAAAAATCATCTGCATAACATACATGACCACTCATTTCTCCTGATAAAGGGGATTTTAATTCTTTCATTTTTTCTTTTATTGGAGAGTGACCAGTTTTAGACATAATAGGATCGCAATTAAGTTTTTTTGCTTCATCAAAAAAAACTTTACTACATTTAACATCCATAATTATTTTTGGGTTATCGTATAAGTTAGCAATTTCAGTGCATAGTAATAACATGTACTGATCCGCCCAAACTAAATTGCCTAAGTTGTCTACAACACCTAAACGATCTCCATCTCCATCAAAAGCCAGACCTATATCACAACTGTTATCTTTGACTGACTTTATCAATTGCTCCATATTTTTTGGAACAGTTGGATCTGGATGATGGTTAGGGAAATTACCATCAACTTCTTCATTAATTAATATGTTTTCAGAATTATTTAAATTATTTGTAACTTCCTTAATGACAGCTCCCATCGCACCATTACCAATATCCCAAGCAATTTTAATTTTTTTATTGAGATTAATATTCTGTAATAATCTTTCGGTATAATCTTTTTTAATATCTTTATTACTGATCTCACCATCTTTTAATTTTAAATCATTTTGATCAATTAGATTTTGAAGGCTTTGAATGTCTTCAGCATAAAAAGAATGCTTATTTAAAACCATTTTAAAGCCATTGTATTCTGAAGGATTATGAGAGCCTGTAACCATTATAGCTGCGTCTGCATTAAGATGGTAATGAGCAAAGTAAGTCATTGGCGTAGGACCCATACCAATATTAATAACTTTAGCACCTGAGTCTTTTAAGCCTTCACAAAGTGCTGAATGTAAATCTGGTGATGTTAATCTTCCATCAAAACCAGTAGCAATTATATTAGATTTTAATCGATTAATTACTGTGTAAGCAAATGTCCTTCCAATAGTATAGGCGGTATTTTGATTGATATTGTTACCGACCACTCCTCGGATATCATACTCTCTCAAAACCTCTTTATCAAAATTTTCAATTTCCAACTTATTTACCTGTTCCATAATATTCAAATCCCATTTCTTTTAAATCTTCTGGAATATAAATATTTCTTAAATCAAAAATTATTTTTTCTTGTAACAAATTTGATATTTTTTTAAAATTTAAAGCTCTGAATTCATTCCATTCTGTTCCAATTATTATTGCAGAAGATCCTTCACAGGCTTCGTAGGCAGAATTAAAAAAAATGAGATTAGTATTTTCTCTTTTTGCATTATCCATTGCTTCAGGGTCATAACACTGTACTTTAAATCCTTGATCAAAAAGATTTGATGCAATTTTCATTGATGTGGAATCTCTTACATCATCAGTATTAGGTTTAAAACTTAAACCAAGAAAAGTAATTGTAGAATTATTTTTTATTTTTGAAGAAATTTTATTGGCAATTTTAATTATACGATCTTGATTAGATTTATTCACCGCATTAATTATAGTTAAATCAATATTTTTCTTTTTAGCTGTTGAATAGAATGCTTTTACATCTTTTGGAAAACATGATCCTCCAAATCCCGGTCCAGCATTTAAAAATTTAGAACCAATACGTTTATCTATCCCCATTGCATGTGCTACTTGCTGAACGTCAGCTCCCACTACTTCACATAAATCAGCAACTTCATTGATAAAGGCTATTTTAGTTGCTAAAAAACTATTGGATGCATATTTAATTATTTCTGAAGTTTCTATTGATGTGGAGACAATTGGAGTTTCTTTGAGAAATAATGGTCTATAAAGTTCTTTCATTATATTTTCAGATTTTTGATTATCTGTTCCTATCACAACTCTATCTGGTCTAATGAAATCATCAATTGCAGATCCTTCACGCAAAAATTCAGGATTAGAAACAACATCAAAAAATTTTTGATCAACTTTATTTGAAATAATTTTTTTTACTTCTCTTGTTGTTCCAACTGGTACTGTGGATTTAGTTACAACTAAACAATATTTTTTTATGTTTTCTGATATTTCTTCTGCAACTTGCCATACAAAACTTAGATCAGCTTCATCCTCCAATCTTCTTGTAGGTGTTCCAACAGTAATAAATATAATATCTGTATTATCTAGATTACTTTTTACACTAGAAGCAAAGGATAATAACTTTGTTTTATTAATGTGCTTGTCTAAAAGTTCATCCATTCCAGGTTCAAAAAATGGGCACTTTCCAGATTTAAGCTTCTCGAGACGATTATTATCTTTATCGATACATGTTACAGAGTAACCAAATTCAGCAAAACATGCTCCAGTTACCAAACCAACGTAACCAGTACCAACGATTGTAAGATTCATCATATTGCAGGATTTATTAAAATTTCTGTCTCAATAACCTAAATATTTATCATTTGTTATAAAATAAATAAGAGATTTTTACTGGAAAAAACTCAAATTTTTATTATTTATATCGTTATTATGTCAGAAACTAAAAAAATTCAAACAGGTATAAACAATATATCAGACGAATGGTTTAGAGCTAATATAGATAGAAAAACTCTAAAAAAACTTTCTAAAAGATCAGATTTTGAGGGCTGGAAACATATAATTATTTTTTCACTTTCATTAGGATCTCTAGGCTTATTATCGATATATACATGGCATAGCTTATGGTTTTTACCTGTGTACCTGGCCTACTGTACGATGTGGGGTGGTGCTGATGCTATTTGGCACGAGTGTGGTCATGGAACTGCTTTCAGAAATAGAAGATTAAATAAATTCTTTTATAACATTGCTAGTTTTATGAATAATTTTGAACCTGTTAGATGGAAGTGGAGTCACTCTCTTCATCATAGCTATACTGCTTCAGTTGATCCTCATGACTACGAAGTTGATGGTAGTATTTTTGCTAAACATACATTTTTAAGTTTTATTTTAAATTTTATTCCTGGAATTGGTTTTTTTACAATTCATAAATCTCTTTATGTAGAAATTATTAAACATGCTTTAGGCATTAGGACTGATGTGATGGAAGATTGCATCCCAGAAGATAAAATTAATGATTGTATAAATAGCTCTAGAATTTTTGTTCTTCTATGGATTACAATAATAGGTGTCTCAATTTACTTTTCTACCTTTTTGCCAATATTTTTATTTTTAATACCAAAGTTCTTTGGCATTAATGGTATCTGGGGTGTAACACAACATATGGGTCTAAAAGAAAACGCCAAAGATCACCGACTATCAACAAGATCAGTTAGACTTAATCCGATTTTTAGTTTTATTTATTGGAAGATGGAATACCATATTGAGCACCACATGTTTCCTATGATTCCTTCATACAATCTTCCTAAATTATATGAAGTGATAAAAGATCAAATGCCAAAACCTCAAACCCTATACCAAGCTTATAAAGAAATTTTACCTGCAGTAATAAAAAAATCTAAAAATCCAGACTATTTTATTCCTGTTCAAGTTCCGAATAATTAAACTATACTTGACACATCTTCAGCTTTAGTTTTATCTATATCTTTATATGGAGTTAAGAAATTTTATTGATGGTAAATTCATTGATTCACTCTCAAAGAAAAATATTCCTGTATTAAATCCGGCTAATCAAAAAATTGTTGGTAATATTGATGAGGCTTTGGATGAAGAAATAGATTTAGCTTTTCAGGCTGCAAAAAAAGCATTCGATAAAAGAATTTTGGTCGATATGGATGCAAAAGATAAATCAAATATGATGAGAGCCATTGCTCAAAAATTAAGAGAAAGAAAAGAAGAAGGTGGTAAACTTTTAAGCCAAGAAAATGGTAAAACGATTAAACAATGTATTGATGAATTCAAAGGTGCTGCTGATACCTTTGATTTTTATGCAGGATTAACAGACAAAATAGAAAATAAATTAATTCCATCTGGTAAAGATACTTTAAACTATGTTGTTTTAGAACCTTTTGGAGTTGCGCTTCAAATTGTACCTTGGAATTATCCTGTTTCTATATTTTCTGGAATGGTTGCGCAGAATTGGATAGCGGGAAATACCATAGTTATAAAACCTCCTGAACTTTGTCCTATATCGTCTAATTTTTATGGTCAAATTTTTGAGGATGTTGGTGTTCCAAAAGGAATTATAAATATTCTTCACGGTTATGGAGAAACAACTGGAAGAAAACTGGTTCAACATCCTGGAAGTGATTATATTGTTTTTACAGGATCGCCTGAAGTTGCATCTGAAATTCTAAAAGAAACAGCAGATAGAATTATTCCTACTCATTTTGAATTAGGAGGAAAGTCTGCAGCAATAATCTATCCCGATGCTGACATTGATAAAGCTGTAGACAGTACAGTTAAAGGAATTTTTAAACCAAATGCAGGTCAAATATGTGTAGCAATGTCTAGAGTTATTGTTCATCCAAAAATTAAAGATGAGTATATGACAAAGCTTGTTGCAAAAACCCAAAAATTAAAAATAGGTGCAGGCGACGAAGATGGAACAGAGGTAACACCTTTAATCTCAACTGATCAAATGCAAAGGGTTTCAAACTATGTAAAATCTGGTGTACAATCAGGTGCTACATTAACAATAGGTGGTGATAAAGCTGAGAGAGAAGATGGTAATTTTTACCAACCAACTATTTTTGATAATGTTAAAGTTGATGCAACAATTGCTCAGGAAGAAATATTTGGCCCTGTAACATCAATATTTGATTTTGAAGATGAAGAAGAGGCAATAAGTATAGCTAATTCAACAAAATACGGTCTTGCTTCCGGAGTATTTACTGCTGATGATCAAAAAGCAAAATGGACTGCTGATAGAATTCAGGCTGGAATAATTTGGCAAAACGATTGGTTTGTTGATGGAAATAATCTTCCAGGTGGTGGTTACAAAAGATCAGGTTATGGAAGAGATGGTGGCGTAGATGGGGTGTATAGTCACGGACAGACCAAAAGGATTAGTAAAAGACTCTACTAGGTTGACATTACTAATTTAATTTTTTAAATTCACTTACATTATATTTATTCAAGGGAGGAATAATGAAAATATTAAAAATTTTATTATCAACACTCTTCGTTTTTTCTTTCAGTGGTTCAGTTTATGCTATTGATAAAAACTTAGGTGATGGATGGTGTAGTGATGTAAGAATTCACTTCTTTGCTGGTGGAGCTGAAGGCGATGGTTTCGCAGGAATAGTTCAAACTGGTGCGGAAAATGCTATCAGAGATACTGGTGCTGATGCAGAAATTCTTTATTCAGAATGGCAGTCAGACAGAATGATTCAACAACTAAGAGAAGCAATTGGTGCTGGCGTTGATGGTATCGGTATGATGGGTCACCCTGGTGATGATGCAATTATGCCTCTAGCTAAAATGGCTAGTGAAGCTGGTATCTTAATGATGTATCAAAACGTTGATGTTCCTGCAGTAAGAGCTGCTTTTGGGGGTGGATACGTTGGTGCAAATCTTGCAACTCAAGGTAAAGAATTAGCAAGAGAAGCGATTAGAAGATTTGATCTTAAAGCTGGTGATACAGCTATTGTAATGGTTCCAATTGGAGATTATTCAAGAGCGCAAAGAGAAGACGGTGCTAGAATAATTTTTGAAGAACATGGAATGAACGTTGTAGTTCTAGATGGTACTCCAGAACAAGCAACTGATCCAAATCTTGCAATCCCTGTATTTTCAGCTGCACTAGCTGCAAATCCTGATACAAAAATTATTGTACATGATGGTGGTCAGAAACTAGGAAATGCTGAAGCATATGCTAAAGCTGCTGGATATGGTCCAGGAGAATTATTGCAAATCGGCTTTGATACTAGTCCACAAATCATGACGGCTTTTGAAAATGGTTATGTTCATTTAACTTCTGATCAGCAACCATTCTTACAAGGTTACCTACCTGTACTTGCTTTATGTCAAATGAAAGTTCTTGGAACTGGGGCATTAAATCAAGATACTGGTGCAGGATTTGTACATACTGAGAATTACAAATCAGTTATGGAACTTGCTAACGCAGGTTTAAGATAAAGATATCAAACAGAGCTGATCTACTGTAAGTAGATCAGCTACATATATGAGCGCAATAATAGAACTTAAAAATGTTTCCAAAAGTTTTGGCGGAATCACAGCTTTAAAAAAAGCATCAATAAAAGTTGATGTTGGAGAAGTTGTTGGGCTAATTGGAGATAATGGAGCTGGTAAATCTACCTTAATTAAAACGTTAGTTGGTGTTCATGCTCCAGATGATGGTCAAATTATGATTAGAGGAAATGAAGTTAAAAATTGGAATGCCTCAAAAGCTAGAGAGGCTGGAATAGAAACTGTTTTTCAAGACAGAGCTTTATGTCCACAGCAATCGATAGTGTGGAATATTTTTATGGGTAAAGAATTAAAACATAGATTTGGTTTTATAAGGGAAAAGGAACAAGTAAGAGAAGCAAACAAATTAATTAGAGAAATTGGATTTACATCAAAACTGATTGATGCTGAATCACCTGTTGGTAATTTATCAGGCGGTGAAAGACAAGGAGTAGCAATAGCAAGAGCAATTTATAATAATGCAGAGTTAATTGTATTGGATGAGCCAACTACAGCCCTTTCACTCATTGAAACTCAAAAAGTTTTTGATTTCGTAGATAATGTTAAAAAATCTGGAAGATCAGTTTTATTTATTGGTCATAATATTTATCATGTCTATGATATCTCTGATAGATTTATTGTTTTAGACAGAGGTGAAGTTGTTCATCAATTGAATAAAAATGATATTGAAGGGCCTGAAGCACTTATGAAAGTTATGAAAGATGCAGTGAGTAAACATTAATGAGTACCAAAGAAAATACATTTAAAAATTTAATTGGAAAAAATGGAAGAGCATTAGGAAGCTTAGGTTACTTTATAATTTTAATGTTGGTTTTCCTAATTGGTGCTCCAGAAGTAATGATGAGACCAAATTTACATCAATCTGTTTTTGTAATGCTTCCAGTAATTATGTTTATGGTTATCCCTCTTGTTTTTTTAGTTACTGCTGGAGAAATAGACTTGTCTTTTGCCTCTACTTTTGGATTGTCAGCATACATTTTTGCTCTTTTATTAAAGGCAGGACTTGATCCATTATTATGTATTCTTATAGGAATACTCTCTGGTGCAGTGGTTGGAATACTGATGGGATGTTTAGTTGTTTACGGACGCCTTTCATCCTTGGTTGCTTCTCTTGGAGCATTATTTTTTATAAGAGGATTTTTGTTTGTTGCTAGTGATAGTAAATCAATTTCTTTTATGGAAATTTCTGATCACTGGATCTACGATGTGTTAGTTGGGAAACTTTTTGGGGTACCAATGCAAGTTTACTGGGCAGCATTATTTACAATATTTTCCTATTATCTTTATAGGAAACATGTGTTTGGAATCCATATTCATCATGTTGGAGATAATCCAGACTCAGCTGCACAAATGGGAATTAATGTTAACTGGGTAAGAATTAGTGCGTTCATGTATGTTGGTTTAGGTGCGGCACTTGCAGGAATTTTTTCATGTTTAATTAATTTTACCTGGTGGCCAACACAAGGATTTGGCTACTTATTACTTGCTCTGGCTGCAGTATTTATTGGAGGCACACCTACATGGGGTGGTGTTGGAACTATAGTTGGGGCTGTTTTTGGAGTTGGCGTTATTGCATATATGGAAGTTGGTGTTGTAGCTATGGGTATGAGTGGAGTATGGAGACAATTTTTTAATGGATTGATTATTATACTAGCAATTCTTGGTCACAGATTTCATGGAGGAAGAGTAAGGTAGTAATGGTAAACCTTGTTATATGGAATGAATTTGTTCATGAACAGGAAGATGAACACGTAAAATCAATTTATCCAAAAGGAATTCATGGTTGTATTAAAGAATTTTTATCTGATGATAAAAGTCTAAATATTAAAACTGCAACATTAGAAGAAAAAGATCATGGGTTAAGTGAAGAATTATTAGATAAAACGGATGTTTTAATTTGGTGGGGTCATAAAGCGCATAAGTTGGTTGAAGATAAAATTGTCGATAGAGTACAGCAAAGAGTTTTAGAAGGAATGGGTCTTTTAGTTTTACATTCAGGACATCATTCTAAAATTTTTAAACGAATGATGGGTACAACTGCAAATATTAGATGGGCTGAAAGAGGTGAAATGGAAAGAGTTTGGGTTTGTAATCCAGGTCATCCTATTGCAGAGGGCTTAGGAGAATATTTTGAAATTGAGATGACCGAAATGTATGGTGAGCCTTTTCAGGTCCCTGCCCCAGATGAAACAGTTTTTGTGAGTTGGTTTGAAGGAGGAGAGGTATTTAGATCTGGCCTTTGTTACAAAAGAGGAAATGGAAAAATATTTTATTTCAGACCAGGACATGAATCTTATCCTGTTTATTATAATAAAGATGTTCAAAGAGTAATTAAAAATTCTATTCATTGGGTTTGTCCTGAAAAAACATCTGGTTTGTGGATAGACAGAATAGCAAAAGGTATTGATAACATGGAAAGAAAAGATCCTGTTCAACCAATTGAAGTAAAAGGCTATCAAGTAGATCATAATTATAAAAAATGATTAAGTTAGCAATTGTTGGTACTGGAGGGATGGCCAATGCCCATGCGGCAGCATTTAAAAATATTCAAGATGTAGAAATAGTTGCGGTTTGTGATGTCATTGAAGAAAGAGTCTTAAATTTTGCTAAAGAATATAATATTGATAAAACGTTCACATCTTTTGATGAAATGCTTGATAAGTGTGAACTTGATGCAATAAGCAATGTAACCCCTGATTCATTTCACAAAGAAATTGCGTTAAAATCTTTAAATAAAAATAAGCACATTTTTTCAGAAAAACCTTTAGCAGAAAACTATCCAGATGCAGAGGAAATGTACAAAGCATCAGCAAATACAAACTGTATTAATATGGTTAATCTGAGTTACAGAAATTCCTCTGGGTGGCAAAACTTAAGTAAAGTTTTGCATAATAATGAATTAGGTAAAGTCAGACATGTTGATGCTAGTTATTATCAATCTTGGTTAACATGTAAGTATTGGGGTGATTGGAAAGAGGAACAAAAATGGTTATGGAGATTATCAGAAAAGCATGGCAGTAAAGGAGTTCTTGGAGATCTTGGTGTTCATATATTTGATTTTGCATCGTATCCAGTTGGTAATATTAAAAAAATAAATTGTCGACTTAAAACCTTTAAAGATAAGGGCGAAAAAATTGATGAATATGTTTTAGATGCTAATGACTCTTTTATCTCAATGGTAGAATTTGATAATGGTGCCATAGGAACAATAAATTCAACTAGATTTGCAACAGGTAATGTTAATAGATTAGAGTTAAAGATATATTGTGACAAAGGTGCAGTAGCTATGAAATTTGATGATCCTATAACTCAGGGAAATTACTACTCAATTTGCACTGATATAAATGCCACATCTCCTAATAATGATAAAAGTTTGGATTGGGAAATTGTAAAAACTGACCCAACTCCTTCTAACTATGAAAGATTTATAACATCAATTATTTCTGGTAAAAATGATCAACCTGATTTCAAAAGAGGCGCTGATATTCAAAAAATTTTAGATAGTTGTTTTTTAAGTTCAGAAAAAAATGAATGGATAGATCTAAGTTAAATACTATCCTTTAATTCCTCCTGCAGTTAATCCTCCAGTTAAGTATCTTTCAGCCCACAAAAAGACTGCTATTACAGGAACGGTTGCAATAACTGAGCCAGCCATCAAATGCTGTCTTGGCACCTCAGTTCCATCTAATTGTTCTAAACCTCTTGGGAGTGTAAATATAGCTGGTGTATCTAAAAACATATATGCAAACAAATATTCATTCCACGCTACCATAAAAATAAATAAAGAAACTGAAGCTATTGCTGGAAGTGATAAAGGTAAAGTAATTTTTAAAATAACCCCCGTCCTTGATAACCCATCAACTAAACCAGCTTCTTCCAGTTCTTGTGGTATTGTTTGAAAATATCCCTGTAACATATAAATTGCCACGGGAATAGTAACAGCAGGATAAACAATTATTAGTCCAAATAAAGAATCTCTTAAGTTTATAAAAGTAAAAAATGAATACAAAGGGATTAACAATGTAATCATAGGAATTAAATAAATTAATAATATTGAGTTAATCATTAATAATTTTCCTGGAAAATTAAATCTTGCAACTGCATAAGCACCCGGTATTGCAAAAATTAAAGCAATAAAAATTGAAGACAAAGAAACTATTAATGAATTGAGTAAGTAATAACCAAATCCCCAATCAGTAAATAGTTCGATATAGCTTCTAAACATATTTAATCCTCGTGTAATATCAATTGATAGATCAAGAGGATTAAGAATTAATAACTGATGAGTTTTTAAGCTCATCAAAATCATTACATAAAATGGAAATAACACAATTGTTAAGAAGAAAGTAAAACCAAAACCTTTTAAAACCCTAAGAAATAAAATTTCTAAAAATAATCTATTAAAAGACATTTTATTGATTCCAGATAGACAAATAATATTGCCTATTAATATTATAAATGATTGGATTAATAAAAATAATATCTGCAAAAAACTATTTTCATTTATATTTAAACCATAAGGAGAAAGGCCTGTAAAAATCAAGATCAATATAAAAGTTAAAATAAATAAACTAATATAAATTTGTAGGCTTTTTCTATCATAAAAAACAATCAATAATGTGATTATTGAAGATGAAATAATGTAAGAAAAATAATTAAATTGAATTGTACTACCAATAAGAAGAATAAAAAATACTCCTAAAACAATATTACTGATTAACCCCCAAAATGAACTAATTATTAAAGAAATTAAAATTTTTTGACTATTGTTCATTCTTATTCTTTCGGTGAAAATCTTATTATAAATATTGCAGCAAAAACTAATATTAAGAAAACTAATACTGCATTCGCCGCTCCAGTTCCTAAATTACCAATATTAAAACCTGTTTCATAAACATCTACAGTTAAAGTTTTAGTTCCAGCGGCACCTCCAGTTAATAAAAAAATGTCATCAAATTTATTAAATGTCCAAATAAATCTTAGAAGAAACAAAACAAATAACACTCCTAGAATTAAGGGCCATGTAATACTTCTAAATTTTTGCAAAGGTGTAGCACCATCAATTTCAGCAGCTTCAAAAAGTTCTTTTGGAACAGATTGTAATCTTGCTAAGATAAAAATCATCGCTAAAGGAAAATATCTCCAAGACTCAAATAAAATAACAAATGATAAAGCAACTGGGAAACTAAATTCAAAACCTAGGAAATTAATTGTCATATCTCTTACTTGTAAGAAACTAATAGGTTCATTTAAAATTTGTAATTGCGTAAGAATTCCATTGATTGTTCCAAAAAAAGGATCAGTTAAAATTTTCCAAGTAATAGTAACGGCTATAATTGGTGCAATATATGGAAATAAAAAAATACCTCGTATTATACCTCTGCCAATAAAAGTGGTCATAAGTAGTTGTGCAGCTAAAATACCAAGTGTTAACGATCCAATTGCAGAGAATAAAGAATACGCAAAACTTATTCTAATAGTTTTCCAAAAGTTTGGTGAAGTAAATATTTCTTCAAAATTTTTTAATTTTAATTCAAGGTTTAATAATCTATTTTCTGATTTTCCTTTAACAATTGGTGAAGTATCTTTTGGATTTTCCTGACTAATAAAATAATCATTCTCTGCGATTGTTTCAAATTTTATTTTCTTTTTTTCTTTTGGTTTAAAATCACCTAATTGACAGTTTATTATATTATCTGAGATAGAACAGTTATTAGGTAATTCTTTAATTACTAAACCTTTAGGTAAAATATCTTTGAAGTTTACATTTTTTATATTTGAACTTTTTGAAAAATTATTAAATCGATACTCTACTTTAGAAATATCTCCTTTTGTTTTTGGTTTTTTTTGAAATTTTTCGGTTACTTTTATTTCAGCTATTCTTAAATCAGATACAGTAACATCCTTAAAACTTATCCAAAAATTAGCAATAAGTGGAAATAATACAATAGCCATAACAATGGCCACAGTTGGGACAAGCATTGTATAGGCTTGTACTACTCCTTGTTTTTCAATGGGCCCCATTCTTTTTTTATAAGAACTGGAGCCCATTAAGATTAATTAATATAAATTACAGTTTTGCTGCTTCTGAATTTAGCATATCAACAGTATCTTCCGCAGAACGATCGCCGTTAATATATTCCATCATCAGCCTATTCATTAATCCACTATTTACTAACTTAGCCGCAACAGGAAGTTGGCCTTCTTTAGCACCCCATCTTGTACCAACAGCTAATCCATTAATAAGCGATTCAATAATTTCTTCTGAATAGATTTGGTTTATTGGAATTTTTCTATCTACTCCAATTGGCAAATTACCCCATTCTTCAATAAAAATTTTTGAACCAGCATTTGGTCCTGGTCTAATAGGGAAACTACCTTCAGGAGCCATTCCTAACCAAGTAACATACTCTTCGTTCATAACATATTCAATGAATGCTGCTGCTTCATCAGTATTAGCATCAACAGTTACACCAAAGTTGTGAACTTCAACCCATGTTCCACCATCTGGATTAGAAGGACCAGCCATACCTACTATAACATTAGTATCTTGTGCTAATGCTAGAGATTGTGGATTGTCATCTACCATAATTGGAACATTGTCTCTTGTTCCTGCAATATCATCTAAAAGATAAGAAGCCCAAAAAGTTAATGGAACAACATCACTTGCGTAAAAGTCTCTACCATTTTGCCAGTGATGAATACCCTCAGGTGACATTTCAACTAAAGCTTTATAAGTTTCTAACATTTCGATAGTTTTTTTCTTATCAAAGTTAATTGATCCATCTTCTTTTACTGGGTGTAATCCATTAGCAATAGCAAAAGTTTCCATCCATTGACTCATAAAACCAGCTGCAACATCAGTAGGAACAATTGCCCCGTAACGATTTGGCGGATTATGAAGAGCTTTAGCTCCAGCTAAAATATTTGCATAATTGGTTGGTGTAGCTAAACCATTATCATTGTAATAGCTCATACGATAGTAAGTAGCATTTGGCCATGCACCTGAAGGTACAGAAGCATATACTCCTGGCTCAACCTCTGACATAGCTAATACACCTTTTGCACTATATGTATCAATTCCTAATGAATTAACAATTTCTGTTGCAGCATCTGAATCGAATACTCCTTCATCATAAGCCCATGCACAAAAATTAACGCACGCAGCATTAAAAATTACATCAGGTAAACTATTTGCAGCAAAAGCAGCAGAAGCTTTTTCAATTAATTCGTCTTCTTCCTGAGGAACTAATTTAACTTCAATTCCAGTTTTTGCTGTAAATCTTGCAATTAACTCTTCTTGAATTTGCATTCTTCCTGGTTGTGTTTCAGTAGTCCATAGTGTCATACTGAAAACTGAATTAGAAAATAACAAAATAGAAGAAATAAAAGTAAATAGTATTTTTTTCATACTTAACCCTCCTAAAATAAGGAAAATTAATCACAAAAAATACTAAATTAAAATACTAATTTTTAAGGATATTTAATTATATTAATTAAGTAATTTAGCCTTTTTTTTAAATTTTTGAAGCTCACTATTATTTATCTTTACTATATTTCGAGATGTGACAAATTTAGTTTTTTTGGCTTTTTTATTAAATTTATGCACAGCTTTAACTTTATCTCTGTAAATCTTGTCTCTTAATTTATAAATTTTAGCCAAACTAAAAGCGTGTCTTGGTATTTCTTCATTCTCCCCACAAATATCATCCATAAACAAATAATTTACATCACCGTAGTTTCCCGATCCTAAAGATACTGTAATTAAATTCACATTTGCAGAAATAAATTTTAGTGTTTGATCTGCAATCACCTCTGCTTCAACAGCAAATGCTCCAGCACTTTCCATCGTTTTAAATTCTTCAAATAACTTTAAAGCCTCCGATGCAGTTTTTCCTACTCCTCTTAGTCCTCCAATCCAAATTGATTTTCTTGGTACCAAGCCTAAATGTGCCATTACTGGAATTGACTCTTTTGCCAAATATTCAACTACTCTTGGTGATCTTGCAGTGTAGATTGCATCAGCACCGTTATTAAGAGCTTCTAAGGCTGCCTTTAAAATCTCATCATTCGTTTTAAACTCAGTGAAAGGTATTGCGACTGTTATAAAATTATTTTTTGCAATTGATCTCACTTTTTTAATAGCAGCAAGACCTGTAATTAATAAATCAACTTTAGCATCAATAGCAATATTAGCCTCCTCTTCATTTTTTACATTTATTTGAGAAAGTTTTTTTTTACCTTTATTGTCAAAAAGATCTTTGATGGTATAATTTCTATAACCAAGATTCCCTGCAAAGTTATAAATTTTTTTCATATTTACATTAAATACGCTCTTCCTCTTTGAATACCATTGAAAGGGTCAATAATATTTTCAGAAGAGTATTGAGATAAATATGCTTTACGATTTTTCTTGGTAATATTGGCACTAGATGAATGAGGTGTTAAGCTTGAAAAGATTATTAAAGTTCCTGCACTAACACAAAGCTGAATTGCTTTTTTTTCATTTACTTTAATACCTAAATCTTTTGATTTATTTTGCCACTTATGTGATTTTGCATTTTTTGTTATTTTTAAATTTGTAGGAATAATACTCAAAGCTCCATTTTTTTCATTTGTATCTGTTAAAGCAAGCCAAACAGATATATAAGGTTTGTGTTTGAAATGAATATAACCTGAGTCTTGGTGCCAACTAAAAGAGCTTGGTGTATTTGGATTCTTATTTACTAGTTGTTCATTAAATAAAAAAATTTTTTTGCCCAAAAGTTTTGAGACGATATTTTTTATAAAATTTCCCTTTGCGTATGCATTTATGTGTGGATAATACTCACACTGGTTACCAAAAAATATCTTTCCATTTTTACTAATATCACCGTGCTTTTTTCTATCATTATTATTTGATTGTTTTCTGTTAATACCTTTTTTAAAATCATATATCATTTGATCAGCATTTTTATTGAGTTTAATTAAAGTCGACTTAGGAACAATGTTTGGTAAAACAAGATATCCATTTAGCTCAAAATATGTTTTATCTATTTTCATCATGTTATTTAAATATCGTATCTAAAAAGACAAAAAAATCAATAAATTTGGAAAATTGATTTTAGATCTAAAAATTTTATTTTTCATTTAATTTCTTCATTGTGACAAAAAATAGCTAATTTTGTATTAAAATATTGCTAGATTAATAGTATAAGTAATCATGGAAGAGAAACTCGATAATGTAAATGATAAATGGTTTAGAGCTGAAATAAGTAAGAAAGATTTAAAACAATTATCAAAAAAAAGTGATCTTAAGGGATTACAACATGTTACTTTATATTTCTTATTACTATTTTTCTTTGGATACATGTCTATCGCAACTTGGGGTACATGGTGGACGGTTCTATGGTTATGGTTGTATGGAGTTTTATTCTATGCAAGTAATCCAATCTGGCACGAATGTGGCCATAGAACAGCTTTCAAATCAAAATATTTAAATGAAATTTTTTATCAAATAGGTTCTTTTATGACTGATTTTGAGCCTACAAGATGGACATGGAGTCATTTCAGACATCATAGTAACACTGCTTCAGTAGCAGACCCTCATGATTACGAAGCTGCATTATTCCATCAATATCCAACCTTACAAAGTTTTCTGTTTAGTTTTGTGCCATTTGCTGAGTTAATAAAATTTAAAAACTCATGGAAATTTGAAACAATTAAACATGCTATGGGACTTACAACCCCGGTAATGAGAGATTGCATACCCCAAAATGAAATTTGGAAATGCAGACTTATATCAAGGATTCACGTTGCAATATGGATAGCGTCTTTTGCAATTTCTCTATATTTAATGAATCCACTTCCTGCGTTATTAATTTTCTTTCCAAGATACTGGGGAAATATAATTGAACTTTTCAATCAAACACAACATATTGGTCTTCCAGAAAATGTAAAGGATCATAGATACACAACAAGATCAGTACGCTTTAATCCGATATTTAGTTTTTTATATTGGCACATGGAATATCATGTTGAGCATCATATGTTTCCATCTGTACCCTCTTATAATTTACCAAAACTGAGTAAGTTAATAAAAGATCAGCTACCTAAAGCTAACACTAGCTTATTTGATGCTTATAAAGAAATAATACCGGCCATAATAAAACAACATAAAGATAATAGTTATTACATTCGCAAAGAAATTGCTTCTTAAAATAACAAAAAATTATTTTAACTTACAATATGGACTGAGCCTCTTTCAATGATTTCTGTCTTTGCTAAATAGTTATCTGATTCGTTTTTACTTTTACCTTTATTTAGCAAAATATTTATTGCTCTTTTACCTAATTCTTTTACTGGAAAAGATACAGCAGTTATTGGGGGTGAGCTCAAATCTTTAACTAGAGCACCGTCAAAAGTAATAATAGATATATCTTTTCCAATTTTATAATTTAAATGATTACATGCTTTTATTGCGCTTAATGCTGAAAATTCTGTTGAACAAATTATTGCAGAGATTTTTTTATTTTTTTTAAGCATTTTTTTTATTACTTCAAAACTTTTTTCTGGTTCTTCCAGTTTTACTGAAGCATAGTAATTTGGATTAAATTTTATATTATTTAATTTTAAATTTTTGAGAAAAGATGATTTACGCTCATTTGCAAAATTATATTTTTCTGAAATATTTATATAAGCAATATGACTATGATTTTTTTTGATTAAATAATTTATAATTATTTTTATTGCATTATCATTATCTAAATCTACCCAAGAATAGTTTCTTTTTTCTTTTGTTTTTCCCCAAGCTACAAAATTTATATTGTAGTTATTAAGAATCTCTATACGTTTATCATTTGTCTTTATATTTTGTAATACAATATTCTTAATTTTATGTTCAGTTATTAGTTTTTCATAAGCTGTTAGTTCTTCTCTCTCACTTTTTGCAAATAAAATCTGAAGTTGTATACTCTCTGAAAGTAATTCTTCTGACATACCTGAAATAAAAAGAAAAAAATTTCCCTGATTCAAAGTACTTGTATTTTCTCCGTAAATTGGAAGAACATATCCAACTGTTTTTGTATTACCTGATGCTAAAGTGCTAGCATAAGGGTTAGGTGTGTATTTATATTTATCGGCAAATTTTTTTACTCTTTCTCTAGTTTTTTCGCTTACATCTGAATATCCTCCAAGAGCTCTTGAAACTGTGGTGATTGATAGATCTAATTTTTTTGCCAATCCCTTAATATTCATAAAATTATGAATAACTGAGAAATAATGAATTGACAACCAAAACGTTTTGGTAAAATATGAAATTATATATTTTATCTTATTAAAAATATGGAGGAATAATGAAAAGATTATATAAAATTTTATTAATCAGTTTCTTATCTTTTGTTTTTAGTTTTTCAGCTCATGCTGGAGGTCACAAATATACTGGTCCAGATCTTAGTGGACAAAAGGTAGTAATGTTTGGCCCTTGGTTATCACCGGAACAAGAAATAATGAGAGAAGTTGGTGCGATATTTGAAAAAGCCACAGGTGCTACTTTTGAATATGGTGGTTCAGATAGTTTTGAACAACAAGTAATGATTGATTTAAAAGCAGGAAGTGCTGCTGACTTAGTTGTATTTCCACAACCAGGTCTAGCTGCTAATGCTGCAGCTATGGGAGGATTAGTTCCTCTTGGAGATGATATTAAGCAAATGGTTTTAGATAATTATGCTGCTGGTCAATCATGGATTGATCTATCAACTTACGATGATGAAAATGGTAACGAGCAATTTAATGCAATCTTCTTCAGAACTAATGTAAAAAGTTTAGTTTGGTATTCACCAGATAACTTTGAAGATAATGGTTATGAAGTACCTTCATCTATGGAAGAACTTATGGCATTAACTGAGCAGATGGCATCAGATGGAAATACTCCTTGGTGTATTGGTCTAGGTTCTGGAGCAGCTACAGGTTGGCCTGCTACTGACTGGATGGAAGACATAATGCTTAGAACTCATTCTCCAGATGTTTATGACATGTGGGTGTCAAACGAAATGCCTTTCAATGACCCAAGAGTTCTTGAAGCAATGGATTTCTTTGGTTCAATAGCTCTAAACGATAGCTATGTTAATGGTGGATCAAAAGCAGTTGCTACAACTGATTTCAGAGATGCTCCAAATGGTTTATTTACTTCTCCTGCTGAGTGTATGATGCATCGTCAGGCAAGTTTTATTCCTGCATTCTTTCCTGAAGGTGTTGAAGCTGGTGTAGATTATGACTTTTTCTACTTTCCTGCGTTTGCTGGAAAAGATTTAGGCACTCCAGTTTTAGGAGCAGGAACATTGGTAGCAGCTACAAATGACAATGCTGCAACTATAGAATTTATGAAATTCTTAATGCATCCTGAGCCACACGAATATTGGATGGCTAAGGGAGGTTTCTTAACTCCTCACAAAGGTGTTGATGGCAGTAAATATGCTAGTGATACTTTTAGAAAACTTGGAGAAATATTAACTGGAGCAACAACTTTTAGATTTGATGCTTCTGATTTAATGCCAGGTGCTATTGGAGCTGGAACTTTCTGGACTGGTATGGTTGATTATACCAATGGAAAATCAGCAAAAGATGTTGCTGATGCAATCCAAGACAGTTGGGACGCAATTAAATAACTACTCCGTAAAACAGGCGGACAATTAACTTGTTCGCCTGTTTTTTTTATATATTTAATCATTAATGACTATCCTGAATTTATTATTCATCGTTTTTTTAGGAATATTATTTTTTATCACTTATTTTCATATCTCAAATTATCTTTTGGATAGTTATGGAGGGAGAAGTGTAAAAAGATATAATTTTGAAAACTCCATAAGAGTTATCGTTTTTATAGCTCCAGCATTTATTGTTTTATTTGTATTTATTTTATATCCAGTTTTTGAAACTATTAGATTAAGTTTCTATGATAAATTTGGCAGAGAATTTGTTGGGCTATATAATTATAAATGGGCTGTAAATGATCCCGAATTTAGAAGAAGTATTTTAAATAATCTTGTTTGGTTGCTTGTTGTTCCAACATTAAGTACTTTTTTTGGTTTAGTTATAGCAAACCTAGCAGATAGAATTTGGTGGGGCTCAATTGCAAAATCAATAATATTTATGCCTATGGCAATTTCATTTGTTGGAGCAGGAGTTATCTGGAAATTTATTTATGAGTATCGAGGACCAGATAATACACAAATTGGTTTACTTAATGCAATAATAGTTTCACTTGGTTATGAACCTCAGGCATGGTTAACAATTCCAATATGGAATAATTTTTTTTTAATGGCGATAATGATTTGGATACAGACTGGATTAGCTCTTGTAATTTTTAGTGCTGCTTTAAGAAGTATACCTAAAGAAATGCTGGAAGCAGCAAGAATTGATGGAGCAAGTGAATTAAAAATATTTTTTTCAATTATTATACCCTATTTAGAACAAACAATTCTTGTCATTTGGACTCTAATCACAATTATTGTTCTCAGAATTTTTGATATTATTTTTGCTATGACCAATGGTGAATGGCAAACTGGAGTATTAGCTAATTTAATGTACGATTGGATGTTTAGAGGTGGTGGAGATTCTGGAAGAGGTAGTGTTTTAGCTATTGTCATTATGATTGGGGTAATACCAATCCTAGCATGGAATTTATATAAACATAGACAGGAGCAAAAAATATAATGAAGAAAATTTCATTATCGTCAATCTTATCACAATTATTGTTATTGTTTTTTGTCATTATATGGATCATTCCAACTTTTGGACTCTTTATAAGCTCTTTAAGAGATAAAGATTTGCTTGCTATAAGTGGTTGGTGGACAGCTTTAACTACAACTGAAATAAATGAAATATACAGAATGTCGGGAATGGAATCTCAAATAGAGGAAGATGGTTATTTTAAAATTAAAGGAAAATTATTTGAAGACAATTCAGGAAAAAAAATTGAAAGCTTTGGTATAAATTCTAAAAAAATAAATGAATTTAAGATTGGTGATATTGCTATTTTTAAAGATGAGAGTGAAGTCATACTAGATGAGAATGGAAATTATGAATGGAGATCAAAAAGTGAATTTCAAAAGAAAAAAGGGAAACGATTATTTACTACATCATTGAGCCCGCCTTCATTTACTTTTGAAAATTATAGAGAAGTTTTACTCAAAGAAGGAATTGGAAGAGCATTTGTTAACACAATGGCTGTTGCTCTACCTTCAACGTTGATACCATTAATAATATGTTCCTTTTTTGCCTACTCCTTAACTTGGATGAGGTTTTATGGAAGAGACACTCTTTTAGCGATAATAATTGCGTCTCTTGTTGTTCCTCTTCAAATGTCTTTAATACCAATACTAACAATTTATAATGATTTTGGTGCATTATTTGGCGTAGCAGCAAAATCATATCCTGGAGTATGGATGGCGCATACTGGTTTTGGATTAGCTTCGACTACTTTCTTATTGAGAAATTTCTTAAAAAGCTTGCCTAATGAAATGATGGAAGCTGCTAAAGTTGATGGCGCTTCTCATTATGATATTTTTTTACGTATAATTATTCCTTTATCAATACCTGCATTTGCTTCAATATTTATATTGCAATTTTTATGGTGTTGGAATGATTTATTGGTAGGTCTAGTATTCTTAGATCAGGTTCCAAGTGAAATAATTTTAACTGCTAAACTAAAAGAATTACTTGGATCAAGGGGAGAAAATTGGGAAATATTGACAACTGGAGCGTTTGTTTCAATGACAGTACCTTTATTTATCTTTTTTGCCCTTCAGAGATATTTTATAAGAGGATTAGTAGCAGGATCAGTTAAGGGATAGTATTAAAAACTATTGATTTTTATTTTAAATTATCGTTAAATAAATTTATATTTGTATGATGATGTATTCATACACTTGAAAGATCGCTCAAAGGAGGATGAAGTGGCAGATATAAATATAAATACTGTTAATAAATATTTTGGAGATGTCCACGTAATTAAAGACGTATCTCTAGATATCAAAAGTCAATCATTCACAGTTCTAGTTGGACCTAGTGGTTGTGGTAAATCAACTATGTTAAGAATGATTGCAGGACTTGAAGATATAAATTCAGGTACAATTTCAATTGATGGTCAGGTAGTTAATGATTTACCACCAAAGCAAAGAAATATTGCAATGGTGTTTCAATCTTATGCTTTATACCCTCACATGACTGTATTTGATAACATGGCTTTTGGTTTGAAATTAGAAAAAAGATCAAAAGATGAAATTAATGAAAGAGTTAATGAGGCAGCAAGAATTCTTCAAATAGAAGATTATCTTCAAAGAAAACCAAAACAACTTTCTGGTGGTCAAAGACAACGTGTTGCTATTGGAAGAGCAATTACAAGAAAGCCAAAAGTTTTCTTATTTGATGAACCGCTTTCAAACCTTGATGCTGCATTAAGGGTTCAAATGAGAGTTGAATTAGCAAAACTTCATAATGAACTAGAAGCAACAATGATCTATGTTACACATGATCAGACAGAAGCTATGACTTTAGCTGATGATATTGTTGTTCTTGATACAGGTATTGTTTCACAAAAAGGATCTCCATTAGAACTTTATGATAGACCGAATAATATGTTCGTAGGTGGATTTATTGGATCACCAAAAATGAACTTTATTTCTAGTAAGATATTAAGCAAAAGTTCTGATGCTACAGAAGTTGATATTATGGGAATGTCAAAAATATCAGTCTCTAAAATTTCCGCATCCTCCTCAGAGGGTGATTCAGTAACTCTAGGTATTAGACCTGAACACTTAGTGGTAAATGGTGACTCAGACGGATCTTGGGAAAGTAAAGTATTTGTTGTCGAAAAACTTGGTGACGTTACTTACCTATACCTTGAAAAAGATGGAGAGCCATTAGTTGCTGAAACTGAAGGACATTCAGAAATTAAAGTTGGTGATACTGTAAAAGTAGGTTTTCCTGCTGGAAGATGCCAATTATTTGATAGTTCAGGACAAGCATTTAAATAATAGAATCGTATTGATTATTGCCCCTAATTTAAGGGGCAATAAATCCCCTTTTTAAAAATTTTCAATAAACATTATAAATTTAAACTAAAATGATGATGGGCAGAGGGTTCATATTATTTCCTCCTATAAGAAGTATTCCTCTTATAAAACTTTTCTGCCCACCAAATTTGAAAAGTTATTTAAGAGGGATACCAATTATAGTTTTTGTTTAGCAGTCCAAGAATTTTCCTTATTTATTGAAATATGTTTATTAAGAGTTAAAAGAACATTTTCAGCTAATTTTCTATAAGTCGTTAGTTTTCCTCCATAGATGCTTAATAATGGTGCTTGTGAACCATCTTCATTTAAGTCGAATATATAGTCTCTAGTAACTTTTGATGCTTCTTTGAAATCTTCAATAAGTGGTCTAATTCCAGAATAAGAATTTACAATATCATCTTTCGATATTTGTTTAATGAAATATTTATTTACTGAATTTAATAAATAATCAATTTCACTTTCATCAATTTTTGGGTTTTCTGGTGAAAAAACTTCTGTTTCGGTGGTGCCAATAAGAGAATATTCATCTTTATAAGGTATGACAAAAATTATTCTGTTATCTTCATTTTGTAAAGTGAAAGCTTTTTTCTGACTGTAAAGACTTTTAGTTATTATGTGACTACCTTTTACAAGTCGAATTGATTTATTTGAATTTAATTTAATGACATTGCTTAAAACTTCATTTATCCAAGGCCCGGCAGCATTTATAAGAATTTTAGATTTAAGTATAGTATTATCATCTAAAGTTATATCCCAAATATTTTTATTTCGTTTTGCGTCTATAACTTTTCTATTTTGAATAATCACAGCACCTTTTTTCTTTGCATCTTCAACATTTAATTGAACAAGTTTTTTATCATCAACTTGTAAATCATAATATTGGAAACCAATTTTAAATTGATCTTTTAAAATATTAGGCATTTCCTTTTTAATATTTATAGTTGAAGATTTTGGTATTGTCATTTTACCACCAATATTATCATATAAAAATAATCCTAATTTAATTAACCATTTAGGTCTTAAAGATTTTTGATAAGGTATAATAAAAGGTAATTCTGTCGTTATATTACTGGCAATTTTTTTAATTACTTCTCTTTCCTTGAGAGATTCACGTACAAGGCGAAATTCATAATTTTCAAGATACCTTAATCCGCCATGTATTAATTTTGTAGACCATGACGAGGTGGCTGAGCCAACCGTGTTTTTTTCAACTAAACAAACTTTTAAATTTCTACCTGATGCATCTCTAACAATTCCAGCACCATTAATACCTCCACCAATAACTAAAATATCAAAAGTTTCATTCATGCTTAAATTAAATAAATTTATTAATTTCGTGAATTATTATTTCAGGGTCAGTTAAATGTATAGTTAAAAAACCAAGTTTCTTTGCAGCCTCAATATTCTCTTTTTTATCATCAATAAATACAGTTTCCTCTGGAATTAGATTAAAACGACTTATAGCTAACTTATATATTTGAGCATTAGGTTTAACCAATTTTTCTTTTCCAGATATTATTAGGCCATCAAATTTATTTAAGAATGGATATTTTTTATCCATATCTTGAAATGTTTCCCAAGACCAGTTTGACAAAACATAACACTCATATTTTTTATTTTTTAAATCATCTAAAACATCAACTGAATACTGAAAGATTTTTCTGAACATTTTTTGATGATTTTTATAATATAATTTAATTTTATCTTCATAATTAGGATAAATTTTTATTAGATCAGTTTCAGCATCTTTTATAAGTCTTCCAGCATCTTGTTGGATATTCCATTCATCATTGCAAATATTATTGAGAAAATTGTCTCTTTCTTCTTTATCTTTAATTACATCTTTATAAAAAAAATGAGGGTCCCAATCAAAAAAAACACCGCCTAAATCAAAAAGAAATTTCATGTATAAATATTTTGTTTATAAATAAATATTAAATGAGTGCATTAATAGACTATATTCAAATAGAAATACACAAAACATATAATAAAAAATATTCCAAAAAGTACATAGAAGATAAATTAATTCCAATTATAAATTATATTTGCTCTAGTAAATCAAAAAAATTCCTATTTGGAGGCTCTCAGGGTATTGGAAAATCATCATTTATTAATATTATCTCTAAAACTATTGAAAAATTTTATAATAAGAAAATTCTTTTGCTTAGTTTAGATAATTACTATTTATCAAGAAAACAACGATTACAATTTTCAAAAAAAATACATCAATTGTTAATAACTCGAGGTGTTCCAGGAACACATAATATTGAAAAATTAGTTAAAGATATAAAACAATTCAATAATAGTAAATACCCTATCACAACCCCTCTATTTGATAAATTGATTGACGACACAACTAAATCAACAAAAATAATTAAAACTAAATGTGATATTCTTTTCTTAGAAGGTTGGTGTTGTGGAAGTTCAGAAATTCCAAAAAAAATTCTTCATAAAAATATAAATAATTTGGAAAAAATTAAAGATCCAAAATATCAATGGAGAAATTTCTATAATAATAAATTAAAATTAGAATATAAAAAATTATTTAAACTATTTGATGAACTTATTTTTTTGAAAACATCGTCTTTTGATAATGTTTTTGAATGGCGGTTAAAGCAGGAAAAAAGTAATCAATCAAAAAATAAAAAATCAAAAAGAATGACTCCAAATGAAATTAAATATTTTGTTCAACATTATGAGAAGATAACTAAATGGATGATGAAGGATCTAAATAAAAAAGCTCAGATCGTTATTAAATTTGAAAAAAATCATAAAATTTCATCAATAAATTTTAACTAGAAAAAAATCCATCTTTTAACCGAATTACAATATCTTTCAAATTCATCCCCAAATTTATCTTTTAAATATTTTTCCTCTTCATATATTACAAAATTATTTAACCAAAAAAATAATCCTACAGAGCAAAGGAAATACATAATGTTTTCGAAAGTAAGAAACATACCAAAATGAAATAAAACAAAACATAGATAAATAGGATTTCTAGAGTAAGCATATATTCCAGTTTTTATAATTTTATTTGTATCAGTTTGGGGAGGTAATTTTTCTTCATGTGCATTAAATGCATTTCTTGAGGAAAAAAATACGATTGGCATTAAAATTATAATTAATAATCCAAAAAGATTAAGAATATATAGCAGTGGATATTTAGGAAAAATAAATTCACCTAAAATATAGGAAGCTATTAAAAGATAGACTGAAATATAAAGTGGATTTCCTTTTACATCTGGTCCCATTTAAAGTTCCTCTATTGCCTTACCTAAACTTTCATAATCACTAAATACATTCAACGCACCATTGTCAAATAATTCATTTTTATCTCTATTTGAATGCCAATGTTTTCCTGCAGTAAGACCAAATACCCTTACTCCTGCTGCATTTGCTGCTTTAACACCTACTCCACTATCTTCAATAATGACTGACTCTTCTCTATTAAGTGAATTGTCATTTAAAACCTTTAAGTATATATCTGGATCAGGTTTTGGTCTTTTAACCATATCGAATGAGTAAACTTGATTACTTAAAAAAAATTTATCTAATCCAACAAGCTTCAATCCATCAAGAATTCTATCCTTATTACTGTTAGATCCAATAAAGTGATTTCTATCTGATTTACCAATATAATCTTTTGCTCCATCAACTAGTTGTAAATCCTTGGAATAAATTTCTAAAACAATATCATATATTTCGTTTGTAAATTTTTCTTTATTTTCAATCTTATATTTAGCTGATAATAAATCTATTACTTCAACAGTTTTTTTTCCAGCATATTTATAAAATTGCTCCTCTTTAATTGATTTATCAAATTTACTTAAATATTTTGAAAATGCTTTAGAAGCTAGCACTTCACTATCAACTATTACTCCATCAAAATCAAAAATTATATTTTTAATCATTATTTTATATTTCTGTCTTTTGATATTCAGATTTATCCAACCACTCAGGATTAATCTCGATACCCCAACCAGGAGTATCTTCAATTTTTACCATTCCGTTAGATATTGTAAAAGGATCATCTAAAAATAAATTCTGTTGCCATGGATAATAATCCTCTCCTTCTATTGAAAATTCTAGATAAGGGCCTGCATTATTTATTGCTTTTAAAAAATGCATTGTACAAATTGTTACTAAAGATAAATTAGCTGTATGTGGAGTACATATAAAACCTCCATTTTCAATAATTTTAGCAACCTTCAAAGCTTTTGTTAATCCTCCCATATACATAACATCTGGCTGAAAAATATTTACAATTTTTCTGTTAACCATATCTCTCCAAATTCTTAGATCACAATCTTGTTCTCCCCCAGTAACATCTATCTTCAAACTATCAGTAACTTTTTTAGTTTCTTCTGGTTTCCAATAAGGGCAAGGTTCCTCAAAATGAGTAACATTATTGTCTTCTAAAAGTTTGCCAATTTCTATTGCTTGATCAGAACTATAGCAACTGTTAGCATCTACCATTTTAATTACACTTTTATCTAAAGTCGAATTTATTGTTTTTACTATACTGTGTGTTCTTCCTTCCCATTCATCAACTCCTCTTCCACATTCAGAACCAACTCTAAATTTAAATGCATTAACCCCCTTTTCATTAAAGAGTTTTTTAAATCTTTCTGCTTCATTATCTGGTGTAATATCTCTTTTCATTGATGAACCATAAATTCTCAAATTTCCTGGAGACCCTCCTATCAATGAAACTACAGGTTTATTTTCGATTTTCCCCTTTAAATCCCACAATGCTGTATCTAATCCAGCAATAGCACGTAGAAGATATGATCCAGGAAATTTATGTTCTCTTTCAAAGATAAAATCTTCTAGATCATCAAAATCAAAATATTCTTTTCCTAAAACCCATGGCGCTACTTGTTTATGAAAAATTTGAGCTGTAATATCTGCATGATAAGTTGACATTTGACCATAACCATTTGATCCATCCTCAACTGTTATTTTTACAAAACTTACGTATGGTTTTGTAAATGTTTCAAGTTTAACTATTTTCATAAATTAAATCTTATTTAAATCCTCAATAATAAATTTACTTCCAAGATTAGCAAGCATCATTACAGGGGCATTTATATTGCCAGAAGTAATATTTGGAAAAACAGATGCATCAGCAATCCAAAGATTCTCCATTCCATGAACTTTTAATCTTTCAGAAACAACTCCTTTTTTAGGATCTTCATCCATTTTACAAGTACCACAAGGGTGATATATAGAAACTGCATTAGATTTAAAGTGATCAATCATTTCTTCTTCAGTAGCATTTAAAAGATCATGTGTAACACTTTCATTTCTTATTTTTTTTATACTATTTGTATTCGCCAAAACTTGAGAAAAATTAATTGCGCATTTCACATCATATATATCTTCTTCATGTGATAGAAAATTTGGATCAATCAATGGAACATCATCAAAATTAGGAGAGTTCAATTCAACTCTACCCAAACTTTTTGGTCGACAAGAATTATAACCAATAATAAAACCATTAAATTTATCAGTTTTTAGAAGAGGTCTTTTATTTTTATGAGTGATAGAATAAGTCAACGGATTAAAATATATCTGTAAGTTGGGATAATGATGTTTTGAATTCCAATTTACATATCCTCCAGATTGATTAATACTTAGTGATAATGGTCCTTTCCTATTATAAATATATTTTAATACAGAAGTAATTCTGCCTGGCCAAGTTCCTAACGATTTATTTAGTGAATGATGATGAGTTTTAAATAAATAATCTAACCCAAGATGATCCTGAAGATTTCTTCCAACATTAGAATTATCAATTATTATTTCTTTATCAAATTTTTTTAAGTGCTCTTTGTCACCAATACCAGAATGCATTAACAAATAAGGCGTCATTATAGAGCCAGAACATAAAATTGCTCCATGAGATAGTTGTATTATTTGTTCTGTTGATTTATTTTTAATTTTAACACCAGTAATTTTTTTATCTTTAATTATTAAATTTTTAACTTGAGTATTGTCTAATATTGTAAGTCTTGGATTTTTAAATACAGGCTTTAAAAATACTTTTGATGATGAATGTCTAGTACCATTGTAAGTATTAATATTATAATGACCTACTTGATTTTCGACTGATGTAGTTAAATTTGTATTTTTTTTAATACCAATTTCATTACTAGCATTAAAAAAATATTCTAAAATTGGATGATGATGCTTACTTACATTATTTACAGGAATCTTTTCTTTTGTTAGAAATTCTTTATCGTGATTTATTTGTTGCTCCATAGAATTGTATACTTTTTTTATATTTTCAAAACTCCATTCCTTATTGCTACCCCAATTTTCATAATCTGTTTCTAATCCTCTTGCATAGACCATTGCATTTATTGAGCCAGAGCCACCTAAAACTTTACCTCTCGGATAATATATTTGCCTATTGAATAAATTATCTTGTTTTTCTGAATAGAAGTTCCAATTAATTTTTTTATTATAAAATGTCATTCCATAACCAAGAGGAACGTCAATAATAGGATTGTTATCTTTAGGCCCAGCCTCAATAAGGGCTATATTAAAATTAGTTTTAGTCAGAAGTTTATTTGCTATTATACTTCCTGCAGAACCTGCACCAATAATTGCTATATCAATATTATTCAAATTAGAATGTTTGTGTTACTTTAGTTAAATATCTAGGATTGTCTGGGTCTAATCCCTTTTGAAAAGAATAATTAATTATCCATGGATAAAATTTTGATAGTAATATAATTGGATCTAACTCTATCATTTCACTAGTATTATATCTTAATTCTGTATTCGATTTTTCATCATAAGTAATATCATAGTGAAGATTAGTAAGTGAAATAATTTGACTAGAATCTTTTGCTACAATCATCCCACTTTTATCTCTAAGCGATATAGTAAATAACTTGAATGAATTTTCAATTAAGCTTTTTGGTCCATGCATTACTTCAGCACTACTGAAAGGTTCTATCATTTCTTGACATAACTCTTTAAACTTTAAAGATATTTCATTAGAAATTGCATATCCAACACCTCTACTAATTATATATCCATTACTTATGGTTTTATCTAATATATTTGGATTCCATTGATTTTGATTATCTAAAATTAAATGATCACTTAACTTTTCAATTTGTTTATTAATATCTTTTTTATTAAGAGTATTAAAAACAAGCTTTAAAATTATCAATAAAGACAAAACAAAGGTTTTTGTCGCAGCAACACTTTTTTCTTCTCCAGCATTTATATCAAAAAAATAATTGGATGTGTTTATAATGGGACTATTTAAGTTATTACTTATTAATATAGTCTTTGCTCCCATTTTTTGTACCATTTTATGACATTCAACCAAATCTTCACTTTTTCCTGATTGAGAAATAATGAAAACTAATGCTCTCGAAAAATTAAATTTTGATTCTTCTAAAGTTATTATAGATGGAGGCATGCTGTATGTTGGTAGACCTAGATATTTTGCAAACATATAAGATAAATACAAAGCAGCACAATCTGAAGTACCTCTTGCTACAGTAACAACATAATCAATTTTTTTTTCTGATATTAAACTTGATATTTCTTGGTAATTATTTTTATCATTCAAGATAAAATGATTAATTTTATTTGGAATTGAGAGTGCTTCCGATAAAACTTGGGAACTAGACATTAATTTTTTTTCCTCTTAAATAAACTTCTTTAAGATTAAATTCTTTATCTAAAATAAGAAAATTACTTAAAAAATTTTTTTGAATTATACCGACATTTTCTAGATTTAAATATTTAGAAGCATTATAACTAGTTAAAGCAACTGCTTCTTCTAATGAAAAATTCATTGATATTAAATTTTTAAAAGTTTGATCCATAGTAATAATACTTCCTGCTAAAGTATCGTCAGACTTAATTTTTACTGAATGATTTTCTTTTTTTATATTATTATTTGCAAAAATATATTCTCCATCATTCAGTCCGCTTGCGTTAATAGAATCTGTTATTGCATACAGACCAGGAATACATTTTTTTGCAATTTTTATTGCTTCTTTACTAACATGAATATTATCGCAAATTATTTCAGCATATTTTCCTTTTGAAAGAGCAGCTGATAAAACTCCTGGGGATCTATGATCATTACCAGACATAGCATTATACAGATGTGTAAAACCAATTTCATGATCTTTCATAATTTTTTCACAGCAATCAAAGTCTGCCAAAGTGTGGCCAAATTGAATCTTAATATTTAGCTCCACTAAATCATTTATAAATTCTTGCATTCCATCGATTTCTGGGGCTAAGGTAATGATTTTTAAATCGGCAATTTCAAGAATTTTTTTTATAAACTCTAAAGATGGTTTCTCAGTTAAATTTGGTTGAGCACCAAGTTTATTAGGATTAATAAAAGGTCCTTCTAAATGAACTCCAAGGATATTATTACCATTATCTTTCTTTATTTCATTAAATCCTTTTAACGCTGAAATAGTATTTTCTAAAGTATTGGTCCAAGTAGTTGGCATTATTGAAGTGGTACCATGTCGTAAATGATACTTAGACATTTCAATAATTGATTGTGAGCCCTCCATTACATCAAAACCATTACCACCATGACAATGGAGATCAATAAAACCAGGAATTATAATATTATTATAATCATCAGAGTCCTTTATTTTTAAGTCACTAATTTTTTCACTAAAATATACATCACCAATATAGGAAGAATTATAATTAATAATTTTTCCACTAACTTTATTTTGATCAATCATGTAACTTTAATATCTTATATAGCAAATTCGTGATATTTAAAAAAATTTAAAAACTTATAAATGAGGATTAATCTTACTAAATTTTTTTTCTAATATATCATTATTTTGTTTAGCATTTGGCATATTTACACTGATATAGAATGGAAACAATTTTTCATTTTTTAAGATATTTGCAACTTCAATTAAAATTGAATTTAAAATAAAAGATCCTGTAATTGTTGAAGCTGGCCCAACCATATTATCTTTAACATTTATAATCGCATCACCAGGTGGAATCTTGTTATCAATGAATATATCCGTTATTTCAAATAATCTTTTATTCAATTTAGATAGAGGAGCTTGTTTAGAAAATTTAACAGATGTTAGTGAAATAGTTTTTATTTTTTTTTTCTTTGCAATTAAAGCTGCTTCAACAGGCGCATGATTAACACCAGAATTAGATACAATCATTAATACATCTTTGCTGGTAATTTTATATTTAGCGAGAGCTTTTTTTGCAATATTTGGAGTTCTTTCTAGAGCAGTGGCTTTTCTTGCTCCTTTTTTAAAACTGAGATCATCATCTCTTATTGGACAAGCTGCAGCAAAACCTCCAGCTCTGTGAAATGATTCTTCTCCAAGCAATCTAGAATGTCCAGTTCCAAAAATATATAACTGCCCACCTTTTTTATAAGATTTGCTAATTAACTTAGCACACTCCAAGAATTTTTTTTCTTCTTCCTTTATTATTTTCTTTAAAATTGAATTAATTTTTGAAGAATAAGATCTTGTTAATTTACTCATTTGAATTTTATATTTGATGCTAGGGCAAATATTGCCCTAGCAAAATAATGTGATTATTTGTATTCTTCTAACTCGTCAGCTGCTTCTGCTACTAAATCCGCAGCATCTCCCTCACCAAGAATTGCACCTTGGATCATAGAGTTCATAACAGTTTGAAAAGCTTTGTAGTCTACAAATAGTGGCTCTGGTCCACCATCGCCAATCGCATCAATAAACATCATCCAATAATCTTCATTGTATGGAGCTTCATTTCCAATTTGAGGATATTGCATAATTGGTGTTAGACCCCAATCAGTATCAAGACTGTATTGAGAGTCACCTGATGTTATTATACTAGCTAATTCCATTGCTTCTTTTTCAACACCTGTGTTTGAGAAAACTGCAACACTATCAGTGATTAAAAGAGTACCTTGACTTCCTTGTGGTCCAGCAGGAATTCTAACTGTTTTAACATCTAGACCTTCCTTATGCTGACCTCTACCCCAAGGTCCATTAATATACATAGCAATTTTTTCATCATTAAATAGTTCTGTTAACTGAGATCTCTCCCAAGCTAAAGGACCTTCCTGAGCAACATTTGCTAACTTTCCATAAAATTCTAATGTTTCAACAGTATTAGATGAATTCAAAGTTATTTCATTTGTCATTGGATCAATAACTTGTCCTCCATTACTGTATAGGTAGTTTAAGAATTGGTGCATAGTATTATCAAAATCTTTACCAGCTAGTCCAATTCCTGCAGCTCCATCAACATTTTTTGTTACAGCTTCAGCCATTGAATATAATTCATCCCAAGTTTGAGGACCTTCACATGCAACACCTGCTTTTTCTAAAAGACCACAATTCATAAAAAGTGCTTTAGTTGAAAACGCGTGAGGAAAACCCCAAGTTTTACCCATGTGTGTAACTGTGTTTAAGATACCTGGTTGATACATTGCTTTTTGTGAAGCAGGAATATTTGTTTCTAAAATATGTCCGTTTTCTGCAAGACCTTTTAGAGTTCTTGATCCAACATATGAAAATGCAACGGGATCACCTGCAATAGCAAGATTGATTACTTTATCCTGACATGTTCCCCAAGGAACAGCCTCTAGAGTTACAGTAACTCCAGGATTGTCTTCCATGTACTTATCAGCTATTTCAACATAATTAGGTCTAAGCTCGCCGCCACAGAATACTCCATGTACTTCAGCAGCATAAGTTTTAAAACCAACTAGTGAAAGTATAGCTATTGTAAGAAATGAAGATAGTTTTTTGAAATTCATAATTCCTCCATTTAAATATATAATGGAGATAACATTAACTGGCTCTATGAAGCAAGTTAGTTTTTCGGTATTTTTCTAGTTTTTTACTGCTCCAGAAGTGAGTCCAGCAACAATATATTTCTGTAGAAAAAGAAAAATTATTAAGACAGGGGCAATCCCAACAAGAGAGGCTGCCATCATTTCATTCCATTTGACTGTTGTGTAGCCAATAAATTCATACAATCCTGAAGGGATAGGCATATATTCTTTTTTCTGATTAAATGTTATCGCAAATAAGAATTGTTGAGCATAAGATCCTATAAAAGCGTATATCCCAACAACTACCAGACCAGGTGTACTAAGAGGTGCAATTATGTGTCTGAGTATTTGTACTCTTGAAGCCCCGTCAACAAAAGCTGCCTCTTCTAAATCTATTGGTATTTTTTCAAAGTAAGATTTTAGCAGCCAAATTGCAGTTGGTATTAAAAAAGCCACTCCAGGAACTATCATAGCCTGATATGTATTTAGCAAACCAAATGTTCTTAATACTTTATAGAGAGGAATTAATAAAACTGCCCCTGAAAACATATTAATTGCTAATAAAATATAGAGTGAAGAATTTTTAAAAGGAAATTTAAAACGTGCATAAGAGTAAGCTGCAGGAATTACAAAAAGCAAAGTAATAATAGAAGTGACTGAGGCAAGAAAAAAACTATTAAAAATATATCGTGGAAGCATTGGTACTGTGTTCCACATTTCTCTATAGGCCCAAAAAGATAAATCATCTGAATAAAATTGGTATGGTGAGCGAAATAAATGATCTAACGGTCGAAGTGATGCATAAAACATTTCGACAAAAGGTAAAAGAATAAAAATCATAAAGACTAGTATTCCTGAATATAATAATATCTTTTCGTATATATTATATTTATCCAATTTAGTTTTTTACCGCACCAGCAGTAAGCCCCTCTACAATATACTTTTGTAAAAATACAAATAATAATAAAACTGGTAACATCCCTACTAAGGCTGCTGCCATCATTTCATTCCATTTAACGCTTTGATATCCTATAAATTCATATAACCCTGTTGGAATTGGCATATATTCTTTTTTCTGATTAAATGTTATCGCAAATAAGAATTGTTGAGCATATGCGCCTATGAATGCATAAATACCAACTACAACTAAGCCAGGTGTACTTAAAGGAGCTATGATATGTCTGAGTATTTGTACTCTTGAAGCCCCGTCAACAAAAGCTGCCTCTTCTAAATCTATTGGTATTTTTTCAAAGTAAGATTTTAGCAGCCAAATTGCAGTTGGTATTAAAAAAGCCACTCCAGGAATAATCATAGATTGATAACTATTTAATAAACCTAAAGTCCTTAACAATTTATATAGAGGTATTAAAATTACTGCTCCTGAAAACATATTAATTGCTAAGAGTATGTATAAGCTCGTATTCTTAGCTGGAAATTTAAAACGTGCGTATGCGTAAGCTGCAGGAATAACAAAAATAAGAGTTAGTATAGCAACGCAGGAAGCCAGAAAAAAACTATTAAAGATATATCTTCCAAGCATTGGTACCGTATTCCACATTTCTTGATAAGCCCAAAAAGATAAATCATCTGAATAAAATTGGTATGGTGAGCGAAATAAATGATCTAACGGTCGAAGTGATGCATAAAACATTTCGATAAAAGGCAAAAGAATAAAAGTCATGAAGACAAAGATGCCAAAATAGATCAATATTTTTTCAAAAGGATTATATTTATTCATGAGAAATTTTCTTATTAATTCTAGCAAGCAAAGCTAGATAAAAGCCCGCAAATAACATTAATAAAATCATTACAACTACAGCTCTAGCAGCCCCTCTTCCAAATTTATAATTTCCTAATGCTTGCTTATAGGTGTCGATAATTAATGTAGTTGTAGAACCTCTTGGCCCACCTTCTGTCAATATCCAAATAATTTCAAATGAGTTGAATGTCCAAATAGCAGATAATAATGACATTGTAATAATTACTGGAGTGATTTGAGGTAATGTAATTTTAAAAAATCTATCCCATCTTGAAGCACCATCACAATAAGCAGCTTCATATAAATCTCTTGGCACACCCTGCATTGCAGCTAGAAAGAAAACGGTTACCATTGGTGTTCCAACCCAAACATCGGCAATGATTGTAGAAATAAAGGCACTTTGTTTGTAAGCAAGAAATCCAAAAGGACCGTCCAAAATACCAGTTCGCATACCTACACCTGCGATAATTCCAAAATATCCGTTATATAACCATAACCAGCCAAGCATACCAATTGCAATTGGAACTACCCATGGAGGCATTACAAGCACTCTGAAAATTGATCTTCCTTTTAAATTAGCATTAAGTAAAACAGCTCCAATTAAACCAATGATAAGTTTTAAAGAGACTGAAAAAAACATCCAAACAAATGTTCTGGTCACTATTCCATTAAATTTTTTACTAGAAAACATTTTTTGATAATTTTCTAAACCAACATAATCTTCTCCTGCTAAACTAGAATTTGTAAAAGATAATCTAATTGTTTCTAATAATGGCCAAGCAACAATAAGAATTATATAAATAGCAGCAGGGGCAATTAGTGCATATGCTATATATGTTTGGGCGGTATATGATTTTAATTTTTGATTCATAATTACTAATTTAATAGGGAGTCGAATTTATCCCAAGTGCTTGTTAAGTCAATTACTTTACCAGTATTTCTAGCTTCATCAATTTTCATAGCAACAATTCCTGCCTCCATACATTCTATTACACCAACTGGTAATTCTTTATTATTTTTTAATAAATAATTGTTAATGTCTTGAGCCATCATGCTATCTGCGCCATAATGACCTTTAATTTCTTTTCCAAAAGCTGCTCCATAATCTTCATCAATAAGTACATTATTATTTTCATCATGAGCTTTCATAAATCCTTTAACAAAATCTCCCTCAATCATTCCCGCAGATCCTATGACTGCAAATCTTCGAAATTCGTCTGGAACTTTCATATTAGTATGAAAAGATAGTACTGCTTTATTTGCATATTCTATTATTGCTACTTGATGATCGACAATATCAGCATCACTATCAAAAACATTTGATTTTGACTCCCAACCTTTTAACCTGTCTTTTGTATATTGTTCATGAGAACCCTCTGGAAGATTTTCGGGTATAAAAGATCTTCTTGAACCAAAACTAGCAACTTTAATAGGTCTGCTCTTCGTAATCATTGAATAAAAATCAATGTCATGACAACATTTTTCCAGCATAAAGCCTCCAGAATATTTTTGTTTTCTTCTCCAGTTTCTCATAAAAAAAGCACCGTGCGAAGGTACGATATGTTCTGAAGCTTCAATCGATATTATATTTCCAATAGCATTTTGATCTAATAATTTTCTCACAGATCTTGCTTGCTGTGAATATCTTAAAACTAAGCCAACAATAATTCTTTCTTTGCCATATTCTTTTATTAATTTTGCTAACTCAAAAGTTTCTTGTTCGCTTATTACTATAGGTTTCTCAGCAAATATTTGTAATCCTGCTCTTAATCCAAGCTTAATATGATCTAAATGTAAATGATTGGGGGACCCAATCATTAATATATCTAGTTTCTCTCGATCCAACATTTCGTTTAAACTTGAATATGATTTATTTGGAAAAAAATTATTTTTCTCAGCAAAATCTTTACCTATTGGCTGAGGATCTACATAAGCAACCATTTCAAAATTTGGATTAACTTTTGAAAATTCATTATAAACACCTGCTGTCCTACTCCCAAAACCGACTGCGCCTATTTTCATATTTATTTTACTTTAACATTAAAAATTGTGATATCGCCAGCCTAATTTTTTTAAAAAATCCATAGAATGTAGAAGTGCTGAACGAAATTCTATCCATTTTCTTGAAATTTTTCCTTTCCATGCAACTTCTGATAAAGTTGCTAATCTTGGGTTGATCATTTGATCAAAAAATTTTTTATCTGTAATTGTCTCTGACCACAGTTGACCTTGTAACCCTTTTATCAATTCTGATTTATTTAAATCTTTTATTGGGTCCCATTCATAAATATCTTTTACCTCTATAGTTGCAGCCCAACAAATACCTCTTTCTTCAGTTGAATTATTATAAGCCATATCAAAATATGTTTTTTGACCGGGACAAAGTATTGTTTCAAATCCCTTATTTGTAGTTTCTTTTGCAACATCTGAATGCTCCCATGAAAAGATCAAACAAGATTTATCAATTTTTCCAGCACTTCCACCCACACCATGATCGATATGAGGAGACACTGCCGCCTCATTCCATGCAGCTGTTCTTTTATTTTTTGATTTTAGAAAATCTATTAAAAAATTCATATAGTAATCTTGATATTCCTCTTGTGATTTAATATTATTTTTTTTCATAAACTCGATAATTGCTGGAGAACCTTCCCAGGCATTACTTGGTCTTTCATCAACGCCAACATGAATTACATCATATGAGAAAATATCACTTACTTCATTCAACATATCTTTTAAAAAAGTTATAGTTTTTTCTAAGGAAGGATTTATTGTATTATTCTTATACGAACCAACATCTTCACTAACTATATTTGAAGACTGTTCTCTAAGTTCTGGCATAATTTCTAGTAATGCCCAAGAATGTGCTGGTAAATCAATTTCAGGCATAATTTCGATATTTAATTTTTTTGCATATATAATTAAATCTTTGATATCTTCCTGTGAGTAATATCCGCCGTATTTATCATAACCACTTCCGTACAATGGTGGTATTTTAAAATTATATCCTCTGTATCCCCCATTTAATGCTAGATCTGGATATTTTCTAATTTCAATTCTCCACGCTTCGTTATCTGTTAAATGCCAATGAAATCTATTAAGCTTAAATAATGCCATGTAATTAAATAAACGTTTGATTTCATTAATAGTATAGAATTGTCTTGCACAATCGAGATGCATTCCTCTCCATTGATATTTTGGATTATCGTGAATTGTACAAATTGGAAGCTTTGTTTGATAGCAATCAATTAAATGAACTAAAGATATAAGACCATATAGCTTTCCACCATAAGTATTGTATTTAATCTCAATATTATCTTTTGTTATATGCATAAAATATTGATCGTTTAATAACTGATCATCTTTTTCAAAAAAAATTGGAAATCCTTTTTCAGAAGTAAAATTAATATCCAATTTGTAAATAACATTTTGCAAATTAGAAATAATTTCAATTTCCGTATTTAGATTAAATGTTTTATTTTCAATATTTACAAATTCATTTTGTAAATAAATTTTTTCTGGCTCAGGAATAATAGGTATAAAATTTTTTGTTTTTAAATCTTCATAAGTTTTCTTTTTAATTGGTTTTTCAAATATCAAATCTGAAACATTTATATTTAATTTACTATTGTTTAATGTATCAATAATGAAAATACCTTCCGGACCACACGAAAGGTTGAAGTTACCAATTTTAGGAATTTGTAAATCTAATAAAATTGTATTTTTTTTTATAGATAACTCGTAATAACGTCCAATTTGCTTTGTTATTTCACCTCCTGATATAGATTTTATTGAATAAACTAATGAGAAACACAGTTTCAAATTTGAAACTACTAATTTATCATCAAGAATAATTTTTAATTTATTTTCATTTGTAAAAGATATATTAATTTGATTAGTCATAACTAGTAATTATATGAGTTTTAAAGATATATTTAATATAGACGCAGAAGTAAAGGAAAGTGCTCATGCAAGAGTAAATTTAATTGGTGAACATACCGATTATACTGGTGGATATGTCATGCCTACACTTTTATCTTTTAAAAATACCATTGAGATATCTCAAAATAATTCTAATGAATTCACAGTTTATTCTCAACATTTTAAAGAAAAAAAAACATTCAATGATTTCAAAAAATCAATAAACAATGAGTGGGTTGATTATATAAAAGGTTGTTTGCATATTTTTTTTGATGAAAATAAGATTTCATCTAGATTTTTAAACATTTTTATTTCATCTGATATACCTTTAGAAAGAGGTATTTCATCATCTTCAGCATTGTGTGTTGCTACACTAAAAGCACTTAATACTTTTTTTGAAACAAAAATCAAAGATCCAGAAATTGCAAAATTAGCAAAGAAAGTAGAATTCAACTATATAGGTGTTTCTGGTGGAATAATGGATCAAATGGTCTCTTCTATTGGTATTCATGGCAAAGCATTTTTTATGAATTGTAAGAATTTAGAATACGAACTTATTAATTTTCCAGAAAATTGGAAATTTTGTTTGATTGACTCTGAAGTACAACGAAATTTAAGAGATAGCTCTTATAATGAAAGATTTGCTGAACTCCAAGAGGCTGAAAAAAAACTTGGTGTAGAATATTTAGGTGAAGTTAAAAAAGAAAATTTTCAAACAAATAAATTTGACAATAATACTATAGCAAAAAGAGCAAAGCATGTAGTTTTTGAAAATGATAGAGTGATTAATGCGAAAAAAAATTTAATAGAAAATAATATTCAGGAGTTTGGAAAATTAATGAATGAAAGTCACGTATCATATTCTAAAGATTTTGAAGCATCTACTTTAGATGTTGATTTAATTGTTCAGAGATCGGTTGCATGTGGTGCTCTAGGCGCCAGATTGACTGGTGGTGGATTTGGTGGTTTTACAGTTTCATTAATTGAAAGAAATAATTATAGTAATTGGTATAGTAAAATATTAAATTTTTATCCTGCTGAAAAGATCTTCGAAGTCAATTAGGGTTTTAGTAACCTTCTAAGCTTACCCTCAGTGACATCATGATCAATATAACATCCTTGTAGATGTCTAAAACCAGTATTTGGATCAAATTTAGTTCTTCCATGTAATAATCTCAGGTTATCAAACATTGCAATCATTCCTCTAGATAATCTAAATTTAATTTTGAAATCATCAGAGTTACAAAGTTTGAACATATATTTTCTAGCATTATAAAAGAGATCAAGATTGTTTTCCTCTAATAATGGAACATAATCAAGTCTTCCACTAAATCGTATTTGTCTAAAGTTATTATTATGGTCTAGTTCAATTAATTTTGCTTCATCAACTAAAATAGTATCAATATCTGTAAATTTAAAAGTAACATTAGTTTCAGTTAATACTTTATAAAATTCAGGTTGGTTATGTTTTAAAAAATTTGCAACACTAAAACCATCAACTAAACTTGAGTCTCCTCCTGTAGATTCATTAGCAATACAATGAAGTAATTGAATTCCAGGAACAGGCTTTCTATATGGGTTATCAGAATGCGAAGTTAACTCTAATGCAGTATAGGCAAGGTCATTTGGATTTGGTTTTGAGACAACGTTAAATAATTTTCCAAAATTTGTTGCTCGAACTGGGCCTAATTTTTCAGCAAAATTTATAACTTCATCTTCTTCTGCTTTTGTATTTTCAATTATTACATAACCATATTGATAAAATACTTTAAGCATATTGATAAGTTCCTTTTTATTCTCAAAGATTTTATTATTATCAAAAATCTCCAAATTTTGTTCACTGACATTCCATATTTTTTTTTCAGGTATGACATCAATATTATTGATTTCATTATAAAGATCATCAATATTAAAAGATCCTTTTGCTCCATCACTAAATTCAACATTTAATATATTTTCGTTAACATGATGAGAATTTATAAATAGATTATCATCTAAAAGGCTTGGTTCATATAAACGTTGTAAATTATTTTGGTCTACAAATTCACTCCCATTTAATCTTTCACGAAGCCAAATGCTATGAAGTTTAAACTCTGATAATTTTCCTTCATTAATAGAAATTATTTTTTTTCCCATTTTTAGTTTATTAATTAATATTTAAATTTGTGTAAATTATAAATTATAGTTAAAAATTAAAAAATGGTTGAGAAATAAGTAATTAATTATTCTCCTAGTAGAGAATCATCCAAAACTCTAGTTTCATATGCTGAGTAAGAGTGCCAGCCATGTACTGTTTGATCAAAATCAATTACACTACCTGTCATTAATCCAGATTCTTCTGAGCACATAAAAGCTAGTCCCTTTGCTACATCGATAGGCTTAATCAATCTGTTAAAAGGAACTTTTTTTTCTTCATCTTGCAACCAATTTGGATTTTTTTTATGAACTCTTGTTTGAATATCATGTTCAGCAGGAGTGTCTGTCCATCCAATATTTAAGGCATTTACTCTTATTTGATAACTAGCGACAGAATTTGCAATATTTTTTGTCATTGTAGCTAAAGCAGCTTTTGAACCACTATAAGCAACAATAAATGGCATACCACTATACATTGCCATAGATAATACATTTGCAATTGTTCCTTTGTTCTTATCTCTAATCATTATTTTAATTGTCTCTTGCATTAATATGAAAGGTGCACGGGTATTAATATTATAATTATTTTCATAATTTTCTAGAGTAGCACTTAGAATTGTTCCTCTTTCTGTGTATCCTGCAACATTAATTAAAGAATTTATTGTTCCAAATTTTTTATCAGTCTCTAAAACAATTTTTTTGCAATCATCAACATTTTTAAGGTCTGCATTTATATACAAACACTCAGTGCCTAATTTTTCAATCTGATTTTTAACTTCAAGACCTTTATTTTCTTGTCTCCCACAAATTGTAATTGCTTTAGCACCTCTGCTAGCTAATAATCTCGCTGTTTCAGCACCACTACCTTGTGTACTACCTGTAACTATAATGACCTTATCTTTAAATTGTTCATTCATAGAATTTATCTATAACTAAAATTTTGGTTTTACAACTTTATTTAATTTTGCTGATTTAGTAGCTGAATTAGCAAGAATTAAAGCATTCTTTCCATCTTCAAAAGTGACTGATATATTTTTTTTATTTTTTATTGATTTAATAAATTGATCTAATTGTATTTGATAAGCATCTTTGTATCTTTCAATAAAAAAATTTTTAATAGGTTTTTTTGCAAATGATAAATTTTGACTATAGTAATTGATATCATTATTTGGAACATTATCAGAAATTAACATTCCATTACTTCCAAATACTTCGAGTCTTTGATCATAACCATAGACAGCTCTTCTTGAATTATTTATATGAACTAAAACACCTTTTTTTGATTTCATAAAACACATAGTTGTGTCATAATCATTGGTAACCTTAAAATCATTTGAGACATTTACAGAACCTTGTGCAAAAACTTCTACAATTGGATCATTATTAAGAATAAATCGTGCCAAATCAAAATCATGAATTGAACAATCTCTAAAAATTCCACCCGATTGTTTTAAATAATCAATACCAGGTGGAGAAGGATCTCTACTTGTGATTACAATCATTTCAATTTTACCAATCTTTCCTGATAGAACCTCACTTTGTACTTTATTATGATTAGGATCAAATCTACGATTAAAACCAATTTGTATAGTTGGTTTATATTTTTTAATTTTTTGCCAACATTTATTTACTTTATTTATATCTAAATCAATTGGCTTTTCACATAATATAGCTTTATTACATTCTGCTCCTAGAGAAATATAATCTGTATGAGTCGGTGTGGCAGAAGCAATTAAAATAGCATTTATTTGATCTGAAGAAATTGCTTCCTTTGCAGTCTTTGCAATTTCACAACTATATTTTTTTGCAATTTTTTTAGCAGAGCTTGTATCAATGTCATAAACATATTTGAGGCTCGCTTCTGGATGATCATTTATGATTGACGCATGTAATTTCCCAATTCTTCCTGTCCCTAATAAGGTAAAATTAATCATTTTAGATTTTTATCCACTTTGAATTTAAATTAGAAGATTTTTTTGCTGCATAAATAAATTTAATACCAGCGACACCATCATCAATTGTTGGAAATGAATATTTTTTATTTTTATTATGAATCTGATCAGCAAATTCTGAATAAATATTTGCAAAAGCTTCAAAGAAACCTTCTGGGTGACCAGAAGCAATTCTTGAAGATGATAGTGAAAATTTAGATACTAATTTACTTGCTCTTGTTATAACTTTCATTGGTTTATCTAGTTCTGTAAACTTTAGATTATTTGGATCATCCTGTAACCATTCTATTGAACCTTTTGTTCCATACACTCTAATTTTTAGACCATTTTCTCCACCAGTAGCAGCAGACGATACCCAGATTATACCTCTTGCCTTATTTCGCATTCTTAATAATACAAAAGCATTATCATCAACTGAAATTTCTGAAGATAATGAATTTACTTCTGCTGATATTTCATTTGCTTCTAATCCAGTCACATATCTCAACAAATGATACGCGTGAGTTCCAATTTCAGATAATATCATTGAGGGCCCAGATTGTTTTTTATCTAGTCTCCATTTTAATGTTCTTTTTTCATCTTTCTTTTTTACTCCGACTGTATAACCTTGGGGGTACTCAACATTTATTAAATTGATTTTTCCTAATTTATGATTTGAAATAATATTTTTTGCCTCTCGTAGCATTGGATAGCTTGAGTAATTGTGTGTTAATGCAAATACAATTTTATTTTTTAATATTACTTTTTTTAATTTAACAGCATCCTCAACCGTTGCGGTTAAAGGTTTGTCACAAATAATATGTATTCCTTTTTCAATAAATACTTTTGCTATCTTATAATGATCACCCGATGGAGTCATTATTCCAAGCGCTTGAATACCATCATTTCTTTTTGACTCAGCGGATGCCATAGACTTATAATCACTGTAACAACGATCATCAGCTAATCCTAATGAAGAACCAAAAGATTTAGATTTTTTTTTATCTTTTGAAAATATTCCAGCAACAAATTCAAATTTATTATCAAATCTTGCTGATAACCTATGAGTGTATCCAATAAATGAATTAGGACCTCCACCAATAAAACCAATTCTAATTTTATTTTTATTATTTAAAGTATCATTTCTAAGTAAGTCTAATCTACCAAAAGCAATTTTGGATTTTTTTTTCATTAATTAACTATGCCGCCATCAATTACATAATTTTGTGCGGTACAACCAGAACTTTGATCGGATGCAAAAAACAAAACTGGCTTTGATATATCTTCAGGCATAAGCATTCTCTTAATACATTGTCTCTCAAGTTGAGTTTTTTTGATTTCTGGAGTAAGCCATAATTTTTTTTGCCTCTCCGTAATGATCCAACCAGGAACAATACAATTTACTCTAATGTTATAGACACCTAAATCTCTTGCTAAAGTTCTTGTTAATCCCATAATAGCAGATTTTGCAGTGGTATATCCAGGCATACCGCCTTGAGAAATCATCCATGAAAAACTACCTATATTTACAACAGAACCTTTACCTAAATCTTTCATGTCTTTATAGACAGCTTGGGTTGCAAAAAAATAATGTCTTAAATTAATATTCATTCTATCATCCCAATATTCAGGGGTGACACTATCTAGATCATGTCTCTCATCATTTGCTGCATTATTTACCAGAATTGAAATTGGCCCAATTTCTTTTTTTACTTTCTCTAATGAACTTTTAAGTTGTTCTATATTTTTTAAATCACATTTTACAAATAGACTGTCAATATCATATTTGTTTTTAATTTTTTTTGATAATTCGTTACCTAACTCATCATTTATATCTAAAAATGCAACTTTTGATTTTTGAGAAGCAAATTGTTCGACAATACTTTCCCCAATTCCTGAGGCACCTCCTGTAATAAGCACTACTTTATCTTTTAGTGATGGATAAGTTGCGATTTCGTTCATGATTATTTATGATATATTAATCTAAGTTATGTTTAACATAATCAAATTAAATGAAAAAGATAATATTGGAATTGCTCCAATGGATATTCCTCAGAATATTAATATAAATTATGGAATTAAATCTATAAATAATATTCCTTATGGCCATAAAATTTCTTTAAAAAAAATTAAAAGTGGTGATTTTATTTTTAAGTATGGTCAGATAATAGGAATCTCAAATAAAAATATAGAACCTGGTGAACATGTACATTCCCATAATATGGGATATAGTGAATTCAAAAGAGAATATATCCGTAAAGATATTAGAAATGATATTAATAAAAGTGAAAAAACAGAATACTTTAAGGGTTTCAAAAGAAATAATGGATCATCAGGTACTAGGAATTATATAGGTTTAATTAGTACAGTTAATTGTTCGGCAACAGTTGTTAAAAAAATATCTGATAAAATAAATAATTATTTAAAAGATAATAATTTTGATAACATTGATGGGGCAGTTTGTTTAAAACATTCATCAGGTTGTGGGATGAATACTTCTGGATATGCCATGAATGTATTTAACAGAACTATTGAAGGTTTTAAAATTCATCCTAATTTTGGAAAAGTTTTTGTTATTGGACTTGGATGCGAATGTGCCCAAATAAGTTTGTACAACAATGATCAGGAAAAAAGAAATATTGAATATTTGAATATTCAAGACGAAGGTGGAACAAATGAAATAATAAGGAAAGTAACTTCAAAAATTTTTAATCAACTAAATGAAATTAATAGTATTTCTAGGACAAATATTCCTGTTTCAGAACTAACAGTTGCTTTGCAATGTGGTGGTTCAGATTCGTATTCTGGGATAACTGCAAATCCTGCACTAGGCTTTGCTTCAGATATGATTATTGATCATGGTGGAACAACATTACTATCAGAGACTCCAGAAATATATGGAGCCGAACATTTATTATTTGAAAAATCATTAAACGAAAAAAATATAGAAAAACTAAATAAACAAATTGAATGGTGGAAAAAATATGTTGCTAGCAACGATAGCACATTAGATAATAATCCAAGTCCTGGTAATAAAAAAGGAGGTTTAACTACAATTCTGGAAAAGTCATTAGGTGCAGTATCCAAAGCTGGAAATAGAAATATGGTTGATGTTCTCGATTATGCTGAACAGGTAAAAACCAAAGGTTTTAACTTTATGAATTCTCCAGGTTATGATCCTGTATCTGTAACTGGTCAAGTTGCTTCTGGCGCTAATGTTATTTGTTTTACTACTGGTCGAGGTTCGTGCTTTGGATTTAAACCCACTCCGAGTATTAAAATAGCAACAAATACAAATATGTATAATAAACTTAGTGAAGATATGGACATCAATGCTGGTACTATTATGGATAATGTTGCAAGCGTTAATGAAGTTGGCAAAGAAATATTTGATAAAGTAATTTCAGTTGCATCGGGTGAAAAATCAAAGAGTGAAATAAATGATTATGGTGACGATGAATTTAATCCTTGGATAATTGGAGCAACGCTTTAAATTTATAAATCACCTTTAAAGGCGTTTATATACATTTTTAAAAAATCTTCTGCGTTAACTGGTATAGGATTTGTACTTGTTGATGGATCATTAAAAGCCATTAAACTCATTTTTTCTAAATTTTTGTCATCATCAATTATTTCACTTAAAGTATGAGGAATATTTAAATTAGATCTAAGCTCTAAAATCCAATCCATAAAATTATTAAATGTTGCTGATTTTAAATTTATATATCTTGAAATATCAATAATTTTTTCTTCAATTCCTTTTTTATTATATTGTAAAACATATGGCATAAATACTGCATTGGTTAATCCATGATGTGTATTATAAATTGCACCAACAGGATGACTTAAAGAATGGATAGCACCTAAACCCTTTTGAAAAGCTATTGAGCCCATAGATGAAGATGCTAGCATATGCGATCTAGCTTCTAGATTTGATCCATCATTAAAAGCAAGAACAAGATTATTTTTTACTAATCTAATGCCCTCTAATGCAATACCTTGAGAATAAGGATGAAAAATATTCGACAAATATGCTTCTAAGCAATGAGCTAGTGCATCCATTCCTGTAAAGGCTGTTAAATTTGCAGGAAGTGGAATTGTCAAATTTGGATCAAGAATAACAATTGATGGAAGCATTTTTGGATGGAAAATTATTTTTTTTTCTTGTGTTTTTTCATTTGTAAAAACTGAAGCTCTTCCAGTTTCAGAACCTGTTCCAGCTGTAGTAGGTAGAGCAATTATAGGAAAAATTGAATCTGCATTAGCTCTAGTCCACCAGTCACCAATATCTTCAAAATCCCAGATTGGTCTTTCTTGCTTGGCCATGAATGCAATTGCCTTTCCTGTATCCATACCCGATCCTCCACCAACAGCTATTACTCCATCATGTTTATTTTCATTAAATGCTTTAACACCATCTTCAACATTCTTACCTGTAGGATTTGATTTAACATCACTATAAACAATTGCCTGTTTATCTAAACAATCATTTAACTTATTAATAATGTTTGTTTTTAAAATTCCATTATCAGTAACAATTAATGGTTTTTGAATATTTATTTCTTCACAGGCTTTTTGTATTTCTTTTATTCTATCAACACCAAACCAGATTGTAGTAGGATAATTCCAATTAATATTTTCCATAATCTTAAATATTTCTTATATGATAGCTTTTTGCTCTTGTTAAATGATCAAATCCTAGAACAGATAAAGTAACGCCAATTCCAGTATCTTTTACACCGGTCCATGCTAAGCCGGGATCTAAATAATCACATCTATTCATAAAAAAAGTTCCTGTCTCAACATTTTTTCCAAAATTTTCTGCAAAAGACTTATCATTTGTCCAAATACTTGCTGTTAACCCATAAGAACTGTCATTCATTAGAGATAAAGCTTCATTTTCATTTTCTACTTTCATTATTCCAACTGAAGGACCGAATATTTCTTCCATCATATATTTCATCGAATGATCGACATTTATGAGTGCACTTGGGCTTACATAACAATTATTACCATCATCTAAATTAAATTTTTTGTTATCTATAATATTCTTTCCACCTTGACTAATTGCGTTGTTAACTTCAGATCTAATATAATTTGCAGCAGATTGCTTCACTACAGGACCTAAATTTGTCTCCATCTCTAGTGGATTTCCTAAAATATATTTCTCAGTTACATCTTTAAATTTTTCTACAAATGTATTGTATATTTTTTTATCAACATAAATTCTTTCGATACCACAACAAGATTGACCAGAATTGAAGTATGATCCATCAACTAAATTTTCAACAGCATGATCTAAGTCACAATCAGCTCTAACATAAGCTGGATCTTTTCCACCTAACTCTAGACCGGCTCCAATAAATCTAGTGCCTATAGATTTTTTTATTTTTTTTCCGCCACTTACAGAACCTGTAAATAAAACATGATTAATTCTTGAATCTGAAATTATTCTTGATGTTTGATCATGATCTAAATGTAAATACTGAAAAATATTTTTTGGTAATGAAGATTGTTTAGCTGCCTCATATAATTCTTCAGCACAAAGTGGAGTTTGAGAAGAATGTTTTAATATAACTGCATTACCTGCAAGTAAACTTGGTACAATTGAATTAACAGAAGTGTTGAAAGGGTAATTCCATGGTGCAATTACAAATATAGTCCCTAGTGGTTCTTTGTTTATATAATTATCAAATTCATCATTTTTAATTGAAACAACTCTAGATAATGCTCTATCAGCATTTTCAATCATATAACGAGCTCTTTCTTCAAAACCTCGCATCTCTCCTGGGCACTGTGCTATAGGTCTACCTATTTGCTTACATAAATTACTAGAAACATCTTTATTCTTTAAAAAAATTTCTACAAAATTTAAAACTGACTTTTTTCTCTCTTCTAGAGATATATTTTTCCAATGTTGTCTTACAGAATAGGAATTGCTGAGACTTGTTTCAATATCTTCTTCTGTTGCATATTCTCTTTTAAGTAAGACGGAGTTGTCTATTGGAGTAATAGTCTCAAACATTTAGTAATATTAGCCTCGTTCGAAGTATCTTCGTAACTGCCAATCATTAACTGAACCATCATAATCTTTTTGTTCCCATTCAGCAGCATGGATATAATGATCTAGTACATCTTGTGGAAATATCTCTTTTAAAAAATTAGATTTTTTAGCAAGTTGAATTGCTTCGTTAAGTGTTTTAGGAACTTCATTTACTTTTTTCTCATAAATATTCCCTGAATAAGGTTTATCTAATTTAAGTTTGTTTTTAATACCGTATAAACCAGCACCAACTAAAGCAGCAAAAGAAAGATAAGGATTAACATCCGCTCCTGGGACTCGACATTCAATTCTTATGGATGATCCATGACCAGCTAGTCTAAACCCAGCAGTACGATTATCAATACCCCAAACAGATTTTGTAGGAGCAAATGATCCATCTTGAAATCTTTTATAAGAATTAATATTTGGTGCTAAAAAAATTGATATATCTGGCAATAATTTAATTTGTCCTGCAAGATAACTTTTAAAAATATCAGACATGCCATATTTATCCTTAGGGTTATAAAAAATATTTTTCTTTGTTTTCTTATCGAATAAAGAGTTATGAATATGACATGAACTTCCACAAACATCTTTGTTATATTTAGCCATAAAGGTGACAGCTTTGTTATGTTTATAAGCAATTTCTTTTGTCGCATTTTTAATTAAAATATGATTGTCAGCCATGTTTAATGCATCAGAAAAAACAACATTGATTTCTTCTTGTCCTGGAGCTGCTTCACCCTTTGAACATTCTACATAAATCCCACTATCTAGAAGAGAATTTCTTAATTCCTGCATCACATCCTCTTCTTTCGTAGTTTGGAAAATCATATAATCTTCAATATACCAAGAAGACTCTTTAAGTTTTGTATAATTATTATTATGAATTTCATCATAAGTTTGATTAAAAAGAAAAAATTCTAATTCTGAGCCAACCATAGATTGAAATCCCATTTTGTCTGCCTTAGCTAAAACATCTTTTAATATCTGTCTTGTTGAATGAATAAGTGGTTTTTTTCCTGAATGGTCTAAACAATCACATATTACTATAGCTGTTTTATTTAACCAATTTGCTACCTTTATCGTTTTGAGATCTGGAATTACAGTCATATCACCATAACCCGTTTCCCATGAAGAAGATTTATATCCGGGTACAGTAAACATATCCATATCGACGGTATAAAGATAATCGCACATATGCGTTTCTTTATAGACATAATCAATAAAAGCTTTTCCAGTAACTCTTTTACCATTTAGTCTACCTTGCATATCTGATACGCAAACTAAAACTGTATCTATTTCTTTTTTTGTTATTAGTTTTTTTAACTGATTAAATGTAATACTCATGTTTCTTAAAATTAAATTTGTATCATTTTCATATCCTAAATGATAAAGAATGAAACAAAAATAATTGATTAAAAAACGCAGAAAATGGAAAAATATAAGAATTTTATAAATAATAAATGGATTGAAAGTGAGTCCAAAGAAACAATAAAGGTTGATGATCCTTCAAATGGTAAAATCATTGGCGAAATTTCATGTGCAAAAAAAAATGAAGTTGATCTTGCGGTTGAAGCAGCTAAAAATTCTTATAACAGCAGAGTACTTGTTGATATGCCTTTACTTTCAAGAGCGAAACTAATGAGAAAAATTGCAGAAGAGACAAGAAAGGTTTCAAAAGAAGGTGGTGAGCTTCTTTGTTATGAAAATGGAAAAAATATTGCTTCAGCAATTAAAGAATTCAATGATGTAGCAGATATGTTTGATTATTATGCAGGCTTAACAGATAAACTTGAAGGTAAAACAATACCTGTTGCAAAAAATGTTTTTGATTACACAGTTTTAGAACCATTTGGTGTATCAGCACATGTTGTGCCATGGAATTTTCCATTATCAATGATTGGAAGATCACTGTCGTGTTCTTTTGCTACAGGAAATTCAACAATTATTAAAACTGCAGAATTAACCCCCTTGTCAGCAACAGTTTTTGCTAAAGCAATACAAAATGCTGGAGTACCTGAAGGATTAATAAACATAATTTGTGGATATGGGAATGAGGCAGGATCTTATCTTGTATCTCATGAAGATGTAAATCACGTAGTATTTACAGGTTCAGTCGCAACTGGAAAAAAGATACTTCATGCTTGTGCTGACAAAGCTATACCTGCTGTAGTTGAATTAGGTGGTAAGTCAGCTGGTATAGTGTACCCTGACGCAGATCTAAATGAAGTTTTAGAGAGTGCACGTTCAGGAATATTTAGTGTTGCAGGACAAATTTGTACAGCGATGTCTAGATTGGTAGTTCATAAATCAATCAAAGATGAATTAGTTGATAAGCTTGTTGATATGAGTAAAACTTTAAAAATTGGACCTGGTATAGAAAAAGATACAGACCTAACTCCGGTTATATCTGAAAATCAGCTTCAAAAAGTTGAAGGTTATGCAAGATCAGGAATCCAAGAAGGAGCAGAAGCAGCGTATGGTGGAAAAAGATTAGAACGTGAAGGATATTTTATGGAACCAACAGTTCTAAATAATGTTAAACAAAGTATGACTGTAGCCAGAGAAGAAATTTTTGGTCCAGTACTATCAGTTCTTGAATATGAAGATCAAGAAGAAGCAATTGATATTGCTAATGATACTGAGTATGGTTTAGGTGCTGGAGTGTTTACAAAAGATCTTAAAAAAGCATCTTGGACTGCAAGCAAATTAGAAGCTGGTCAAGTATATGTAAATAAATGGTTTACTGGAAATCATGCAACTCCTTTTGGAGGTTATAAACAATCAGGATATAGCCGTGAAAAAGGAGTAGATGGACTTAAATCTTATCTTCAAGTCAAAAATGTTGGAATTAGTTTAGGTTAAAATCGGTTAGGAGAATAAGCGCTAATATCTATATTTGGCAATTGATCTTTTGATAAACTATCAATAATTTTTCCCGTAACAGCTCCTAAAGTCCAGCCAATATGTTGATGTCCAAATGCATAAATGACATTATTATTTTTGCGAGACTTTCCAATAACAGGTAATGAGTCTGGTAAAGTAGGCCTTCTACCCATCCATGTTGATCTTACTTCTTTCAATTGAGGTAAAACCTTTCTTGATTGTCTTTCTATCATTTCAAGACGTTTTTTATTAGGTGGTTTATTTAAACCTGCTATTTCAACTGTACCAGCAGCTCTTATACCATTATGAATTTGTATTAAATAAAATCCAGACTCAGACCAAGCAACGGGACGATTTATTAATTTCTCATCAGTTTCAAATAAAAGGTGATATCCTCTTTCGGTGTCAAGAGGGAATTTATCTCCAAGCTTGTTTGCAATTTCATTGGACCAAGCACCAGCACTTACAATTATTTTATCAAAATAAAGTTTTTTATTTTCTAAAAATAATTCAATATTTTTTTCTTTCTGCGTTAAATTTTTTATATTTTGATTTATATAAATACCACCTAATTCTAAAAACTTTTCAAAAATTTTAGTACTTATTGCTAATGGATTTGTTGTGTGTCTCGATCCAGTAAAGACTTGCCCAGAATAATAAACATCAGCTAAATTTGGTTCTAATTCTTTAACTTCATCTTTATTTAAATTTCTTACTTTAACGTTATTATTTTTTCTAATAATGTTTGCGTATTCATAATTTTCATAAGATTTTTTTGAATCAAAAAGATAAAGATTTTCTTCATGACTAATATATTCTTTTACATTTACATCTTGAAAAATTTCATCGTAAGATATTTGTGAGTGTTTTAATAGGTTGGTAAGAGAGTTTGCTATTTCATTAACTTTTTCTTTTTTACAGTTTTTTAAAAAACTTATTGCCCAAGGCAAGTTCTTTAAAATATAAAAAAAATCAACTGCCAAAGGTCCATCTTTTCTTAAGAGCATTGATGGTATATCCCAAATCAATCCAGGATAATTTACAGGAACATTTGCATAGTCTGCAAAAGTACAAGCATGACCAAAACTTGTCATTGAACCAGGCTGCTCCCTGTCAATTAAAGTTACATTAAATCCAGATTTTTTTAAAAAATATGCGCTACATATACCAACTATGCCAGCACCAATAACAGCAATGTTCTTCACTGTTCTATCGAGCTTTAATACCTCTGAGTTTTTCAGACCTTCTTCTAAGTAGCTCAACTGTAGTTAATAAAAATATAGAAAGAAGCACTAAACAAGTAGCCATACATAAAATAACAGGGCTAATTTCTTGTCGTATCCCGGCCCACATTTGTTTTGGAATAGTTAATTGATCAATACTAGCCATAAACATAACTATAACAACTTCATCAAACGATGTAATAAACGCAAATAAAGCTCCTGATATAATACCTGGTAAAATCAATGGCATAATGACTTTAAAAAATGTTCTCATTGGTTTAGCGCCTAAGCTTTGAGCTGCTTTTACCATATTCATATCAAAACCAACTAATGTTGCCGTTACAGTGATTACTACAAAAGGTGTAGCAAGAGCAACATGTGCAAGAATAACACCTGTGAAAGTATAAACAAGATTTATTCTTGCATAGAAGAAGAACATTCCTGCAGCTGTTATAATTAATGGAACAATCATTGGTGAAATTAATATTGCCATTATCAAACCTTTATATGGCATATGTGGTCTACTTAAACCAAGAGCTGCCAGTGTTCCTAAAGCTGTAGCAATAACAGTTGCAATAATACCTATATAAAAACTATTTACTGTACCAACCATCCACTTTGTTGAACATGGGACTGTAGATGAAACGACGTCAGCACTACAATCACCAATCATATTTTTATACCATCGTATCGACCAAGCTTCAGGATCAGGGGGCCAAGCCAGCATTCCTTCTGTAAAAACCATAAAAGGTGAAACGCTGAAAGATATTGGAATAATTGCAAATAGTGGTGCTATTAAAAAGAAGAAAACTACAGTGCAAAAAAATAAATAAAAGTAATAGTATGTTCTTTGAACTGGTGATGCGTAACTTGGGAGAGCCATATTATTATCCTAACTTTATGTTGTCTATTCCAACAATTTTATTGTAAAGCCAATAGAAGATCAGCATTATACCAAGAAGTATACCTCCAAGAGCAGCACACAATCCCCAATTGAGTGTAGTTTTTAAATGGTATGCTATCCAACTTCCAATTAATTTACCATCTTTTCCTCCAACTAATTCAGGGGTTATAAAATATCCAATTGCAAGAACAAATACTAATAAACCTCCAGCACTTATACCAGGAATAGTCTGTGGCAAGTAAACACGCCAAAATGCCATTGCAGGTTTAGCGCCTAAGTTTTGAGCTGCTCTCATATGACTTTTAGGAATTACTCTCATTACGCTATACAAAGGTAAAATCATAAATGGTAATAAAATTTGAGTCATAGCAATTAAAGTTCCAGCCTCATTGTAAACCATTTGAATACGACCATCATCGCTTATAACACCTAACCAAACTAAAATTCCATTGATAACGCCATTTTGTTGAAGCATTACAATCCATGCTGTTGTTCTCACAAGTAAGGAAGTCCAAAAGGGTAATAGTACAAAAATCATTAAAAGATTACTGTATCTAAGAGGTAGATTAGCTAATAGATGAGCAACCGGAAAACCAAGAATTAAGCAAAAAATTGTAACATATACACTTACCTTAAAAGTTCTAAGCCAAGTTTTTATATACATTCTTCTTTTTTCATCTTGTAGAACAACATCTCCATCTTCATCAAATGTTCTATCAAGTGCGTTCCAATAATAAATTGAAGATCTATCATTTACCATTTGGTTAAAAGAGTACCAGTAAGTTGGATCACCCCAAAACTTATTTATTTTTATAAATGTATCTTTGTACGAAACAGGCTCTTCGCCCTTTTTTACAATTTTTTTTATTTCTCTAGAGGTTTTTTTTATTAAACTTTTCCAGCCAGATTTAGCATAATTCATTCTTGTTAAAGCTTTACCTATCTGCCTTTTGTCTCCATTGGCTAGTTCGAAAAAAAGACTTTTATATACTTCTTCTGGAGGTAGTTCGTCTGCTCCTTTATCCCAGTTTTTATATTCTTCAAAAGTATTGGGAAAAACTGAATTAATTTGGCTATCGTCAACACTCCTGAGAAGCATATCTCCGATTGGCATTACAAAAGTAACAATAATAAAAAGAAGTAAAGGAAAAACCAGAAGAAAAGCTCGAAGTTTATTTCTTCTTTCAGCTTTGCGAAGACTTTGTTTAAGTGGGATACCGTCAGTAGTTAATAATTCAGCTGTAGAAATAGTAACCTCCAAATAAAAAGGCGAGATAATTCTCGCCTTTAGATTAAATTACAAATTTTAATTTATCAAGCTTAGTTACCCATCCATGCAGCATAACGCTCGTTAATTTCTGCACCGTAATCTGACCACCATTGTGGATCACTCACGATTGAAACTTTTAAACGTTCTGGTGTGTTGGGCATATGAGGCATAATATCAACACCTCCTGGTCCCCAAGGCTCATTGTTTTCAATGATTGGAATACCAGATGCTCTCATTGGTCCATATGTAATATATTTAGCTTGTTCAGCTTGTGCTTCAGGAGTTGAAGCATGCATCATAAAGTCAATAGCTGCATCTCTATTAGGAGCTCCAGCAGTTAGACAAAGATACTCTTGGTCTAAAACCTGACCTTCCCAAATATACTCAAAGTTTTCACCTTCAGCTAAGTTTGCTGCACCTACACGACCGTTATATGCAATAGCCATAATAACTTCACCACTTTTTACTAACTCAAGTGGTTGTGAACCAGCAGACCAGAAAACAACATCGTCCTTAATTCTGTCCATAACTTCAAATGCTCTATCAATAGCACCTGTTTGGTTAGCTAAAACTGTAGGAACTGCATTTGGACTTACTCCATCTGCTACCATAGCTTTTTCGATTACACCTGTTGCCCAAGTATGAATACCTCTTTTACCAGGAAATTTTTCTGTATCAAAAAAGTCTGCCATACTGTCTGGCTTCTCTCCAGGGAATGCATCTGGGTCATAAAATACAACGTATGTCCAAAAGATTTGTGGTACACAACAGTCCCAACCAGAGTGGTATTCAAGACCATTATTTTCCATATCTTCTAACATTGATTCACCATCAGGGCCTGGAGTTGATAATTCAGCAATTTCAGAAGAAATATCTTCAAATAGACCTTCATCACAACCTGTGATTGCATCAGATGGTAATACATCTACTATATCCCAAGTAACACTTCCACTTTCTACTTGAGCTCTTACTTCACCTAAACCTCCATTGTAGTTTTCAAAGACAATTGAGCTAGGATCAGAATATGTATCAGCATAAGCTTTTTGTTGACTTTCTGTATAAGCACCACCCCATGAAGCAACTGTTACAGCGCTAGCTGCAAAAGGAACAAATACAAGTGACACAAATAAGAAGGCTTTTAAAAATTTAGACATATATATCCTCCTATTTTTAATTATTTAATCTTAAGATTATGTCTGTAATGCTCTTGTAATAACATGTCGTTAAATGAAAAAAAAGGGGTAAAAGTAAAAAATTTTGGCTAAATATATAGAAAAAAGTATAATTATAGATCTAATGCTCGAACATCTTCAGAATTCCAGCTTAATTTAAGTTCATCACCCTCTTTATGATTAAAACTTCCTTCATTTGGAACCTTGACTATAAACTCATTATTACCACAAACATCAAGCCTAGCTCTGATGTGATCTCCTAGGTAAATTAGTTCTTCAATTTTACCTGAAAAATTGTTGGAGTCAGATGTTGTTTTATCAATTGAAACACGTTCTGGTCTTATAGATAGTTGGGTTTTTTCTCCAACTTCATTCACATTAATTTTTAATGCTTTCACCATTCCAAAACCACCATCCAATTCAACAGTACATGATGATCCATTCACTTCCCTAACAACACCATTAAGTGTATTATTTTCACCTATAAATTTTGCAACAAAAGAATTTTCAGGTTTTTCATACAAGATATCAGGTGTAGACAATTGTTGTACAACTCCATCATTGAATACTGCAATTCTATTGGACATTGTTAATGCTTCACTTTGGTCATGAGTAACATACACAACTGTTATGCCAATTCTATCATGAATATGTTTTATTTCGTATTGCATCTGTTCACGTAAATTCTTATCGAGTGCACCTAAAGGTTCGTCCATTAATACTAGGCGAGGTTCAAATACAAGCGCTCTTGCCAAAGCAACTCTTTGTTGTTGTCCACCAGATAATTGAGCAGGAAATCTAGTACCAAAATTACCTAACTCTACCATATCAAGAGCTTTCTGCACTTTTTCTTTAATATCTGGTTTTGAAATTTTTCTCACTTCTAGAGGGAATGATAAATTTTCCGCAACAGTCATATGGGGAAATAAAGCATAGTTTTGAAATACCATTCCAATTTCTCTTTCATAAGGAGGTATTTTACTTATTGGTTTAGTATCTAAAAATATTTCACCATTTGTAGGAGTTTCAAAACCAGCTAACATCATCAAAGTTGTTGTTTTACCTGACCCTGATGGACCTAACATTGTTACAAATTCACCCTTAGCAATGTCCAAGTTTAAGTTTTTTACTACTAGTACTTCTCCATCATAACTTTTATCTATCTTTTCAAATTTAACGAAACTTTGAGATGTGTCATTCATAATATATTTTGTAATGAAGCTTGAATAACTGCATGAAAACAAATAGTCAAAAGTTAATTTAAAAAAATGTTCATATTTGGAGTTATTTTTGCTTTAGTTGCTGGAATTTTGTTTGGCTTAATTGGCCCTACTACAAAAATAGCATATAATTCAGGAGCCTCTGTAGCATTAACTATTTTTTTACGTTACGCAGTTGCTTCGATAATTATAGTACCTTTTATCCCATATCAAAAGAATCTATTAGAAATTTTTAAAAAGAACCTCAAATACTTTTTATCTATATCAGCGGGTTCAATATTATTAACGCTTGGATTATTGACTTCAGTTATATTTATTGAAGTTAGTTTAACAATTCTTATTTTTTGCCTCTATCCAATATATGTTCTTCTATTTTCTATTATTGTCGATAAAGAAAAAATTTCATTAACTGTAAAGATTCTCTTTTTTGTAACATTTTTAGGAATTGTTTTAGTTATAGGACCATCTTTTAAAGTCATAAATATAGTAGGTATTCTTTTAGCTTTTCTTGCATCACTTGGGTCAACTAGTATGATTATAGTAAATCAAAAAATGTCTTTTAAAGGTATTTCACCAATACCAATTAATATCTTTATAAATTTTTTTAATACTTTTTTCTTCTTTGTAATATTAAAAATATTTTTTTCTTTAAATTTTAATTTTGATATCAATATTTATCTTTTAATTTTGATTCCTTCGGTGTGTTATAGCTTTGCACTTTTATCACAATTAATTGCTATCCCAAAGATTGGACAATCATATACCGCTTTATTTTTGTATTTAGAACCAGTGGTCGGTGTTCTTGGAGCTGTTTTTTTATTAAAAGAAAATTTAGAAATTTATCAAATGATTGGTGCTTCGATTGTAATAATAAGTTTGCTATCAGCTTCTTTTATTAGTCGTAGAAACTAAAATTGATTTTTCATGAAGTTAAACCAATTCTGACCTATTATTTTTGTAGAAACTTTTTCTGGAATATTATTTTCACACATTAAATAAAATAAATTATTTAAGTCACTTGGTTGCTTATACCAACTTGGTAACTTAGGCCATTTTGGATTTTTATCTTTAGATTCTCCATAGTCGATATTTTTGGTCCACTTTCCATTTCTCATCCACATAACTACATCATCAGGCCAATTTAAACAAAGATCAGAGCCTATTCCAATATTGTCTTCACCAATTAGGTTTACTAGCTCCTTAACCATTTCACAAAAATCTTCTATGGTACAATCACCTAAATTTTTAAGATGGTAAGGATATAAACTTAACCCAATAAAACCATTTTTTTTAACAAGTTTTTGTAAAATATCAGTATCAATATTTCTTTTAGATTTATGAAAGAAATTTGGATTAGCATGAGAAATTGCCACAGGTTTACTTGAGACTTCAATAGCATCAAGACAAGTTTGCTTTCCTGCATGACTTAAATCTACAATCATGCCAAGTCTATTCATTTCTTCAATAACAGCTTTTCCAAATCGTGAAACACCTGAGTCTTTAGGTTCAAAACATCCTCCAGCAAGTGGGGTTTGATTATTATAGGTGAGTTGCATAAATCTTACACCTGCTTCAAAAAATTTTTCAATTAAAAATATATCATTCGCAATAGGAGCAGAATTTTGAAAACCAAAAATAATTGCAACTTTATTATTTTTTTTAGCAGCCAAAATATCTTCGGTAGTTTTTGCATGAGCAATAATGTCATGATGCTCTTTAAAAAGATGGTGCCAATAATTTATTTTTTCGAAAGACTCTTCAGTATTTTCCCAATACACTAATGTCGCATGGATTGCAGTTAATCCAGCGTGGTGGGCATTTTCAAATAATTCCCTATTCCAATTACAATATTCCAATCCATCAATTAGAAATATATCTTCACTTATTTTTGACATAGATTAATACTTCTATTAATGAAAAAACCAAAATTAACTATACATATTTAATAAATGTTACAAAAAGTAAGAGAAAACGATAACTACATGAAACTATCAAGAATGGGTTCACGCTATCCTTCTCGCCTTAGTTTTTCCAGAAGTATGTTAAGAAGATTGATTAACGACAATTGGGAAATACATAAATCAAAATTTGATTTAGATAAACATGGTTACGGTACAGTTGTTTATGAAATTATTATTAATAAACAAACTTATTCACTTGTATGTTTCTCTTCTTTCCTAGATGATAAGGATAGAAGTGATAGAGTTATCGCTAGTAAATGGGATACAGCCTATACGTTACATGTAGGTAAATTATCTGAGCAAGATCTAAATAGATTAAAAAAAACAATTCCTCTGCAAGAATCAGGTCGCAATTCTCCAGATGAATTAATTCTTAGCAGAGCAAATAAAAGTGTAAGATTGTTTCAGTATGTTGTCGATTGTCTTTCAAATGGTAACCAGCCAGATATTTATGAAATAAATAAAGTTGGGTACTTACTAAGAACTACTGCTGTTTATGGTAGTGGTAAATTTGGATTATCAGATTTTACTAACACAAAAAAAACAACTATTTTCAATCAACCCTTTAGAGCAGAAATGTTATCAGTTTATTTAATTAGAGAATTTAGTATTGAATTAGTTGAACATGTAGCAAGGCAAATAAACCCAAAAAAAGCAGTAAAGTTAGATAGAAAAATTAAACAACATTTAGGTATTGGTAATTCAACAGGTTTAGGTATGGCACCTTTTATCATTAAACATCCAAAGTTGATTAATAAGTGGATGGAACAGTACACAAAGACATTAGAAGAAATTTCTCAAATTGAGTTAGATAATATAGTTTTTGAAAAATATAAAAAACTTTTGAATAAAGCTCTTAGTTATCTTGAGGAAGTTAACACAAGTGATGAATTCCAAATTAATAAAAATAAATTAACTACTGAAGATTTAAAAAAATATATTTCCTACATTAATGACATAGATCTTTCTCAAAAATTTAAATGGTTAGATATTCTAGATTATTGTGACTCGAATTTTAATAATGATACTAAGGAAATTGCAAGAGTACAACTAATTGAATTGTTTCCTCAAATATCAGAAGAGTTAGCAGAAGATATGGCAGATGATGAGATAATGGATATTGATGGAAATCAATCTATTGGAGATTTGAAAGAAATAATCAGTGATAAATATTCTTGGATAAAAAATATTGATTTTAATAATAAAGATAGCAATTATTTATTTTGGTATGTTTCAGCAGCAAAGTTAGAACCTAGATTAGGTGAAAGATATAATGAACAAGGAAGTGAATTGGAGCAAAATCTAGGAATTGCAAAAATGGTTAATGATTTGTTTAAGCAAATAAAAAATGTAGATGAAAATCAATTAATTTGTGAATTTTTGTTAATGCACCCAGAATACAGAGGGGTTGTTAAGAGAATTCAATCTTTAAAAAATTATCCTTTTTCAGAAGTTCAAGATAATGTTCTTGATAAAAAAACAATGCCAATTGATATGTTAAGATTTAAATTATCTTTTTTTGGAGCTAATCGTTATGATCCTAAGTCAGATAGATGGTTAAGAGTAAGTTTTTTTTCTGGAGCCCCTTATTTATCAGATCTGAATAATAAAAATGTTGATGAATGGGGTTTTGCAACAATGAGTACATATTAATATCTGTGAGTTATTCTTACTATGAAGTCTACACTAATACACAACGAGCTTTTTCAGGATTAGGATTCACTTATGGATCAGATGAGGATGCTGCATTTATTACTACATGGCTTGAAGTATTTGGTTTGGATGGGATCAAATTATTAAAATTAAAACTTGAAGAATTAGACAACACTTCTAATGCCAGTATAGATCCGTCAAAAATAAATGATGAGTTTGATTGTAAAAATAAATCTTTTTTGGTCATAGGCCCAGGATTGATTGATTATTTAGTATCAAAAATAAATAAAAGGGATAATTTTAAATTAACTTTAAAAAATTGTAGCGACCCCATATTCCTAATACCTTTGCTTTATAAGTATGCCAAAAAAAATATCTATTCACAGTTTTTGTTAGATCAAAAAATAGATGCACAAATAACAAATGAAAATATTAGGGTTAATAGAGAAATTATCTCTACAAATTATCAAAGAAATTTTGATCTTTTACTCACAAAGAAAATTTTTAATGAACAAAAATTAGATATTAATATTCCATCATCAAATATAAATAACTTGCTCTCTAAGGGTATCAATCCTGATAAAGAATCTTGGGAGGAAATATCTAAAATAGCTTTTAGAACTTTTGTTCCTGAGTCAGAGGAATCTAGGTCAAAAGGTGCCGGAGGTGGTGATGCAAATGATTAATTTGCTATATGCAAATCGCTAAATACATTAGTAATTAGTTTATAACCAGTTTCCGTTACCCTTAGATAATCTATCTATCTCTCTAATACTTCGTATCCAAACTGATACGCTGTTTCAAGAAGGATCTCCCAAATTGATAAAGTAAAACCTCTTGGTATATATAGACAGTAGTTATTGGAAGTTATTTTAAATAGCTTAACACTGACATGATGAATAGCTGAGCTAGCAGAAGATAGATCTGGAAAATTTCTAGCTCTTAAATCAATTGGAAGATGTCTATTTAAAAATAATGATGAATTATCTCCTGTAATTTCAATACCTGTGAAAGCATGAGACATATCTAAAGTTGTTGCGATTTGCTCACTTATTTTAATTTCTTTATTAAATAGCCACCATTTCAAAGGTTCCATTCTCCATAATGATTTATTTTCAAAAATTATCCCTTTATTAAAACTAGGAATATTTTTAATTTTTAGTTCTTTTGATAATAAATTATTCATTTCATCAATTTTGTCAGGCCAACAAGCAATTTGCAAAATTTCTAAACTTTTTAATTCTTTAAATGTTAGAGATTGTTTCCCGCTTGATGAATATTTTCCAACCTTATAAATTGTTTCTAGTGCAGAATGTCTATGCATACATTCGTTCTCCTTTAGGATCAATCATATGTGGTGAAACAACTTTTAAATTGATTTGTTTATTTCTTACAGGATCTGCCCCAACTAAATTAGTATCTTTCCATTTATCTAAACCACCCTTGACAAAACCTAATCCAATCCAATGTCCAAGTTCTGGAGAATAAGTAACTGAGGTAATTCTTCCGATACCCTGTCCTTTAATATTATTTTTTTCACAGACAATAGTTCCAGCATTAAAAGTTTCCTTTAATTTTACAGGAAAGAAACCTACAAGAATTTCTCGATCATTATTTTTTAATACTCCTCGTTTTCTCATTGCGCTTCCAATATATGATTTTTTTGTAGATGCCATTTTGCTTAAACCTGCATCATCAATAGTTACTCTTCCATCAAGCTCAGCAGCTGTTACATGACCTTTTTCAACTCTAAGTGCACCTAAAGCTTCTAATCCATATAAACATCCATCATATTTTTTTGCATTTTCCCAAAGTAAGTCCATCATTGTATTAGCAAAATCTGATTTGACATAAACTTCAAAAGCTAATTCACCTGAGAAACTAATTCTTGCAATTCTACAAGGAATATTACCTTTAAGAAATGTTGAAGTAACACCCATAAAAGGTAAGTTATTATTAGTTATAACAAAAGAATCATCGACACAATTATTGAGAACTTCTCTAGATTTAGGTCCTGCAACTGATACGCCTGCCCATTGTTCAGAAACACTAGTCACATTAACATTAAGATCTGTCCATCTAGTTTGAAGTAATTCTTCTAACCATGACATCACTTTTGCAGCTTCACCTGTAGACGTCGTCATAAAATATTCATTTTCTGCTAATCTCCAAGATGTGCCATCATCCATTACAATACCGTCATCACGCAACATGATACCATATCTAGCTTTTCCAACTTGTAGTTTTGAAAAACCATTCGAATAAATTCTATTTAAAAATTCGGTAGAGTCTGGTCCTTGAATAGCAATTTTGCCTAGTGATGTTACATCACAAATTCCAACTGTTTTTCTTACTGTTGATGCCTCTCTTATATAAGAGTCACTTAAAGTTTCATTTTCTTTGGGATAATACCAAGGTCTTTGATACAATCCAACTTCAATCATTTTTGCACCATGATCAATATTCCATTGATGCATTGGCGTTACTCTTAACGGCCTAAAATGTTTTCCAACATTTCTTCCGCTTAAGGCACCTATAGATACAGGAGTATAAGGAGGTCTAAAAACAGTAGTTCCAACTTCTGGAATTTCTTTATTTAAAAGTTCAGCCATTAAAGATAATCCAATGATATTTCCCATTTTTCCTTGATCGTTTGCCATACCTAAAGTTGTGTATCTTTTAAGATGCTCTACCGAAATGAAACCTTCACGATGTGCGAGTCTTACATCATCTGTCGTTACATCATGTTGATAATCTACAAAACTTTTTGATCTAGATTTTTTATATTTTACTTCATAAAGTGGTTGTATGGGATTTTTCCATCCACCAGGTTTTGGGAAAAAATAATTTGTTTTAGAAATACCTAAACGGTTCAACACACTAGTAGTTCCTGCTATCCCAGAAGCAATACAATCATTTTTATTCCATAAACCTCTAGAAGAACCTACCATTGTAATATTTTCTTTTGTGTCACTTGGTAAAAAACAAGCATTGTTATAATCCCATTTAGGCTTTACACCTCTGTGAGATAACAAATGTACAGCAGGTGACCAGCCACCTGATAATAGAACCTGATCACAATTTATAGTTTCAGATTTATTAATAATTTCACTTTTTGATATATCTAAACTATCAATTTTTTTTGAACCATTAATATTATAAGGCACATACCCTTTTCTAATTTCAAAACTTTTATTTGTCTCAATTTCAAAATTAGTTCGTGAATCAAGAACAGTTACATTAGCCCCAGCTTCTGATAATTGATGTGCTGTTTCATAAACAGAATCATTATTTGTAGCTATCACAATACTTTTTCCAGTGAGTACACCATATCTATTCAAATAATGCTTTGATGCATTTACGGTCATTACACCAGGAATATCATTATTATTAAATGCAATGTGTCTTTCAATTGCTCCAGCACCAACAATTATATGCTTTGCTCTAATGGTCCAAAATCTTTGGCGTGGAATGTTTACATTTGGTGCTGATATATGGTCTGTTACTCTCTCTAATAAACCAACAACGCAATTATCATATAATCCGAATGCAGTAGTTCTAGTCATTATTTTTATGCCTAGATTTTCAAGTTGATTTTTAATTTGTGAGTTATCAAAATCATTTTCTGCAAGTTGATTTCCTCCAATAAGACTATCTTGCTCAACTAAAATAACATCTAATTTTTTTTCTGCTGCCTCTATTGCAGCTGCAACACCAGCAGGTCCTGATCCTACAACAATTAAATCACAAAAATCATGAGCGTGCTCATAAGTATCTGGATCGGGTAACCCAGAAGCACTTCCCATTCCCGCAGCTTTTCTAATAAACTTTTCAAAAAACATCCATATGGCTGTTCCTTTACCCCATTCAAGTGGAGGTATTCCCATAAAAGTTTTATAATAAAAACCAGCTGCAAAAAACCTACCTAAGTAATTATTTATTCCAGCTAGATCAAAATTTACATTTGGAAATGCATTTTGACCACTTGCTTCCAAACCATTATATAATTCTTGTGTTGTTGCTCTTACATTTGGATCTCTTCTATCTTTTGAACCAATAGTAACTAAAGCACCAGATTCCTCGACTCCACTAGAAAATATTCCCCTTGGTCTATGATATTTAAAACTTCTACCAACTATACCAATATTATTTGCAAGTAATGCTGATGCTAGAGTATCTCCTTCAAAACCTTTGTAATTTTTTTTATCCCAGCTAAAGGATAAAATTTTATCTCTATTAATTTTTCCATAGTTATCTATTCTTCTTGTCTTCATTTATTATTTTCTACAACCTTCTGTAAATCTGGATGGCATGGTTTGACACTTTTTATTTCATGAGTGACAGTAGAACGTTCAACTACCAACCACATTCTGCATCCATTAGAATGATGCCATGTTTCAAATTGAAAACCTTTTATATTTTTTCTGAAAAATATAGCTTCAGTCCAATCTTTCTCTGATGCATCTAACGAAGGATAATTGATTGTTGCATCTCCTCCGTAACTAAATTCACTATGATCTCTTTCACCACAATAAGGACAATTGATTCTAATCATTTAACCGTGCAATTTTGGATCAGGTCCTGCGCCACGTTCATCAATATTGATACCTTTTTCAAATCTTTCTAAATTATGATTTTGCACGTAGTTATGCGGGCTTTCATTTGCAATTAAGTCAGCAAAATACCAACCTGATGCAGGACTAGCTTTGAAACCACCATAGTTCCAACCAGCATTTAAATAGAGATTAGATATTGGCGTTTTACAAATAAAAAATGATCCGTCCATTGTCATGTCCATAACACCTGCCCAATGACGAAGTAATCTTATTCTTCCAAGTGAAGGAAATATCGCCATGGCCGCTTCGGCAACATCTTGAACCATAGGAAGATTTCCTCTTTGAGCATATGATTTATACCAGTCAAGATCACCACCAAACACCATGCTCCCTTTATCTGACTGCGATATATAGAAATGCGCACCACCCACACCATAAACAACAACTTGGTCTAGAAGTGGTTTAACAGCCTCAGATACAAATGCTTGTAGTTTATGGGATTCAATTGGCAGGTTGCCTAATTCTACCATTTGCCATAATACTGAAGTATTGCCTGCAACAGCAAATCCTATTTTCTTTCCTTTTATAATTCCTCTTGAAGTTTGAATACTTTCAATATTTCCATTCTTTCTTGTAAAACCTGTAACTTCACAATTTTGAAGAATGTCTACACCTAATGTATCTGCAGCCCTTGCATAACCCCATGCAACTGCATCGTGTCTTGCATTACCTGCTCTTTTTTGAACTGCAGCTCCAAGTATTGGAAATCTAGAATTATGATAATTTAAATGCGGAATTTTTTTCTTTAAAGTTTTTAAATCCCAAAGTTCTGCATCAGTTCCATGGAGTCGCATAATATTATAAATCCGTGAAACTGAATCTTTAGCACCAGGGCTATGAAATAACGAGACATGAGCTCGTTGGCTAAACATTACATTATAATTTAATTCGTGACTTAAATTTTCCCATAACTTTAAAGAATGTTCATAAAATTCGTGGTTGCCTGGCATCATATAATTTGATCTTACAATAGTTGTATTACGTCCAGCGTTTCCTCCACCAATCCAGCCTTTTTCTAAGACAGCTACATTCTTTATATTATGATTCTTTGCTAAATAATATGCCGTGGCAAGACCGTGTAAACCTCCCCCAATTATTACAACATCATAACTACTTTTTGGTTCTGGATCACGCCATTGTCTAGTCCAATAAGACTGACCATTTAAACCGTTTTTAATTACATTCCAGGCATTAAATTTTGTCATTTGTTTTATTAATTATTAGAATAGTTGATGAAAGTAAAATAAATTAACTTGCCATGCCAGTGTTATTTAATCACAGTTAACTTGATGAATCTGGCCATGTGTCATTTAATCTATAACCTTCTGGAAAAGGATCATCCTTATCGATATATAAACTTTGTTTTCCAGTAATAAATGCACTACCTGTTATTTTTGGAATAATACAATTTTTGTTATTAATTTTAATTTCCTTTTGAATACTTGCTTTAAATGAAGATCCTATAATAGACTTTGATATAAATTCTTCATTTATTTGTATTTCATTTTTTTCTTTCATTACTGCTAATCTTGCTGAAGTGCCTGTACCACAGGGTGAACGATCAAGTTTTCCAGGTCGTATAACAACTGTATTTAATCCTGTAAGTAATGATTGATTATTTTTTTTTAAGGGTTCAATAAATTGGCAAAAAGAAAGATAGTTTAATCCTTTAATAGTAGGATGTTCAAATCCTATAGATGCGTTTGCTTCTTTCAATAATTCTTTAGCAACATTTACAAATTTATTTGCATTCTTTGGTTCAATTTTAAGATTAAAATCGCTAGCATTACAAATTAAAAAACTGTCACCACCAAAAGCAGTACTTACTTTAATTGTACCATAATTTTTAGTCTTTAAATCTACATCTATTTTATCTGCAAAGCAGGCAAGATTAGTTAAAGTGACACTTTTAACTTTCTTATTTTCACAATCAGCAACAACTTTTATTAAACCACCGGGAGCTTCAAGTGTAAGCATGGTTTTAGGATATTTCATTTGAATAACATTTTTTTCTAATAAGACTGTCGTTACACAAATTGCATTTGATCCGCTCATTGGAGGATTATCTTCTGGTTCCATGATTACAAATCCAGCATCTGCATTTTTATTTGAAGGTTCTAAAATAATATTACAATGTTTAAAGACCCCTCCCCGAGGTTCATTTAAAAAAAAATTTCTCCATTTTTTATCTAAAAAAAGTTTTTTAGAAGCTTCCTCAGGTGAATTAAACTTCAAGCCTTTAATTCCAGTTACGACATCCCCAATTTCACCACAGCAATGTGTGTTAAATACTGTGATTTCATCCATGTGGAATTATTAGGTCATCAATATTTTTAGAATGATGTGTAATTTGTTCGTATCCATCTTTTGTTATAATAAAACTATCACCAACTTGTGATCTAAAATTATTTGCACTTGCCCCGCCATCAACGGCAAATACCATTCCAGGCTCCAGTACTGTTTTATTACCAACTACTAATTGTGGTTCCTCTAAAAAGCTAAAGCCTGTACCTCTTCCACATCGAAATGTAGGATAAGGGTATCCCTCAGACTGTATAGTATCTGCATAAGCAGCATGAACCTCTTCAGCTGTTACTCCAGGGCCAAGAATTTCAAGAGCAGCTTTTTGAGATTTAACTGCAGTCTCAAAAGCTTTTATTTGTTCATCGGATTGAATTTCTTCTACCCAAAATATTCTGTCAAAACCTAATTTAAACCTATGGAAATTTGTAGAACCACAATAACATACGAATACGGGATCACCTTTTTTTATAATTTTGGTTGAAGCACGATGGTGAGTTTTAGGTAAATCATGACCCGATGTCATAACAGGTAAAAAGTGAATATTTGGAGACATATTGATATTATCAGGATAAAATTCTTTTAAAAGATCTGCAGCTTTTCTTGTTCCAGCTTGTGATTGTGCAAGTGCAACCTCATACTCAGGAACATTATGGCCAATTGTTTTTTTTGCTGCCTCCATCATAGCCATACCAACTTCGCCGGCATGACGAGCTATATTCAATTCATGATTAGATTTAATCATTCTTATATTATCTATTAATTTGGTTAAATCCCCGGGATGGTCTTGAAGTAATTCGTCTAAATAACTCTTAACCATTGGGTTAATTTTAAATTTTTCAATAAAAATATTTTTATGCTGATTGATGATTTGAGGTAATAATTCTCTCCATTCATTTCCAATACCATCATTCCATGTTTCAACCATATCTACAGGACAAGATTCTGGTACTAATAAAACATCAAGAAGAGGTGTTATTAAATAAGTTTTATGATCATTTGAAACAACTAATAATGTTGGTCGATAAAAATCCATATGAAGGAAGTCATGGTATCCTGTGAAATAATATATCGAGTCATCATCAGTTATAATTGAGAGATCAATATTGTTCTCAGACATTTTTTTCTTTAGTTTATTTAAGTTTTCAGAAAACATTTATTTTAATTGTTGTTCTACCAATTCAGTCCAATATGAAGAACCTATGACTAATAATTCGTCATTAAAATCATAATTATCAGCATGTAAAGGTCTGGAATGCTGCTCTGATGTTCCATTACCCATTAAAACAAAGCAGCCAGGTTTTTCATTTGCCATAACAGAAAAATCTTCTGAGAATAAACGTGGTTCTATATTACCATTACATTTATCACTACCAAGTAAAGAAACTGCAGCTTTTGTTGCAGACTCAGTTTGATTTTTTGAATTAAAAGTTACAGGACAGGCTGTTTCATATTTAACACTACCATTAACACCATGTGCATTGCAAATCCCTTCGACTATTTGTAACATTTTTGAAGCAATTTTTTCATTTGTTTCTTTTGATAAAGCTCTCGCGTCACCAGTCATTTTTACCATACCTGGCAGAACATTTTTTTTACCATCAGTTATAAATTCGGTAATAGACACTATACCATTGTCTGCTGGATTTAATTTCCTAGACACTATCGATTGAAGTGCTACAGCTATTTGAGAACCAACAGTTATTGCATCTACCCCCATATGAGGTAATGCGGCGTGCCCACCTTTAGTTTTTATTTCAATTTCAAATAAATTTTCGCTGGCTGTAATAGCTCCATTTCTTGTACCAAATGTTCCAATTTCCATGTTAGGAATATTGTGCATAGCGTAAACTTCATCAATGTTAAATTTATCAAACAATCCTTCATCTATCATTGTTCTTGCACCGAATGTATTCTCTTCATCAGGTTGAAAAATAAAATATACCGTACCGTTAAAGTTACCTTTTTCTGATAAATATTTTGCTGCACCTAATAACATTGTTGTGTGACCGTCATGTCCACATGCATGCATTCTGTTATCAAACTTGGACTTATAACTAAACTTATTAGTTTCATGTATAGGAAGAGCATCCATGTCAGCTCTTATACCTATTGATTTTGAACTATTTCCTTTTTTTAAAATTCCAACTACTCCAGTTCTGGCAATACCAGAATGAACTTCTATTCCAAACTCTTTTAGAAGTGTTGACACTTTTGCTGCAGCATACTCTTCTTCAAAACTTAATTGTGGGTGCATATGAAGATCATGACGCCATTCTACTAATTGGTTATGTAATGACTGAGTTTTCATAACCTATATATTATTAAATTCTTTAATCTTATTGTCTAGAGAAAGCATATATTCATAATGTGAATTCCAAAATTTTTGATCTTTTCTTTTTTCAAATTCTTCAAGACTTACACCTTGTTGCTCTACCCAAGTAAAGTACCCTAAATTAAATATTCTTTTCTTGTCCATGTAAGAAAGTTCTAGCATATTATCAGTAGATATTCCTGATAAGTGTTTTCCAAATAGTTCAGCACAAACTATTTCATCATAATTATTTTTAAAATCTGCAATGGTCTTATTTAATTCTGACATATATAAATCTGCACCATCTGTAGCAACCGTTATAATTGCATCATCACTATTTAAATCCATATATTTAGCTAATTTTATTGATGCCAATATATTTGCTATTGCTGAAAAGCCAAATTCGGGAAGTCGAGAAACAAAATCAGGCTCAAAATTTTTTTTCTCAATTAAAAACTTTTTTCCTATTTCAGTATTAAAAATCATATTTAGATTATTGGTAGCTTGATCAGAAACATCTACGACAAAATCTGTATTCATTACATTATGAATAAGGGGAACATGTTTGTCACCAATACCTTGTATATTATGTTCTCCATAACCTCCATGAAGCAATGTTGGACACTCCAAAGCCTCAACAACTGCAATCTTCGTCTGTAATTTATCTTTAAGATAATCTCCTGCTGCTAGAGTACCGCTTGATCCTGAAGCACTTACGTAAAACCTAGGAGTTAAATTACTGTTACCTTTAACTTTAAGAAATGATTTTTCAAACGATGGACCGGTTACAGAACGATGAATACCATAATTATAATACTCATCAAATTGATTTATGATATCATTTTGATTATCTTTTTTTAATTCATTACAAGCATCATAGATTTCTTTAACATTACTTTCTGTGCCTTTTGTCTTTATAATATTTTTTTTATCTTCAACCCAATTATTCAACCATTCAAACCTCTCATTACTCATTCCTTCAGGAAGTATTGCAATACTATTAAGACCCATAATCCGAGATATTGCCACTCCGCCCCTGCAATAATTTCCTGTTGAAGGCCAAACTGCTTTATGTTTTTCATAATCAAAAGTGCCATTCAATATTCTTGGAAGCAAACAACCATAAGCTGCCAAAACTTTATGAGCTGTTATTAAGGGAAAATATCGTCCCATATTTACAATTATCTTTGCCTTAACACCTGTAAATTCTGTTGGAAGAACAATATATTCAGGCTCATTTCCAAAACCTGATTGATCTCTTTTATTAAACCAATGAACTCTAAAAAGGTTAAGTGGATTGATATCATTATTATTTATTTTTTTTAGAGAATTTTTAATATCATCATTAATAATTTGAGGATCTTGAAGTTCACTTATACTAGGTAAGACAACTCCTTTTGATTTGAAGTAATCAGATGTTTTTTTTATTATTGCTTGACTCATAAATTAAATATTGATGCCTAAATTATTTGTTTTACAATGATTATAGGCAAACCTTGCTATTGCAGTATCTTGTACGCCAGTTCCTGTCAAATCACATATAGTTATATCTTCATTATTTTTTCTTCCTAAGCTTGGATCACTAATAATATCGCCAAGTTCATTAAATTTTTCTTTGGAAGAAATTATATTCTGTTTTAAGGCATGATGTAATTCACCCAAAACACTTGTTTGTAATTGATTGTCAGGCACATATTGATCACAATATTTTAACATATGAGGATCTAATTCATTTTTTTGTTCAGCATCTGATCCCATTGCTGTTATGTGAGTTCCTTTATTTATCCAATCAAATTCCAAAAGTGGTTTTTTACTAGGAGTCGTTGTAACAATTATTTCTGATAAGCTTGCCAATTCTTTGCAAGAAGAAGCTATATACAAATCTATATCTAAATTTTTGAAACTTTCTAAGAATTGGTTCGCTTTTGTCTCATCTCTTGCCCAGACTATAATTTTGTTTATTTTTCTAACTAACATTATTGCTTGAAGTTGTAATTTGGATTGAATTCCAGCCCCAATAATACCAACAGAATTAGCATTTTGATTTGATAAATATTTTGTAGCTATTGCTCCTGCTATAGCTGTTCTAGTATCTGTAAGATAACCCTCATCTAATAAAACAGATTTTACAACTCCAGTCTTGGAATCCAATAAAACCATCAGTCCATTACTAGATGGCAAACCAAGTTTTGGATTATCAAAAAAACCTGAGGCAATTTTTATTGCAAAACTATCAAGACCTTCAACGTATGCAGCTTTAACATCTGATTCACCATGATATTTTTCAATATCAATTCTCATTATAGGTGGCATCATTACCAAACCCTTTGATAGACTTTTAAATGCTTCCTCTATTATTGGTATGAGATTTTTATTCAAATCTACATGTTGAATAATATCATTTTTATTAAGGATGAGCATGGCTTAAAACTTTGTTAAATAGTTCCGAGTCAATATTTCCACCACAAATTAAACAAATTATATTTTTTCCTAAGTGCGATGTTAATTTTTCTTTAACAACCATTACACTTGTTGCTGCAGCACCTTCAGATACAATTTTATGTTCTAAAAAATTTATTCTAATTCCCTCAGCTATTTTTTCTTCACTTACTAAAACAAAGTCATCAACGTATTGTTGTACAATATTAAATGTAAATTTATTATCTAAACCAATACTACCCCCTAAACAATCAGCTAAAGTTTCAATTTCCTCTACATCAACAGGCTTACCTTCTTTTAGACTTTCATACATTGAAGGGCCTCTTTCCATAGATACGGCAATAATTTTTGTATTAGGTTTTTGAAGTTTAATAGCTTGTGCTATTCCAGATATAAGACCGCCACCAGATGTTGGTATAATTACTGTATCAACTTCGGGAAATTCATTAAGCATTTCAAGTCCAACTGTACCTTGACCTATTATAATATCTTCATCATCAAAAGGATGAATTAATGGGATATTTTTTTCTTTCGCAATTTGTTTAGCATGCAAATCAGCTTCATCACTATTCTTTCCAATAATTTCTACTTTAGCTCCTAATTTTTCAATAGCCTCTTTTCTATATTCTGGAACCATTGAAGACATGTATATTGTTGATTGAATGCCCAATACTTTTGAAGCATAAGCAACGCCTTTGCCATGATTGCCTGTAGAGACTGCGATCACTCCTTTGCTTTTGTCATCTTCACTTAAAGAAAGAAGTTTATTAACAGCACCTCTTAACTTAAATGAACCAGTGATTTGAAAATTTTCTAACTTTAGTTTTACTGTAGTATTTTTTGATAAGAAATTAGAATTAATTAATGGTGTATAATTAACATAAGGTAAAATTTTCTTATGCGCATCTTGTATTTGCTGAAGTGTAATCAATTTAAACCCTATTTAATGTAATTTAAAGAGGTTACCAAAACCATCAATTTTTTGATTAATATTAGATAATCTTAATGAATCCCAAATAATAGCTTGATTACTTGAAATGATATCTATGCTTAATTTTGACTCTAATGTTTCGATAATATCAATTACTTTTAATGCAGTACAAGAAACAAAAATACTATCAACATCTGTTAAATCAATTGAGGAGATTGTTTGCATTAAACTATCATGAGTAACTTTGGCAATTTCCGAATCATAATTTAAGTTAAACGAACTAAATGATTTAATTTCAAATCCACTATCATTTAAATGTTTGTAAACTTTAACATTAACATCTTTTGGATAAGGAGTAAGAACAGCAATTTTTTTATGATTTAACAATTTAAGTGCTTTGACAGCTGCTGTAACAGGTGTAGTAATTAAGGCATCAGGTTTAGCCTTGAAAATTTCAGATCTTATTCTTTTTTCACCAATTTCAATAGTACCCGAAGTACATCCATACGCTACAACTTGTATTTTTTCATTGGGTAGTATTTGGTTTGTTGTTTCTGTAAGATGATCAGCCATCCTCATATAATTTTCATGAGTTAGAGGATTTAAAAAAGGTATCCTATTAAAAAACAGATCAACTGGTAAATTATGGCAAATTTTTCTAAAATCCTGCTCTATAGTAAAATCCGTTGATAGTGTAATTATACCAATTCTAGAAAAGCTTGTGTCATGTAAATTGGCTTTAAAATTATTTTGTTTAAAACTATCCATTATTGATTTGGAAAATAATCCTCACACTCACCATCTCTATGAACATCAGTAGTGGCACAATGTAGACTGCCCCCAAATGCATAAACGTCTCTAAAAGGAACAGGAATGACATCCAATCCAAAACTTTCCATTTGTTTAATCATTTTTTCTTCAGTTGCCTCGACGCATATAGTTTTAGGATCAATTATCAAAACGTTCATTGATAACCAGATTGATGAATAACACATAGGTGGTGGACTATTATGGATAGAAGGTGCTGCCTCATGAATTTCCCATTTATTATCATCAAAAATTTTTCTTTGCTCTGATGATATTTTTCTATTCGGATTAATAATTATAACTCCTGGTTTAATAGGAGTAAAACATGCATCAATGTGAGTTGGAATTAAATCACCTGGTAAATTAATTTGATGAACACGATGATTTGGATAATGTCTTCTTAACCAATCTAAGCCACTTAAATTTGATGTAAAATTGTTATGATAAAAAAGATCTTTTCCAAAGCGTAAAATTTCTGCTGCATCAAAAAGTGGTTCTTTTTCTGTCAATATCATGTCTCTATTTTCAATTTTTTTATAACGTTCTTCTTCCGTTATACCTTCAGGAAGATAATTAGACTTATACGATTGATTAGTTAATCTTGGTTTAGGTGCTGATTCCCATCTCATGTTTTTATCTTCTGCATAATATTTTTCAAGTAGTGGTCTATAAGCAAGGTACTCAAACCATCTACATCTGTAAGACATGGGCGCCTCTAGCATTTCATTTCCTACAGTAAGAATAACATCTCTTGGAGGCATACAACCAAACATACCATCATTAGACCAATCGGGTGTCTCGATACTTTGAGAAAAATCAATAGGTGTTGGTCTATCAACTTTTATATTTAGGGAATTTAAAATTTTAACAAAGTTTTCTAATTGTATATTTGCTTTATCAATTGACTCCATTGAACGTGGTCCGTGAGATCCTGCCATACCACTATCTTTACTAATTTTCGGTTCAAGCGCTGGTTCCATTGGAGGTATGTTGGCATTTTCAACTGCCCCAACTATAACATGCTTTAATGGATCCCATTCATTCCAAGAATTAACTATTGTCATTATATTTTCCTTAATTTAAAACTATGCATTATAATTAAAACTTATGGAATTAAATAACAAATCACTCTTTAAACAAAAATGTTTCATAAATGGGGAATGGGTTGACAGTTCTTCAGGTGAAACTCTTGAGGTTAATAATCCAGCCTCTCTTGAAATTATTGGCAATGTCCCAAAATGCTCAGTTTCAGAAACTAAAAAAGCTATAGATGATGCTAATACAGCTTTCCAAACTTGGAAAGAAACTACTGCGAAAGAAAGATCAGTTATTCTTAAAAAATGGGGTGAGCTAATTACAGAAAATGCAGATGATTTAGCTAAAATCATGACTATTGAGCAAGGTAAACCTCTAGCTGAAGCAAAGGGTGAAATACTAATGGGTGCTTCATATATTGAATTCTATGCTGAAGAAGCAAAAAGAGTTTATGGTGACATAGTTCCTGATCCAAGACCTGGAAAAAGAATTGTAATAATTAAACAACCTGTTGGTGTTGTTGGAGCGATAACTCCATGGAATTTTCCAAATTCAATGATAACAAGAAAATGTGCAGCCGCTCTTGCTGTTGGTTGTACGACAGTCGTTAAGCCTGCAAGCCAAACACCCTATTCAGCATTAGCTGTAGCAGTACTTGCTAAGGAAGCTGGTTTCCCAGATGGTGTATTTAATGTAATAACTGGATCGGCAAGTGAAATTGGTAAAGAACTAACAAGCAATCCTATTGTTAGAAAAATTTCTTTTACTGGATCTACGGAAGTCGGAAAAATACTTTTAGAGCAAAGTGCCTCAACAGTAAAAAAAGTGTCTATGGAACTTGGTGGTCACGCACCATTTATTGTTTTTGATGATGCAGATATGGATGAAGCTGTTGCAGGAGCTCTTCAAAGTAAATTTAGAAATAGTGGTCAAACATGTATTTGTTCAAATAGAATATTTGTGCATGAAAATATTTATGATGAATTCCTGGAAAAATTTACAAATGAAGTCAGTAAAATAACAGTGGGCAATGGACTTGAAGACGGAATTACATCTGGTCCGTTAATTGATCAATCCTCTTTAGAAAAAGTAGTTGATCATGTTCAAGATGCAGTGAACACAGGAGCTAAAATAGCAATTGGTGGAGATGTGCATTCGCTTGGTGGGAATTTCTATCAACCAACTGTTCTCTCTAATGTATCTACAAAGGCAAAAATAACTTTTGAAGAAACATTTGGACCTGTTGCTCCTCTTTATAAATTTTCCAGTGATGATGAAGTGATTAAAATGGCTAATGATACACCATATGGATTAGCTTCATATTTCTATTCAAGAGACATTGGAAGAATTTGGAGAGTTGCTGAAGCACTTGAATATGGGATTGTATCTATCAATAATGGGCTACCAACAATTGCTGAAGTTCCTTTTGGAGGTGTAAAAGAATCAGGAATGGGAAGAGAAGGTTCTCGTTATGGCCTTGATGACTATTTAACTATAAAATATATTTCAATGGGTGGTATTTAAGAAAGCCAAGCAGCCCCTCTTACGCCACTTGAATCACCATGAATATTTTTTACAACTTTTGTGTGAAGCGTATCTGTAAAAACATATTTTTTTAGAGCATCATTTATATTTTCGTAAATAAAATCGATGTTTGACATACCTCCACCCAAAACAATCACATCTGGATCAAGGATATTACAAACTAAAGATAAGCCTCTTGCTAAATGATCGACATATTGATTTAGTGCAAAGATACTATCTTTTTCTTTATTATTAAAACCATCTAATATTTGATGTGAATTATAATTTTTATTGCAACGTAAATTATAGACAGATGAAAAGCCTGGTCCAGATATATAGGTCTCTAAGCACCCATCTTTTCCACAATAACATTTTTTAACATATTTTTTTTCATCTTCTGTTCTACTGGGCAAAACAATGTGCCCCCACTCTCCGCTAATGCTATTACGACCTCTTATTACTTTTTGATTGATACTGATACCACCGCCTACACCAGTTCCTATTATGACTCCGAAAACAATTTCAAACCCTTTACCAGCTCCATCTACCGCTTCAGAAAGAGTAAAACAATTAGCATCATTTTCCAAATTCACATTTCTACTTAAAATTTTATCTAAATCTTGCTTAAAAGGTTTGCCATTTAACCATATAGAATTAGCGTTTTTGATTAGAGCTGTATCATTTGATATGGCTCCTGGCATTCCCATACCAACAGATTCTGCTTTGCCGTGTTTATCTTCAAAATGATTTATAATGGATAGTATTCCCTTAATTGTCCCATCATAACTTTTTTCAGTATTAATTCTTTTTCTATCTATTTCCGTTCCATTTGGATCTATAAGAATACCCTCAGTTTTGGTACCGCCTACATCAATACCGATTTTCATTAATTATTATTTTGTAATAATTTTATGTAAAGTTGGGATCAAAGCAACTGCTAATGCAATTTTAAACAATTCACTTGGAATAAATGGTAAAAGACCAGCGGCTACTGCTTTTTCAAAACCAATAATATAACCAAGATAGATGATGCCAAATGAAAAAATAATAGCAGAACCAATTAAGAGAGATACTGTAGCTTTAAAATATGTTTTACTAAAACCTAAATTTGCTAAATAACTTATAACAATAGATGCAAATAACATGCCATAAAGATATCCTGCTGTTGGCCCAACTAAATAAGCAACTCCACCACCGGCTGCAAAAACAGGGAGCCCTATAGCTCCTTGAAAAAGGTAAAATGCAACTGTGGCAAAAGATAATCTTACACTATATGTCATTCCTATTAAGAATATAACAAACGTCTGCATTGTCATTGGCACTGGCCAAAATGGTACTTGAACTCTAGCGGAAATCGCTAGTAAAATTGAACCAAATAACATCAAGGTTATTATAAGAAAATTTGAATTTATATTTTCAAAGTTTTTTAGTTTGTGTATTAAAATTCTATTTTCGTGCATATGTTTTCCTTTAAATACTATAATTAAACTAATTTATATTTTGCTTCAAGCTTATCCCAAAAATCTTTCTCTAATTTTACGTTGTTTAATGCATTAATTTGCTTCAATCCTGTAGGTGAAGTTACGTTTATTTCTGTTAGATAATTTCCAATTATATCAATTCCAACAAAAAACAGATTGTGCTCTTTTAGCTTCGGTCCCAAATTTTCGATGATTTCTTTGTCTCTATAAACTAAGTCAGTTTTACTTGCCTTTCCACCAGCATGAAAATTTGCCTTTAAATTACCTTCTTGGGGTATTCTAGCAACTGAACCAAAATATTCACCATCAAAAAAAACGATCCTCCTGTCTCCATACTCTATCTCATTGATAAATTTTTGGACCATTATAGGCAAGTGTAAATATTCCTCTAATATTTTAGAATTGAAATTACTTTTATCAAATCTATGTATCCCATCCCCTCCATTACCATAAAGAGGTTTGGTTATGATATCTTCTTCTTTATCTAAAAATTCTTCAATAATTTTTAAATCTTTTGTTACTAATGTAGGTGGCATAAATTCTTTAAAATTAAATGTAAATAATTTTTCAGTAGAATTTCTAACTGCTGTTGGATCATTCACAACAATTGTTGAAGATGGAAGTAAGTCCAAAATATAAGTCGATGTGATATAATTCATATCAAAAGGAGGATCTTGTCTTAAAAAGACAAATTGAAAATCTTCTAATTTGGCAATTATTTTATTAGATTTAAAATTGAAATAATTTTTTTCATCTAGCAATAACTCTAAATAATATCCAGATGCTTGAATAGTATTCTCTTTTATGAATAAATCTTTTGGATTGTAATAAAAAATATCATAATCTCTTTCTTGCGCCTCATAACCTATTAAAAAAGATGTATCGAATTCATAATCAATTTTTTCAATATCATCCATTTGAATTGCTATATTTTTTTTCATTAGAATATTTCTTCCTCATATATTTTATTAATATTTTTTTTCCATTCACCATTATATTTGCTAATTAGTAAATCAGCCGGTGAATGGCCATTTGATAGATTTTGTTCTAAATCTTTAAGATAAAATGTTTCATTATATTTTTCATTTTTGACTAGAATATTTCTTTTTTCTAAACCTGATTTTGAAATTTCAAATAATTTTTGTGCAATATCTAACAAAATGCCATTTTTGAATTTGGTTTGCAGACCTTCTTTTGGCACTAAACTATTAATCAAATTTCTATCTTTTTGAGTCCAGCCCTCAACTATTTCATTTGTTTTATCAATAGATTCATCATTATATAAAATACCAATCCAAAAAGCAGGTTGGGAACATATTAAACTCCATGAACATGCATCCATGGAACGAATTTCTAAGAATTGCTTTAATCTAACTTGAGGAAATAAAGTTGATAAATGGTTTATCCAATCTTCAATAGTGGTTTCAATGTGCAAATCTTTGGAGATGTTGTTATTCATAAAATCTCTAAAAGTATAATCGGTCATATCTATATATTTATGATTTCTAATTACAAAATACATTGGCACATCAAGAGCATATTCAGCATATTTTTCAAAATTAAAATCTTTATCAAAAGCAAATGGTAATAAACCTGTTCTATCTTTATCTGTGTGATGCCAAAAATGAGATCTTAAACTCTTATATTTAGATACTTTTTTTTGATCAAATGGTGAGTTAGCAAATATTGCAGTTGCAATTCCTTCAAGATTTAACATTAATCTATACTTAGCAATCATATCTTCTTCAGAATGATAATCCAAATTTACTTGGTTTGTGCAAGTACGTTTCATCATATGATGTCCCAGAGTACCAACTTTAGGCATATATTTTTTCATTATGGAGTATCTTTGTTTTGGCATCCAAGGCAATTCATCAAGAGATAAACTAGGTTCCACGCCTAAGCCCAGTAATATAAAATTAAATTCTTCACCAATTTCTTTTAATTCTTTTAAATGCCTATTCGTTTCTGTGCAGGTTTGATGAATATTTTTTAATTGAGCTCCAGATAATTCAATCTGACCGCCTGGTTCTAAAGTTATACTTTCACCGAATCTTTCTAGAGCAATTATTACAGTATTTTTATCATCATACTTTGGTTTCCATCCCTTATTTACAAATTTTAAAAGAATATCTTTTATGCCGTTTGACTCTTCATAAGATAATTGGTGTAAATTGTTTTTGTCTAAAACAAATTTCTCGTGTTCTACTCCTATGCGTAAGTCATTCTTGTCTTTAATTCCTTTATAAAAGTAATCTATTAGATCATTTTTTTTTAGCATTGATTTAACTTAAATAGGCCAGATTATATTAAAAATAAAGTTGCTAATCCTAGAAAAGATAGAAAACCAAAAACATCTGTTATTGTAGTCAAAATTACAGCAGATGCTAAAGCAGGATCAATTTTCAACTTATCTAAAATTAGTGGAATTACAATTCCTGAAAAACCAGCAATAATTAAATTTAATATCATGGCAAGACCTATTATTAAACCCAAAAGCAGATTATCAAACCAATAAATAGAAATTAAAGATATTATAATAGCGAATATAATGCCATTTATACCACCAATAAGAGTCTCTTTAGTAATAATTTTTAGAGCATTGCTAGCTGTTAATTCTTTCACAGCAATAGCTCTCACTGCAACTGTTAAAGTTTGAGTGCCGGCATTGGCACCCATTGAAGCTACGATTGGCATTAAAATAGCTAAGGCTACTACTTTTTCTATGGCAACTTCAAATAGACCTATGACTATAGAAGCGACTACAGCTGTCATTAAATTTATAATTAACCATGAAATTCTAGATTTTGTTGTAGTAATAACTGACTCATACAAATCTGTATGATCTACACCTCCAAGCTTTAAAATATCTTCCTCTCTCTCTTCTTCTATAACCTCTACAACATCATCAACTGTAATTGATCCAATAATTTTTTTTTGATTATTAATCACTGGGGCACTGACTAATCCATATTTATTAAATAATAAAGCTACATCCTCTTGATCTGTATTTACATCTATTAATCTTAAATCTTTATTTGTTATTGAATTTAATTCTATTTCTCTTTTTGAACCCATTAATCTTCCCAACGGAACTACTCCTTTTGCTTCTTTATTATTATTGATTAAGTAAATATCATAAAAATCTTCAGGTAAATTTCCTTTATTGTTTCGTAAATAATCAATTGCTTGACCAACATTCCATGATTGATTAACTGCAACAAATTGTCTTTGCATTAATCTTCCGGCAGAATCCTCAGGGTACTTTAATCCTTCTTCAACCAATGTACGCTCTTCTTTATCTAAATTTTCTAAGAATATTGTCTGATCTTTTTCTTCTAAATCCTCAGCTAAGTCGACAGCATCATCAGTATCTAAACTTTTAGCATTATTAGCTAATTGTTTTATATCCAAAGTTTCTATTATTTCTTCTCTAACACTATCATTTAAATAAGTTAAAATTTCAGGATCAAACTTCTTATCAATTATATTCAAAAGGCTTAATCTTAAAACTGGGTCTAAATTTTGAAGAACATCTGCAATATCAGCATTATGAATATCTTTTAAATAAGATAAAGCTTTATCATATTTATAATTTTCTAAATAATCAGTTACTAATTCAACTGATTTACTTGAAGAATCCTGATCTTTGTTAATAATAATTTCATCCATATAAATTGGTGCGGCTGAGAAGACTTGAACTTCCACAGGATAAATCCCACAGCGACCTCAACGCTGCGCGTATACCAATTCCGCCACAGCCGCCTATATAGAAGATTAAATATCAGATAGAATATTAACAAGCAATAAAGTAAAATAAAGAAGATGGAAGAGATTGAAATTAAAATATCTAGGGATGAAATAAATTATGATGAAGCAATCCTATTTATGGAATCAAAAGTAGAAAATATAAATAACAATCTATCTAAAGAATTATTATGGTTTTTAACTCATAATCATATTTTTACTCAAGGAACTAGTGCTAAAAATAATGAGGTATTAAACTCGAGTATTATTGATGTAATTAAAACAAATCGTGGAGGTAAAACAACATACCATGGTCCAGGTCAAAGAATTGTTTATTTTATGTTAAATTTAAATAATAAAAAAAAAGATATACGAAAGTTCATTTCTATTATTGAAGATTCATTAATTACCTTTTTAAAAAATTACCATATTGAAGCTAAAGCCTTCAAAGATAGAGTTGGTATTTGGGTAATTAAAAATAATAAAATAACTTTTGATAAAGAAAAAAAAATTGGCGCTATCGGTCTTAGAGTAAAAAAATGGATTACTTATCACGGAATGAGTTTTAATATTAATCCTGATCTTAAATATTACGATTATATTCACTCATGTGGTTTAAAAGAATATAAAAATACTTCTATGGAAGAATTAGGTATAAAATTAGATCAAAATGAATTTGATGAAAGTTTTAAAGATATATTTATTAATAAACTAAAAAGTATCTAAGTTTTTATAAATATTTTTGTTTATTTTTAATTTATTTTTTTTTAAAAATGTTAAAAAATGATTAGGCAAATCTGCTACAAAATCAAAATCTTCATTCTCTATTCTGAAGTTTAAACTATAAGCATGAAGTTTTAGTTTTTCGTTTTTAAATTTTGAAAAACTATTATATTTGTTATCTCCTATAATTGGACATCCAAGATTTTTTGAAACAATTCTTAATTGATGAGTTTTTCCAGTTTTGGGACTATACAAAATTTGTGATAAACTATTTTTTTTATAAATAAGTTTGTAATTAGTTAGAGTATTCTCAAGTTTTTGTTTTTTATTTCTAACTTGTAAATTTACTTGAGAAATATTATTTCTAGGAATTCCTTCACATAGAGCTATGTAAAACTTATTTATTTTTTTTTGTTTAAAAAGCAATGACAAATATTTTGCATAATTTAAATTTTTAGCAATTAAAAGCAAGCCTGTAGTCTCTTTATCAAGTCTGTGAACAAGCCTGTAATTTGAATTAATATTTTTTATAATATGGTCTATAGAAACGTTTATTTTACTTCCACCCTGTGTAGCTATTTCAGCCCATTTATTTAGAACTAAGAAATCATTATTTTCAAAAATAATTGATTTATTAAAATTTGCTAAATCTTTATTTGAAATATTAATATTTTTTTTAAAAGTTATTCTATTTTTATATATTTTGTCATGAAAATTTAAAATTTTTAAATTGTCATTTATTTTAACGATATAATTTGCTTTAGTACGTGAATCATTGATTAAAATATTTTTTTTTCTAATATTTCTTTCAACAAAGCTTTGCGTAAGAGAAGAATATAAATTTTTCAAATATTTATCTAATCTTATATCAAAATCTTTTTTAATTTTTATATTCTTTATCAATTTAAAATTTATTTATTATCATTCCTATATAAGCAAATAGAATGCACAAAAAAATTGAAATAAAGATATAAAAAAAAGATATAAGCATTTTTTTTGAATTTATTAAATTTACTACTTCATAAGAAAAAGCAGAAAAAGTAGTAAAAGAACCAAGTAAGCCAATTATCAAAAAAAACTTTACGAAATCTTCAGATAAACTCTTTGCATAATCAGAGGTAATTAGATATCCAATTAAAAAAGAGCCTAAAATATTCACAGAAAGTGTGCCGTAGATACTAGATGTAAATAAATTTTTGCTGAAGCTAGTTAAGATATATCTCAAGACGGCACCTGTTGCACCACCAGTTGCTACAAAAAATATATTGAACAAAAGTTTCTAAATTTGAGGTTGTGGTTCTACTTCTTCAGTAGATTTTTTTTCAATAACAGGACCGCTATCTTGTCCTTTTGCATTTTCATCTCTGTCAACAAATTCTATCACCGCTGTAGGGGCATTATCACCAAATCTGTTTCCAAGTTTTATAATACGAGTATATCCACCACTTCTACTTTTATATCTTTCAGAAAGCACATCAAAAACTTTTTTAGACATTTTTTTATCTTGTAAAATAGAAATTGCTTTTTTTCTTGATAGCAAATCACCTTTTTTTCCTAGAGTTACAATTTTTTCTACAAATCTTCTTAACTCTTTAGCCTTTGCTAAAGTTGTTGTGATTTGCTCATGCTTTATGAGTGCATTTGACATGTTCATAAACATTGCTTTTCTATGGGAGGTAGTTTTATTTAATTTTTTATTTTTAATATTATGTTTCATAAAAATTTATTTATTGAAGGGGTCCTCGTATTTCTTTGCTAACTCATCTATATTTTCCGGTGGCCAATCTGGTACTGACATTCCAAGATTTAGCTCCATTTGCTGAAGGACTTCCTTTATTTCGTTAAGAGATTTTCTACCAAAATTTGGAGTTCTCAGCATTTCTGATTCTGACTTTTGAACAAGATCTCCAATATAAATAATATTATCATTTTTTAGACAGTTGGCTGATCTAACTGACAACTCTAGTTCTTCAACCTTTTTTAGTAAATTTGAATTGAAAGATAAAGCTTCAACATTTGATTGATCAGGTAATACCTCAGGTTCATCGAAGTTAATAAAAGGTTGTAATTGATCTTGCAAAATTCTTGCTGCAAGAGCAATAGCGTCATCAGGAGTTATTGCACCATTTGTTTCAACTTCAAAAACTAATTTATCAAAGTCAGTAACCTGCCCAACTCTGCTATTTTCTACTTTATAAGAAGCTTTTACAACTGGACTGAACATAGCATCTAGTTTTATTTCTCCGATAATTTTATTTTCATCTTCAGCAACTTCAGCAGATACATAACCTTTTCCAGTCTCCACATTCGCCTCAATTTCAACATCAGCATTAGAGTCGAGAGTCATAATCAATTGATCAGGGTTCATAATTTCTGTTTCTGAGTCTGTTTCGAAATTACCAGCTCTAATTTCACCTGAGCCATTTGATTTGATATACATTTTTTTTAGGCCTTGCGAGTGAACTTTTACGGCTACCGATTTTAAATTTAATAAAATATCTGTTAGATCTTCTTTGACTCCAGGAATTGTAGAAAATTCATGAACAACACCTTTAATTTTCACAGATGTAATTGCTGCACCCTGTAAAGATGATAGTAAAATTCTTCTTAAAGAATTACCTAGAGTTAAACCAAAACCCCTTTCTAAAGGTTCAGCTGTTAGTTTACCAATTCTACCATTTCCCTCTTCAACATTTACTTCCATTTTTGTAGGTTTTATTAATTCACTCCAGTTTTTTTGTAACACTCAAATACTCCTTTATTTAAACTCTTCTTCTTTTTCTTGGTCTGCATCCATTGTGAGGTATTGGTGTCACATCTTTAATAGATGTAATAACATAGCCTATGGATTGCAATGATCTAAGAGCGGACTCTCTACCTGAACCTGGACCAGAAACTTCAACTTTAAGATTTTTTAACCCATATTCTTTAGCTTTATTACCAACATCTTCAGCAGCAATTTGTGCAGCATAAGGTGTAGATTTTCTAGATCCTTTAAAGCCCTTATGACCAGATGATGACCATGCTAAAGCATTACCTTTTTCGTCTGAAATTGTAATGATTGTATTATTAAATGATGAAACAATATGAGCAATACCAGAAGACAATTTTTTTTTGATTTTTGATTTTTTTTTATCTACCACTTTTATCCCTTAGTAACTTTCTTTTTGCCTGCTATTGCAACTGCCTTGCCTTTTCTAGTTCTAGCATTTGTGTGAGTTCTTTGTCCTCTTACGGGTAGTTTTTTTCTATGTCTAAGACCTCTGTAACAGCCCAAATCATTTAATCTTTTTATATCAAGAGAAATTTTTCTTCTTAAATCTCCTTCAACAGAATATTCTTTATCAATTAAATCTCTAATTTTGTTTACTTCTTCTTCATTTAATTCACTCACACGTTTAGAAATATCAATTGATGCACCATTACAAATGTCTAGTGCAAATTTTTTCCCTATGCCAAATATGTAGGTAAGTGCAATATTTACCTTTTTGTTTGTTGGAATGTTAACGCCTGAAATTCTAGCCATAAATGAGTCAAAAAAAATTGAATGAGGGTGAATACATGATATTTGTACAATTAGTCAAGGAAAGATGTGATAGATTTTTGGCTGTTTTTCATGATTATTTTAAAATTTGTTTGATTTTCTCAGTTATTTCTTCAATTTGTAAAGAACCATCTATTTCATGAAATATTGTTGAAAATTGATTTTTATAATAATTGGACACTTTCTGCGTTGAATTTAAATATTCTTCATATCTAGTTTTAATAACTTCTATATTATCATCTTCTCTATTTTCCTCTTTAGATCTTTTCAATATTCTGGAAGTCAAAATATTGAAGTCTATTTGAATATTAAATATAAAATTTATCGAGGTCGAATTATCAGAAAGAAATTTGTTTAAGAATTCTGATTGATTTAAAGTTCTAGGATAACCATCTAAAATAAAACCATTATTTTTTTCTTTTACTAACCTTGAGGAAACTATGGAATTTAAAATTTCATCAGAAACTAAATTACCTGAAGACATAATTTTTTTTAATTCGATTGCAAGATTATCTTTATCATTTAACTTTCCTCTTAAGATATCGCCAGTTGAGAGATGGGAAACTTTTAAAAAATTAGAAATAATTTTAGCCTGGGTACCTTTTCCAGCTCCTGGAGGGCCAAAAAAAACAATGTTATTCAATTATCTTCTGCCTTTTAATTTTGTTTTTTTAAGAAGGCCTTCATACTGATGCTGAAATAAGTGTGACTGCACCTGAGTAATAAAGTCAATCATCACAACAACGACTATAAGTAGTGCAGTTCCTCCGAGATAAAATGGAATTGAAGTTCTAGATAAAAGAAATTCTGGAAGTAGGGCAACGAAAGTTAAATAAATAGTACCTATTGTTGTTAACCTGACTAAAACAAATTCAATATATTTAGAAGTGTTTTCACCAGGTCTTATTCCAGGAATAAAACCACCATACTTTCTTAGGTTCTCTGCTTGTTCATCTGGATTAAATACGATAGAGGTATAAAAAAATCCAAAGAAAATTATCATTGCTGCGTATAATGCCAAATATAAGGGCTGACCTCTTCCTAAGTAACTTGAAATAAGTATAAATATATCGCTCGAAGAACCTGCTCCAAAACCAGACATTGTATTTGGTAGTAACAAAATAGAGGATGCAAAAATAACTGGAATCACTCCGGCAGTATTAATTTTTAAAGGTAAATGAGAACTCTGACCGCCATATATTTTGTTTCCAACTTGTCTTTTAGGATACTGAACAGGCAATCTTCTCTGTCCTTTTTCAACAAATACAATAAATATAATTAATAATAATATAAGTATTAAAATTCCTAAAATAAAAGCAATACTTAATTCACCTGTTCTTCCTAATTGAAGGGTACTTACAAAAGCACTTGGTAAATTAGCAATGATTCCAGCTGTAATAATGAGAGAAATTCCATTTCCCACTCCTCTTGAAGAGATTTGTTCACCAAGCCACATTAAGAATATTGTTCCTCCAACTAGAGTAATGACTGTGGTAAGTCTAAAAAAAAGACCAGGCTCAAAAACAATATTACCATAAGTTGTTTGCATTGACTCTAATCCTATTGATACTCCGTAACCCTGTATAGCAGCAATAAGTACGGTAAAATATCTTGTATATTGAAGAAGCTGTCTTCTTCCCTTTGATCCTTGTTCTTTAAGTGACTTAAGGTAAGGAATTGCTGACTGCATTAGAGTCATAATAATTGATGAAGATATATATGGCATGACACCAAGAGCAAAAATTCCCATTCTACCAAGAGCTCCTCCCGAAAATGTATCAAATATCCCTAGAATACCCGAAGATTGTTGCTCGAAAAATTGTTGTAGTGCAAGTGGGTTAATACCTGGAATTGGCAAAAATGTTCCTAGTCGAAAAACAATTAGAGCACCTAAAGTAAATAGAAGTCTTTGTCTTAGTTCAGTTGCCTTACCTAAAGCACCAAAGTTTAGGTTATTTGCTAGTCTATCTGCAGCTGTTGCCATTTATTTCTTAATTAACTTAATTGTTCCACCTAATTTTTCTACAACCTCTATTGCCTTTTTTGAAGCATAAGAAATTTCTAAATTAGTTTTAATATCTAGTTTACCAACATTAAGAAGTTTTAAACTTCCTTTTGATCTTTTGAATATTTTTTTATCAAATAAAACTGTCTCACTTATTTCTTGAGGATTAAGCTTATATTTTTTTAAAATATTATTAATCATAATAAAATTAATATTTTGTGTTTTTGTTTTAAAATAATTTTTAAATCCTCTTTTTGGCAGTCTTCTATATATAGGCATTTGACCGCCTTCAAATCCATTAATAGAGACTCCAGATCTTGATTTTTGACCTTTAACACCTCTACCAGAAGTTTTTCCAAGTCCAGACCCTGAACCTCTACCTCTTCTTTTATTTTTTTTGTTTGAAGTTAAATTAGACTTTAATTCATTAATTTTCATTTTTAATTACTCTTAGAATTATTAATTTCGTTAATTTTTTTTGATCTTTTAGCAGCAACTGATTTTGGAGACTCAGACATTTTGAAAGCGTTTAAAGTTGCTTTTAACATATTATGTGGATTGGATGTACCGGTTGATTTAGCAACTACATCTTTTATTCCTAAAGATTCAAATAAAGCCCTCATTGGCCCACCTGCTATGATTCCAGTACCAGGAGAGGCAGATCTAAGTATTACTTTTCCTGCTCCAAATCGACCAATGGTATCATGATGTATTGTTCTATTTTCTTTTAGATGAACTCTAATCATTTTACTTTTAGCATTTTCTGTTGCTTTTCTTACTGCTTCTGGAACTTCTTTTGCTTTACCTGTACCTATTCCAACTCTTCCCTTATTATCACCAACAATCATTATTGCTGCAAAACCAAATCTTCTACCACCTTTAACAACCTTAGCTACCCTATTTATAGTAACTAAATGTTCACTAAAATCATTTTTATCATTTTCAAACATATATACCTCTAAAAGTTTAAACCTTCTACTCTAGCTGCTTCAGCCAGTATTTTTATGAGACCATGATATTTATATTTACCTCTATCAAAGGCCACTTTATCAATACCTTTTGCAATTATTTTTTTTGCAATACTTTTGCCAATAAGTTCTGCAGTTTCTTTTCTAGAAAGATTTTTTTCTTTTATTGATTTTTCAATAGATGAAGAACTTGCTAAAGTAAGTCCTTTTGTATCGTCAATTAATTGAGCATAAAGATGATTATTTGATCTGAAAACTGTCAATCTATTTCTATTTGAAACTTTTTTTGTTTTATATCTTACTCTTTGTTTTCTATTTTTCATTATTATTTCTTTTTTCCTTCTTTTCTAAAAATATACTCATCTGAATATTTTATACCTTTACCTTTAAAAGGTTCTGGTTTTCTGTAAGATCTTATCTTAGCAGCAGCAGCGCCCAATTTTTCTTTATTTATACTAGTAAGTTTAATCAAATTTTGTTTTGGACATTCAATTTTGACTTCTGTTGGAATTTCAAAGTTAATATCATGGCTATAACCAAGTTCAAGCTTGAGTTTAGAGCCAGTAACGCTAGCACGATATCCAGTTCCATTTAATTCTAGTGTCTTTGTAAAACCATTGGTAACACCATTAATTGTATTTGCAATTATTGCTCTAGTAGTGCCCCAATTAGGGTCATTTGTAATTTCTTTTAATGGTAGAACTTTAACTTCATCTTCCTCTATATTGATAGTGAAATTGGAATTTACTGAAATTTCCATTTGTCCTAATTTACCTTTAGCTGAAAAAATACCATCTTTAAAACTACATTCAACTTCTTTGGAAATTTTAATTGGATTTTTAGCTATTCTTGACATTAAAAAACCTCACACAAAATTTCACCACCAACGTTATTTTTTTTTGCTTGATGATCTGACATCACTCCTTTTGGAGTAGATAAAATAGAAATACCTAATCCGCCATATGGCTTATTTAAGTCACTAATTTTCGAGTATTTTCTAATGCCAGGTTTTGATATTCTTTTTATTTTCTTTATTACAGGAGTGCCATTAAAGTATTTTAAATCTATTTTAATAGAACTAATTCCTTTTCTTTCTTCAATATCTTTAAAATCTCGAATGTAACCTTCATCTTTTAAAACATTTAAAACATTAATATTTAATTTAGATTTAAGACATAGTGTGGATACTTTATTAGCTTGATGAGCATTCTTAATCCTTGCTAACATATCTGAAAGTGAATCATTAAAAGCCATATTTTTCTCCTACCAACTTGATTTTACAACTCCTGGCAAATCACCAGTCATTGAAAGTTCTCTCAATTTAATTCTTGATAATCCAAATTTTCTATAATTTCCTCTTGGTCTCCCAGTTAATTCACATCTATTTCTGTGTCTTATCGATGAACCATTTCTAGGTAAATCGTTCAATTTATTTTGAAGATTAATCCTTTCTTCTAAAGAGATATTTTTGTCCTTAATTTTAGATTTTAATAGCTCTCTTTTAGATTTATATTTATTAATCAATTTTTTCCTAAATAAATTTTTTTGGATAGAACTTAATTTTGCCATTTTACTCCTTAACTTCTTTGATTTTCATTAAAAGGCATATTAAAACATTTCAATAACTCCAATGCCTCAGTATTATTTTTTGCTGATGTACAGATTGTGATGTCCATACCTTTAATTTTGTCAACTTTGTCAAAATTTATTTCTGGAAATATTACATGCTCTTTAATTCCCATTGAAAAATTGCCTTTTCCATCAAAACTTTTAATATTAAGACCTCTAAAATCTCTGATTCTAGGAATAGCTATGTTAACTAACCTATCTAGAAATTCATACATAATTTTATTTCTTAAAGTTACTTTTGCACCAAGTGGCATACCTGCTCTAATTTTAAAACCGGATATAGCTTTTTTAGATTTTGTTTTTACAGCCTTTTGACCAGAAATAAGCGTTAAATCTTCTTGAGCCTTATCTATTAATTTAGAATCTTCCTTTGCTTCTCCAATTCCCATATTTAAAATAATTTTTTTAATTTTAGGTACTTCAAAAACATTTTTGAAACCTAGCTTTGATTTTAAATCTTGTTTAATTTGATTATTATATTGTTCTAAAAGTCTACTCATTTAATTTCCATACCTGAAGATTTATTAATTCTAATTTTATTATCATTATCCAATTTATATCCAATTCTTATACCTTTTTTTAAATTGGTATCATAAAATGCAAGGTTTGAAATATGCATGGGCATTTCTTTTTCAATTATACCACCAGGTTGATTGTTATCTGGTTTTTTGTTTTTTTTGACTTTATTTATTTCAGATACTATAGCTTTCATTTGCTTTGGAAGCATTTTTACAATCTTACCAGTTTTACCTTTATCTTTTCCGGTTAATACAATTACCTCATCTCCTTTACGAAGTTTAAATTTTTTACTCATTAAATAACCTCCGGTGCAAGACTAATTATTTTCATAAATTTTTTTGTTCTTAGCTCTCTGGTTACTGGTCCAAAAATTCTAGTTGCAATTGGTTCCTCTTGTTTATCTAAGAGGACAGCAGCGTTCTTATCAAATCTTATAGCAGTACCATCAGATCTTTTAAAATCTTTAGATGTTCTAACGATTACAGCTTTAAAAACATCTCCTTTTTTTACTTTTGCTCTTGGTAAAGCGTCTTTAACTGAAACTACAATTATGTCTCCTATTGAAGCTGATCTTCTTTTTGAACCACCTAAAACCTTTATACATTGTATTTTTCTAGCTCCTGAATTATCAGCTACAAAAAGCTTAGATTGCATTTGTATCATGAATTGTCTCCTGAATTAGAATACACTTTCCATTTTTTTAATTTAGATATAGGTTTAGTTTCAATAATTGAGACTGTGTCACCTATGTTATACTGATTATTTTCGTCGTGGGCATGGTATTTTTTAGTTTGTCTAATTATTTTTTTATAAAGTTTATGCTTAATTCTTCTAGTAACACTTACTGTTATAGTTTTGTTAGCATTAGAAGAAGATACAACCCCTGACAAAATTCTTTTAGGCATTTTTGTCTCCATTAGATATTTTATGTTTAGTTTTTAATCTAGCTATTTGCTTTTTAATATCTTTTATTTGAGCTGTTTTCTCGAGTTGACCTGAAAATTTTTGAAAATTTAAATTTAAAAGATTTTTCTTAAGATTCAAAATTTCTTCTTTGATTTTATTTTCGTTAGTAGCAGTTTTTTTACTCATTATATATTTCTTTCAACAAATTTACATTTTATAGGAAGTTTAGCTGCCGCTAATGTCATAGCTTTTCTAGCGTCATTAATATTTACTCCATCAACTTCAAACATTATTCTTCCTGGTTTTACTCTACAAGCCCAGTATTCAATTGAACCTTTACCTTTACCCATTCTTACCTCAGCTGGTTTTTTTGATACAGGAACATCAGGGAAAATCCTAATCCACATTCTACCAGCTCTTTTTAAATATCTTGTTATTGCTTTTCTTGCAGCTTCAATTTGTCTAGAAGTAACTCTTTCAGGCTCTAAGGCTTTTAAACCAAAGCTTCCATAATTTAGTGCGTAATTACCTTTAGCACTGCCATGGATTCTTCCTTTGAATTGTTTTCTAAATTTAGTCTTCTTAGGAGATAGCATATTCATTATCTAACACTCCCTTGTTCGATTTGCTTCTTTTCACTTGCGTACGGATCTTTAGAGAGTATTTCACCTTTATTTATCCAGACTTTGATGCCACAAATTCCATAAGTTGTTTCAGCTTCTGCCGTAGAATAATCAATATCACCCCTTAAAGTATGTAAAGGAACACTACCTTCATGATATTTTTCGGTCCGAGCAATTTCTGCTCCTCCTAATCTTCCACTACAAACAACTTTAACACCTTTTGCTCCTAATCTCATAGCTGACTGAACAGCCTTTTTCATAGCTCTTCTAAAAGAAATACGTTTTTCTAGTTGAGAAGCAATGTTTTCTGCTACTAATTTTGCCTCAACTTCGGGCTTTCTTACCTCTTTTATGTCTAAAAATACCTCTAGATTTGACATACTTGAAAGATCTTTTTTTAATGTTTCTATATCAGCTCCCTTTTTTCCAATAATAATTCCAGGTCTTGAGCTGTATATTGAAAGTCTTAGTTTTTTTGCTGCTCTTTCAATATTTATTTTCGATATACTTGCATTCTTTAGTTTTTTCTCAACATAACTTTTTATCTTTAAATCTTGGTGTAGTAACTTAGTATATTCGCTTTTTGAGAACCATCTAGATGACCAAGTTTTATTAATACCAAGTCTGATACCGTATGGATTAACTTTTTGTCCCATTATTGTTTTTCCTTTTCTATTTTTGATCTTTCCTCAACTACAATAGTTACTTTACTAAAAGGTTTTATAATCGAAGCAGCTCTACCTTTAGCTCTAGGTCGCCATCTTTTCATTCTTAAACTTTTACCAACAAAAGCTTTTTTTACAAAAAGTTTATCAATATCTAATTGTTTGTTATTTTCTGCATTTGCTATAGCTGCGTTTAAAACTTTTAATATTGTTTTAGATACTCTTTTTGAAGAAAATTTTAATTGATTAATAGCTGAACTAACCTTCATATCAACAATACTATTAACTATTAACGAAAGTTTTGTAGGACTAATTCTAATCATATTATCCTTTGCTATCGCTTCAAGATTTTGACTCATTTCTGCTCCGCTTTTTTATCTGCAGCTGTATGCCCCTTAAAGGATCTAGTTGGAGAAAATTCTCCTAACTTATGACCAACCATTTGTTCATTTATAGTTACAGGTACAAACTTCTGTCCGTTGTAAACTCCAAAAGTTAAGCCAACAAATTCAGGTAGAATTGTAGATCTTCTGGACCAAGTTTTTAAAACTTCTTTTCGACCAGATTGAGATAGCTTCTCAGCTTTCTTCATTAAAGTTCTGTCTACAAATGGACCTTTCCAAATTGATCTTGTCATTATTTTTTCTTCCTTTTAATAATAAATATGTCTGTCTTTTTATTGTGCCTTGTTTTTTTTCCTTTTGTAGAAACACCCCAAGGAGTTACTGGGTCACGACCACCTGAAGTTCTTCCCTCACCACCTCCATGTGGGTGATCAACGGGATTCATAACAACACCTCTTACTTTTGGTCTAAAACCTAAGTATCTTTTTCTACCTGCTTTACCCAGTTTAATATTTTTTTGATCTGGATTTGAAACTTCGCCTATAGTAGCTTTACAATTTTTATTAATATGCCTGATTTCTCCAGAGACTAATTTGATTTGAACATAGGGCTCTTCTTTTGATACAATTTGGGCGGATGAACCTGCTGATCTAATTAATTGACCTCCTGCTCCAGGTTTTAGCTCAATATTATGAATACTTGTTCCAACTGGTATATTATTAATAGGTAAACAGTTACCATTCTTAATTGCTACAGTATCTCCAGAAATAATTTTCTCGCCAATTTTTATATTTTTTGGGGAGATTATATATTTATGCTCTCCATCATCATACTTTACTAAAGAAATAAACGCCGACCTATTTGGATCATATTCGTTTCTAATTACCTCTGCAGAAATATTAGTCTTAGAACGCTTAAAATCAATTAACCTATATTTTCTCTTTACACCTCCACCCATTCTTCTTGATGTAATTCTGCCTTGATTATTTCTGCCGCCTGTAGAATTTATTTTTTTGGTTAGTGCTTTGTGGGGTCTCTCTTTAGATAATTCTTTTTTAGATACTAAAACAGTGCCTCTAAGCCCAGGAGTTATAGGTTTAAATTTATTTAGCATTACTTAATCTCCAATGATGAGTCAATTGTATTTCCTTCTGCAAGTGTTACAATTGCTCTTTTAGTATCTTTTCTAAAACCATATTGACCTTTAAAAGTCTTACCTTTACCTCTTAAAATTGAAGTGTTAACTTTGTTAACTTTAACTTTAAAAATCATTTCAATTGCATTTTTTATTTCAAAAGAATTAGAATTTTTTGATACAATAAAAGAGTATTGATTAAACTGTTGTAAATTTGTAGATTTCTCTGTGGTAATTGGCTTTTTAATTATGTCATAAGCCCTGAACAATGAAATCTTAGTTTTTTTATTTATCATAATAACCTCTTAGTGATTTCATTTATAGATTTTTGTTCAATAAAAATTTTATCAAATGTTATGAGATCCTTAACATTAATACCTTTTTGATTTAAGGTTGATATTTTTGGTATATTTGATGATGCTAATTTAAAATTTTTATCTAATCCATTTTCTGAGTGAATAAATAGGGCTGATTTGTATTTAAATTGTTTTAAATCGGAGAATAAATCCTTAGTTTTAAAACTTTTAATTTCAAAAGAATCAATAATTACAACTTTGTCTTCTGAAACCTTAACAGAAAGAGCGGACTTCAAAGCTAATTTTTTTTCTTTTTTATTTAATGAAAAAGAATAATCTCTATTTACTGGGCCCATTGAAACTGCACCACCTCGAAAATTTGGTGGTTTATTACTTCCTTGCCTAGCATTACCTGTACCTTTCTGTGAAAAAGGCTTTTTGCTTCTTCCACTTACTTCAGATCTTGTTTTAGTTTTATGCGATCCTTGTCTTGATTTAGCATTTTGGTATCTAATATACTGATGGATTAAATCTGGTAATATTTTAATACCAAATATACTTGTATCCAGTTCTATATCGCCGACACTCTTGTTTTTTAAATTAAAAATTGATTTTTTCATTTAGTTTTTTTTGTTGAATCTTTTAAAAAAATAATAGAATTTTTTTTACCTGGAATAGAGCCCTTTACTATTAAAAGGTTATTACTATCGTCAATTTCAACTATTTTTAAATTTTGTTTGGTTACTCTTCTATTGCCCATTCTTCCGGCCATTTTTTTTCCTTTAAAAACTCTACCAGGATCTTGGTTTTGACCAGTTGATCCATGAGATCTATGGGAAATTGAAACACCATGAGATGCTCTTAATCCTCCAAAATTATGTCTTTTCATGACACCTGCAAAACCTTTGCCAATAGATACACTGCTGGCGTCAACAAATTGATTAACTTTAAAATGATTAGCGTTTAGTTTTGTACCTATTTCTAAAACATTTTCATTATCAACCCTGAATTCTTTCAAAATTTTCATAGGTTTTAGTTTAATTGATGAAAAAATCTTTCTTTGTGGTTTGTTTATGTTTGAAATATCTTTATTTGTTTCAATGGAAGCAAGTTGAACAGCGTTATAGCCATCTTTTTCTGTAGTTTTGATATTAGTTACTACGCATTCATCAATTTTTAAAACAGTAACGTGTGTATTAATACCATTTTCTTGAAAATAAGATGTATTACCAATTTTAGTAGCTATTAAACCAGATCTTAACATATTAAATCTTTATATCTACTTCTACTCCAGCAGATAGGTCGAGCTTCATCAAAGCATCAACTGTCTGAGGTGTTGGATCAATTATATCTAAGAGACGATTGTGAGTTCTTATTTCTAATTGGTCTCTACTTTTTTTATCAATATGTGGAGATTTATTTACAGTAAATCTTTCAAATCGAGTGGGTAAAGGAATTGGTCCTTTAACCTTGGCGCCAGTTCTTTTCGCAGTATTAATGATATCTTGAGTACTACTATCTAATAAAGAATTGTCGTATCCTCTTAATCTAATTCTTATATTTTGATTATCCATTAAGCTAACTTAGCCTTTACTTCATCTGCAACATTTGAAGGTACTTCTTCATAATGATCAAATTGCATTGTGTAATTAGCTCTTCCTTGAGAGAGAGATCTAAGGTTATTTACATATCCAAACATATTTGCAAGTGGAACCATGGCATCAACTACATTAGCGTTTCCTCTTGTGGACATTTCTTGTACTTGTCCTCTTCTACTATTTAAGTCTCCTATAACATCACCCATATATTCTTCAGGTGTTACTACCTCAACCTTCATCATTGGTTCTAGAAGAACTGGGCTTGCTTTCGCTATACCTTCTCTAAATGCTGCTCTTGCAGCAATCTCAAAAGCTAATACGCTTGAATCTACATCATGATACGCCCCATCATACAAAGTAGCTTTAAAGTCTATACATGGAAACCCAGCAATTACCCCTGTTTGTTGCTGAGCTATCAAACCCTTTTCTACACCAGGGATATGCTCTGTTGGAATATTTCCACCTTTAATTTGATTTATAAATTGATAACCACTCCCAGCCTCCCCAGGTTCAAATTTAATTTTAACTCTAGCAAATTGTCCAGCACCACCAGATTGTTTTTTATGAGTGTAATCAACATCAAAAGAATTTGATATTGTTTCGCGGTAAGCAACTTGTGGTGCGCCTACATTAGCTTCAACCTTAAATTCTCTTTTCATTCTATCAACAAGTATTTCAAGATGAAGTTCTCCCATACCTTTAATAATTGTTTGTCCACTTTCATGATCAGTAGTTACTCTAAAACTAGGATCTTCTTGAGCAAGTCTTCCTAGTGCTTGCCCCATTTTTTCATGATCTACTTTTGTTTTAGGTTCAACAGCTACTTCAATAACAGGATCAGGAAAATCCATTTTTTCCAAAACAATTGGTTTATCTTGAGCGCAAAGAGTTTCTCCAGTAGTAACATCTTTTAAACCAACAAGTGCAACAATATCACCAGCATTAGCTGTCTTTATTTCTTCTCTATTGTTAGCATGCATCAATAACATTCTACCAATGTTTTCTTTTTTACCTGAGTTTGAATTTAACACAGAGTCTTTTGTATTTATAGAACCAGAGTAAATCCTAGCAAAAGTTAAACTACCAACAAATGGATCGGTCATTATTTTAAAAGCAAGAGCACTAAAGGGTTCATTATCTTCACAGTTTCTTGTTAATTCAATGTTGTCGTCATTTATATCTACTCCTTTGACACTAGCTACATCTGTTGGTGATGGCATATAATCTATCACAGCATCCAATAAAGGTTGAACTCCCTTATTTTTAAATGCAGAACCAGTTAAAACTGGAACAAAAGATCCTTTAATTGTTCCTTTTCTTATACAAGATTTTAATTCATCAATAGTTGGTTCTTTACCATCCAAATATTTTTCCATAATTGTATCATCTTCTTCAATTGCTTTTTCAATTAATTTTTCTCTATATTCTGCAGATTGGTCTTTTAATTCATCTGGAATGTCTACAATGTCAAATTTTGCTCCTAGGCTTTCATCTTGCCAAATGATTGCCTGATTTGAGACTAAATCAACAACTCCTTTTAAATTACTTTCAATCCCAATAGGTAGTTGTGTAACAAGAGGGTATGAACCTAATCTATCTGAAATCATGTCAACACACATAAAGAAGTTAGCTCCTGTTCTGTCTAATTTATTTATAAAACACATTCTAGGAACTTTATATTTATCTGCTTGTCTCCAAACTGTTTCAGACTGAGGTTCAACACCTGCAACACCATCAAAAACAGCCACGGCACCATCTAATACCTTTAGTGATCTTTCTACTTCAATTGTAAAGTCTACATGTCCAGGTGTATCGATAATATTTATTCTATGATCTTTCCAAAAACATGTAGTTGCGGCAGAGGTAATTGTTATTCCTCGTTCTTGTTCTTGCTCCATCCAATCCATTGTTGCAGCACCATCATGAACTTCACCAATTTTGTGAGATTTACCAGTATAATAAAGTATTCTTTCAGTTGTTGTAGTTTTCCCAGCATCTATATGAGCCATAATTCCTATGTTTCTATATTTGGATAATGGATGAGATCTGGTCATTATAATTTACCACCTAAAGTGAGAGAACGCTCTGTTGGCATCAGCCATTTTATGAGTTTCTTCTCTTTTTTTAACTGCATTGCCTTTATTATTAAATGCATCAATTATTTCATTTGCAATTCTCTCCCGCATAGTCTTCTCATTTCTTTTTACTGCAGAGTCAACTATCCATTTCATTGCTAAAGTTTGAGCTCTTTTAGGTCTTACTTCCATTGGAACTTGATAAGTTGCGCCTCCAACTCTTCTTGACCTAACTTCTAGTGATGGTTTAACATTATTCAGAGCTTCATGAAAAAAATCAATTGGGGTCTTATCAGTTTTATTAGAAACAATATCGAAAGCGCCATAAACAATTTTTTCAGATATTGATTTTTTTCCATCTAACATAATTCTGTTCATAAATTTTGCTAGAACCAAATCCTTGTATTTATGATCGGGTAAGATTGTTCTTTTTTCAGCTGCTCTTCTTCTAGACATATTTACTTAGGACGTTTTGCTCCATATAGAGATCTTCTTTGTTTCCTAGATGAAACACCTTGTGTATCAAGTGTACCTCTTAAAATATGATAACGGACACCTGGTAAATCTTTAACTCTCCCGCCTCTAATTAAAACAACAGAGTGTTCTTGTAAATTGTGTCCTTCTCCTGGGATATAAGCTGAAACTTCTTGGCCATTAGTTAACTTAACTCTTGCTACTTTTCTTAGAGCAGAGTTTGGTTTCTTTGGAGTCGTTGTATAAACTCTTGTACAGACACCTCTTTTTTGAGGACTTTTATCTAACGCAGGCACTTTATTTCTTTTTTTTACGTTAGTCCTACCTTTTCTAACAAGTTGGTTAATAGTTGGCATTTTATCCTTTAGTTAAGTGTTTGGAAATTAATCCACGACCTTTAACAAATCGTAGGGGTCTTTATTAACTGATAGCGATAAAGTCAAGCAGTTATGCTAAAAAAAAGCTAATTTTCAAGATTTTCAGACTGATTTTTATTGATTATTTCTTTATCCCTTTCAAATGCTATATTTTCGTAGTCTGTTGTCATTTTTCCGGTGCCAGCTGGTATTAATCTACCTACTATAACATTTTCTTTCAAGCCGTTTAGAGTATCAATTTTACCTAATGTAGCTGCATCAGTTAAGACTTTAGTTGTTTCCTGGAAGGAAGCTGCTGAAATAAATGAGTTAGTTTGAAGACTTGCTTTTGTTATTCCTAACAAAACAGGTTCAAAAGTAACTTCTTTCTTTCCTTGCTCAACTAAAATTTTATTTAACTTTAAAACATCTCTTCTTTGTATTTGTTCACCTGAAATTAGATTAGAATCACCTGGTTCTTTAATTAAAACTTTTTGAAGCATTTGCCTTGCAATTGTCTCAATATGCTTATCATTAATATAAACTCCTTGTAGTTTATAAACTGATTGAACCTCTCTAACTAAATATCTTGCAAGTTCTTCAATACCTAAAATTCTTAATATATCATGAGGAACTGGTGTACCTTCTACTAAAATATCCCCTCTCTTTACAAAGTCATCTTCCTGAACATTTAAATATTTAGATCTTGGAATTAAAAGTTCAACAGTATCTTTTTCATCTAAAGATGTAATTATTACTCTTCTTTTATTTTTGTAATCTTTGCCAAAAGAAATTTTACCATCGATTTCACACATAATCGCAGGATCTTTAGGTTTTCTAGCTTCAAATAGTTCTGCTACTCTTGGAAGTCCACCTGTTATATCTTTTGTTTTTGATGATTCCTTAGGAATTCTTGCAATTACTTGTCCAGCTGTTACTTCCTGCCCATCTTCTACACTTAATATAGAATCAATAGACATGGGATAATTAGAAAAACTTAAATTTTCTTCATCAGATAAACTTTCCAAAATATTTATTGCTGGTTTAAAATTTTTACTTTTTTGATTTTGACTCCAATCAATTACAATTTTGCTAGATATGCCTGTAGTATCATCTATTGATTCTCTAAATGATATACCTTGCTTTAAATCAACGTATCTAACATAACCATTTTTTTCTGCAATAATAGGTAAAGTATAAGGATCCCACTCTGCAAGCATTTTATTATTTTCTACATGATCACCATCACTAACAAAAATTTTAGATCCAAAAGGAATATTCGAAGAAAATTTATCACCTTCATTATCAGAAATTTTTATTTTTCCGTTTCTACTTAAGACTATTTTGTTTTTAAATCGATCTTCGATTATTTTAATATTTTCTAGTTTTATTTTTCCTGACACTGGTGACATAGCATTAGATTGCTCAACAGAAGAACTAGCGGCTCCGCCAATATGAAATGTTCTCATAGTTAATTGGGTACCAGGCTCTCCAATTGATTGTGCTGCTATAATACCAACAGCTTCACCAATATTAACAGGTGTACCCCTAGCTAGATCTCTTCCATAACAAATTGAGCAAATTCCATCTTCTGTCTCACAAGTTAGTACTGATCTAATTTTTAATGATCTCAATCCTAGCTTTGATATAGGGTCTAAATGTTTTTCAGAGATAATTTCACCCGAATTAACAATAATATTTTGATTTTCATCAATAATATTATCTACAGGTGTTCTACCTAATATTCTTTCAGTTAAGGGAGATGTTATGTTGCCTGATTCAACTATTTCCTCAACTAATACACCTTTTTTAGTATTACAATCTAATTCTCTAATAACTGCATCTTGAGCTACATCCACTAATCTTCTGGTTAGATATCCACTGCTAGCTGTTTTAAGAGCTGTATCGGCAAGACCTTTACGAGCTCCATGAGTCGAAGTGAAGTATTCAAGAACAGATAAACCTTCTTTAAAATTAGATTTAATTGGGTTCTCAATAATTTCACCAGAAGGTTTAGCCATCAAGCCTCTCATTCCTGATAATTGTTTTAGTTGAGCTGCAGATCCTCGAGCTCCTGAGTGCGCCATCATGTAAACAGAATTAATTGGTTGATCATCGGAAGGGTTAGAAATTACATCTAGCATTTTGTCTGCAACTCTATTGGTACACTCTGACCAGGCATCAACTACTTTATTATATTTTTCTCCTTGAGTAATTAATCCGTCTTGATATTGGTCTTCATATTCTTGAACTTTTGATTGGGTAGTATTTAAAAGATCATTTTTGTCAGATGGAATAATAAGATCATCTTTACCAAATGAAATACCAGCTACTGCAGCATATTTAAATCCGATTTGCATAATATGATCGGCAAATAAAACAGTCTCTTTTTGTCCACAGAATCTATAAACTGAATCAATTATGTTACTAACTTCTTTTTTTGTAAGAACTTTATTTATCAATTCAAAGTTTATATTTTTATTCTTAGGTAGAATATTTCCTAGTATCATTCTCCCGGGAGTAGTTTCAACTTTAGATAAATTACCTTCATACGTTTCTATTCTTGCAATAATTTTTGAGTGAAGTGTAATGTCATTATTTTCTAGAGCTTTTAATATTTCATTTAAATCAATAAAATTTCGTCCCTCTCCAATTTGTTTTTCTCTCATTATTGATAAATAATAAATTCCTAGAATAATATCTTGGGAAGGAACAATAATTGGTTTGCCACTAGCTGGATGCAAAATGTTATTTGTACTCATCATTAGTACTCTTGCTTCAAGCTGAGCTTCAAGACTTAACGGAACATGAACAGCCATTTGATCTCCATCAAAATCTGCATTAAAAGCTGTACAAACCAGTGGATGTAATTGGATTGATTTTCCTTCAATTAATATTGGTTCAAAAGCTTGAATTCCTAATCGATGAAGAGTCGGAGCTCTATTTAAAAGAACTGGATGTTCTCTTATTACTTCTTCTAATATATCCCAAACACGAGGATCTTCCTTTTCTACAAGCTTTTTAGCAGCCTTAATAGTATTAGCCCAACCATAAATATCAAGTTTGTGAAAAATAAATGGTTTAAAAAGTTCTAGTGCCATTTTCTTTGGTATACCACATTGGTGTAGTTTTAAATTTGGACCAACAACAATTACAGAACGTCCTGAATAATCAACTCTTTTACCAAGAAGGTTTTGTCTAAACCTTCCTTGTTTACCTTTTAACATATCAGAAAGTGACTTAAGCGGTCTTTTATTTGTAGATGTAATAACTCTTCCTCTCCTTCCATTATCAAAAAGAGCATCTACAGATTCTTGAAGCATTCTTTTTTCATTTCTAATAATGATATCGGGTGCTCTTAAATCGATTAATCTTTTTAATCTATTATTCCTATTAATAACCCTTCTGTACAAGTCGTTTAAGTCACTAGTTGCAAATCTTCCACCGTCAAGTGGAACAAGAGGTCTTAATTCTGGAGGTATGACAGGAAGAACTTTCATGATCATCCATTCAGGTTTATTTTTTGATAAAATAAATGATTCTATAAGTTTAAGTCTTTTTGTTATTTTAGTTTTTTTAAGTTCAGATTTAGTTTCATTTAAATCAATTTTTAATTGATTATACTCATTTTCTAAATCAATACCTAAGAGCATTTGTTCAATTGCTTCAGCTCCGATAGCTGCGCTAAAAGAATCTTCACCATATTCATCTTGATATTGTATAAATTGTTCCTCGGATATTATTTCACCTTTTTTAAGATCTGTTAATCCTGGCTCAACCACAATAAACTGTTCAAAATAAAGCACCTTTTCTAAATTTTTAATTGTCATATCAAGAAGAGTTGCAATTCTACTAGGGAGAGATTTCATAAACCAAATATGAGATACAGGTGCAGCTAATTCTATATGACCCATTCTATCTCTTCTTACTTTTGAAAGTGTTACTTCTACTCCACATTTCTCACAAATTATTCCCCTAAACTTCATTCTCTTATATTTGCCACATAGACATTCATAATCTTTCACAGGACCAAAAATTCTAGAACAAAAAAGACCATCCTTCTCTGGTTTAAATGTTCGATAGTTTATTGTTTCTGGTTTTTTTATTTCTCCGAATGACCAAGATCTTATATCGTCAGGACTAGCTATAGATATCTTAAGACTATTAAAATTTTGCACACCTTGATTTTGATTAAAAATATTTGTAAGTTCTTTATTCATTTGATCCTATTAAGTTTGTTAAATTATTTTCCTTTGTATTATCCTTGAAGTCCAAATTTAAACCAAGAGATCTTAATTCTTTTACCATTACATTAAAAGACTCAGGAGTTCCAGATTCAAAATTATTGTCGCCTTTGACAATAGATTCATAAACTTTTGTTCTACCTGCAACATCATCTGATTTAATTGTTAAAATTTCTTGAAGTGTATAGGCTGCACCGTAAGCTTCTAAAGCCCATACTTCCATTTCACCAAATCTTTGTCCTCCAAATTGTGCTTTTCCTCCAAGTGGTTGTTGAGTAACTAAACTGTACGGACCAATGGATCTTGCATGAATTTTTTCGTCAACCAAATGATGCAGTTTCAACATATACATATAGCCAACTGTAACTGGTCTCTCAAATTTTTTTCCTGTAACTCCATCATACAATATTTCTTGTCCAGTGTTGGATACTCCAGATTTAGATAATAAACTTGTAATATCTTTTTCTTTTGCTCCATCAAATACTGGGGTTGCAAACGGTATTCCTTCTTTGAGGTTATTACCTAGTTCAATTATTTCATCATCATCCATGTTTTTTATAATTTTTTGATGATTTTCTAAATCATAAATTTCTAACAATTTTTCCCTTAGGTTATTTGTTTGGCCTTCTGATTGAATATTATTAATCATTGCCTTAACTTGTCTGCCTAAAGATGCCGAAGCCCAACCTAAATGTGTTTCTAAAATCTGACCTATATTCATTCTACTAGGAACCCCTAGTGGGTTCAAAACAATATCAACTGGAGTTCCATCTTCTAGGTAAGGCATATCTTCAACAGGACATATTTTTGATATGACGCCTTTGTTACCATGTCTTCCAGCCATTTTATCACCAGGCTGAAGCTTACGTTTAACTGAAATGAAAACTTTAATTAATTTTAGAACTCCTGGGAGTAATTCATCTCCACTCTGAATTTTATCAATTTTGTTTTCGAATTTTTGGTTAATATTTCCAAGTTGATTTTCATAATTTTTAACCAAGGTTTCAATTTGATTATTTTTTTTATCATCTGAAATATTTATCTTAAGCAAATCATTTAAACTTAAATTTTCTAACTCTTCGTACTTTAAAGTTGTGTTTTTAGAAAATCCTTCAATTCCAGATACGAAAGTCTGATTATTTAGAAGTTCTCTTAAATGATTTCCAAAACTTTTCTCAAGTATATTTAATTCATCATCTCTATCCCGAGCAATTATCTCAATTTGGTTATTTTCTATACTAATAGCTCTTTCATCCTTCTCAATTCCTCTTCTAGAAAAAACTCTAATCTCAACAATAGTTCCTTTAACACCTGGAGGCACTCTTAAACTTGTATCTTTAACATCAGCAGCTTTTTCTCCAAAAATTGCTCTTAATAGTTTTTCTTCTGGAGTCATTGGCGACTCTCCCTTAGGTGTTACTTTCCCAACTAAAATATCTCCAGAGTTAACCTCAGCACCAACATATACTATGCCTGTTTCATCAAGGTTTATTAACATCTCTTCGCTTGCATTAGGGATATCTCTTGTTATTTCCTCAGGACCTAACTTAGTATCTCTAGACATTACTTCAAACTCTTCAACGTGAATTGAAGTAAAGACATCATCCTGAACAACTTTTTCTGAGATTAATATTGAATCCTCAAAATTGTAACCATTCCATGGCATGAATGCAGCAAGAACATTTCTACCTAAAGCTAATTCTCCTAAATCTGTTGCCGGCCCATCAGCTATAACTTGATTTTTATTTACCTTATCACCAACATTAACAAGAGGACGCTGTGTAATGCAAGTGTTTTGATTGGATCTTTGAAACTTTGAAAGATTATATATATCTATTTTATTAAGCGATTTATCATTCTTATCTGTTATTCTTATTACTATTCTTTTAGAATCAAGCTGATCAACTATACCTTCTCTTTTAGCTACAATAGTTGAGCCACTATCTTTAGCAACTGTGTATTCCATTCCGGTACCAACAAGTGGTGCTTTAGGTTTAATTAACGGAACAGCTTGCCTCATCATATTAGAGCCCATTAGCGCTCGGTTAGCATCGTCATTCTCTAAAAAAGGAATCAAAGAAGATGCTACCGAAACTAGCTGTTGTGGTGAAACATCCATTAAATCTATTGCATCTACATCAACATTTATAAACTCACCATTTTTTCTGCAACTTACAATATTATTGGAAAATTTACCTTTAGTATCAACTTCTGCATTTGCTTGAGCAATAACAAAATCTTCTTCATCAATTGCGCTGAGATAAATTACTCGATCTGAAACTTTACCTGAATTAACAATTCTGTATGGTGTCTCGATGAAACCATATTTATTTATTCTTGAGTAGGAAGCTAAACTATTTATTAGTCCAATATTTGCTCCTTCTGGAGTTTCAATTGGACAAATTCTTCCATAATGCGTTTGATGAACATCCCTGACTTCAAAACCAGCTCTTTCTCTATTTAAACCACCTGGTCCTAAAGCTGATACTCTTCTTTTGTGAGTTATTTCACTTAAAGGATTTGTTTGATCCATAAATTGACTTAACTGACTTAAACCAAAGAATTCTTTAATCGAAGCTACTACTGGTTTTGCGTTTACTATATCTTGAGGCATAATATTATCTACCTCAAGCGAGCTTAATCTTTCTTTAATAGCTCTGTCCATTTTTAATAGACCTATTCTATATTGGTTTTCTAATAGTTCTCCAACTGAACGCACTCTTCTATTGGCTAAATGATCAATATCATCTATTTCTCCTTTTCCATCAATTAGGTTATGCATGTGCTTAACAACATCCAAAATATCACTTTTATCAAGCACTCTTTGATCAATTTGTGTAGATTTTTTAAATTTTGCATTAATTTTTAATCTACCCACAGCTGATAGGTCATATCTATCTGAATTAAAGAAAAGATTATTAAATAAATTTTCTGCAGTCTCAATTGTAGGTGGTTCACCTGGTCTTAATATTTTAAATACTTCAAATAGAGCCTCTTCCCTAGATCTTGCTTTATCTAACTGTAAAGTATTCCTAATATATGAACCAATTTCAATATTATCTGCCTTGAGAATATCAATTTTATTAGTTTTATTTTCATTTATAAATTCTATGAATATATCATCTATTTCGTAGCCTGCTTCAAAATAAATTTTCCCTGTTTTTTCATCAATGATGTCGGAAGATAAGAAGAAACCAATTAAAGACTCTTCGTTTATAGTAACACTTGTAAGATTTTTCTTTTTTAAATCATTTATCATTTTTTGATTTACTTTTGTTCCTTTAGGTAAAAGAATTTTGCCATTCTTGGAGTCAAGTAAGTCGTAATTTAAAATTTTACCTTTGAAAAAAGATAAATCTTCTTTGAATGCCCAACCAAATTCATTTTTTTTATAAATAACATTGCCATAAAACAAAGATAGTATCTCTTCTCCAGTCATTCCAAGTATTCTTCTTGGATCCGGATCAATTTTTTTATCATTACAATCGATTATATATTTTTCAGAAACTTCACTTAACAAACATTTAAAGAGTGTTGTGACAGGAAATTTTCTTTTTCTATCAATTCTAGCATGAATATTATTTTTAGCATCATGTTCAAAATCTAACCATGATCCTCTGTAAGGAATAATTCTTGCATTAAATAAATATTTTCCACTGGTATGAGTTTTTCCAAAATCGTGATCAAAAAAAACACCAGGTGAACGATGCATTTGACTTACAACAACTCGTTCTGTGCCATTAACAACAAAAGTTGCATTTTTAGTCATCAATGGAATATCACCCATGTATACTTCTTGTTCTTTAATATCTCTAACTGACTTAGTACCAGCTATCTCATCAACATCCCAAATTATTAGACGAAAATTAACTAGCAAAGGTGTGCCGTATGTCATACCTCTTTGTGAGCATTCTTCTACATCATATTTTGGTACACCAAGATTATAGCTAACATAGTCTACAGTAGCTCTTTCAGCATAATCATTAATTGGGAATACAGATTTAAAAATTGAATGAAGACCAATATTTTCTCTTTTTTCTGGATTAGTTCTTAGTTGCAAAAAACTATCAAATGATCTTTTTTGAACCTCAACTAAATTTGGAAGAGAGGTTACTAGTGGGATTTTACCGAAAGATTTTCTGATTTTTTTTGAATTAATATGATCTAAACTCACTTTTTCTCCTTTATTTGCACTTATAGATTTAAAGGCCTTATTAAAAAGGCCTTCAAATTATTTTAATGTAACTTTTGCACCAGCTGCTTCTAATGCTTTCTTCATTTCTTCAGCTTCTTCCTTTTTAACCCCTTGTTTTAGTGGTTTAGGCGCACCTTCAACTAGATCTTTTGCTTCTTTAAGTCCAAGACCTGTAATAGTTCTTACTTCTTTAATAACAGCAATTTTATTAGATCCAGATTCAGATAGTTCGATATCGAATTCTGTTTTCTCTTCTGCAGCGGCTTCTCCTCCACCTGCAGCAGGGGCAGCAGCAACTGCAACTGGTGCAGCAGCGGATACTCCCCATTTTTCTTCAAGCAATTTACTTAGTTCAGCTGCTTCAAGAACAGTAAGAGATGATAGATCCTCGACAATTTTATTCAAATCAGCCATTTATTTCTCCTTATTTACCTAGTTCGACTCTTGATTATTGCTACTGTTAGAACTAATTAATCGTGCAATTTGTGCTCCAGGTTCAGCTGTAATTGAAGCTATCTTTTGAGCAGGTGCAGATATTAATCCTATTATTTTTCCTCTTAACTCATCCAAAGAAGGTAATTTTGCAAGAAAATCAATTTTTTCTTTATCAATTTTCTCACCATTATAACCTCCACCAATAATTTTAAACTTTTCAAATTTTTTCTCAAAACTAACGGCTACTTTTGCTGGTGCTACTGCATCATCAGAATAAGCAATTGCTGTTGGACCTTTAAAAAGCTCTGAAATATCTTTAAATTGAGTTTCAGATATAGCAAGTTTAGTGAGCCTGTTCTTAGTTACTTTAAACTTTGCTCCATTATCTCTCATTTCTTTTCTAAGTTGCTCTGTCTCATTAACTGTTAGCCCAGAATATTCTGCAACAATTACAGATGTAGCATTTGAAAAGTCTTCTTTGAGATTACTGACAAAATCTTTTTTTTCAGAACGTTTCACGTCAACCTCGGTTTTAATTAGACCCAGAGGGCCCAATATTAGCTAAAATTAGTTTGACCACCAAACTAATTTAAAGCCTGTCAAGAAGCAAATCAATGACTCGCTTCAGTCTATGCAGGATATTAAGCTTAAAGCCCCTGCAGTCTTTGACAGGTGATGATCAAAGATCATCTTTTGGATTAATTAACGTAAGCTAGCTTGGTTAATATTTAATCCAACTCCCATAGTTGAAGCTATGGTAACCTTTTTTATAAAAGAACCCTTAACGGCATCGGGTTTACTTTTACTAACTGAAGAATAAAATGTTTTAATATTTTCTAACAAATCTTCTTCACTAAAATCTACTTTTCCTATTCCGGCATGAACAATACCTGATTTATCATTTTTAAATTTAACTTGACCTGATTTAGCGTCATTTACTGATTGAGAAATTTCATTAGTCACAGTACCAAGTTTAGGATTTGGCATTAATCCTTTTGGGCCTAGTATTTTTGCTACTTTACCTAATTTAGGCATCATATCTGGAGTAGCAATAAGAATGTCAAATTCTATTTTTGATTTAGAAATTGTTTCAATCAAATCATCGCTTCCAACTAAATCAGCACCATTGCTTTTTGCATCATTTTGTTTTTCGTCATTTGCAATTACTGCGACCTTCACAGTTTTTCCTGTTCCATTAGGAAGATTTACAACACCTTTTATATTTTGATCCGTTTTGTTACTGTCAATTCCAAGATTAATTGAAATATCAATTGTTTCATTAAACTTTACATAAGATTTCTCTTTTAAAATTTTTATTGCTTCTAATGGCTCGTAAATCTTTGTAGTATCAAAATTATTTAACATTTGTTTTCTATTTTTTGTTATTTTCATTAACCAACTACCTCCATACCCATTGAAACAGCAGATCCTTTAACCATGTTCATCGCTCCGTTTAGATCAATAGCATTTAAATCTTGCATTTTTTCTTTAGCAATTTTTTCAATATCTTGCATTGTGACTTTACCCACTAAAGATCTACCAGGAGTTGAGTTTCCTTTTTTTATTTTTGCTGCTTTTTTAAGATAAAAACTTACTGGTGGTAATTTTGTAGTAAAGTCGAAACTTCTATCTTTATATGCAGTTATTATAACTGGAATTGGGGCACCTTTTTCTAATTCTTTTGTTTTATCATTAAATGCTTTACAAAAATCCATTATGTTCAGTCCTCTTTGTCCAAGTGCTGGTCCTACAGGAGGTGATGGGTTTGCTCCTCCAGCAGGAATTTGTAATTTAATTAAACCTAAAATTTCTTTAGCCATAGTTTATACCTTTTCTACCTGCGAATATTCTAAATCAACAGGTGTTGATCTTCCAAAAATTGAAACAGCCACTCTTAATCTTGCTTTATCTTCATCTATTTGCTCAACTTCTCCATTAAATGATGCAAAAGGTCCATCAATTACTTTTACTTGTTCCCCAACATCATACATTATTGCAGGTCTAGATTTTTCTACACCGTCAATAACTTGTTCAGATATTCTTTTTGCTTCAGCGTTACTAATTGGAACTGGTTTACCTTTGTTACCTAAAAAACCACTTAACTTTGGAGTTGTTTTAATGATATGCCAAGTATCGTCATTTAAGCTCATTTTAATAAGTATATAGCCAGGAAATATTTTCCTTTCTGTATTTACCCTTACACCTCTTTTTACTTCAACAATGTTTTGAACTGGAACAGATATTTCTTCAATATGTTCTTTGACACCAAGTTTTGTTGCTTGGTCCAAAATACTCTCAGCAACTTTTTTTTCATAACCTGAATAGGCATGAAGAACGTACCATCTTGCTTTATTCATTAAAAACCTGATCCTATTTCAATTATTTTTCTTATTGAAAAAGACCATATTTGGTCAGTTAGAAGAAAAAATAGTGAGAATAATATTATTAATAATATGACTATTGCAGAAGAAACAAAGGTATCTCTTCTTTGAGGCCATGTTACTTTTTGTAATTCTTGTCTAACCTGTCTTACAAAAAGAGCTGGTGATGTTTTCTTTTTTTCAATATTCATATTTTCATTTCTTTTGGCAGGAGTGGCAGGACTTGAACCCGCAGCCCCCGGTTTTGGAGACCGGTGCTCTACCAGTTGAGCTACACTCCTAATAAGTATTGGCTAACTGATAGAGCGGTCTCTAAAACTATTCGATAATTTCAGCTACAACTCCAGCGCCAACTGTTCTTCCACCTTCTCTAATTGCAAATTTTAAACCTTTATCCATTGCAATTGGAGACAAAAGAGTAACTTCCATAGCAATATTATCACCAGGCATTACCATTTCGGTGCCTTCAGGCAATTTAATTGTTCCAGTTACATCAGTTGTTCTAAAGTAGAATTGAGGTCTGTAGTTTGAAAAGAATGGGGTATGTCTTCCACCCTCTTCCTTTTTTAATACATATGCTTCTGCTTTAAATTTTGTATGAGGTTTTATTGAACCGGGTTTTGCTAATACTTGACCACGTTCAACTTCTTCTCTTTTTGTTCCACGAAGAAGAACACCAACGTTATCACCGGCCTCACCAGAATCTAGAAGTTTTCTAAACATCTCAACTCCAGTGCAAGTAGTTTTTTGAGGATCTCTTATTCCTAGAATTTCAATTTCCTCTCCAACTTTTACTTGACCTTGTTCAATTCTTCCAGTTACAACTGTACCTCTACCAGAAATTGAAAACACATCTTCAACTGGCATTAGGAAAGGCTGATCAACAGGTCGGCTAGGTTGTGGTATATGTTCATCAACTGCTTTCATTAATTCCATAATTGAATTTTTTCCAATTTCATCGTCTCTACCTTCAAGAGCTGCTAAAGCTGAACCCTTAATGATTGGGATAGTATCACCTGGGAATTCATATGAAGTCAGAAGTTCTCTAATTTCCATCTCAACTAGATCAATTAGTTCTTTGTCATCTACTTGATCAACCTTGTTCATGTATACAACGAGAGCAGGTACACCTACCTGTCTAGCTAAAAGTATGTGTTCTCTTGTTTGAGGCATTGGTCCGTCGGCTGCATTAACAACTAAGATACCGCCATCCATTTGAGCTGCACCAGTAATCATATTCTTAACATAATCTGCGTGTCCAGGACAATCTACGTGAGCATAATGTCTTGCTTCAGTTTCATATTCAACGTGTGCAGTAGAAATTGTAATACCACGTTCTCTTTCTTCAGGTGCTTTATCAATGTTTGCGTAATCTGTAAATTCTGCTCCACCTGACTCTGCTAATATTTTTGTTATAGCAGCAGTTAATGTTGTTTTACCATGGTCAACGTGACCAACAGTACCTATGTTACAATGCGGTTTGTTTCTTTCGAATTTTGCTTTAGCCATTTTTTTACCCCAATAATATTTTGTTATGGAGCGGGTGAAGGGAATCGAACCCTCGTAGCCAGCTTGGAAGGCTGGAGCTTTACCACTAAGCTACACCCGCAACTAAACTGACTGCTTCACACACTCACTTTAATGCTTTCATCCCATTACCTCCATAATGGTGGAGGGGGTAGGATTCGAACCTACGTACGCTCACGCGGGCGGATTTACAGTCCGCTGCCTTTAACCACTCGACCACCCCTCCGTTTGAAGAACTTGGCCAATACTAATAAATTAGTATATATGTCAATCTAAAACAGCAACTTCACCTTTGCAAAATACGTATACTCGTAAAAGCAACGGCCTTTTAGACAAAAAATGTCATTTTGTACATATCTAGATTGTATTAATTAGACAAATCTGTGATATTAAACCATGAGTAAGTTTAGAAATAGTAAATCTAATAAAAACCAAGGAATTCACACAATTTTTGGTCAACATTCTGTTAAAGCGGCTCTCCAAAATAATAAAAGGGAGCATATTGAGCTAATAATTAGTAAAAATCAGATTAATTTTGCAAAAAAATATGAATCTAAAATACAAAAAATTAGTATTCTTCCTCAAAATGAATTCATAAGAAGATTTGGAAACGAGAACGCAACTCAGGGGGTAGTTTTAAAAACAAAAGATTTTGCAAGGCCAGGTTTGGAAGAATTTATAAAAGTAGAAAGTAAAAAAACAAAATCAGTAATATTAATTTTAGATCACGTAACTGATCCTCAAAATATTGGCTCAATAATGAGATCATGTGCATTATTTGATTGTGCAGGAATTATAGTTGGTAAAGATAATTCACCTGAATTGACTTCATCACTTTATAAATCTGCTTCTGGTGCTGCAGAAATCGTAAATTATATTAGAGTGACAAATATAAGAAGAGCTATTTCTTTTCTTAAAAAAAATAATTATTGGATTTATGGCTTTGATAGTTCGAAAAATAAAAATTCAAAATTAAACTTTTCAAAAAAATCGGTATTAGTTTTTGGTTCTGAAGGAAAAGGTATTAGAGAATTAGTAAAAAAAGAATGTGATGAAATAAAGCAGATAAACATGAAAAACAATTTAAAATTTGAAATTGATAGTTTGAATGTTTCTAACGCAACATCGATTGCTTTATATAAGTTTTACTCAACTTAAATGTTATCAGGGTGGTGCCGCGTGTCGGAATCGAACTGACTACCTGATGATTACAAATCAACTGCTCTACCAAATGAGCTAACGCGGCATTAAATTTTGCATTTATATTAAATTATAAATTCGACAAGAATTTTATAAATTAAATTCCAGGAATATAAGGAACTCCATCACCCTTTACTCTTTCGTTTAATTCACTTAATGTAGAGCACGCTGTAATTGGACTAAATACAAGAAATAAAATTATAAAAGTTTTTTTAATCATATAATATTTATAACTTCTCAATTTTTGCTGCACAATATTTAAATTCAGGAATTTTTCCATATGGATCTAAAGCTGGATTAGTTAAAAGATTCGCGGCAGATTCATTATAACAAAATGGAATAAATATAACTCCATCAGGAATCGCCCTGTCTTGCCTTACTCTAATATCTATTGAACCTCTTCTAGTTGTGACTTTTATTTTATCACCAGCTTTCATATTATTTTTAATTATATCTTTAGGTGATATTGAAACTGAAGGTTCCGGTTCAATGGCATCTAAATTTGATGCCTTTCTGGTCATAGCTCCAGTATGCCAATGCTCTAATTGCCTTCCTGTCGTTAGTATCATCTCAAATTCTTTATCAGGTACTTCATCTGGTGCAGTCACACTAGCTGGAATAAACTTACCTTTACCATTTTCATTTGGAAATTTATCGCCAAAAACAATTTCATCTCCTGGTGTAGTTGGAGATTTACTTGGATAGGTTACAGAGTTTTCATTTTCTAATCTTTCCCAAGATATATTGTTTAATGAATGCATTGTTAGTGACATTTCTTCATAAATTTCCCTGGGATGTTTATATTTCCAATTTAAACCCATTCTTTTTCCAAGTTCGTTCGTTATCCACCAATCTTCTTTTGCTTCACCTGGGGAATCTAAAGCTTTTCTTCCCATTTGTACTTGTCTATTAGTATTAGTAACTGTTCCATTTTTTTCAGGCCATGCTGAAGCTGGGAAAATAACATCAGCATATGTTGCTGTTTCAGTTAAAAAAATATCTTGAACTACTAAATGCTCTAACATTTGTAGAGCTTCTCTTGCATGATTAAGATCAGGATCAGACATTGCTGGATTTTCACCAAGTATATACATGCCTTTAATTGTACTCTCATGAATAGCGTCCATAATTTCAACAACAGTTAGACCTTTTTTATCATCTAAAGAAGTGTTCCAGAGTTTTTCAAAAAAATCTTTATTATTATCTTTATCAACTAATTGATAATCAGGGTACATCATTGGTATAAGACCAGCATCAGAAGCTCCTTGGACATTATTTTGTCCTCTTAAAGGATGTAAACCAGATCCTCTTTTTCCTACATTTCCTGTCATTAAAGCTAGTGAAATTAAACATCTAGCATTGTCGGTACCATGTGTATGTTGAGAAATGCCCATTCCCCAAAAAATAATTCCTTTATTTGTGCTGGCATATAGGCGCGCTACTTCTCTTATTAATTCTGGATCAATACCTGTTTCGTTTTCCATTATATCAGGTGAATAATTCATTAAATGTTTTCTTAATTTATCAAATCCCTCAGTTTGTTTTTTAATGTATTGAGAATTAAATAAATTTTCTTCAACAATAACATTCATTATTGAATTTAAGAGAGCAACATCAGATCCTGGTTTAAATTGCAACATGTGAGTTGCATGTTTTTTTAAAGAATGACCTCTAGGATCCATCACAATTAATTTAGAACCTTTTTTTGCAGCATTTTTAAAAAAAGTTGCTGCTACTGGATGGTTTTCAGTTGGATTAGCACCAATCACTATTATCACATCAGAATGTTCAACTTCATAGAACGGAGCAGTAACAGCTCCTGAACCAATAGTTTCTAATAAGGCCGCAACTGAAGAAGCATGACAAAGCCTTGTACAATGATCAACATTGTTAGTATTAAAACCAGTTCGAATTAATTTTTGAAATAAATATGCTTCTTCATTTGAACATTTAGCTGATCCAAATCCCGCGAGATTACTTATACCATTTCTTTGTTTTTTAAGTTTTAAGAATCCTTGTGCAGCATAATCTAAAGCTTCATCCCAAGATGCTTCTCTAAAATATTCATGAATATTTGAAAAATTAATGTTTGGATGCAAGTCTTTTGCTTTGTCTTTAATTCTAATCAGTGGCTTTGTAAGTCTTTCTGGGTTATTTACATAATCAAAACCAAATCTTCCCTTTACACATAACCTATTTTTATTTGCAGGACCGTCAACACCATTAACGTATTTAATTTTGTTATCTTTTACATTGTATTCTATCTGACAACCAACACCACAATAAGGACAAACACTATCAATTTTTTTATCTACCTTACTATGACCAACACCATCCTTATCTACGATGGATGCCGGCATTAATGCTCCAGTTGGACAAGCTTGTACACATTCACCACATGCCACACATGTACTGTCACCCATTGGGTCATCAAAATCAAACACGATTTTAGAATTTTCTCCTCGATATGCCATTCCAATCACATCATTTACTTGGACTTCTCTACATGCTCTTACACAGAGATTACATTGGATGCATGCATCTAAATTTACAGCCATGCTTGGATGAGAAACATCTGCCTGACATGAAGTTTTTTTTGGAAATCTACTTTCTTTAACTTCAACTTTGTCTATCCATTTCCAAAAGTCAGAATTATTATCATGAGCAATTTCTTTTTTTGGCTGGTCTGCTAAAAGCAATTCAAAAACTAACTCTCTTGATTTTTTAGCCTTTTCTGAGGAAGTTTTTACTTTCATACTATCAGTTGGCTTTCTAATACAAGATGCTGCTAACACACGCTCTCCTTCAATTTCAACCATACATGCTCTACAATTTCCATCTGCTCTATAGCCAGGTTTATCAGAATAACACAAATGTGGAATTTCTGTTCCAAGTCTATTTGCAACTTGCCAAATAGTTTCATCAGCATTTGCTTCAACTAACTTTTCGTTTAAATAAAATTTTGTTTTGTCTTTAGTCATAAGTTATTTCATTGCTAAAATATTTTAAAACAGAATTTAATGGGTTTGTTGCAGCCTGCCCTAAACCACATATCGATGCTTGAGACATAACTTCGCTTAAATCTTTTAATTTTTCCTTGTTCCAATTTTTTTCTTGCATTAATTTTACAGTTTTCTCCGTACCGGAACGGCATGGTGTACATTGACCACAACTTTCCTCTTCGAAAAATTTTAGTAGATTAAGTGCAACATCTTTCATATTATCATGATCCGACAATACAACTACTGCCGCTGAACCTAAAAAACATCCGGCATCCATTAATTCTTTTGATCCATAATCAAGTGGAATATCATTCATAGTAGCGGGTAGGATACCGCCTGATGCACCTCCAGGAAGATATCCTTTAAAAGTATGTCCATCTGCCATACCATCACAATACTTATCAATTAATTGTTGAATTGTTATACCGGCTGGGGCAACTTTTACTCCTGGGTTCTTTACTCTTCCAGATACTGAAAAACTATGAAAACCCTTATTCCCATTGGACCCCTTTTCAGCAAACCACTTTGCTCCTTTTTCAATTATATCTCTTACCCAAAAAAGAGTTTCTAAATTATTTGTTAAAGTAGGACATCCAAATAAGCCAATTTCAGCCACATAAGGCGGTCTATGCCTTGGCAATCCTCTCTTGCCTTCAATACTTTCTATCATTGCTGACTCTTCTCCACAAATATAGGCTCCTGCCCCTCTTCTCACTATGAAAAAGTCTTTTGGAATTATTTCTTCATCTTCCATTTTATTTATTTCATCAAGTAAAATTTTTATAACTGTTGGATATTCATCTCTCATATAAATATAAACTTTTTGAGCATTTATAAAATAGGATGCAATTAAAGCTCCTTCTAAAAATCTATGTGGATCACTTTCTAAATATGACCTATCTTTAAATGTTCCTGGCTCACCTTCATCACCATTAACAGCAACATATTTTTTACCATTGTAATTTGAAACAATTTCCCATTTTTTTCCTGTAGGAAATCCAGCACCACCCTTACCTTTCAATCCGCTTTCATTTAAAGAATCCAAAACTTGTTTTTTTGAGATAACACCATTTTTTATTTTGCTCGCAATTTTATAACCGCCTTTTTTTTTATAATAAGATAAATTTATATAATCTGGAATGAAGGGGTCAAAATTTTTTTCATCAATTGTTTTTTTAACTTTATCAAAATTAGCCACATCAACATAATTTTTTCCTACGCAAACAGTAGGAGCAACATTGCATCTTCCCATGCATGGCCCAGGTACGACTTTTACATTTTTATTTTCTAATTTTTTTATATCTTGAAGTAATTTGTGTGCGCCAAATAATTCACAAGTTAAACTTTCACAAACCCTTACAACAGTCACTGGGTTATAATCTTTACTATCTTTAACTATATTAAAGTGAGCATAAAAAGTTGCAACTTCATAAATTTCAGAAAGTGGCAGGTTAATAATAGTTGATAAAGCTACTAGATGTTTATCGTACAAAACACCAAATTTATCCTGTAATATATGCAAATATTCTATTAATTCATCTCGCTTAAATATTAACCCTGAAAACAATTTAGAAACTTCATCTAAATATTTATCTTCGACTTGTCTTCCTTTTGGAGTCCAACGTCTTTTCTTCTTTTTTAAAGAAGTTTCTGTTTGAGAAACAAATTTATCCATTCCAATTAATATTATACTATATATTAAGTATCAGAAAACTATGAAAGATTCAGTTGAAAATGAAGAATTAGTTCTTGATACCAGTGGTACAGAATGTCCTATACCAGTGCTTAAGGCTAGAAAACTTGCATCAGAATTGAACAAAGATACAATTATTAAAATTATTGCAACTGATCCTTTGGCTGAAGCAGACTTTGAGCACTATTGTGATCAATCTAACTATGAATATTTAAGTTGTGAAAAAATAAAAGATAAAATTATAATTCGTTATAGATTTAAAATTAAAAATTAAAATAGACTTTCATAATTATAAAAATCAAAAATATCTCCTTTGTTTACTTGAGAAACATTTTCATCAATTTCAATTATACCATCAGAATAGGATATAGAACTAATCATACCAGAACCTTGTTTAGGAAATTTATTTGCAATATTTTTATTATTTATAGTTTCTTTATTTACACGTAACCACTCCATTCTTTTTGTTTTTTTCTTCATAGAAAAATTTGCTGTAATTTTACTTGATGGTGGGAGCTTAAAATTTCCACCAGATAATTTTTCTATTAATGGTCTTACTAACATTGCATATAGTAATTGAACAGAAACTGGATTACCTGGTAAGCAAATTATGTAGCAATTATTTATTTTTCCAACTGCAATTGGTCTTCCTGGCTTTATTGCTGCTCTCCAAAAATATACCTTACCTAATT